>NZ_JBFTRO010000003.1:0-569417 GCF_056399565.1 Bacillus sp. 01N42_2 | reverse complement strand
TTAGAATGCCTGCCTGTCACGCAGGAGGTCGCGGGTTCGAGTCCCGTCCGGACCGCCATTTATATAAAAAGGCTCGGTAGCTCAGTTGGTAGAGCAACGGACTGAAAATCCGTGTGTCGGCGGTTCGATTCCGTCCCGAGCCACCATTTTAATTTAATATTGTTTTGGCGGTTGTGGCGAAGTGGTTAACGCACCAGATTGTGGCTCTGGCACTCGTGGGTTCGATTCCCATCAATCGCCCCAAACAAATGCGGGTGTAGTTTAGTGGTAAAACCTCAGCCTTCCAAGCTGATGTCGTGGGTTCGATTCCCATCACCCGCTCCATTTTTATATTGTCGTGGGCCTGTAGCTCAGCTGGTTAGAGCGCACGCCTGATAAGCGTGAGGTCGGTGGTTCGAGTCCACTCAGGCCCACCATGATAATTTTCCACAGTAGCTCAGTGGTAGAGCTATCGGCTGTTAACCGATCGGTCGCAGGTTCGAATCCTGCCTGTGGAGCCATATGGAGAAGTACTCAAGTGGCTGAAGAGGCGCCCCTGCTAAGGGTGTAGGTCGTGTAAGCGGCGCGAGGGTTCAAATCCCTCCTTCTCCGCCATAAGGCCCGTTGGTCAAGCGGTTAAGACACCGCCCTTTCACGGCGGTAACACGGGTTCGAATCCCGTACGGGTCATTAAAAAAACCTTGCATAGTATGCAAGGTTTTTTATTATGAGTTCATAGTGTAAATGGTAAAAGACAGGTATGTGGCAAAAGCGCTCCATAATAAATAAGGAACCAAAAGCCAGGCTGAAGCTTTGCTGTATTTACTGGCAATCATCAATAAAATGAGTGTTGTAACGGCTACAAGCAGGCAATCGATAGATGCAGCAAGCAAATTTTTCTGTGTGAATTGAAAAAAGCTGAATCCTTGATTCACGATATAATTGATGAGAAGCATCACCCAGAAAGCTTTGGATTCTTTACATGAAAGCTTTACGTATACCAAGGCTGCTGACAGGGAGATAAGCGCAAACAAAACCGCCCATATGATGCCTATCACTGATCCGCTCGGCGTCCAGTCAGGTTTTTGAAGCGCGTCGTACCATTCCCGATCTATGGGAAAGAGAAACCCCGCTAAGGAAAACAAGGCATATGTAATGATAAATACAATGATCGCACCGATATACTTCTTTTTCATCTCTTCCCTCCATTGTTCAATGTCATTCCCGATTTTGGAAAGGTTAAACCTTTTTGAGAGCCATGCACCATTAAGTGTATGAGTTTCCATTGCAAAAATGCAACAAATGTAAAAACCCCGGCTTACCGGGGTTTTAGTCAGCATGAAGATCGCCGAAAGTCGTCATAATTCCTTCTTCATCCAGTTCCTGTTCATATTTTTCGTGGTCTCTGCTTGGATACACGGAAATGTTTTTTCCGGTAATATCTGTGGCGATAAAATTTTCATAATCCTCAACATAGCCGATGTTTTCTTCTGAGTTCATTGTCATATCGTTGTAGCTGAGAGGCGGAACCTCTAAATCTTGAGGTGTTTCTGAGTTTCCGTATTCCTCTACATCCTGATATGAGTCTTCACTATCGTAAGGCGGCCGTATTGATTCATCATCATCAAATTCAAACTGTCCGAACGGTGTTTCCTCTTCAATCGGCCTGTCTTTAGAAACGGCATCCTGAGAGGAATATTCCGCCAAGGTGGTAGCCGTCGGCAGAGCTTCCAGTCTGTCATAAGGGATTTCTTTGCCGCTGACTTCACAAATACCGTATGTGCCGTTTTCAATTTGTCTCAGGGAGTAATCAATGTCGCGAAGGTGCTCCCGTTCATGGTCGAGGAGAGCAAGATCTTTTTCACGCTCGTATAATTCAGTCGCCTGATCGCCGGGATGATTGTCATAGGAAGACAATTCGCCGGATGACTGATACGGGAATTCATCTGTTAATTGAAATTGGTCATTCTCTTTAAAACGACTTAAGATATCATGTTTGGCTTCTTCGAGCTCTTTTTTCAAGTGTGTGATCTGTTCATTTGTAAGCACATCATTCCCTCGTTTCTATGTGATGCTTATGACTGTTAGTATGAACGTTTTTGTGCAGAAAAATGGTGGATAAAAATGGTCGTTTTCCCACAGTAAAGTAAAGGATACAGTGATTGCCGAGAGTGGGGAAAGAAAATTCAAGTTTGTTTCTTTATTCATTTGCGCAAAAAGGTTTATAATAAGAAATGCAGGCATTTTGTCGTGCGCAAATCTGTGTGTTTGACACAAAGTCATCACAGGTGTATTGTATTAAAAGCATTTAACGGATTATGGAGGAATGTCTCATGGTGACAACGGTGCAGCATACGTTCCGAGAGGAAGCAGATCATGCATTACATAAAGCCAAACAAGTCAACCATGCTGTCTTATTGAGCTATTCAAGACGTATTGCGTCTTTAGACCCTCTATCATTTTTCAAAGACGGAGCAAAAAAATATAAAGGCAAACGATTTTTTTGGTCAGAACCCGGTAGTGAATTAACAATAGTCGGTCTTGGCACAGAAGCGCTGTTCCAATCGAATGAAAAAAACGAAAAACGTTATCAAGACGTTTTTGAACAATGGGAGCGCTTTAAAAAGACGGCTTATCATATTCATGAAGAAGAAGAGGCGGCGCAAACCGCGGTCGGCCCTGTCTTATTCGGCGGTTTTTCATTTAATCCCGCTGAAGAAAGAGGAGACGAATGGGATGGGTTCGAAGAAGGACTGTTTTTTATTCCCTCACTCATGCTGACAAAGACGGCGGATGGTGATTATTTAACCGTCAATCAATGGGCGGCAGACGGCAATCAGGCAGAAGATGTGCTGAAACGTCTGAAATCTTTTTCTGAAGCTTTTACAGTTTCTTCAATGACATATGAGGAATATCCTGATTTAACAAAAGCGGAAGAACTAGATGTAGAAAACTGGCTTGACGCCATTAAAACAGCAACAAATGATATGAAAGCAAATCAATATGATAAAGTCGTGCTGGCAAGGGAAGTCGTTTTGTCATATGACGGGCCGATTCCGGCGGAGAGCGTTGTCCGCAAGCTTTTGACGGATCAAACGACAAGCTATGTTTTTGCGATTGAGCAGGGAAATAAATGCTTTGTCGGCGCTTCACCGGAACGGCTGATCAAAAAATCCGGCAAAGACGTCATGTCCTCTTGTCTGGCAGGTTCAATTAAGCGCGGAGAAAGTCAGGAAGAAGATGACCGTCTCGGCGAAGAATTGCTGCATGACGAAAAAAACCTGGCGGAGCATGATTTTGTGGTTCAGATGATAAACGATGCTTTTATATCGAGCTGCAGTGATGTGAAAAAGCCTGCAGGTCCGCAATTATATAAAACAAAAAGTGTGCAGCATCTATATACGCCGATCACCGGCCGTCTTAAAACGTCTGCTTCGCTGTTTGATTTAATTGAAAAGCTGCATCCCACACCGGCATTGGGCGGAGCGCCCCAGCAGAAAGCTGTTGATGTTATCGCTGAAATTGAACCGATGACACGCGGGTGGTACGCGGCGCCGATCGGCTGGATGGACGGCAGGGAAAACGGAGAATTTGTCGTGGCCATCCGATCAGGATTGATTGAAGACAAAAGGGCGCGCCTTTTTGCAGGCTGCGGCATTGTTGAAGATTCAGATCCGCAATCAGAATATGAAGAAACACAAATTAAACTAAAGCCGATGATCTCTGCTTTAGGAGGTGAAAGGCTTTGACAAACCCGATTACACATTATATCGGAAGCTTTATTGATGAATTCGCTCTTTCGGGTGTAACCGACGCGGTCGTTTGTCCCGGATCGAGGTCGACTCCGCTGGCGGTTTTGGCAGCGGCCCACCCGGATATTCAAGTCCATATACAAATTGATGAACGATCCGCAGGTTTTTTCGCACTCGGTCTTGCAAAAGCCCGCCAGCGTCCGGTCATGCTGATTTGTACGTCAGGAACGGCAGCGGCTAACTTCTATCCGGCCGTGATTGAGGCTCATTATTCAAGAGTGCCTCTCATTGTCCTGACTGCTGACCGGCCCCATGAATTAAGGGAAGTAGGGGCGCCTCAGGCGATTAACCAGCATTTTCTGTTCGGTAACTTTGTTAAGTTTTTCACAGACTCGGCTCTTCCCGAGGAAAATCCTCAAATGCTGAGTTATATCAGAACTTTGGCCGGCAGAGCCGCAAGTGAAGCGGGGAAGCAGCCAATGGGACCGGTGCATGTCAATGTGCCGCTCAGGGAGCCTTTGATGCCTGATTTGTCAGCCCGGCCTTTTGAAAGAATGAGAGCAGATCGGCATGTCTCTGTCACAACAGGGATTCAATCTGCCGATCCGGCCTCACTGCGTCATATTACAGAGCGTCTTGCGAACACCGAAAAGGGGATGATCGTCTGCGGCGAAATTCACGGTGAAGCAGAAAAACAGCAAATCCTCGCGCTTGCCGAGATACTTCAATTCCCGATTTTGGCTGATCCGCTTTCAAATCTGCGAAACGGAAAGCATGATAAGGCGCTGATCATTGATGCTTATGACTCGTTCTTAAGAGATGAGGAGATAAAAGAAGTGCTGCGTCCGGAAGCTGTGATTCGCTTCGGTCCGATGCCGGTTTCCAAACCGCTCTTTGTATGGCTCAGGGATGATCCTGCCATTGAGCAGTTTATCGTCGATGAAGACGGAGGGTGGAGAGATCCCACTCAGGCCGGCGCGCATATGATTCATTGCCATCCGTCGGTGTTTTTGGAAGCGGTCCGTTCAGTTGAAACGGGAAGACGGCTATCCGAATGGCTGGAGAAATGGCAGTTTGTCAATGAACGGTTCCGCGGCCATTTACAGCATGCGGGCATTGATAACTTGTCATTCGAAGGAAATGTATATCGTCACCTTCAGCACCTTGTTCCTGAAGACAGTTCGATTTTTGTCGGCAACAGCATGCCGATTCGCGATGTGGATACTTTCTTTGAAAAGCAAGATCGTTCCTTCCGCGTCTATGCCAACCGCGGTGCTAACGGAATTGACGGAGTTGTTTCCTCGGCTATGGGCGTATGTGAGGGAACAAAAGCTCCCGTCACGCTTGTGATTGGAGATTTATCGTTTTACCATGATTTAAACGGTCTGTTAGCGGCTAAAAAACTTGGAATTCCGCTTACGGTTATTTTAATAAACAATGATGGCGGCGGGATTTTCTCATTTTTGCCGCAGGCATCTGATAAAACTCATTTTGAAGAACTATTCGGTACGCCGACGGGCCTTGATTTCAAGCATGCCGCAGCACTGTATGGCGGGACGTATACTTGCCCTGAGACATGGGAAGCATTTAAGGATGCGTATCAGCCGCAGGCGGACAAGCCCGGACTTCATATTATCGAGCTGAAAACAGATCGGACCTCAAGAGTTCAATTCCATCGCGATCTGCTGCAGGCTGCAGTGCGGGAAGTGAAAAAAGAATGGAGACTGTAACTGTCAAAATGGATGACGGCGTGTGCTACCGGGTGAATGATACCGGTGACCGCTCGTCTGAAGCAATTGTTTGTCTGCACGGATTTACGGGCAGTAAAGAATCATGGATGTTTCTGCGCGAAATGTTTCCCGGCGAGCGAATGGTGATGATTGACTGCCTGGGTCACGGGGAGACAGACGCGCCTGTGCAAGCGGCAAGGTACAGTACGAGCCGGCAGGTTGCGGACCTTGCCGCCGTTTTTGATCAATTAAAACTTCACAAAGTGAAACTTATTGGTTATTCTATGGGGGGAAGACTTGCGTATTCCTTTGCACAGGCATTTCCGCATCGGGTGTCAGCGCTTGTTTTGGAAAGCTCCACTCCGGGTCTCAGCACGCTTCAGGAACGCAAAAAGCGGATTCAGTCAGACCGGAAGCTTGCAGACTTTATATTGAAGGAAGGCATCACATCGTTTGTCGATTATTGGGAGGGCATTCCGTTGTTTGCCACGCAGCTTTCTCTGCCGGACAGCGTAAAGGCGTCCATCCGTGCCGGCAGGCTGAAAAATAATCCGTCCGGACTTGCAGGCAGTCTGCTCGGAATGGGGACGGGCTCGCAGCCTTCCTGGTGGGATGCATTAGACCGCATCAAGGCGCCCGTTCTGCTTATATGCGGTGAATGGGACGAAAAGTTTTGCGTGATTAATCAAAAGGTGCATAACCTGCTCCCATCAAGTAAAATAGAGGTTGTCAAACAGGCGGGGCACACGGTACATGTGGAACAGCCGCGAATTTTTGGTAAGATAGTAAGTGAGTTTTTATACGGCTTGTAAAGCATATAGAAAATAGCTTTTCGGCCGGACTCAGGCAAAAATGAAGGAGGTCATATCAATGGCTGCAGAATGGAAAACTGAACGTCAGTACGATGAAATCCTGTACGAGACGTATAACGGTATTGCAAAAATAACAATTAACCGCCCGGAGGTACATAACGCATTTACTCCTAAGACGGTATCAGAAATGATTGACGCATTTGCTTGTGCGCGTGATGACTCTAATATCGGTGTCATCGTTCTTGCGGGAGCGGGAGATAAAGCATTCTGTTCAGGCGGAGACCAAAAAGTCCGCGGTCACGGCGGATATGTCGGAGACGATCAGATCCCGCGTCTGAACGTGCTTGATCTTCAGCGTTTGATCCGCGTGATTCCTAAACCGGTTGTAGCAATGGTTTCAGGTTACGCGATCGGCGGAGGCCATGTGCTTCATATCGTCTGTGATTTAACGATTGCGGCTGATAACGCGATTTTCGGTCAGACCGGACCGAAAGTGGGAAGCTTTGATGCCGGGTACGGCTCAGGCTACCTGGCGCGTATCGTCGGACATAAGAAAGCCCGTGAAATCTGGTATCTGTGCCGTCAATACAATGCGCAGGAAGCGCTCGACATGGGTCTTGTTAATACGGTAGTCCCATTAGAGAAACTTGAAGAGGAAACCATTAAATGGTGTGAGGAAATGCTTGAGAAAAGCCCTACAGCCCTTCGTTTCCTTAAAGCGGCATTTAACGCAGATACAGACGGCCTCGCCGGAATTCAGCAATTTGCGGGAGATGCAACACTTCTTTATTACACGACAGACGAAGCGAAAGAAGGCCGCGATTCCTTTAAAGAAAAACGCAGTCCGGATTTCGGTCAGTTCCCTCGTTTTCCGTGATCAGATGACACTACGAAACAGCTTGAGCCGCTCTGGTCCAAGCTGTTTTCTTTTCAAACACAGTACTTTTACCTCGGAGATGATAACATGCTGACAGAACAGCCAAATTGGCTCATTCAAAGGGCTCAGCTGACACCTGAGAGAATCGCTCTCATATTTGAAAACAAACAGATGACATTCAGAGAATTGTATGATGCTTCTGAACAAATGGCCGCGCGGCTGTCCGAATACTGCAAGCTTAAAAAAGGAGACCGTGTCGCGATTTTGCTTTCTAACCGTCCGGAAATGGTTTATGCCGTTCACGCCTGCTTCTTATTAGGAGCGGAAGCGGTGCTGTTAAATACGAAGCTCTCAAAACAAGAACGGCTGTTTCAGCTCGAAGATTCAGAGGCGAAGCTTTTATTGACGGAAGACGGTTTTTGCCGCGAAGATTATGAATCTGCAGTCGCTGTCGCAGATGTGGACGAACTGCAGGCTGAAAAGGCGGATGACATGGAGCCGGAAGCTTATGTAACACTTGGTGATACGGCGACTCTTATGTATACGTCAGGAACAACGGGAAGGCCGAAGGGGGTGCAGCAGACTTTCGGAAACCATTATTCCAGCGCTGTATCGTCTGCGCTGAATCTGGGGGTCACGGAGCGGGACCGCTGGCTTATTGCGCTGCCGCTGTTTCATATCAGCGGCCTGTCTGCACTGTTTAAGTCGGTCATTTACGGTATGCCCGTCGTGCTGCACCGAAAATTTTCAGTTACTGATGTGCTTGCCAGCATCAGCTCACACCGGGTCACGATCATATCAGCGGTGCAGACAATGCTTTCAGGTCTGCTTGCGGAAACCGAACAATGTCCGGAATCATTGCGGTGCATTCTGCTTGGCGGAGGGCCGGCCCCGCTGCCGCTCCTTGAAGAATGCCGAAGAAAGCAATTTCCGGTCTTCCAGTCTTACGGCTTGACCGAAACCTGCTCACAGATTGTCACGCTTTCTCCGGAATTCAGCATGGAAAAGCTCGGCTCGGCCGGTAAACCGCTGTTTTCATGCGAGATCAGAATTGAAAAAGAAGGAAATCGCTGTGCGCCGTTTGAACACGGTGAAATCACGGTAAAAGGCCCGAATGTGATGAAAGGCTACTATCATCGTGATGAAGCGAATCAGGCCGCTTTTCATAATGGCTGGTTTAAAACGGGCGATCTTGGTTATTTAGATGACGAAGGGTTTTTATATGTGCTGGACAGACGGTCGGATCTCATCATTTCAGGCGGAGAGAACATCTATCCGGCTGAAGTGGAAGCGGCGCTGCTTGCCCATCCGGCTGTAGCGGAAGCAGGTGTTTCAGGAGCCGAAGATCCAAAGTGGGGGAAAGTGCCGCATGCCTTTCTCGTGCTGACTTCTTCTGTCAGTGCAGAAGAGCTGGCCGACTTTTGCCGTGAACGCCTTGCAAAATATAAAGTACCGGCTGCTTTTTTCGCGGTTGACGAGCTCCCGCGGAACGCGTCCAATAAACTGATGAGACATCGGCTGAATGAGCTTCGTAAAGGAGAATTGTCATGATTAAGATTGAAAAAATCACCCTTTATCATGTAAGTATGAGGCTGAAAAAACCGTTTAAAACAAGTATTGAAACGCTGCAGGACCGCAAATTTTTGATCGTGGAGGCGATCGATGAAACCGGCAGAACCGGCTGGGGGGAGGTATCGGCGTTTTCTTCTCCTTGGTATACAGAAGAAACGATTCAGACATGCGCGCATATGCTGAGAGATTTTTTCATCCCAAATATCGTAGGCCGCGAGTTTTTCCATCCGTCAGAAGTGCCTGACAGTCTCGCGCGTTTCAAAGGAAACCGCATGGCAAAAGCGGGGCTCGAATCAGCCGTGTGGGATCTATATGCCAAGAAAAAGGGGATATCTCTCGCAGAAGCCTTAGGGGGCAAAAGAGATAAAGTGCCCGCCGGGGTCGTAGTGGGTCTTGCTTCGGATGATGTGATGCTTCGGGAAATTGAGCAATATTTAAAAGAAGGTTATCAACGTATAAAAATAAAAATTCAGCCCGGCCGTGACGTTGATTTGGTCAGAGCCATCCGCAGCCGTTTCCCGAACTTACCGCTGATGGCAGATGCCAACTCGGCATATGAACTGAAAGACATCAGCAGGCTGAAAGAATTGGATGAATTCCAATTAATGATGATAGAACAGCCGCTTCAGGCAGATGATATTGTCGATCACCGCCACCTGCAAAAACATTTGAGAACGGCGATATGTCTTGATGAAAGTATATGCTCATTTGATGACGCGAGGCGGGCGATTGAGCTTGGAAGCTGTAAAATCATTAACATAAAACCGGCGCGTGTAGGAGGCCTGACAGAAGCTTTAAAAATACATGATTTATGCAGAGAGCATCACATGCCGGTATGGTGCGGCGGAATGTTCGAGACCGGCATTTCGAGAGCGCAGACAGTCGCGCTTGCTTCGCTGCCGCAATTTACGATACCGGGTGACATTTCCTCATCAGACCGATACTGGGAGGAGGATATCGTCACTCCTGACATCCGTATCGAAGAGGGATTTATCTCTGTTCCGGACGATCCTGGACTGGGTGTCAGCGTGAATCAGGAAGTAATGAGAAAATACGTCACCCAAATGGACGTTTTCACAACGAACAGCTGATAAAACTTTATTTCAGCAAGTTGAGCACACTGTAAGCTGCTGTTATATTGAAACTGTTCAACATCACCCCTTCCCTGTTTGAACCGGCTGAAAAAGCCGGTTTTTTTAGCAGACGAATGTGATAATTTTTTTCAAACAGTCTCAGCTTAACATCGCAAGCGTTGCTTTCTCGATACTGATTGTACCGTCTGCCGCCGCCTATTTGCCGGCGAACCGCCTTTCTGCCGTGCTTCTCATCGGCGCCGAAATGAAAAAGAGCTGTATAAAAACAGCTCTTTTTTTATAAATCATACGGTTTAAAGGTTTTGCAATCGGTTTCTTCACTTTTTTCAGCGGTTTCGCCTGTATGGCTGACAACATAAATCGCGTCGGCCGTGCATTTGTTTCCTTTGCCCCAATAAGAGCAGTTATTGACTTCACACAGTATTTTTTGATGATCCATGCTGACTCCCCCTCCATAATAAAAGGTACGCCATTAGTATGAACCGCTCTGATTTCTGTTATTCCTCCTGGCGGATATAACGTCTGTCTTTCATAAAGAGCTTCCAGAAGAAATAAAACCCGGGAAACAAAATAATGAAAGCGACGATATACGTCATAAACAGCGCCTTGAAGGTTGCCGGCTCCGTAAACCCAGACATGACCGTAATATCGGGATAAATCATATAAGGAAGATGGGCCCGTCCGTACGCATAGCTTGCCAGGAAATATTGCAGCGCAATGGCGATCATGGCGATTCTCGGTTTGCCGATGTTCTGGCCGAAGCGTTTATTCGGCAGAAACAGGGCCGCGCCCGCAATAATAAATGTAATGACAGACAGGATGAGCCATGTCTTGTCTTTCATCATCCCCGTATACAGCCAGCCGGCTTCAGAGCGTAATGTCACCATAATGAAGATGGCAAAAAGAAGTGACAGCGGCCCTGTTATTAAAGAGCTCCGTCTGTAGATGCGGTACGCATGCTCCTCTTCCGCAACATTTGAAAAGTCAGCCAGAAGCAGCGAAGATAAAAACAAAGTGCTTAAAATGGCAAAGCCGATAAACGCATACGCATTAGGGCTTGTAAAGACATTTGCCAAATTTAAGTGATACACTCCGCCCGTCTTGTCGATAAATCCCCCGTGTGTGACCGGAAGGACCAATATCAGCACGGCAGGAATAATGAAGCCTGAAATTCCGGAGATATATCTCATGATTTTTCTTTCCTTCGCCGTATTGGAGAAGACGAGAAAGCCGCTGCGGATCGCTAAAAGCAGCAGAATGATACTCCCCGGAATCAATAAAACGGTCCCCAGCACGAAGGTTGCCCCGGGAAAGAAGCTGAAAAGGGCGACAACGATCGCGACGATAAAGACATTGGTCACTTCCCATGTCGGGGACAAATAACGGTTGGCGATGTTTGTCGCCTTTGTTTGTTCTTTATTTAAATAAATCATCGACCAAAAGCCGGCTCCGAAGTCCATCGTTGCCATGACCGCGTAAATAAACACGAAGCCCCATACGATTGATATCGCGATGAGAGCGTCCATGGTAATGTCCATTTCAATTCAGCCCTTTCTTTGTTAAGATTCCGCCGCTTTTACATCCTCCTCAACGGGATGTTTGCGGAAATAATAAAGCAGCACATAAATGACTGCGGCCGCCAAAATGGCGTATACCACCGTAAACAGGATGAACAGCAAGCCGATTGAACCGGTTGTGGTGACGACATCTGATGTTTTCAGCAGATGATAAATCACCCATGGCTGCCGTCCCGTACAAGCGAATATCCACCCGAATTCAATTCCGATCAGACTGAGCGGTCCTGCTGTTAAAAATAAAATCAAAAGCCAAGTCGGAAAGCTGTCTTTCTTTAAGATTTTTCTCCATACGATGCCGATGATGGAGTATAAAATGAGCAGCATTCCGATGCCGACCATTCCGTTAAACAGTGTATGAATGAATAAAGGCGGCCACTCGTCTTTCGGAAACGCGTTCAACCCTTTAACGACGGTATCAAAGCTGTTTGCAGCCAAAAAGCTTAAAGCCCACGGCACTTCTATCGCCCATTTTACTTTTTCTTCTTTTGGATCGGTAAAACCGCCGATCGCAAGCGGAGCGTGTGATCTTGTTTCGAACAGCCCTTCTGCGCCCGCAAGCTTTTCAGGCTGGTATTCGTAAAGAAGCTGGGCAGATTCGTGTCCGTTTAAAGAAGCAATAATGGAAAAGATTCCGCCGATCGTTAAAGCGAGCAGCAGCGCTTTTCGGTGAAACCGGTATATCTGCTCCTGTTTTCTCGTTCTTAGCATTTTATAAGCTGCTACTGAGGCGACGATAAATGCACCGGTCATGAAAGCCGTCAGAACGACATGGCCCGCGGTGGTGAAAAAGCTTGGGTTAAAAAATGCGGCCCACGGTTCGACGTCAGTGATTTTGCCGTTTAAAATTTTAAAGCCGGCCGGCGTTCCTTCAAATGCGTGAACATTTGTGATTAAGACGGCAGATGCTGCGGCGCCGATCAAAACGAAAATAACCGCAATGATGCGCATCGCCGGAGTCAGCCGGTCAGCGGCATAGACATAAATGGACATAAACAGCGCTTCGATAAAGAAAGCATAAATTTCAATTTGAAACGGGAGTGACATCACTCTGCCGATGACTTCCATGAATCCGGGCCACAAAAGAGCAAGCTGTGTACCCGCGATCGTTCCAGTCGGTATCGCCACGCCGAGCAGAACCGCCTGCGCCTTTGTCCACCTTTTCGCCATAATGGCATAATGAGGATCTTTGGTTTTTTGATAAATTAATTCAGCCATTAAAATCATCAGAGGCAAGCCGACACCAAGCGTCGCGAAAATAATATGAAAGCCCATGGTTGTCCCGAACAGGCTTCTGGCTAACACTAAATCATCCACGTCATAAACCGCCTTTCTTATTACCGTTTTATGTAATGTGGTTATATTATTTGCTGAAGCCATTAGATTATTCTTCTGATTCCATATATGAGCAGGGTTTAGAAATCAAGGGATCGGGGCATATATGATTGACAAGCGCCTATTTAAGGTTTAGAATAAAACGTAATTATTACGATTTGAGAAAGGGAGATCAGCATGAAAAAAGATATTCATCCGGATAACCATCGAGTGATTTTTCAAGATGTGAACAGCGGCTACCGATTTTTAAGCCGTTCAACGAAAACGTCAGAGGAAACGGCAGAGTGGGAAGACGGAAAAACATACCCGCTGATTAAAGTAGAAGTCAGCTCAGATACGCATCCGTTTTATACAGGCCGCCAAAAGTTCAACGAAAAAGGCGGGAGAGTCGAACAGTTCAACAAAAAATACAATATGGGAAAATAAGACAAGTCCGAGGGGGTTTGTCTTATTTATTGGGCCGTCTGTTACTTTGGGATCAGGTGCGGGTAGTGACGAAATGGCCCGCCTTGTGTTATATTGTGAATAAAAAGACAGAAAGGAAACACCAAGATGAGTCTTCTAAACGATATCATGAATTTTAATGAGCAGTTCACTAAAAACAAAGATTATGAAAAATACCAAACATCTAAATTCCCGGATAAAAAGATGGCGATTTTGTCCTGCATGGACACACGCCTTGTTGAATTGCTTCCTCACGCGATGAACATGCGAAACGGCGATGTGAAAATAATTAAAAGTGCCGGCGCGCTTGTCGCCCACCCGTTCGGAAGCATCATGCGCAGCCTTTTAGTGGCCGTATATGAATTAAACGCTGATGAAGTCTGCGTGATCGGCCATCATGATTGCGGCATGAGCAAAATCAACAGCGAGGATATGCTCGGTAAAATTATTGACCGCGGTATTCCGAAAGAGCGGATTGACATGCTGAAGCACTCAGGTGTTGATCTTGATCAATGGCTGAAAAGCTTTGATTCTGTAGAAGCGAGTGTGACAGACAGCGTAAACGTCATTAAACACCATCCGCTTTTCCCTGACAATGTGCCGGTGCACGGTCTGGTGATTGATCCTGAAACCGGTAAACTTGATCTGGTGATCGACGGCTACCAGCATATGGACTAATGCTTTTGTTTTTTTTCCGGTACGGGATCAACCCCGCCCGGATGAAACGGATGGCACTTTAAGATTCGCTTCAAGGTCAGCCATCCGCCTTTTAATGCGCCGTGAGTCCTGACGGCTTCGATTCCGTACTGAGAACATGTCGGATAGAAGCGGCATGACGGCGGCGTCAGCGGAGAGATGAACTTCTGGTATCCGCGGATTAACGCAATCATTATGGTTTTCATCAAAAAAACCACCTTTCTAATGCCAGTATAGAAAAAAAATTTCAGATTGAAAAGCTTCCGCCGCAATTCTTATCGGAAAACTGTGTTATAATGGATGCATATTCTGAAAAAAAGGGAGTGCTATTATGCCTTCAGTAGAAAGCTTTGAGCTTGACCATAATGCGGTTGTGGCTCCGTATGTAAGACATTGCGGGGTGCATAAAGTCGGAACAGACGGCGTCGTGAATAAGTTTGACATCCGCTTCTGTCAGCCGAACAAACAGGCGATGAAGCCGGATACGATTCATACGCTTGAGCACTTGCTTGCGTTTACGATTCGCACACATTCTGAGAAATACGATCACTTCGACATCATAGATATTTCACCGATGGGCTGCCAGACAGGCTATTATCTAGTTGTGAGCGGCGAGCCGACAGCGGAAGAAATTGTCGACCTGCTTGACGCTACGCTGAAAGAAGCCATCGATATTACGGAGATCCCGGCAGCCAACGAAAAACAGTGCGGCCAGGCGAAACTTCATGATTTGGAAGGCGCGAAACGCCTGATGCGTTTCTGGCTGTCACAGGATAAAGAAGATTTGCTCAAAGTGTTCGGATAAAAAACAGGCCTTTTTGCTGTCATGCAAAAAGGCTTTTTTACATATTTCTAAAAAATGTCACACCTTATGTGTAAGCGTTTGCTAAAATAGAAGCAAACATGAAGGAGTGATGGAATGAAACGGGCTGTATTGGCGGGTATGTGCGGTATGGTATTTCTTTTATCTTCTTGCGGAGGCAATGCGGACAAAACCTCCGCGGATGAAGAGCCGAAAGCGCTTGAAGTCAAGCTTACCGGACCGGAAACGGCAGAGCCGCATGAAAAAGCAGAATACAAGGCGGAAGTTTTTTACGGCGGTAAGCGGGTCACGGATGCGGATGAAGTCATGTTTGAAGTATGGAAAGAAGGAAAAAAAGGCAGCGGCAAAACAAGCAAGGCCAAGGAGGAAAAAGGGGCGTATTATCTGCGGACTGAATTCGATAAAGAAGGTGTATATACCGTTCAATCCCACGTAACGGCAAAACAGCAGCACAATATGCCGACTGTAAAAGTGCGTGTCGGGGATGCTGAAGCTGCCGATGATTCCTCCGGCCGTGAGGAAAAGGCGCAACATCATTAAGGCTTGTTTTTATCCGTCAATCCGTTTGATGCGTCCTGCGGCGGATCGATCGTATGCTTTACGTTATAGGCTCTTACCGTCGACCAGATGGATAAAAGCAGCACGGCAAGCACGATAAGAAAGCCGAGACTCAGTAGAAGCAGCATGAAATCCCTCCTTTTTAACAAATGATAACATATTTTCCATCTGGAAAACCAAGGGCTAAAAATTTATGTTTTAACACACGATATATAGGGTATATCAATAGTAAACCAAAGGAGGAAGATTGGCATGTCAGAAAAACTATTGGAAGCAGTTAATAAACAAGTTGCAAACTGGACGGTCATGTATGTGAAATTACATAACTATCATTGGTACGTCAAAGGGAAGGACTTTTTCACATTGCATGAGAAATTCGAAGAGCTGTATAACGAAACGGCTACATATATTGATGACCTTGCAGAGCGTCTGCTGGCATTAAACGGCAAGCCGATCGGCACCATGACGGAATCATTGAAGACTGCTTCTATAAAAGAAGCGGAAGGCAATGAGAGCGCAGAACAAATGGTACAGAACGTTTATGATGATTTCACTGTCATTGCAGAAGAGCTGAAAAGCGGAATGGATCTCGCAGATGAGGTCGGGGATGAAACGACCGGCGATATGCTGCTGGCCATTCACCAGAATATCGAAAAACATAACTGGATGCTGAAAGCGTATTTAGGATAATTAACAAGGGAAGACCGGGGCTTTAGAGCGTCCGGTCTTTTATTTGGCTGCCGAAGATGTTGTCCATTTTTCTGAAAAATCCAGACCGTTCCGTTCACTTTTCATAGAATAATGTAAGGCCGTTTCTGTGAAAGGATGTTGGATCAAATGGGCAGAGACTTTGGCATCTTTTCGTTTTTTGCAGTGATTGTGTCGGCAGCGGGATTTTTCTTTGGCGGTTTTCAGTATTCGTTTCTGATTTTGCTATCGGTCATGGCGATCGAATTTATCAGTACAAGCTTAAAAGAGTCTCTTTTGCATCAGCTGAGCCCCAAAAGGCTTTTTGCGCGGCTGGTCAAAAAAATTGTGACCCTGGCATTAGTCTCAGTTTGCCATTTTTTTGATCAGCTGCTTTATACCGAAGGCGCTATCCGTAATTTGGCTATCATGTTTTATATCTTATACGAATCGGTACAGATTGTGATCACGGCAAGCTCACTGGGCATCCCGGTTCCGCAGGTGCTCGTCGATCTTTTGGACGCCTTGAAAAATAAATTCAAGCGCAAACCGTAACATTTGCTTCAAACGAGGCTATACTAGCGGGTATGATGGTTTTCCTCTGAATTTTTGATAAAGGGCTTCCGAACAAACGCAACTGTGGTATGATGTATGGAAGATATGAAGGAACGGATTAGAGGGATAAACATGTACGAGTTTAAAGACTATTATCAGAATACTGTTCAGCTCTCCTTTGAACACCAGCCTTTTTCAGACAGCCCGAAGCACGTATGGGTCATATGCCGATATGGCGATAAATGGCTTTTGACTGAGCATGAAGACCGGGGGTTTGAATTTCCGGGCGGAAAAGTGGAGCCGATGGAATGTGCGGAGGAAGCGGCCCTGCGCGAGGTGAAAGAAGAAACCGGCGCTGCGGTAAGACACCTTCAGTACGTCGGACAGTATAAAGTTCTCGGCAGGGAAAAGATAATCATTAAGAATATATATTTTGCCGATATTGAAAGGCTTGAAAAACAGGCTGATTATTTTGAAACGAAGGGGCCAGTGCTGTTCAGCGAACTGCCGGAGAATCTCCCGAGAAATAAAAAGTTCAGTTTCATCATGAAAGATTCAGTGCTTCCGATCAGCCTGAAAAAGCTGAAAGAGGACGGCGTATTTCAATCATAAAAACGGAGACCCGGCGATACCGCACGGGTCTTTTTTATATTTTTCCTTTCGTCCATTTTCTTTCTAACCATTCGACTCCCTGATACATCAATGTCGCAAAAACCGCGATGATCAGAAGGCTTAAGAACACCAAAGTGAAATTGAAGACTTGGAAGCCGTAAATGATCATGTAGCCCAGGCCCTTTTCGGACACAAGAAATTCGCCGACAATGACCCCGACCCAGGATAAACCGACATTCACTTTAAGCGCAGAAACAATCGCGGGGGAGCACGCCGGCAAGATGACTTCTTTAAATATGATGCGCCTTTTCGCTCCGAAGGTTTTCATGACCTTAATATAATTCTCATCCACTTCCTGAAAAGCCGTAAAGACGACGATCGTCGTGATAATGACACTGATGACTGCACCCATGGCTACGATGCTTGTGAAACTCGGCCCGAGTGCGACGATAAGAATCGGCCCGAGTGCGACTTTCGGCATCGCGTTTAAAATGACGAGGTACGGGTCTAACACACGGGCAAGCCTGTTTGACCACCATAACAGAGCGGCGAGGCATGTGCCGAGAAGTGTGCCGAGCAAAAAGCCCAGAACGGTTTCTCCTAATGTAACGCCGATGTGAGCCGCAAGAGATCCGTCCGCGATCTTTTCCGCCAAGAGCCGGCAAACGGCAGAGGGTGAGCTGAAGATTAACGGATCGATCCAGTCTGCCTTGCTCGAAATTTCCCACCCGGCAAAAAATACGATGAAAATGGCGGCCTGATACGCACGGATCCGGCGTTTTTCTTTTTGGTGGTTTTTCTTAAACTCCTGATGAAGCTGTTCAATCGTGCCGCTGCTGTTTTTCAAGGGAGTTCAGCTCCTTCCATATCGTTTGAAACAGCGGCTGAAAGGCCGGGTCCTGACGCGCGTCAAACGGATCTAAGGACGCGAGCTCCTTGGGCACGGTGAAGATTTGATGGATGGTGCCCGGCTGATTCGAAAATAAATAGATCGTATCGCTCATGGCGATGGCTTCACCGATATCGTGGGTGACGAGCACGGCGGTTTTTTGAAAATCTTTTAATGTTTTGAAGACAAGGTTTTCTAAAGAAAGCTTCGTTTGAAAGTCCAGCGCGGAAAACGGCTCATCCAGAAGCAGCAGTCCCGGGTCCGGCGCAAGCGTTCTGGCAAGTGCCGCCCGCTGACGCATTCCGCCTGACAGCTCTTTCGGATATTTTTTTTCGACGCCGATTAATCCGAGTTTAGGCAGAAGGCTGAGAACTTCAGCCCTTTTTTCTTCTGTTAATGTTTTGGAAATGTGTAAACCGAGCAGGACGTTTTCCTCAATTGATTTCCAAGGAAATAAATAATCCTGCTGAAGCATATAGCCGATTTGGTGTTCTTTATGGTTCGGCACGCTTCCTTCAATCAGCACCCGGCCTTGCGCGGGGGCGATAAGGCCGGCCAGAATGGACAGGAGTGTGGTTTTTCCGCATCCGCTCGGCCCGAGAAAAGAGATGAAATCCCCTTTTTCAATATGAAAATGTATATCTTTCACGGCGGTTGTTCTTTCTTTCAGCGAGAAATAAGTATGTGTCACATGATCCACTTGTAAAAAAGACATTCATGTTCCTCCTATTGTTCTGAGGTGGCTTTTTTGGCGATTGTTGTGTTGACGAGTTTGCTGTACGGAATATGTTTCGGGAGCTCTCCGGCTTCATCCATAATAGCTTGGAGCTGTTCCCATTCATCCTCTTGCAGAACAGGGTCTGAAGAGAACGATTTTTGTTTTTTATAGCGTTCTATTGATGCTTCAATAATGGCTGGGTCGGTATCGGCAAATTCCTTTTGAATCGTTTTTGCGATGTCTTTGGCCGGGTGGCTTTCCACCCATTGCTGGGCGCGGTAAATGGCGCGGGTGAATTTTTCCGCTGTTTTTTCATTGTTTTTTAAATAGCTTTCTTTTGCCATAAAAGTTGTGTAAGGCACTTGGCCGGAAGCTTCTCCGAAGGATGCGACGATATGGCCGATGCCTTCTTTTTCAAATTGGGATGCCGTCGGTTCAAACAGCTGCACATAATCACCGGTGCCGGATGCAAATGCGTTGGAAATGTTGGCGAAATCAATGTTTTGAATCAGGTTGATGTCTTTTTTCGGCTGTATGTGATGTTTTTTCAGGACGTACTCACCGGCCATTTGAGGCATGCCGCCTTTTCGCTGGCCGAGAAATGTTTTTCCTTTTAAATCGTCCCACTTGAATGATGTCTCATCCTTCCGCGCCACGAGAAATGTGCCGTCTGTCTGCGTCAGCTGTGCGAAGTTGATGATAGGATCTTTAGCTCCCTGCGCTTCCACGTAAATGGATGTTTCAGAACCGACCAGCGCGATGTCAGAGCCGTTTGACAAAAGCGATGTCATCGTTTTGTCTCCGCCCCATGTTGTTTGAAGAGACACTTGAAGCCCTTCTTTTTTAAAGAAACCCTTCGCTTCAGCGACATACATAGGCGTATAGAAGATGGAGTGTGTGACTTCCGCCACCTTCACCTTTGTCAGACTTTCTTCCTGTCTGCAGGCCGGAAGAATGAGCAGGAATAAGGCGCATATGACAAAGATGCAGCTCGTTTTGAGCCATTTGTTCACGTTGTAACCTCCTTATATTAAGCGTTAAAATAACCCTTTTTGCTTTACATATCGTATGATGGGTATAAAAAATGTGTGAGTGCCCATATTCAGGTTGGGAAAGAATAAAAAAACTGATGATGAAGGAGGCTCATTTGCTTTGCTGGTTGAAAAGAGAAGGTTTCCGTCTCCGAGCCCGCATGTCCGGCTCTTTGCGGTATGCTACGAGTCAGAAGGGCTGAAGGTAAAGGGGCTCCTTGCCGAGCCTGCGGCGCCGGGAACATACGACGGTTTTTTATATTTGCGCGGCGGCATAAAAAATGTCGGCATGGTCCGCCCGGGAAGAATCGTTCAGTTCGCTTCCCAAGGCTTTGTCGTGTTTGCACCTTATTACAGAGGCAATCAGGGCGGCGAGGGAAATGAAGATTTTGCGGGAGAGGACAGAGAGGACGCGTTTTCCGCTTTCCGCCTGCTTCGGGATCACCCGAACGTCAGGGAAGGCCGGGTTCATATTTTCGGGTTCTCCCGAGGCGGCATCATGGGGCTTTTGACTGCGATCGAGATGGGGCATCAGGCGGCTTCGCTCGTCTCTTGGGGCGGTGTGAGTGATATGGTGCTTACTTATGAAGAGCGGAAGGATATGCGGCGGATGATGAAGCGGGTGATCGGCGGCACGCCGAAAAAGGTGCCGGATGAATACAGATGGCGTTCGCCGTTTGAAAAAGCAGACCGTATTCAAGCGCCTGTGCTGCTCATCCATGGCGAGAATGACGAAAATGTTTCGATCGAACATGCGCGGATGATTGAGGACAGGCTGAAAGAGGCGGGAAAACCGGTAGAAACCTGGTATTACAGCGGTTTTACGCATTATTTTCCGCCGCAGGAAAACAGACGCATAGTCCGGCGTCTGGCGGAATGGATGAAGACAAGGTAAGATAACGGATTTATGATATGATAATAAAGAAAAAGAGAATGAAAGGGGATTTTCATTTTGGGAATGCCTGTTGAATTTAATACAATGATTGTGACAAAAGGCAATGAAAAACGGATAGAGGAAAATATTTTTTTATTGGAGAAAGAGGGCTACCGCGTTTATCCTCTTGATATTCCGATGGACGTGCGCAAAACAAAAAACGGCGAGAAATCCGGCACCGGCGAAGTCCAAAAGCTCGAATGGGCGAACGGCCGGACGAGCATTACATACAGACTCACTTCGCTTCATTCGACTAACTGAAAAAACAAAAGCCGAGGGCAGCAGCGCCCTTGGCTTTTTTGATTAAACGAGAGGCCCGCCGGCTTTGGCGATTGAGTCTGCATGAGAAAACTTTTTAAAGTTTTCTTTAAACTCATTGGCTAAAAACAGCGCCTTTTCGTTGTATGCTTTTTTATCGCTCCATGTGTTTTCAGGCTGAAGAACCTCATCCGGAACGCCCGGAACGTGAACGGGACTGTGCAGGCCGAAAATGCTGTCTGCCGTCATATCTGTCTGATCAAGTGTGCCGTCAATTGCGGCTTTTACCATCGCTCTTGTATACGAAAGTTTCATCCGCTCTCCGACTCCGTACCCTCCGCCGGTCCAGCCTGTGTTGACCAGGAAGACTTGAGCGCCGTGCTCGTCGATTTTATGCCCGAGCATTTCGGCATAGACGTGAGCCGGAAGCGGCAGGAAAGGTGAACCGAAGCACGTGGAGAAAGTCGTTTGCGGAGATGTCACGCCGCGCTCGGTTCCTGCGAGTTTGCTTGTGTACCCGCTTAAGAAATGATACATTGCCTGTTCCTTCGTCAGTTTGCTGATCGGAGGGAGCACCCCGAACGCGTCCGCCGTTAAAAAGACGATCGCCTGCGGATGGCCGGCAATGCTCGGCTGCACGATATTGCCGATCATCTCAATCGGATACGCGGCTCTTGTGTTTTCCGTGTAGAAGGAATTGTCGTAATCCGCCTCACCCGTTTTTTCATCAAGCACAACATTCTCAAGAACAGACCCAAAGCGGATCGCACGAAAAATCTGCGGTTCTTTTTCTTCGCTCAGATTGATACATTTAGCATAACATCCGCCTTCAATGTTAAACACGCCGGAGTCTGACCAGCCGTGCTCGTCATCGCCGATCAGTTTCCGGTCCTCATCGGCCGAAAGCGTCGTTTTCCCCGTGCCGGAAAGACCGAAGAACAAGGCGACATCACCTTTTTCACCGACGTTGGCTGAGCAGTGCATCGGCAGAATATCTTGCTGCGGAAGAAGGAAGTTCATAATGGAGAAAATTGATTTTTTCATTTCTCCGGCGTATTCGGTACCGCCGATTAAAATGACGCGCTTTTCGAAAGATACAATGATAAATGTTTCCGAATGCGTGCCGTCCGTCTCCGGATCCGCTTTAAAATGCGGAGCTGAGAGAATGGTAAAGGGCTGTGCTTCCGAATCCCTTTCAGCCGTCTCCGGTCTGATAAACAGCTGGCGCGCGAACAGGTTGTGCCATGCAAATTCATTTACGACTGTAATCGGCAGTCTGTATTTTTCATCTGCGCCTGCGAATCCTTCAAAAACAAACAGTTCATCTCTCTGTTTTAAGTAGCTGACGACTTTGGCGTACAGCTTTTCAAACGCCTCTTCAGAAATGGGCTGGTTCACCGCGCCCCAATCAATTTGATTTTCTGTGCTTTTTTCACGAACAATAAATTTATCTTTAGGTGATCGTCCCGTATATGCACCGGTAGTGGCGCGTACGGCGCCCGTAGATGTCAGTGTGCCTTCATTTCGGGTGATCACTTTTTCGGTAAGTTTTGGCGCCGATAAATTATGATGCACATTTGGACTTGCGAGTAATGCTTGAAGATCTGCGGTTAAATCAACTAATTTCATAAAACCCTTCCTTTGCCGGTTTATTTTTATTTCGCTGAATGTGGAATTAGTATAACACATATATAAAAATAGTCTATACTGTTTATTATTTTTTGTTTGTGTTTTTCCATTGCTTCCTGAAATAAAGGCGCGTAATCGCTTTAATTCATATTGACACTTTCCGCCCTTTTACGATAAGATATTTCATTGAGCGGATACTCTTATCCCGAGCTGGCGGAGGGACAGGCCCGATGAAGCCCAGCAACCGGTTTCTCTGTAAAAAAGCAGGTGAATACACTGTGGGAAACCAAGGTGCTAACCTGATGCAAGGTTTAATATTTCCTTGAGCGATAAGAGTGAAAGGCACACAGACCAAACCCTTTCCTCGAGTGGAAAAGGTTTTTTTATTTCATAAAATATGCCAATTAACATTCTCTGATATAGTATGACATTGTATTAAGAGGGAGCGAGTTCCGTATCATATGAGAAGGTCTTTCAAAAGATCTTTTTTCAGGAGGAAAAGTGAATGAGTAAAAACCGTCGACTATTTACATCTGAATCTGTTACTGAGGGTCATCCGGATAAAATCTGTGACCAAATTTCTGACAGCATCTTAGATGAGATTTTAAAAAAAGACCCGAACGCGCGCGTAGCCTGTGAAACATCTGTAACGACAGGCCTTGTGCTGGTAAGCGGAGAGATTACAACTTCAACATACGTTGACATTCCGAAAACAGTCCGTGAAACGATTAAAGAAATCGGCTACACACGGGCAAAATACGGATTTGATGCGGAGACTTGCGCTGTTTTAACATCAATTGATGAACAGTCTGCGGATATCGCGATGGGTGTCGATCAGGCTCTTGAAGCGCGTGAAGGCACAATGAGCGATGCTGAAATCGAAGCTATCGGAGCGGGTGACCAAGGTCTGATGTTCGGTTATGCGTGTAACGAAACGAAAGAGCTTATGCCGCTTCCGATCTCTTTGGCGCATAAATTGGCCCGCCGTTTGAGCGAAGTCCGCAAAGAAGACATTCTTCCGTACCTTCGCCCTGACGGAAAAACGCAAGTTACCGTTGAATATGACGAGAACAACAAGCCGGTCCGCATCGATGCGATCGTCATCTCGACTCAGCACCATCCGGAAATTACGCTTGAGCAGATTCAGCGCAATCTGAAAGAGCATGTCATTAACCCTGTCGTGCCTGAGGAACTGATTGATGACGAAACAAAATACTTCATCAACCCTACGGGACGTTTCGTAATCGGCGGTCCTCAAGGCGATGCGGGACTTACCGGCCGTAAAATCATCGTTGACACATACGGCGGATATGCACGCCACGGCGGCGGTGCATTCTCCGGTAAGGATGCGACGAAAGTAGACCGTTCAGCGGCTTACGCTGCGAGATACGTAGCGAAAAACATCGTGGCTGCAGGACTTGCTGATTCTTGTGAAGTGCAGCTTGCATACGCAATCGGCGTGGCACAGCCTGTATCTATTTCCATCAATACATTTGATACAGGAAAAGCTTCTGAAGAGAAACTGATCGAAGTCGTACGGAATAACTTCGACCTGAGACCTGCTGGCATTATTAAAATGCTTGATCTGCGCCGTCCGATCTATAAGCAGACTGCCGCTTACGGCCACTTCGGACGTCACGATGTGGATCTTCCTTGGGAGCGTACTGACAAGGCGGATGCGCTTCGCAAAGAAGCACTAGGAGAATAATTTTATAGCCGCTTATTTAAGCGGCTTTCCCTTTTTGCAGATGCTGCCATGCTTATTTTTTACATAGCGTGAAACCAATGGCGTAACAAAGCGTCTATAAAAAGGGGGTTCAATTAGAAAATTACACTTATGGAGGCTATACTATGTGTGGATTTGTCGGTGTTTTTAATAAGCATCCATTAACTCAAACCGCAGATCAAGAAGAGCTAATCAAACAAATGAACCAAATGATCGTTCACCGCGGTCCTGACAGCGATGGGTATTATCATGATGAGCACGTCGGATTCGGCTTCAGACGGCTCAGTATTATTGACGTAGAAAACGGCGGACAGCCTTTATCATATGAAGATGAGAAATATTGGATCATTTTTAACGGCGAAATCTATAACTACATTGAATTGAGAGAAGAGCTTGAAGCGAAAGGCTACACTTTCAATACAGATTCCGATACAGAGGTGCTCCTTGCGACATACCGTCATTATAAAGAAGAAGCTGCTTCAAAGCTTCGCGGAATGTTTGCGTTTTTAATCTGGAACAAAACTGACCGTGTCATGTACGGCGCGAGAGACCCGTTCGGCATTAAACCGCTGTATTACACAACCATCGGGGACAAAGTGTATTTTGCATCTGAAAGAAAAAGTTTAATGGCCGCTCAAAACGGTATTGATCTCGATAAAGCTTCTTTACAGCAATATATGTCTTTCCAATTCGTTCCTGAACCGAGCACGCTTGACGCTGAAGTGAAAAAAGTCGAGCCGGGCAGCCAGTTTACGATCCGCCCGGAAGGCGAAATCGCGTTTAAAACGTATTTCAAAGCGAACTTTAAGCCTGTTCAGTCCGATGAAGATAAATTGGTGAAAGAAGTCAGAGACGCAATCTTTGACTCTGTCAAAGTCCACATGAGAAGTGACGTTCCTGTCGGTTCGTTTCTATCCGGCGGCATCGACTCTTCTTTTATCGTCTCAGTTGCGAAAGAATTTCACCCGAACCTTAAAACATTTTCTGTCGGCTTTGAACAGCAGGGCTTCAGTGAGGTTGACGTAGCGAAGGAAACAGCTGCCGCGCTCGGGATTGAAAATATCAGCAAAGTCATTTCTCCTGAGGAGTATATGAACGAGCTTCCGAAAATCGTCTGGCACTTTGATGACCCGCTTGCAGATCCGGCGGCGATTCCTTTGTATTTTGTCGCGAAAGAAGCGAAAAAGCATGTAACGGTTGCATTATCCGGGGAAGGCGCGGACGAGCTGTTCGGCGGGTACAATATTTACCGCGAACCGCTGTCTCTTAAACCGTTTGAACGCATTCCGTCCGGTCTGAAAAAAATGCTTCTTCATGTGGCGTCCGTCATGCCGGAAGGAATGAGAGGAAAAAGCCTCTTAGTCCGCGGCTGCACACCGCTTGAGGACCGTTATATCGGGAATGCGAAGATTTTTGAAGAGCCTGTGAAAAAACAGCTGCTCAAACATTACAACCCAGAGCTTTCATACCGTGATGTTACGAAGCCGTACTTTACGGAAAGCCGTTCATACAGCGATATTAATAAAATGCAGTATGTTGACATTCACACTTGGATGCGCGGCGATATCCTGTTAAAGGCTGACAAAATGACGATGGCCAATTCATTGGAGCTGCGCGTGCCGTTCCTTGATAAAGTCGTGTTTGACGTGGCATCTAAAATTCCGGATGAACTGAAAACGAAAAACGGCACGAC
The DNA here is from genome assembly GCF_056399565.1 of Bacillus sp. 01N42_2. NCBI lineage: Bacteria > Bacillati > Bacillota > Bacilli > Caryophanales > Bacillaceae > Bacillus > Bacillus sp. 01N42_2. The sequence continues at coordinate 543,439 of NZ_JBFTRO010000003.1, read as the reverse complement.
GAAATACCTTCTGCGTAAAGCTGCTGAAGGAGTTGTGCCTGATCATGTGCTGAACCGCAAAAAACTCGGTTTCCCTGTGCCGATCCGCCACTGGCTGAAAAATGAAATGAACGAATGGGTGCGCAACATCATTCGTGAAAGTGAAACAGACGCTTATATTGAAAAGGATTATGTCCTTCAGCTTCTGGAAGATCATTGCGCAGACAGAGCGGACAACAGCCGCAAAATCTGGACCGTGCTGATCTTCATGATCTGGCACAGCATCAATGTCGAAAAAAGACTGGTGCCGGAAGAACTGAATCATCAGCCGAAAGAAGTCATTTTCGTTTAATCCAAAAGGCTTTCGATGTTATCGAAAGCCTTTTTTCTATTGTTTTATGTAAACCGTCTATTCCGCTATGTTTTCAGTAAAGTATTACGCAATATTCAGAAAAAGGTTATAATAGGACTAATCGGGCAGATTCCGGAAAGTGCTTTCTGGCTATTTCGTCTCGGTTTGTTACTTTTCTGTCAAAATCAGGGGGGAGAGTTATGCAAAACAAAGGAAAAACGCTTCACCGCGGTTTGGAAGAGAGGCATATCTCGCTTATGTCTTTGGGCGCCGCGATAGGGGTCGGACTGTTTCTCGGGTCAGCTTCTGCCATAAAGCTTGCAGGACCGGGGATTTTAGCCGCTTACGCCTGCAGCGGGCTGATTATGTTTTTTATTATGCGGGCATTAGGGGAAATGGCGATTCAAAAGCCTGTTGCCGGCTCATTCAGCCGCTATGCAAGAGATTATCTCGGGCCGCTGGCCGGCTTTTTAACAGGGTGGAATTATTGGTTTTTATGGGTCGTGACCTGTATGGCGGAAATCACCGCGGTCGGCATTTATATGGGCTACTGGTTCCCTGACGTGCCGTCATGGATCTGGGCGCTTTGTGCACTCGTCATTATGACAGCTGTCAACTTTCTGGCGGTCAAAGCGTATGGTGAACTTGAGTTCTGGTTTGCGCTCATTAAAGTCTTGGCGATTCTGTCAATGATTGCAATCGGTCTGGTGATGATCGTATTCGGTCTCGGAAACGGAGGCGTCGCGCTTGGAATCAGCAATTTATGGAGCAACGGCGGCTTTTTCCCGAATGGGATTAAAGGGGTGCTGCTGTCGCTGCAGATGGTCATGTTTGCATATCTCGGAATTGAGCTGATCGGTGTCACAGCCGGTGAGGTCAAAAATCCGGAAAAATCATTGGCGCGGGCCATTGATACTGTTTTTTGGCGCATTCTCATTTTTTACGTCGGAGCTTTATTTGTCATTATGTCAATTTATCCGTGGCAGGAAATCGGTTCAGGCGGAAGTCCGTTTGTTTTGACATTTGAAAAAATCGGAATTCCCGCAGCAGCCGGAATCATTAATTTTGTCGTTTTGACAGCGGCTCTTTCTTCCTGCAACAGCGGGATCTTCAGCACGGGGCGCATGCTGTTTAATCTCGCGGAGCAAAATGAAGCCCCGAAAGCCTACGGCACAGTCACAAAAGGCGGCGTGCCGGGAAAAGCGGTATTGGTTTCAGCGGGAGCGTTATGCATCGGCGTTCTGCTGAACTACGTGGTGCCGGCGAAAGTGTTTACGTGGGTGACAAGCATTGCGACGTTCGGAGCAATTTGGACATGGGCGATTATTTTGCTTTCCCAAATGAAATACCGTAAAAGTTTACAGCCAGAACAACGGAAAAAACTAAAATATAAAATGCCTTTATACCCTTTTTCCTCATACATCTCACTGGCCTTTCTCGCATTTGTCGTTGTACTGATGGCTTTTGATGCAGAAACCAGAGTGGCTGTCATCATCGGCCCTGTCTGGTTCGGCATTTTATTAGCAGCCTATTACGGGAAAGGCTTCCACAAAAGAAAACACATAAACCTGGAAAACGGACAGACATTCGCTGAAAAAGCGTAAAAAAAGAGCCCGCTGAAATGGGCTCTTTTTTCATAGGATCGGGTAAAAGGGGGAAGAATAAAACAAATTCCTGAACATTTTGCTACTGTTTCCTGACAATCAGCGGAACGCAAATGGTTATTACTTAAATAATATTTTGAAAAATGGTACAGTAGTAAAACAAAGCTGATCTTTTTTATTTCTCTTGCAGTGTTTTATAGTATCGGCCTTTTTCAACATATTCCGATCTGATTCTTTCCATGTCCCGTATGTCTTCTTCTGTCAGCCGGCGGATGACCTTTGCGGGCCGGCCGAACGCAAGACAGCCGGGAGGAATGGTTTTGCCCGGAGGAACGAGACTTCCGGCGCCGATAAACGCGCCTTCTCCGATTTCCGCCCCGTCCAGAATGACGGAGCCCATACCGATTAAAGCATTCTTTCTGATGACTGCGCTGTGCAGTGTAACCTGATGGCCGATCGTGACGTCATCTTCAATAAGAAGCGGGCGCCCGGGACTTTGATGCAGACAGCTCAAGTCTTGTATGCTGACTCTTTTTCCGATCCTTGTCGGCGCAACATCCCCGCGGATGACGGCTGAGAACCAAATGCTTGATTGTTCTCCGATCACGACGTCACCCGTAATGACGGCGTTATCCGCGATAAACGCATCAGGATGTATATCCGGCGTAAATTGTTTATAAGGGTAGATTATCATGTCTCATCCTTCTTTCTTTAAATTTATGTAAGAGGTGAACTGCATGTGGACTTGGAAAGCAGACAGGCCCGTCGGTACCATTGTCATCATCCACGGGGCAAGCGAATATCACGGGCGTTATAAATGGCTCGTTGAAATGTGGAGATCTTCCGGATATAACGTGGTGATGGGCGATTTGCCGGGTCAGGGAACATCCACCCGCGCCAGAGGGCATATTCGCTCTTTCCAAGAATACATTGATGAAGTAGATATATGGATTGATCAAGCGAGAACGCTTGAAGCACCCGTTTTCCTTTTGGGCCACAGCATGGGCGGACTGATTGCGATAGAATGGTTTAAGCAGCAGAGAAATCCCCGCATTACGGCACTCATTTTATCATCACCTTGTCTCGGGCTGCAAATAAAAGTCAATAAAGTGCTTGATTTTGCGTCTAAAGGGCTGAATGTCCTCGCTCCGTCCATCAGAGTGGACTCCGGTTTATCGCCTGATATGGCGACGAGGAATGCGGATATGATTGAAGCGGATCAAAACGATTCTTTATATGTCACGAAAGTATCTGTAAGATGGTACAGAGAGCTTATAAAAACGATTGATGCCGCTATGGCGCCGACTGATGCGTTTTTAAAGGTGCCGCTTTTGCTTATGCAGGGCGGTGATGACAAAATCGTCGATAAAATGAAGGTCCGCAAATGGTTTTCCGGTGTGGCTTCCCATAATAAATCGTATCGGGAATGGGAAGGGCTTTATCATGAAATTTTTAATGAACCGGAAAGAGAAACTGTGTTTAAGGCGGCAAAAGCCTTTACAGATCAGTATATTTGAATTCGCTGGGGGTGCATATGTTGACAGTACCGGAACATCCTTTTAACCTTATGGCAAAAGTGTATCGGGAAATTTTTCCGCTCGTTCATCAGGAATTGAACATGTGGCGGGAAAAATCAGATTCCATTAAAAATACCGAACTGCGGCAGCAGGCGGCCGCAAGTATCCGCGATAAATCGTTTCATTGTGAAGGCGGCGGCATTTTAGCACTGCTGTCGGGAGAGCAAAAAGAGAAGTGCGTGCAATTTATCATTGCGTATCAGACGATCAGTGATTATCTGGACAATCTGTGCGACCGCAGCACATCGCTTGACCCGGAGGATTTCCGCATGCTTCACCTTTCCATGCGTGACGCGCTGACGGTCGGTGCAGAGGTGCAGCCGTACTATCAGTACAGAGAGGAGCAGGATGACGGCGGTTATCTTCATGAGCTGGTCAAAACATGCCAGCGGGTGCTTGGGTCAATAGAACATTACAGCCTTATTAAACCGTATCTGCTTGAGCTGTGCGATTATTATTGCGATCTTCAGGTTCATAAGCATGTCGTAGAACATGAACGCGTTCCGAGGCTTAAAGCCTGGTTTGAGCAGTATCAGTCAAAGCTTCCAGAAATGGAGTGGTTTGAGTTCTCGGCCTGCGCCGGATCGACGTTAGGTATTTTCTGTCTCGTTGCTTATTCATTCCAGCCTGATTTTAACGAACATACCGCTGAGAAAATCCGCAGCAGTTATTTTCCGTACATACAAGGCTTGCACATTCTGCTCGATTATTTAATTGACCAGGAAGAGGATCTGCTTGAAGGCGATCTGAATTTCTGCACGTATTATCAGTCTCATGAAGAAATGATGCAGAGACTGAAGCATTTTATTGAAAAAGCGGATGAACATCTGCACGGCATTCCGCATGAAAACTTTCACCGGCTGATTAACAGGGGGCTGCTCGGCGTCTATTTATCCGATGACAAAGTCGCCAGCCAAAAAGAAATGGGCCGCCTCGCGCGAAAGCTGATCAGAGCAAGCGGAAAAACGTCATTTTTCTTTTATATCAACGGAAGAGCCTACCGCAAATTTCAGAAGATGGCTTGGACGAAAAGTTCGTAATGGGTGAACTGCGCCTTTCGTGTATATCATGAAGGTGCGGTTTTTTTATTCTTAGAATGAAACATTGTTTGCGCAGGCATAATATGATACTTTAATTTTATGAAAAAATTAAAGTATTTAGTCATCATAGGATTAATTTCCATGATGGCCGGCTGCTCCGTCATACATGCTTCCCCCGGCTATCATCCCGTATTAATAGCTCACAGGGGCTCTTCTGAGATTGAACCGGAACATACTGCTTTATCCTATGCACGTGCCATTAAAGACAAAGCAGACTATATTGAGATAGACTTAAGGGAGACAAAGGACGGCCATCTGATTGCAATTCATGATAAAACAGTCGATCGGACAACTGATGGTAAAGGTTTGACAGAGGATCTGTCTTTGACTGAGATCAAAAAACTGAATGCCGGAAAAGGAGAAAAGATTTTAACGATTGAAGAAATCATAGAGAAATTCGGACAAACTGCCAATTACTATATTGAGACAAGAGAAAGCAACGGCAGCCTGGTGATGGAAAAGAAGCTGATTGACATATTACAAAAATATAAGCTGATTTCCAGTCATAAAGCAGTCATTGAATCCTTTAGCGAGAAGAGCTTAAAGAAAGTTCGATCTATGAATAAAAGCGTTCCTCTTGTTCGGTTATTAAAAGATAAAGAGACTGAGAACATAAATGATAAGCAGCTGCAAGCCATCAGAACATATGCTGATACAGTCGGTCTTAATGCTAAATTAACAAATGAAGCCGCCGTCAAACGTATCCACCACAATAAGATGAAGGTTCACGTCTTTTTTGATAAGGAAGATGAGCGGGCTCTGACGCCGATTATGCTGAAACAAAAAGTAGATGGGGTATTTACAAATAATCCTGCGTATACACGTAACGTGCTGCAAAAGCAGTAAATAAAAAGAGACATGCGATTTACGCTGTCTCTTTTTTTAATGGTTTCTTTTTTGCCGCAAGGTGCATTGCAAATTTGCCGATCAGCCCGATGACGAAAAATGCGGCAAACCACCAATAATAGGTTTTTGCGAACTCAAATCCTAAATGTCTTGATAAGATGATGACGAACATGACATAGGGAACACTGGAAAATATGATGCGAAGAATATTCAAACTGCTGCTCCTCCCGGATGTTACATTTAAACATGTACTTTTTTCCATTATTCATGGTAAGGGACTTTCGAAAAAATGTAAACACCATTCACAAAAAGAATCGGCCCGCTTATGACAGGCCGATTCTTTATTTGGCGGCAGATTTCTTTTCAATCGCTATAATAAACGGCGGATCGTTTCGCTGATTGAGAAAGCCGTAGCTCAGCACGCGCGCCTTTTCCTGATCTAGGTTTTCGCAATACTTTAGAAGCGCATTCTTTTCCGTCTTGCCTTCAGGATGCCCGTGGTACACAACGAGAACGATCAGCCCGTTTTCCTTCAGCAGTTCAAGGAGCTGTTCGATGGCAGAAATGGTAGAACGGCCGTTTGTCGTAATGCTTTTATCGCCGCCGGGCAGATAGCCGAGATTAAACACCGCACAAGCCACATGCCCGTGCGCTTCCTTGGGCAGAGCGGCCTTGATTTGATCATGGCTCTTATGGTGAAGCGTGACGCGCGGGCTGAAGGCGGCACCGAGCCGCTCCTTCGTTTTGGCGAGTGCGTCCGCTTGAATATCGAAGGCATGAACATGTCCTGTCTCACCGACAAGGCCTGCCAGAAAATATGTATCATGTCCGTTGCCCATCGTCGCGTCAACCGTGATATCTCCTTCTTGAGCGGCTGACTTCAGCAATTCTTTACTGAAAGGGAGGATATGCATCAAGGTCATAGGGCAGTCTCCTCCCCGATTTTCCTGAAATGCTTTCCTTGATAGCTTCCCCGTGCTTCCAGCTCTTTTTGAATGGCGCCCAGTACTTCCCATTTGTTGACGCTCCACATCGGCCCGACCATTAATTCAATCGGCCCGTCTCCCGTAATGCGGTGAACGATCATTTCCGGGGGAATGATTTCGAGCTGATCACATACAAGCTGGACATATTCTTCCTGAGAAAGGAATTCGAGCTTTCCTTTTTCATACTGCTTCACCATCGGTGTGCCTTTTAATAAATGAAGCAGGTGAATTTTAATGCCTTGAACATCCAAATCGGCAACCGCTTTGGCCGTGTCCATCATCATGTCCCTGTTTTCGAGCGGAAGCCCGTTAATGATATGGGAACAAACGCGGATGCCGTGTTTTCTCAGCTTATTGACGCCCTCAACATAGCAGTCAAAATCATGGGCGCGGTTGATCAGAAGGGCGGTCCGCTCATGTACGGTCTGCAGCCCGAGCTCAACCCACAAATATGTCCGCTCATTCAGTTCGGCTAAATATTCCACCACATCATCGGGCAGGCAGTCCGGACGGGTTGCGATAGACATGCCGACAACGCCGTCAAGCTTGAGTACGGATTCAAATTTCTCACGCAGCTCCTCTACCGGAGCATGCGTATTCGTGAACGCTTGAAAATAGGCGATATATTTGCCGTCTTTCCACTTTTCGTGCATGCGGTTTTTGATATCGTGAAATTGCGTGAGTAAGTCATCGGCCCGATTGCCGGCAAAATCGCCGGAGCCCGCCGCGCTGCAGAACGTGCAGCCGCCGTGTGCGACCGTGCCGTCCCGATTCGGACAGTCAAAACCGCCGTCAAGCGCAACTTTAAACACTTTATGTCCGAAATGCTCCCGCAGATGATAATTTAATGTATGGTACCGTTTTTCCGTATTTGAATAAGGAAAAGGGTTATTCTCGTTCAATGTTCAAAAAGCCTCCCTCACATCAGATGCATCCTAAAATTGTAGCATGAATGACAGAGAGGAACAATGAAACAATTATGGAACGGTCAAGACGTAATATCTACCTGGCTTTTCTGTTGTTGTTTTAATCTTTTTGGAGATATATCACTGAACAGTGCAAAAATAATTCCTAATATAAGAATTAAACCGCCTGCTTTGAAAGTAATATTAAAACTGTCACTCATTTTTTCATTATATATATTTGAAATTTTTTTCTGGAGGGCGATAACTTCCTTCTTTTGAATATCGAAGCTTCTTTGAACTTTTTCCTTATATGGGTCAGGAGTTACTGAGAGAATTTCATCCTCTTTTTTGTTTAATTCAGCAATACTTTTTTTCCGATCGAAACCTTTACCGTCAGAATGCTTTAAATGGGTTATTATTTCTTTTTTTGCATTCTTATCAAAAACCTGGTTGTTTTCTACAATTTTAATGGCTTCTTTTTTGGCGGAAACTGTCTGATCATTTATATTCATTGTAAGCACAGATGTAAGTATCGCGATGCCTAGTGCCTGACCAACTGTTCTCATCATATTAAGAATACCAGAAGCAATTCCTACTTTTTCAGGAGGAATAAGTCGTATCCCTGAACTCATAGCCGGACCTATTACAAGCCCTAAGGCTAAGCCGGTCAGACATAATAGAATAATTACTGTTGTTATAGAACTGTCGTATCGTATGTATCCATATAAATATGTTGTGATTGTTAAACCGAGCATTCCTAAGCCCGAAAGCCAAATGCCCCCGAGTTTATCAGATAGCTTTCCGGAAAGGACAGAGGTAAACATAGATGATAGAGCTAATGTAGAAACAATTAACCCCGCTTCTAATTCAGTTTTCCCCATTAAATTCGTGAGGAGTAAAGTAATAATAAGGGTACCGCTTGTTAATCCAAGGCCTTGCATAAAGAGGGTGAAAGAACTGAAACTAAACGTACGTATCTTCAGCATGGATAAGGGAATCATCGGGTGTTTAATTTTAGATTCAATAAAGAAAAACAAACAGAATAATAATACAGAGATTACAAATAGAGTGATAATTAATGATGATGACCAGCCTAAGTCAGATACTTTTGCAAAACCAAAGGTTAAACAGAAAAGAGCTCCGGATAAAATAATAATTCCAATATAATCAATTTTTTTACTTACTGTCTCATCATAACTCTCAGTAATAAAAAATGCTGCTAAAAAAAGAGAAATCAGACCTAAAGGAATATTTATGAAGAAGATAGCTTGCCAATTAAAATTTTCAGTTAATAATCCTCCAAGAACAGGTCCTAAAGTAGCTGCTAATCCTGAGAAAGCCCCCCAAACTCCAATGATCAATCCTTTTTTATTTGGAGGAACGATGGCCAAAGCAATAGGCATTGTAACTGGCACAATGAAAGCAGCAGATAATCCCTGAATCACTCTAATTGTGATAAGCATTTCAATTGAAGTGCTCAAACAGGCAATAACCGATGTCAAAATAAAAAGTGCTAATCCAAATATAAAAGCTTTTTTTCTTCCGAAATGGTCTGCCAGTTTTGAGGCACCTACTAATAATACTGCAAAAGCTAAAGTATAACCTGTAGCCACCCAAGCTACTTGAGAAAGGTTGCTCGAAAAATAATCCAGCATCTTAGGTAAGGCTATATTTACTATAGTGGTGTCCATTACCGAAATGAATGTACCTAATAATAATGCAGATAACATAATTAATTTTTTGAAATTCAATATACTTACATCTCCTTTAGATTATAATCTAATTTAATATTTGATATAAATCTAAAAACATGATAAATATAATTTGAAGGAGTGTCAATATTATTCATAGTTTGTTTTTTTATCCACTTGTTTAAAAACTTATTTTTAAGAAACTGAAATATACCTGTAAACTAACTGGGAGATGAATAAGGGTTCTGACAGGGAGACCGAAGGAGAGTAATTTAAATCAGGATCATGCTCAGCACGGGTATCCGAAGCATTTATATTACGAAGTGCAATGCAAAAATCCTTAAAAACAGGAAATGAATATTCTATGAAATTTCTCTTTTGATTGATAAGATTAATAAACATGTAATATGTCTTCCGAGAAGATGGTAAAACGTTTTCATCTGCGAAAAAAAGACTTTATGGGGTGTTTAGAAGTGCAGTTAATAATTAATGACAGTGTTTCAGATTTTTTTGATAAGATATCCTCTATTCTATTCCTAAAACACGAAGAATTCTTCAAAGATTATTCTTCAAAGATGGGTTTGAATTTAGATAATGAATATTTTGTATTAATAGATGATCTTAAACGAATAAAAGAGTTAGATAGTGAGTTTTTAAATTTTTATTTTGGCAGCTTTTGCGACTACAAAGATGTTAGGAATGCAAACATTTTTTGTTTAGCGACAGCTTTTTTTAAAATCCCACAGATCTATACGAAGGATTTTTTTGAAATAATTGAATATTTGTCTGCAGCTACAGATGAAGAGATAAGAAAAAATATTTTAGAGTCCTTAATTTATTTGCATGGAGAGCTTAAAACCGAAACATCTGCCCAACAATATTTAAATGATAGGGAAAGTTTATTTGAGCTGCTGAATAATCTTAATATAAAGTCCGAATACAAGTGGGTCATATTTAAGGTAATGAAATCTCCTAAAACTTATGTAGATCAATTTTGTAACAAATTAATGTTGGTGAATGGTTATCTTAACGAGGCGATTTATAATTTAATTAAATTTAGAGATGAGTGGATGAATCAATTAAAAAACATCAATATAGATTTTCCAAAAAAGATAATCAGTACGTTAAAAGGTAAGGAATACTTATCTTGTGATTATATTAATATATATCCAACACTTTTACCTTATACTGCAACTATTACGAAAAGTGAAGATAACATTTATGTTGGACTTGGTTATAAAGTTGATCAAATTTTTGAAAATACATTAGAGAAAGCAGAGATGAATCACATCATTGATTTTTTGAAGCTTTTATCAGATAAAAGTAAGTTCAAGATATTAATCTTACTTAGTCATAAAAAAATGTATGCTAATGAGATTGCTGAACAGCTCAATTTAACCAACGCAACGATTTCACACCATATGAGAATTTTGACATTGCAAGGTTTAGTTGAGAGTACGAGACATCAAAATAAAACATACTATTATCTTAATTCTTCTAAATTTCATTCCCTTTTGAATGGTTTATTGAAAAAATTTAAAGGTGTTTCAATTTTGGGTAAAGAAGAGTAAAACAAAGTGTTAAAACCGTCTTGATTTTATGGTTGGTGCTGAAATTCGAAATGAATTCTGGGTGTTTTACAAAATAGGGCGATTATGTCGAGGGGAAACTCGATAAATGTAAAAAAATAAGGCACCATATCAATCGAGTTATGCTCGGTAAAGTGCAGCGTTCTAAAATGGCGGATTTTTATAAAGATTTCATTCTGTCTTGATTAAATTATACATTTAATCGTATTTTATACCTTTTCTGTCTTGTGAATGAATTACCTGATATTTCTTGTGAGAATTTATTTGGAATAAGAAATACTATTGATATGACATTATCAATAGGAGGACTGTTTAATGGCAACAAGACAATCAGTAGATGAACATCTCCAAAGAAGCGAACAGGCGTATGAATTTGCGAATGAGCAATTTATAACCGCTTCAAAACAAGAGCATTATAATGATAATGAGTACAGTGAAGCGCAAATGATGCTTGAAAACGCGGTGAATGAATTAAACAAGCTGTCATTATCTGCGAATGATCAGCAGAGAGAACAGCTTTACCGAATGAGGCTGCAGCTGCAGACTTTGCAAAACAATATGATTTTGCAGCGTAATTTCGATTACTGACCGCGCTGTCTTAGATGGTGCAAAAAAACCTGCCGGAATCCCGGCGGGTTTTTTGTATTTCTTTTCAAAAAAGAATTGACAATAAGGCGGAGTGTGTTTATTGTATTACGTGTACTACTTGATGTAATACACTATAAACACTCAAAAAATAAAAACGACATATAAATGCTGAGCAAAGGAAAGGAGAGCTTTCATGAAAAACAAAAGATCCGTAAAACAAGATGTGCCTCTTATTATCGCCGCTTCGGTTTTGGCCAGCAGTCTGTTTGTCATTCTTGTCGTCATCGGTTTTCAGTGGCAGAACATTTAAAGAAATCGAGCAGCTCGTAAAAGAAAGAAGGGAAGTAAATGATTCAAATCGACCCGAGAAGCTCAACTCCGATTTATGAGCAAATCATACAGCAATTGAAAGAGCTTTGTTTGAAAGGGATCATGAAGCCGGGGGATAAACTTCCTTCTGTCAGAGAATTGGCAACGATCATTATCGCCAATCCGAATACCGTCAGCAAAGCGTACAAGGAGCTTGAACGCGATGGCGTCATTGAAACGCTGAGGGGAAGAGGAACGTATATATCGGAGAATGCAAAAAAGACATTGGTTGAAGGGAAGATGACGATGATAAAAGAGCAATTGAAACAGCTCATCATCGATGCCCATTACGCGGGAGTTGAGCTGGAGAAGCTGCAGGAATGGATAAAGGAAATCAGCGCTGATGTGAAAGGAGGCACGGATCATGATTGAATTGCGCAATCTCTCAAAAACAATTGACGGTAAAGAAGTGCTCAAAGATATTTCACTCACTATCGGAAAAGGAGAAATTTTCGGGCTGCTTGGCCGAAACGGATCAGGGAAAACAACGCTGCTCCGGCTCATTCAGCAGATTCTCCTGCCGGACCAAGGGACGGTTTTATTTAATCAGGTGGAAATAAAGCGGCACCCAAAAGTAAAACAGAATATCATTTATATGCCTGTTGAAAATCCTTTTTATGACAAATATACATATAAACAGCTTGTTGCGATTGTAAGCAGAATCTATCCGAATTTTGATGTGACTTACGCCAATGAACTGATGAACAGGTACAATATTCCGGAAACGAAGAAATACCGTGAACTATCAACAGGGCTGAAAAAACAGCTCGCGCTCGTCCTTGCCTTTGCGTCACGGCCGGCACTGATTCTTTTGGATGAACCGACGGACGGCATTGACGCCGTAACGCGTCATGACGTGCTTCAGCTTATGGTGGACGAAGTGGCTGAACGGGAAACGAGCATCCTGATTACCTCACATCGTTTAGAAGATATTGAGCGAATGTGCAACCGGATCGGATTTTTGGAAGGAAACCAGCTGACGAATGTGATGGATTTGGATGATATGAAGGAAGAATACATGAAAATCCAAATGGCGTTTGAAGAGGATGTCAACTTGATGATCAGAGAACAAAACATACCGATTCTCGACCATGCCGGTGTATTTTATACAGTGCTGATTCCGAAAAACGATGAGCAGAAAAAGGCATTTCTGCAAGAGCTGCGGCCGAAAGTATGGAACGAGCTTCCTGTGAATTTGGAAGAAGTCTTCATCGCGAAATTTGGGGGGAACCGGAGATGGTAGACAGGGGATTGCTGTACAGAGAATGGATGCAGAATCGAACTGTTCTCGTGATGGTAGGCATTTTTTTAGCGGCAGTTAATCCGTTTGAAGTATTAAATACCTATCTGGTCTACCAAGGCTGTCTGGATACCCACGGAGCATATTGTAAGTTTTATGTGAATTCTTTGGATAGCGGAATGCTGAACTTGAACTGGGCGCCCGCTGTGATCTTGGCGGTTTGCTTATTCGGACTGGAGCGTACGAAAGGAACGATTGATGCGCTGTTCAGTCTGCCGTATTCCCGCGCTCAGGTGTTTCACACCAAATTTTGGCTCGGAGCAGCGGTCATTGCCGGATTCCAAATCATCGGCTACGGGCTGGCCGAGCTGCTCATTCTTCTGTTAAAGCCTGAGCGCGTATATTTCTTCCATCATTACAGCGTCGGTGAGATCATTGTGAGTATTTTGGCTTTTGCATTGGTCGCTAGCGCAGGCTGCTTAACGGGCAATACGTTCGCCCAGCTGTTAACGGCGTTTACTGTGTCGATAGCGCCTTACCTGATTATTACGTTGCCGCTGTCAAATGCGGAAGTCATTTTCGGGGTCGGCATGTATGAGCTGATGCCGTCAGAAGATGCTTATCTCGAAGTATACAATCTTTTTCAATATTTGAATCCGATCATGTACATGGATACAGATTGGGTATCTGCCAGCAAGTATATATTACTCATCCCGGCAGTGATGAGCATTGTATTTTATGCCATCGGGTACTTTTGCTATGTCAGACAGCCGGTGGAACGGAACGGCCGTTTTTTCCTCTGGAGACAGCTTGACCGCCCTGTTCAGATTGTGGTCATCATGATCGGCGTTCTCGGTTTTGGTCTCGCGGGGTACTCGACGGGACAGTCAATGACAGGATATGTGGCCGGGATGATTGTCGGGGGAGCGGTCGGATTTTTAGTCAGTTATTTTGTAATTTATAAAAAAGCAAAGCATGTGTAAGAGAGGAGAACCGGAATGATACCGCGGGGATTATTGTACACAGAATGGAAGAAAAATCAGTGGCTGTTTTTGTTGAGCGGTATTTTATTAATAGCGGCAAACCCTTTTATGGTTTATAACAACTACTCAACATATCAAGGGTGTTTGAATAACCAAGTACTTCAAGATTGTGAATTTGCGTTGAGTTATACGAATGGGTCGCTTCTTTCTTTCAGCTGGGTTGTGAGTGTCGTCATTGCTGTCTGCTTATTGGGCTTGGAACGGACAAAGGGAACGATGGACGCCTTGTTAAGCATGCCTTACAGCAGAGGCCAAATCTTTCAGACTAAATTCTGGCTTGGCGCGGCAGTCATTGTTGTTTCTCAGGCGATAGGCTACGGAGCGGCGTCATTGCTCATATCTTTGCTGAAACCGAGCCATACGTACGATTTTGATCATTTTTCAATCGGAATGATTGTGATCAGTTTGATGGCTTACGCCCTGTTAATGGCAGCCGGCGCATTAACAGGACATATATTCGCCCAGCTGTTAACTGCGTTTACAGTAACGGTTCTGCCCTTTTTACTCATCGGTCTGCCGGCCGCGAATCTGGAGGTTGTTTTCGATATTAGTGTGGGAAATCAATTCTCTTTCATCAGCAGCTATATCGAATCTCGTCTTTTTGTATTTATAACTCCTGTTGGATATGTGTTTAACGACTGGATCAGAGAAAGAGATTTAGTCTTAATAATTCCGGCAGTGATGAGCCTCGTCTTTTATCTGATCGGTTATGTCAGCTTTCTGAAACATCCGAATGAACGGAACGGCAGATTCTTTCTATGGAGAAAATTGGACCGCCCGGTGCAGATTCTGGTGATTGTGTTTGCCGTTATGGGGTTTGGATTATTCGGGTATGGAGTCACAAACACGATGTTCGGCTATTTAGCCGGCATGATCTTCGGCGCTGTGATCGGGTTTTTTATCACTTATTTTACGGTTTACAGAAAAACAAAGCTTATGTAAGTTTGTATGAAAATGTGTAGTTTGGGGGAAGGCAAGGTGCCGATTAACGGTTTGCTTTATAAAGAATGGAAGCAGAGGCAGACACTGCTGCTTCTTACAGCGGGGTTCTTATCTATATTAGGCCCTTTGGCAATTATAAATGAGTATTTTCACTATAAGGATTGTTTGGGTGCGCTTCATCAATATTCAGGTTCAGTTTGTACATTCAGCATGAATTACAGCAATCAGAATTTGATTGGGCTGCACTTCATTCCTCCGGTTATATTGGGGCTTTTTCTGTCAAGAGCGGGACGGGCTGAAAACATGTTTACATTGAGTCTGCCGTATTCGAGAAGCCGGATATTCCATACTAAGTTTTTGTTGGGAGCAGCCGTGTTAGCCGGCTCGCAGCTTGTTTCTTACGGATTATCTGACATATTGTTTCTTACGCTTAAACCTGACGCTGTACTTCATTTTCACTCATTCAGCGCAGGAATGCTGGTCATCAGCTTGATGATTTATGCATTAGTGACAGCTGCCGGCACGATAACAGGCAATTTAGCAGCACAGCTGATCACAGCGTTCATGGTCTCCGTTTTTCCGATCGTTGTCTTGATCATTTACCTGTTAAACGCTGAGTTCCTTTTTGGCAGCCAGGCTGTGCAGAATATTCATTTTCCTTGGAGCGGATTTCTGATCTATTTCATGCCTGCCGCTTACATCCATACACCATGGATGTATTACACGAAACATGCCTTGCTTATATCTGCGTTAATGGGATTTTGTTTCTATCTTTTCGGCTATGTGAATTTCCTGAAAATGCCGAGTGAGCGAAGCGGACATTTTATCTTGAACAAACATACAGAACGCATGATCCAAGTGCTGGTCATGGCGCTTAGCATGCTGGGAAGTGCGGGTGTATGCGGATATGCTTATAACGGTAACGGTTCATATACCGGTTACATATTCGGCATGCTGATCGGCGCGGTTATCGGGTTTTTCATCAGTTATTACTTCATCTATAAAAAAACGAAACAAATATAAAGGGGAGTGGTGTACATGATAGAGGTGCAGCATATCGATCATTCATTTAAAATCGGCAGGAAAGGCAGAGAGAGTCAGGTTCCGGTGCTGAAGGACGTCTCTTTGACGGTTGAAAAAGGGGAGATCGCCTGTATCGTCGGGCGAAGCGGTTCCGGAAAATCGACGCTTCTGAATTTAATTTCCGGCTACATAGCGCCGACGAAGGGGCGTATCGTCATTAACGGCACTGATGTGACGGGCTTCAGTGAAAAGGAGTGGGCTCAGTTCCGCCTCGGGCATTTCGGCTTTATTTTTCAAAGCTTCCAGCTCATTCCGAGTCTGACAACCTATGAAAATGTTGAAATGCCGCTTGCCCTCAAAGGGATTAAACCGTCTGAACGGAAGCAGAAAGTCGCAGACATGCTGAAACGGGTCGGACTTGAGAATCATGCGAATCATTATCCTAATGAGCTGTCGGGCGGCCAGCAGCAGCGTGTCAGTATCGCAAGAGCGCTGATTTTAAATCCGTCGATCATTTTAGCAGATGAGCCGACGGGAAGCCTTGATTCAGAAACGGAGCTTGAGGTGCTTTCATTAATTCAGCAGCTGAACCGGGAGCGCGGGATTACTTTTGTCATCATCACGCATGACGATGAAGTCGCTTCGATTGCACATTCAAAATTCCAGCTGCACGACGGCGTATTAAAAGGGGGCGTTACTGTTGAGATTTAAGGATCAGGTTCACTTTATCAGAAGAAATATGAAGAAAAACCGCCTGCGTGTTTTCATGACTGTGCTTGCAACAACGATGGCATGTGCATTTTTGGTTGTGCTGGCCTCCGTCGGATTCGGCATTCAAAAAACGATAACAGACATAACCATGAGCCAGCAGATCGTAACGGAAATAAGAGTGCTCGGCCAAGAGAACGGAAAAGCCGTGAAGAAATCAGACTTGGAAAAATATAAGAATGTCAAGTCTGTCGTTGAAAGAACCGAAGTATATGAACCGAATAAAGCGTCATTGGATAACAGGACAAACGAAGGTTCAACGATCGTGTTAACGAACATGAAAGATGAAGTGAAAGCCAATATGGAGCTTGATCAGGGAAGAGTAGCCAAATCAGAAAATGAAATTGTGGTCGGTTATGATTTCGCGAAAAACCTATTGACGAAAAAAGAAGCTGAGGCTTACAACAAGGACTTAAAGGATCATCAAGAAGATGTCTCGGACGTGAAAAAGCCAAAAGGCTATACGAAGGATCTGCTGAATAAAACCATACAGCTGAGCATTTCTAAAACGAACAATGATAGCGGAAAAACGGAAGGAACCAGAACATACGACTTTAAAATTGTCGGGATTACAAAAAAACCGTCCCAAGATTGGATGGAGGACACAAATATTTTTATCAGTGATCAATTCAAAAAGGATTTTTCGAAATTCTTAGATTTTAAAGGCGGAAATGCTGAAAAAAGCATAAAAGTCTACGCTGACAAATTTGACAATGTTGAACAGTTAACGAAGGATTTGAGTGATGACGGTTATCAAGTCATGTCCGTCACAACCGAGCTTCAAGGCGTCAACACGTTTTTCCTCGTCTTTAAAATCGGTCTGATCTTTGTCGGCTTTATCGCCGTCGTCATTTCTGCCATCGGTATTTTCAATACGATGACGATGGCGGTTACGGAAAGAACGCAGGAAATCGGGATTATGAAAGCGATCGGCGCAAGCCCGTCCATCATCCGCAGAATGTTTTTGATGGAAAGCGCCTATATCGGAATATTAGGTTCTGTCATCGGGATTATCATTTCCTACGGAGTGAGTTTTGCCGTCAATCTGGCTGTGCCGGTTATCTTGAAAGCGGTAGGGGGAAATACCGGAGCTGAAGATCTTCATTATACCTTCTCCTATATCCCGCTCAGCCTCGTGGTGATCGCAGTGGTCATTTGTGCGGGGGTCGCGGTGATTTCGGGTATGAATCCGGCACGGAAAGCGACAAAAACCAACGTTCTGACCGCACTAAGAAGAGAATTGTAAAGAGAAAAAACCGGCTGGACGCAACAGCCGGTTTTTCATCTATCTATCAGAAAAGGGCGGATACCATGTTTCACATTTTGTTAATAGAAGATGATAACACTTTGTTTCACGAGATGAAAGAAAGATTAACAGGCTGGTCATTTGCGGTGCACGGAATAAAGGATTTCAGCCGGGTCATTCAGGAGTTTGCAGAAATCAAGCCTGATTTGGTGATCATTGATGTACAGCTGCCGAAATATGACGGCTTTCACTGGTGCAGAATGATACGTTCTCAATCAAACGTACCGATTCTGTTTTTGTCCTCGCGCGACCATCCCGCGGATATGGTCATGTCGATGCAGCTTGGGGCAGATGATTTTATTCAGAAGCCTTTTCACTTTGATGTGTTAATCGCGAAAATCCAGGCGGTATTCCGCCGCGTGCACCAATACGGCGCAGAACCGGCGCTGATGAAAAGATGGTGCGGGGCGGTCATTGACACAGAAACCGGCACAGTCAGCCATAAAACCGGTTCGGTCGAACTGACCAAAAACGAAATGCTGATTTTAAAACTGCTGGCCGAGCAGAAAAATAAAATCGTCAGCCGCGAAGAACTCATCAGAAGCCTATGGAATGATGAACGTTTCGTCAGCGATAACACACTGACGGTGAATGTCAACCGGCTGCGGAAAAAGCTCGATCATTTAGGCATCGGGAAAATGATTGAAACCAAGGTGGGGCAGGGATACATCGCAAAGGAAGAAGACGGTCTTTATGATTAAATCATTTCTGCTCGAAAGAAAAAGCTGGATCGCGATGTTTCTTTTTCAGCAGGTTGTGCTCCTTTTTGCGGCATATATTGATCCCTCCATTCCGTTTTTATCGGCGCTGTATTTTATTTATTTGTCACTTCTCGCCTTTCTCGTTTTTCTCTTGTTCCGCTATCGGAAAGAGACCGCTTTTTATAAAAGCTTAAAAGATTGGGACGCTGATTTAGATATTTCCGGTCTTAAAGCGCCCGACAGTCCGTTTGAGTCGATCATTGAAGAAAGCATTGAAGAACAGACAGAGCGATTAAGAAATAGTTCACTTCATATGCAGGCGGCGTCAGAGCATGAGAAGGATGAGCTGATGTCGTGGATTCACGAAGTCAAAACACCGCTGACAGCGATGCATCTCATGATCGAGCGCCTTGATGAACAGCCGCTGAAAGCCCCTTTGCATTATGAATGGCTGCGGATTCACCATCTCCTCGATCAGCAGCTTCATCAGAAACGATTGTCCTTTATCGAAAATGATTTATCGTTCCAGCGCATTCAGCTCCGCCCGCTTGTTTTCAAAGAAATTAAGGATCTGCAATCATGGTGTATACAAAAAGGAATCGGGTTTGACATTCAGCTTGAGGCACCGGACGTTCTCAGTGACGGAAAATGGCTTTCCTTCATTATCAGACAGCTGTTAAGCAATGCCGTCAAATACAGTGAAGCGGATGATATAACCGTAAAAAGCTACGAACTAAACGGCCGGGTGCATGTGGATATCAAAGACCGCGGCATCGGCATCAAGCCTAAAGATCTTCCGCGCATTTTTGAAAAGGGGTTTACCTCCACGCGGATGAGCCGTGATCACGCGTCAACGGGAATGGGCCTGTATTTGGCTCAAAAAGCCGCGGCTCCGCTTCACATCCAGATCAGCGTGCGATCAGAGCCGAAACAAGGCACGGTTTTCACCTTGGTATTTCCGAAACAAAACGACGCCGTCAGCATGTTCAGCGTGTGACAAAAGTGTCACATGCTTTTCTCTTTTGTTCGCTTAATCAAACGAAAAAAACGGCTTTTGTTTTTAAAATGAAGATAACCAATGTAAAAGGAGAATCGTAACTGATGATTTTAGAAGCAGGCAATATTCGAAAAAACTACGGAAATAAGCTGAATAAGCAGGAGGTGCTGAAAGGAATTGATCTTCAGATCCAAAAAGGGGAATTTGTCAGCATTATGGGCCCGTCAGGATCAGGGAAAACCACACTTTTGAATGTGCTATCTTCCATTGATAAAGTGAGCGCGGGCACGATCAGACTGAATGAGACGGAGATCACATCCATGAAAGAAAAACAGCTTGCCGAATTCAGAAAACGGCACCTCGGTTTTATCTTTCAAGATTATAATTTATTGGATACGCTGACCGTGAAAGAAAACATACTCCTGCCGTTATCCATTACGAAAATGCCTAAAAAAGAGGCGGACCGGCGATTTGCCGAGACGGCAGAGGAGCTTGGCATCTATGAGTTGAGAGATAAGTATCCGAGTGAAATTTCCGGCGGACAAAAACAGCGGACGTCTGCCGCGAGAGCTGTTATTCACGAGCCGGGCATTATTTTTGCTGATGAGCCGACGGGAGCACTTGATTCTAAAGCCGCCTCCGACTTGCTGAATAAACTCAGCCGCCTGAATCAAAAACGCCGCGCTACCATTGTGATGGTGACGCATGATCCGGTTGCCGCCAGCTATTCCGGCCGTGTGGTTTTCATTAAAGACGGCCGCGTGTATACACAGCTGAATAAAGGCGGCCAGGACAGACCGGACTTTTTTCAGGATATTATGAAAACGCAAGGTGTATTGGGCGGGATTCAGGCATGAGCATTTATCATTTGATCTTCCAGAACCTGAAAAAGAATATGAAAAACTATTACCTTTACGTTTTTGCGCTGGTGTTCAGCGCCGCCCTTTATTTCGCGTTTGTCACGATGCAATACGATCCGGCGCTTGATGAAATGAAAAGCTCCATAAAAGGAGCGGCGGCAATCCGGGCCGCCTCCATACTGCTTGTGGCGATCGTGTCGGTATTTCTTTTATACGCCAACACCATTTTTATCAAACGCCGCGGCCGGGAAATCGGCTTATTCCGATTAATCGGCATGACGAAAATGCATATTTTCCGCATACTCAGCACAGAAAACTTCATTTTGTATTTCGGATCGATATGGATCGGTATTATTGCCGGCTTTTCTCTCTCGAAATTATGTATGATGATGCTGTTTCATACAGTCGGTGTGAAAGCCTCTGTCTCACTGTTTTTTTCAAGCAAGGCGCTCGTTCAGACGTTAATTGTGTTCGGGGCAATTTATGTGCTGATTATGATGATGAATTACTTATTTATTAAACGGCAAAGCATTTTGTCTTTATTTAAAACCGCGTCATCGTCAGAAAGCAATATAAGACGGCTCTCTTGGGTGCAGATGACAATCGGCGTCATCGGTATCGCGGCCATTATCGCCGGCTATGCCGTGTCCGCAGATTTATTCGGAGGCAGTTTTACAACCATGAATGAACTGTTTTCGGCAATGGTGTTTATTCTCGGCTCGGTCATTATCGGAACCTATCTGTTTTATAAAGGTTCGGTCAGCTTTCTGGCAAATCTCATCCGGAAATCAAAAGGCGGGTATCTGAATGTCAGTGAAGTGCTGTCTTTGTCATCCATCATGTTCCGGATGAAGTCAAACGCCGTGCTGCTGACGATTATTACGACTCTTTCGGCGCTGGCAATCGGTTTACTGTCTTTAAGCTATATCTCGTACTACTCCGCGGAAAAATCGGCTGAGCAAAATACAGCCGCGGACTTTGCGTTTGATAACCAAAAGGAGACTGACTCATTTACCGCTTTATTGAAGAAAAACGGAATTGAACACAAAGTAAAAACAATCAAGACCATTCAAGCCGGTGTCAATATGAAGAATATCGTAAACGGTGATATGAAAAGCTTCAAACAAGACCCGTCCAGCTTGGCGCTGCCGATTATAAGCGAGAAAGACGCAGAAGGGACGGAGCTTTCTGACGGAGAAGCCGTGTTTACCGGATATAATGATATGATGAAAAGATTTCTCGACTTGAAAACGTCAGGTTCCATTGATATAAACGGCAAAACGGATAAAATACCGCTGGCGTATAAGGGCTTGAAGAACGACTTCCTCCTGTCATATACATTTACAAGCGGAGGGCTGCCGACCGTTATCGTCACGCAGCACGTATTTGACAGGATCGAGAAAGATATCGACCCGTCCATTCAGGGAAAATCAAATCGGTTTTTCGGCATTACACTCAAACATGAAGAGGACGTCCAAAAAGCTGATGACCTGTTTCAGGCGCAGCATTATTCAGACGGTGCCCTTTCACAGTTTGAAACGGCTGACACCCAAAAGAAAAATATGGGGCTGATCATGTTTATTGTCGGATTTTTAGGCTTAACCTTTCTGATCACTTCGGGCTGTATCCTTTATTTTAAACAAATGGGCGAGTGTGAGGATGAGAAGGCTGATTACACGATATTGCGGAAGCTCGGCTTCACAACGGGAGATCTGCTGAAAGGCATCCGCCGGAAGCAGGCGTATCATTTCGGCATTCCGCTCGTTCTCGGGCTGTTCCACAGCTATTTTGCCGTTCAGTCAGGGTGGTTTTTATTCGGAACGGAAGTATGGACGCCGATGATTATCGTCATGGCGCTGTACACACTGCTGTACTCCATTTTCGGCATGCTGTCGGTGCTTTATTATAAAAAGGTCATTCGGTCCGCATTGTAAAACAGGTTGAGGAGCCCCGCTGTGCGGGGCTTTTTTCTGCATGAATAGAAAAAAGCGATTTTTAAAAGAATAGACATACGTCATTTTTTCGCGCGGGGGAGCCTTATGCAGAAGTATTTTCAATTGAAATCTGAAACAGGGGCTTTTCATCTTTTTTCCAAGGAACACATTTTCACGCTGTTGATCATCGGATTGCTGGGGGTATGCGTGATCGTATTCCGGAAAAAGCTCCATCACGGCCGGCCGAATCGCGTGTTCCGATACGTGCTGTTCATTCTTCTAGCTGTGTCGCAGATCAGCTATCATATATGGCTGCTATGGCATCATGCCTGGTCGCTGAAAACATCTCTGCCGCTGCAGCTGAGCGACCTTTCCGTCTATTTGGCGATGCTGATGGTCATGACAAAAAGCAAAAAGCTGTTCGCCTTTCTCTATTTTGCCGGCTTGGGCAGCGCCATACAAGCGATGGCCACACCTGATTTAGGGGCGTATTCTTTCCCTCATTTTCGGTACATCGTATTTTTCATCTCGCACGGCTGTGTGTTTCTAGCCTGTCTGTTTATGGCCGGTGCCCAAAAGTACAGGCCGTCGGTGCGCGCGCTCTGGGTGTCATTGCTGACCGTAAATCTGTACGGGGCGTGTGTCTTTTTGATTGACCATGTGCTGAATGCAAACTACCTCTATTTAATGAAAAAACCGAAGACCGCTTCGCTTCTGAATGTTCTCGGCCCTTGGCCATGGTATCTTCTTTCAATGGAAGCTGCGGTGATGCTGAGCTTTTTCATTCTGTATATTCCGTTTTGGCTGCTGAGAAAAAGAGCATGAATCCCGTTTATGTTTGTGAAGCCGATCATTTGTAATTTTTTCAACATTCCGGCATTATTTTTTTCAGATTCTGATGTTGTAAAAAGGCGTCCGCGGCGATAAAATGAATCTGCTATGATAATGGGATCGATACGGAGCTGCAGCTTGCGGTTTCCGTTTTTTCATGGGGTTTTTTATAGAGAAAGGGGGATCGGTATGCCGCGCGCTTTGAAGATATTAATTATCGGAATGTTTATCAATGTGACGGGCGCATCTTTTTTGTGGCCGCTGAATACGATCTATATTCATAATCATTTAGGGAAATCGCTGACTGTCGCGGGGGTTGTTCTGATGCTGAATTCCGGAGCCAGTGTGGCGGGGAATTTATGCGGCGGATTTTTGTTTGATAAAATCGGCGGATTCAAATCCATTATGCTGGGTATTATCATCACCTTGGCAAGTCTTCTCGGACTCGTTCTGTTTCACCAATGGCCCGTTTATATTTGGCTGCTCGTCATTGTCGGGTTCGGTTCCGGCATCGTGTTTCCGGCCAGCTACGCCATGGCGGGAGCGGTCTGGAAAGAGGGCGGACGGAGAGCTTTTAATGCGATTTATGTAGCTCAGAATGCAGGTGTCGCGGTCGGTTCAGCACTCGGCGGAATGGTTGCGGCGTACTCGTTTACGTACGTGTTTTTAGCCAATGCTTTGCTGTATGTGCTGTTTTTCCTTATCGTATTTTTCGGGTTTCGAAATATTAAAACCGGAAATGCGGGCCAGGTCTCTGTACTGGACTACGAGCCTGTCAGCAGCAGAACGAAATTTACGGCGCTTCTTATACTGAGCGGCGGGTATGTTCTCGGGTGGATTGCCTATTCGCAGTGGTCCACAACCGTTGCGTCACATACTCAAAGCATCGGTATGCCGCTTTCATTATACAGTGTGCTCTGGACCGTAAACGGAATACTGATTGTCGCCGGACAGCCGCTTATAGGTGCTGTTCTGAAAAAATGGTCCGGGGCGTTAAAAACGCAGATGGTCATCGGCTTTTGTATTTTTATCGTCTCGTTCGGCGTGCTCCTTGGCGCCAAGCACTTTCCGATGTACCTTACCGCGATGGTGATTTTAACGATCGGAGAAATGCTTGTCTGGCCTGCCGTGCCTACTATTGCCAATCAGCTTGCGCCTAAGGGGAAAGAAGGGTTTTACCAAGGGTTCGTCAACAGTGCGGCGACGGGCGGCAGAATGATCGGGCCGCTCCTTGGAGGCGTGCTGGTTGATCAATACGGCATGAGCGTGCTGCTTTTGTTCCTGATGGCGCTTCTTGTCGTCAGCATCCTAGCGACGGTGCTGTATGACAAACGTCTGAAAACCGTTAATAAACAAAACGTCCAAGTGCGATGACGACATAAAAAATCCCGCTGTTTCGGCGGGATTTTTTATTTATAAGAGCGGAAGCACGTTGACGGCGTCCTTAACATTTAAATACGTCTTTAATGAAGTAAAGCTGGCATCAAGCTGATTCATTTTCATGGCAAGGGAAGGCTTGATACCGGTGATGATCAATTCTGTGCCAATTAAATTAAGCAGATGATGCAATTTGAAAATCCGGTCTGCGGTCTGTTCGTTTACCTCAGCTAAACCTGATAAGTCTATAATTAAGTAATCATCTTTAGATGCGGTTAATATGTCTGTCAAAGTTGTCACAATGGAATCAAATCGTTCTTCTGTTAAATTCCCCACTAACGGCATGGCGGAAATCCCGTTTCGAATCGGAACGATCGGCGTTGACAGCGTCGCAATTTCTCCGAGGGAATCCTCAAGAAGCTTTTCGTACTCTTTCTGCTCTGTGATGTCTTTTTGAAAACCGACAAAATAGAGCTTGTCTTCAACATAAAGAGGATCAATATTGAGTTCATTCCAAAACGGGGTGCCGTCTTTTTTGACATTTTTCAGCCGCACCGTGATCTTTTCTTTATGTTTTAGGCCTTTTCTTATTTTCGCGACTTGTTTTCGGTCGGTTTCTTTTCCTTGCAGAAATCTGCAGTTCTTACCTAATATCTCTTCGGAAGAATAGCCTGTCATATCCATAAATCCCTGATTCGTATAAATGATGGGATTGTCCTCAAGAGAGGGGTCTGTAATCACCACGCCGATGCGTGCGTGATCAAGCGCCTTTTTGATAAGCTCCAGCTGCTCCAGATTTCCGAGTACATTTGAGTCAGCCATATAAAACCCCCTTTTGGCCGTAAAGCTGCGCACTTTTTTCAGCCATTGTTTCTCCCCTTTTTAAATGAATCTACAGTAACCGTAGCATAACACATGTTCTGTTTCAAGCAGCCGCAGTTTGCAATTTGTCATTCGGGCTTGTCCTCATATACACTGAATATTAAGGGGAAGGCACATCATCGCTAAGTAAGTGACTAGGTCATTGTCACTGGGTGAAAAATGAATCTAATGCATCAAGCTTACCGATCATGTGTTCACATATAATGGAAGAAACAAGCTTTTTACTTTCCTGCTCATTCGCCGGTATGTAGATATCGAAAATCATCGTATTCGTAAGGGGGCTGGATGGCCTGAAGTCGCTTTACTAAATAAGGGCTTTAGGAAGGTGATGAAGATGCTGCATCAGGTAATTATTGCTTGTGTAATTGGAGGAATCATGGGGGTTCTCGGTCATGTGAAAAAGAGAGGCAGGCTGGAGAAACCCAGAATGACAAAGCGGTTTATCTATCTCGGTTTTTTGGAAGATGGTTTTATCGGAATGGCTGCTTCCATCTTACTTGTCTTATCCGCTAACCCCGATTCAGGAATTCAACTCGTCATCTTATCCATAATCGCAGGCTACGGCGGAGAAGCTGTTCTCAGGAGCTTTGATTTTGTCAGGGAACAAAACAGTGATTCGGCCGAAGCAAAACCACACCAGCAAAAAAATCCTCCATCAAAATAATATCCCCGCTCATGACCCGTTCTGGGTACATTCCCATTGTATACAAACCTGCTTGCACTTATGAACAGAATTCTATAAAATACAGGTAAGATTACGGTAGCGATAAGAACAGTGAAGAGGAGCAGTAAGAAGCAGATTTTGCAGTCAGAGAGTTGACGGCCGGTGCAAGTCAATCAAGTCTGTTTCCGAACTCGCCTCAGAGTTGCAGCGGCAAAACCGCTGACGCATAACTGCGTTAAAAGTATCAAGTGAGTGCGGCTTAAAACCGCGCTAACGAGGGTGGTACCGCGGGAAACAAAAATCTCTCGTCCCTTTTTGGGATGAGGGAGTTTTTTTTAGTTTTAGAATAATCTGAATACAATCTTCCTTATCCCGTCAATACTTGGACTACATACGCCGTATTCAATCAGAAGGAGGTTTTTGCGTTGAGTTTTCAGCACGAAAAAATAGAAAAGAAATGGCAGAATTACTGGTTGGAGCATAAAACGTTCGCCGTCAGCGAAGAGAGTGACAAGCCGAAGTTTTACGCGCTTGACATGTTCCCGTATCCTTCAGGAGCCGGCCTTCATGTCGGGCATCCGGAAGGCTATACGGCAACCGACATTCTTTCACGCATGAGACGCATGCAAGGGTACAACGTGCTTCATCCGATGGGATGGGACGCGTTCGGGCTTCCCGCCGAGCAATACGCGCTTGACACGGGGAATGATCCGGCTGAGTTTACGAAACACAATATCGATAATTTCCGCCGCCAGATCCAATCGCTCGGTTTTTCATATGATTGGGATCGTGAAATCAATACGACTGATCCTGACTACTACAAGTGGACGCAGTGGATCTTCACCAAGCTGTATGAAAAAGGTCTCGCTTATGTAGACGAAGTGCCGGTCAACTGGTGCCCGGCACTCGGAACGGTGCTTGCGAACGAAGAAGTCATTGACGGCAAAAGCGAGCGGGGCGGCCATCCGGTTGAACGCCGCCCGATGAGACAATGGATGCTGAAAATCACTGCTTATGCGGACAGGCTTCTTGAAGATTTAGAAGAGCTTGACTGGCCTGAAAGCATTAAAGACATGCAGCGCAACTGGATCGGACGCTCAGAAGGCGCAAACGTCCATTTCGCGATCGACGGCACTGACGACACATTCACGGTGTTTACGACAAGACCGGACACGCTGTTCGGCGCGGCTTATGCCGTGCTGGCTCCAGAGCATGAGCTTGTGGAGGCCATCACGACGGCTGAACAAAAAGAAGCGGTAGACGCTTATATTAAAGAAGTTCAGGCGAAAAGTGACCTGGAACGGACGGATCTTGCGAAAACAAAAACGGGCGTCTTCACGGGCGCATATGCGGTAAACCCGGCAAACGGGGAAAAGCTGCCGATCTGGATAGCTGATTATGTCCTCGCTTCTTACGGAACAGGGGCTGTAATGGCCGTTCCGGCGCATGATGAACGCGATTTTGAATTCGCCAAAGTGTTCAGCCTGCCTGTCAAAGAAGTCGTAAAAGGCGGAAACACGGAAGAGGAAGCGTACACGGGAGACGGAGAACATATCAATTCCGGCTTTCTGAACGGACTGAATAAAGCGGAAGCGATTGAAAAAATGATCGCCTGGCTTGAAGAAACGAAAAACGGTGAGAAAAAAGTGACATACCGTCTGCGTGATTGGCTGTTCAGCCGCCAGCGCTATTGGGGCGAGCCGATTCCGGTCATTCATTGGGAAGACGGCACTTCAACAGCCGTTCCGGCAGAAGAGCTGCCGCTGATTCTGCCGAAAACCGATGAGATCAAACCGAGCGGAACAGGTGAATCACCGCTTGCCAACATTAAAGAGTGGGTAGAGGTCACTGATCCTGAAACGGGCAGAAAAGGCAGAAGAGAAACGAACACGATGCCGCAATGGGCGGGAAGCTGCTGGTATTTCCTTCGCTTTATCGACCCGAAAAATCCGGATCAGCTCGCTTCACCTGAGAAACTGGATAAATGGCTGCCTGTCGATATTTACATCGGAGGAGCGGAGCATGCCGTGCTTCACCTTCTGTACGCGCGTTTCTGGCATAAATTCCTCTATGATATCGGTGTCGTACCGACGAAAGAACCGTTCCAAAAGCTGTATAACCAAGGAATGATTCTCGGGGAAAATAATGAAAAAATGAGTAAATCCCGCGGAAATGTCGTTAATCCGGATGAAATTGTGGCGTCTCACGGAGCAGATACGCTCCGCCTGTACGAAATGTTTATGGGGCCTCTTGACGCATCTATCGCCTGGTCTGAATCAGGTCTTGACGGAGCGCGCCGCTTCCTTGACCGTGTATGGCGTTTGTTTATCGAAGAAAACGGCGAGCTGACGGGCAAAGTGACAGAAGGCGCGGGCGAAACTCTTGAGCGCGTCTATCATGAAACGGTTATGAAAGTGACAGAAAACTACGAAGCTCTTCGCTTTAATACGGGCATCTCTCAGCTGATGGTCTTCATTAATGAAGCCTACAAAGCGAATGAACTGCCGAGAGAATATGTCGAAGGCTTTGTGAAGCTGCTTTCTCCTGTTGCACCGCATTTGGCGGAAGAACTGTGGGAAAAACTCGGCCACGAAGGTTCGATTGCATACGAAGCCTGGCCTGCTTATGACGAATCAAAATTGGTGGATGATGAAGTGGAAATCGTCGTCCAGCTGAACGGAAAAGTAAAAGCGAAATTAATGGTTCCGGCTGATGCTGATAAAGCAGCATTAGAACAGCTCGCACAAGCTGACGAAAAAGTAAAAGAGCAGCTTGAAGGAAAAACGATCCGAAAAATCATTGCCGTACCGGGCAAGCTTGTCAATATCGTCGCAAACTGACCGGACGAAGCCCCTCTCCTATAGAGAGGGGCTTTTTTATCAGGCCTCTATCATAGAAATTGCACCGCGGGCTTTGGTATACTTACACCATAAAGATGAATGGGAGTGTCACATATTGAAAATAAATGAAATCAGCACAGCCGCACTTGAAGAAAAATTAAAAGCGGGAGAAGAGCTGTATCTGATTGATGTCAGAGAAGATGAAGAAGTCGCCGAAGGAATGATTCCGCAGGCTGTTCATATCCGCATGGGGGACATCCCAGAAAAGATGGATGCGTTAGACAAGGACAAGGAATATGTATTTATCTGCCGTTCCGGAAAAAGAAGCATGAACGTTTGTATGTATTTACATGAGCAGGGCTTCCGTACGGTTAATGTTGAAGGCGGAATGCTGGAATGGGAAGGCGAAACAAAGCCGAAGAAATAACGTTGTGAAGTGAAAGAAGAAAAGGGATGCACGTCTTTTCTTCTTTTTTTATAGAAAAAAACGGGAGGCGATCAGGTGAAACCGGTCATACGCGCTATGAAAGCAAGTGATATCAAACAGGTCCGGCAAATCGCGGAACGAAGCTGGCATCATACGTATGAAGGGATTATCCCCAGACACATTCAGGATCAGTTTCTCGAATCCGCCTATCAGGATGAGATGATGGAACGCCGGCTTCGTCATTCACTGTTCCTTGTGGCAGAAGAAAAAGAGGGAAAACATCTCGGTTTTGCAAATGCCACCCCGGTTCAAAAAGACGGGAAAGCGGAGCTCGCTGCTATTTATATTGATCCGGATTGTCAGGGAAGCGGGATAGGCACGGCACTTCTTAAAGAATGCATCAGACAGTCCGGCGGGATAAAAGAGCTTTATGTCCATGCAGAAAAAGAGAACCGCCCCGCCTTGTCCTTTTATCAGGCTAAAGGATTTCAATGGGTATGTGAATTTGAAGAAGACTTTAAAGGACACACTTTACAGACGGTCAAACTGGTGCTGAACATATAAAGCGTCCGGCCCCCCTCAAGGGCCGGATCGCGTAGATCAATGATAAGCCGGAAGCCAGTCTTTGTGCGCTTCAAATAAGTCATCGCACAAAGATATGATGTCATTCATGGAAAGCTCGGCGCTCGTATGCGGATCAAGCATCGCCGCCTGATAGACGGCTTCCTTTTTTAAAGTGACGGCCGCTTCAATGGTTAAAAGCTGTGTGTTGATGTTCGTTCTGTTGAGCGCCGCGAGCTGTTCCGGAAGTTCGCCTGAATAGCACGGCATAATTTGATTTTTGACGGCGGCGCACGGCACTTCTACGATCGCTTTCGCCGGCAGATTCGGTATCAGCCCCGTATTCAGCACATTGCCGCCGAACATAAACGGATGCCCCGTCTCCATCGCTTCTATAATTCTCGAACCGTATTCTTTCGAGCGTTCATGCGTCAGGTTTTGATTGTTGATGATACCGTCTCTCATCGTTTCCCAATTTTTGATTTGTTCTGTGCATCTCCTCGGATATTCATCAAGCGGAATTTGGAGTTCGTCTATCAGCTCGGGATACCGGCTTTTTATAAAATACGGGTGATATTCGGCATTATGCTCAGATGATTCCGTGACGTAGCAGCCGAACTTATCCATCAGTTCAAATCGAACCATGTCTTTATGTTTTGTCTTTTGTTTTTCGCGGGCACGTCTTTTAATTTCCGGATATAGATCAATTCCGTCTTTTTTGATCTCCAAGAGCCAAGCCATGTGGTTGATGCCGGCAATGCGTTCTTCCGTACCTTCGTGATCCATGCCGAGTGAGTCAAACAGATCTTTCGTACAGACCTGCACGCTGTGGCACAGGCCGACCGTTTGCACATTTGTATGTCTGAGCATCGCGCCGGTCAGAGAAGCCATCGGATTTGTATAGTTTAACAGCCATGCATCCGGACAGACTTCCTCCATGTCTTTTGCGATATCAAATAAAACGGGGATGGTGCGGAGGGAGCGGAAAATGCCGCCTATTCCGACAGTATCGGCGATCGTCTGGCGGAGGCCGTACCGCTTCGGAATGTCAAAGTCGATGACCGTCGCGGGTTTATAGCCGCCGACCTGAATGGCGTTTATCACATAGCCGGCGTGTTTAAGCGCCTGTTTTCGATCATCATAAGAGATGATAGAAACGCTTGTATTATATCGGTCTCTCATATTTTCAAGCATGAGCTGGGATTCTTTCAGCCGCACAGCATCAATATCGTAAAGCGCGAATTCAAATCCGTTTAAAGCTTCAGTCAGTAAACAGTCTCCCAGCACATTTTTTGCGAAAATCGTGCTTCCGGCTCCGATAAACGTAATTTTCTTCAACAGAAATTCCTCCCTTTTCTTTTCAGCCTTTAACCGCCCCGGAGGACAGCCCTGAGATAAAATATTTTTGAAGCGCCAAAAACAAAACGACCATCGGCAGCATCGCCATAATCGCGGCTGCAGCGACTAAGTGGAGATTGTTCGCATTTTCGCCGAAAAATCCCGCCATAGCCACGGTCAATGTCTGCACCTTTTGATCTTGTAAAAAGAAAATCGCAAATTGGTAATCATTCCAGATAAACACGCAGGAAATGATGCAGACTGTTGCGGTAATCGGTTTCAACAAGGGAAACACGATCGTATAGAAAGTCCTGATCAATCCCGCGCCGTCCATCCGGGCCGCTTCCTCAAGCTCTTTCGGAATGGAAGAGCGGATAAACCCTGAATATAAGAAAACGGTCAGCGGCATATATGCAGCCGTATTAATGAGAATGGCTGCGGCATGCGTATTGATCAGCCCCGCATCAGCGACCATCTTGTATAAAGGAACCATGGAAGTCAAAGGCGGGATAATCATAATTGAAATCAAAAGGCCGAAGACGATTTTATTCAGCTTCGTATTTCTTCTTGCAAGCGGATATGCGGCAAGCGAACCCATGAAAATTAACAAAGCGGCGGAAACGGCCGTAATGATGATCGTGTTCAGAAAGGATTGCCCGAGAGAGGCCCGCTCCCATGCTTCACGAAAATTCTGAAAAGAAAAAGCGGAAGGCAGCGACCATTTTGAACTGTAGTCTCCTTTTGCTTTTAAGGACGTGGTCAGCAGAATGTAAAAGGGGACAATATGAACGCATGAGATGACGGCAGCCAATAGGGTAAAGATCCGCATTCGGGCTGTTTTCATGACGTTTCCGTCTCCTTTCGCTTGAAATACACGAGAGCCGTAAAGCTGATGACGAGAATAATGATGGACATAAACACACCTTGGGCGGCGGCATATCCCGCATCCTGCCGTTTAAAATATAAATCATACATAAACGTCGACATTGATTGAGAAGAATTGCCCGGCCCGCCTGCGGTCAGCGCGAAAATGACATCAAACAGTTTCAGCCCCCCGATGATATTGATGATCATGTTGATGGTGACAGCCGGCATCAGTAAAGGCAGGGTAATGGTGAAAAACGGCTGAAGACCGCCCGCGCCATCCATTTTTGCCGCTTCGTAATAATCTTTCGGAATACTTTGCAGCCCTGCCAAATACACAATCATCGCAATGCCTGCGTATTGATAGGTGTTAATCATGACGATAATCCAAGGGTTCGCCGACGGACTTGCCAGGGCATTGACAGAACCGGCTCCCAGCGCGCCAAGCACATCATTCAGCGCACCTCCGTCATATGAGAAAATAAAATACCAAATGTATCCCATAATCAGCGGACTGATAATGACGGGCAGGTAGACGATCGTTCTTGTGATCGCCTTCATTTTTAAGCTCTGATTCAAAAGCAAAGCATATAAAAGTCCGAGCATATTCTGAAAAAAAGTGCTTCCGAGTCCGTAAAGCAAAGTGTTTTTCACAACGAGCCACGTGTCCGGGTCTGTAAAAAGCCTTTTATATTGAGTGATACCCACCCACTGATACGTCTGCGAGAAACCGTTCCAGTTTGTAAATGTGATAAAAGCGCCTTTGACAAACGGAAAAATCATAAAAATAAAAACCGTGGCAAGAGCAGGGACGTACATCCACCATAGTGACGCGGGTTTTACAGGTTTCTTATTTTGATATCCGGCGGTTTCTCTTGCAAGATTACTCATTCTTTTTCAGCTCCTTGTGAATCAGACTGAAGACGGAGCCGTTTATATTCTCTGCCGAGTTTCGCCGAAATTTCAGCAGGAGTTAAAATATCAGCCATCAGCTCCTGTCCCGCTGTTCCCATCACATCCCACATTCCGTTCGGCAAGTAAAGGCGGTCGAAATAAGGCTGCACCTTAATATGCTGATAGCGCTTATAGTCATTTGCATAGAAAATGTCTGTTTGCACATTCACTAATCCGGCCGGGAGCGAGGTCGCTTCGGCAATTGATTTTGCGTTTTCGGGACGGGCCATAAATGCGATAAACTGTTTCGCTTCTTCAAGCCGCGGGGAATCCTTGGATGCCGCAAGCGTATAACGTTCGCCCCCGATCCATACCGGTGCGTCTCCCTTGTGGATAGCCGGGGTCGGTATGATGCCGACTTTTACCTTCGGATTGATTTGCGCAACATCTTGGCCGAGGGTGCCCCCCTGCAGCGTAAAGGCGATTTTGTTTTGCGCCATCAGTTCGATGAGCTGGGACCGTTTTGCTGTCACGGCATCTATATTAAGCAGGTTTTCCTTTTGCATCTCTTTCAGCTTGTCAGATAAATAGGTGAAGTGTGTCCAGCGGAAGGTTCCGTTTAACAGCTGTTTTTTGTAACGGTGAGCGGGATCTGTGATGAGGAGCGGTGCGGCGAATTGATCGTAATATTGGGCAAATGAACTTTTCTCATAACCGGCAAACCAGAAGGGGGTGACTGTTCCGCCGCTTTTTTCTTTAACCTGTCTCAGTGCCTTCATCAAATCATCCATCGTTTCCGGCGGTTTAATGCCGTACTTTTCCAACAACGTACGGTTGTAGGCCAGTCCGTCCTTTGCCTGATTCAGAGGGAAGGCGTATATTCTGCCTTTGGCGTCCTTAAGCATGCTGTTTAAATTCGGATCGAGCCGCTTCGTCCAAGACATTCCGCTGAGATCGGCTGTATATTCTCCGTAGCGGAGTTTGGCCCAGCCATGCGTGTCGAAAAGATCAGGCATGTCATCGGCAGCCATTCGGACCCTCATCATATTTTCGTAGTCATTGCCTGGGAAATGAACGTTTACTTGAATGTCCGGATGTTCTTTTTGGAATGCATCAGCCAATTTTCTGAATACCGCGCGTTCGCTGTCTGAGGAAATGGTCGAATAGACTGTCAAGGTTTTCTGCTTTTCTCCTGAGCTGCTCTCTTTTGCCGAGCAGCCGGTAAGTATCATACAAGTAAAAGAAAGAAACAAAACCAGTAAGCGTTTCATCTTTTCCTCCTTTAAATATGATATAAACGTTGCGGGAAATGTCACCTCCTTTCTTGTGAACCGCAGCTTTGTCTGACAATTAGTGAAGTGGGAAGCGTCACGGCCAGCGGGACGGTTCTGCCGTTTAAACGGTCGAGAAGCAGTTTGACGCCCGTCCGGCCCATCTCTTCTGTGTATACTTTTACCGTTGATAAAGGCGTGCTGGCGTATTCTGCTTCATCAATGCCATTGAAGCTGACAATCGCTGTATCACGGGGAACTTGAAGGCCGGCTTCTTGCAAGGCTTTTAAAGCGCCGACGGCCATTGAATCACTTGCGATAAAGAAAGCGTCAGGCAGACTCCCGCTTTTGATGGCTTCCTTCATCAGCCGGAAACCTTCGTGCATGCTGTATTCGCCTACCAGCACATGCTCCGGCTCGGCGCCGGCCATTTGTAAAAAAGCGGTCAGACGCTTATCTTCAATCGTTTGATTGCTGTTTACACCGTTTATGACGGTATGCTCCCGCTCACGGCCGCCAATATAGCCAAGCCGCTGATAGCCGAGTGACAGCAGATGTTCTATCGCCTTTTGCGCTGCGGCATAAAAATCCACGCTGACGGAGTCGTAGCGGGAGGGATCAGGTGTGCCGTTGACAAATACCGCATGCTTGAAAGCGGCGCAGATATTCGTAAGCGCCTCGTCTTGGAGGCTGCCGATTACGATCACACCGTCCAAATCGTGAAATAATTGCTCTTGGAAAGAACCGAGATGGATAGAAGAAGTGATAAAGATTTTTTGTTCAAAACATTCTTCTTCAATGCCTTTTCTGATCGCTGAGAAATAAGGATCCTGCCGTTCTTCCTCCGGTGACAGACAGCTGACAACGCCGATCAGAGGCGCTGAATCGCTGCGGCTGCGGTTCTTTCGTTTTTTTGCCGCCGGCTGATAGCCGAGCTCATCGGCGATCCGCAGGACTTTTTCTCTTGTTTCTTCAGTCACGGCCAAAGAGTCATCTCTGTTCAAAATTCTTGATACTGTCGCACTGGATACAGATGCTTGTAAGGCAATATCTTTGAGGCGGACCATTTTGCATCTCCTTTTTACTAAAAATTTACTAAATAGAAACGAACTGGTTATGATTAAAATGATATTATCACATGTTAGTAAGCGTTTTCAATAACGATTTTCGGTTATTTTTAGTAAAGATCAGTGAAAAAGAAAAACTTGTTTATTCTCTATCATAATTCATTTCTACCGGAATAAATTGATAGGGAAAGGAGAGGATGACGTGCTGAAGATAGCTGTGTTTGATGAGGAGCATGAAAAGGATTTGCAGACTGAAGTCAATTCATTTTTAAAGGGGATTTCTGAAGAACAGCTCGTTGATATCAAATATACGGTAGCGGCAGCTTGTGATCCGGAAGGGGAGCAGCTTTATTGTTTTTCCGCTCTCATTTTATATCGGAAATAAAGAAGCCCGGACGAATGGCCGGGCTTCACTGTGCATTATGCTTTTTTGACGCGGGGACTTCTCGGCTTTTGGTATTTCTCCGCTTGTTTGATTCCTTTTCTTTCGCTCGCTAATGATTTGTACAGAGACACGATCATCAGAAGGATTACGACTGAAAACGGAACCGCAGCGAGAATGGCTGTGTTTTGCAGTGCGGCAAGGCCGCCGGAATATAATAAAACCGCTGCCACGGCAGACTGGATAATGCCCCATGTGACTTTCACCCGGTTTGAAGGGTCCAACGAGCCGTATGTCGTCTGCATTCCAAGCACAAATGTCGCTGAATCGGCTGATGTAATAAAAAATACAGCGATCAGAACAAGCGTCAACACGGATGTCACCATTGTGAGCGGATAGTGGCTGAGAGCGCCGAACAGCATCGTATCCGTCGACAATCCGGCGACATTGAAGACGCCTTTCTGCTGAAGATCCATTGCAGATACGCCGAAAATCGCAAACCATAAAAAGGCCAATATACAAGGTGTCACTAACACACCGATTAAAAATTCCCGGATGGTCCGGCCCCTTGATACACGGGCGATAAAAATGCCGACAAACGGAGACCAGGAAATCCACCAGGCCCAATAAAAAATGGTCCAGCTGTTAATCCATTCGCGTTTTTGGGGATCATTCGGTGACAAGCGGAAGCTCATCTGCACGATATTTTGGATGTACTGCCCGATAGAATCGGTAAATGAGTTCATAATCAGCACCGTCGGGCCTACAATGAGCATGAAAAGCATTAATATACCCGCGAGTACCATGTTGGTATTGCTTAAGTATTTAATTCCCTTGCCGATGCCGCTCCACGCAGAAATTAAGAAAAGCACGGTCACGACAACGATCAAGATCAGCTGAATGGAAAATGTCTTCGGAATGCCGAATAAATAATGCAGACCGCCGTTGATCTGAGTCGCGCCGAGCCCCAAGCTTGTCGCCACACCGACAACCGTTGCAAATACGGCGATACAGTCAATCGTCTTGCCGATCGGACCGTTCACTTTATCGCCTAAAATCGGTGTCAGTGTGCTGCTGATCAAACCGGGGGCATCTTTTCTGAATTGAAAATATGCGATACATAAAGCGACGACGGCGTATATGGCCCAAGCGTGCAGCCCCCAATGGAAAAACGTATACCGGAGCGCATCACGAAAAGCTTGGGGCGTTTCTGTTTCACCTGAGGGAGAGCTGATCGCGTAATGGCTGATCGGTTCCGCAGCCCCGTAAAATACCAGGCCGATTCCCATGCCTGCGCTGAATAGCATGGCAAACCATGATAATAAGCCGAATTCCGGTTTTTCCCCGGGTTTTCCGAGTTTTATTTTGCCGATCGGACTCACGATGAGAAAGAGACAGAAACCGACAAATATTGAAACGGCCAGCAGATAATACCAGCCGAAAGAATCCGTAACAAAACGTTGTGCCGTATCTGTAACTTGCTGCAGGCTGTCAGGTGAAATAACTCCCCATAAAACCGCAGCGGCTGTGATAACGATCACAATCCAAAAAACACTGGAGATATTCTTTTTCTTCAAACGTTCTCACCCTCTGACTATTTTTTCAATACGCCATTTGCTTTAGTATGATCGTACGATTGCAGGTCATTCCTTTCTTCCTATTCCCTCAATCAGGTGAAACAAAACGCAGAAAACTCTATCATGTTTTTGGTGGGGACGCTCACGTTAATGTACTTAAAACTTTTTACAGCGAGTGTGAGTAACGTCCTGCATTCAAGCCGGCGAGACGGCCCGTAACAAGGGCTGACGTGATATTATAGCCTCCGGTGTAGCCGTGAATGTCAAGGATTTCCCCGCAAAAATATAAGCCCTCCATTTTTTTAGACGCCATTTGTTTCGGTTCAATCTCTTTTACAGAAACACCGCCGCCCGTGACAAACGCTTTGTCCAAAGAAAGCGTTCCGTCTGCTGAAACCGTAAATTGTTTGCAGTCTTTGACAAACGCCCTGAATTGATCCTTCGGCAGCTCCGTAAAGCTGATCTGAGGATCAAGGCCGTTCCGCTCCAGAAGGAAAAGCAGGTACCGTTCCTGCATCCATGGTCTGAGCGCGTTTTTGAGCGCTTTTTTCGGCGCGTCTTTCAGCTCCTTGTGCATCCGCTGAAATAACTCTTCCTCGGTGATGCCGGGAAACAGATCGATGCGGAGCTTGACCTCTGGCTGCTTTTTCAGTTCTTTGACGACAAACTGGCTGCAGCGGAGAATGGCCGGGCCTGACAAGCCGAAATGGGTAAACAGCATGTCCATCACATGTGTGACGACAGGTTTGCCTTTTTTATTCAGGACGCTGACGGCCGTGTTTCTAAGAGACAGCCCCTGAAGGGTTTTTTGCTTAATAAACGGCTCTGACGACGTAACCGGCACTTCTGTCGGAAAGAGTTCAGTTACGGTGTGGCCGGCAGCTTCCGCCCATGCATAGCCGTCTCCGGTGCTGCCGGTATGGGGGACTGATTTTCCGCCGACCGCGATAATGACGGCGCGTGCGTTAATGTGTTCGTCATTGTTTGTCGTAATGCCCGCTGTTCTGCCATTCTCGTACCGCACTTCTTTGATTTTTTCATTTGTGCGGATGGTGACATTCAGTTCTTTTAAACGGTTCAAAAGCGCATCGACAACGCTTTGCGCTTTGTCCGTCACCGGGAACATGCGCCCGTGGTCTTCTTCTTTCAGCTGAATGCCGAGGTTTTCAAAAAAGGCGATGATATCCTCATTATTAAATTCGGAAAATGCGCTGTATAAAAAGCGGCCGTTGCCGGGAATGTGTTTGATAATCTCTTCAACAGGGAGGCGATTGGTCACGTTGCAGCGCCCGCCGCCGGAAATCGCCAGCTTCCGTCCCAGCTTGTTTCCTTTATCAATTAATAGAACATCTGCCCCTTCTTCACCTGCGGCAATGGCAGCCATTAAACCGGACGGGCCGCCGCCGATCACAATCACGTCATAATGTTTCATATTTCATCAACAACTTTCTTTTTCGCGTATAATAGGCGGAAATGTCCGCTTCCTGCTATTATAGCGAAAGAAGGGGAATCCTTAAACGTGTTTTGTTTTTTTAGAGCTTCCCAAAAAGTTTCCCGCTGTAATTATTACCGTCTATTTGCCCAATTGTGTTAAAATAGAAAAGTTGAATCTTCGTAGAAAATGGTGATGAGGAAACATGTCAAGCAAATTGTTAAGGGGCACGTTCGTGCTGACGCTCGGCACCTATATATCGCGGATTTTAGGGATGATTTATCTGATCCCGTTCGGAGCGATGGTCGGAGCGACGGGCGGAGCTTTGTTTCAATACGGATATAATCAATATACACTGTTTTTAAACATTGCCACGATGGGATTTCCCGCCGCGGTTTCAAAGTTTGTCTCGAAATATAATTCCAAAGGAGACTATGAGACGAGCAGGCGGATGCTGAGAGCGGGAATGTCGGTTATGCTCGTTACCGGGATGATCGCTTTTTCGATACTTTATATTTCGGCGCCGTTTTTTGCGGAAACATCTCTCGGCGGCGCAAGTAACAACGGCCTTACGATTGACCACGTCGTTTATGTCATCCGGATGGTCAGTCTGGCACTTTTGGTTGTGCCGATTATGAGTCTTGTACGCGGTTTTTTCCAAGGCCACCAGATGATGGGGCCGACAGCCGTTTCTCAGGTTGTGGAGCAGCTTGCCCGGATCATCTTCTTATTGGGCGCAACATATTTGATTTTAAGAGTGATTAACGGCGGCCTTGTCATCGCAGTCGGATATGCGACTTTCGCAGCGCTGATCGGATCATTCGGAGGGCTTGTCGTCCTTTATATTTACTGGAATAAGCGAAAAGGCGATCTTCTGGCGATGAAGCCGAACCTCGTCCCGTCAGCGAACTTAAGCTATAAAAAAATGTTTATTGAGCTTTTCAGCTATGCCGCTCCTTACGTTTTTGTCGGACTGGCGATTCCTTTGTATTCTTATATCGATACGAATACGTTTAATAAAGCGATGATTGCGGCGGGCCATAAGGACATCAGCCAGGACATGCTGGCGATTGTCACCCTCTATGTACCGAAGCTTGTCATGATTCCGGTTTCTCTGGCGACCGCTTTCGGTCTGACGCTGATCCCGACGATAACCGAATCATTTACGAGCAGGAATTATAAGCTTTTGAATCAGCAGATTAACCAGACGATGCAGATCATTCTGTTTCTGGTTATCCCCGCCGTTGTCGGGATGTCGGTGTTATCAGGGCCGGCCTATACGTTCTTCTACGGTTCTGAAAGCCTTCGTCCGGATATCGGACAGGATATTTTGTTCTGGTACGCGCCTGTCGCGATTTTGTTTTCTCTGTTTACAGTAAATGCCGCGATCCTGCAAGGGATTAATAAGCAGAAATTTGCGGTCGTGAGCCTTTTTATCGGCGTCATTATAAAAGTGGTGCTGAACGTGCCGCTGATCAAGCTGTTTCAGGGAGACGGCGCCATATTGGCAACGGCGCTCGGTTATATCGCTTCTCTTCTGTACGGTTTTATTATGATTAAGCGCCATGCGGGCTATTCGTATACGGTGCTTATGAAGCGGGTCATTTTAATTGCGGTATTATCCGTTGTAATGGGAGTCGCGGTCAAGCTGACTCAATGGCTGCTCAGTTTCTTCGTAACGTACCAAAGCGGCCAGCTGCATGCGGCGATTGTCGTCTTTGTCTGTGCCGCTGTCGGCGGTGCGGTGTACATGTTTGCCGCGTACCGAATCGGATTTTTGCAGAAAATGTTTGGAAACCGTCTGCCGCGGGTTTTAAGAAGAGGCAGGCATTCCGCCCATTGAGGAATAATGAACAGTCCGCTTATTGCGGACTTTTCTTTTTAAAGGAGAGGATCAGGATGAGACTTGATAAGCTGCTTTCAAACAGCGGATTCGGCTCAAGAAAAGATGTGAAAAAAATCGTCAAGGCAGGGGCTGTCATGATTGACGGAGAGCCGGCGAAAGATGTGAAAACCCATGTCGATCCGGATAAACAGGACATCACGGTA
This sequence comes from Bacillus sp. 01N42_2, assembly GCF_056399565.1. Taxonomy (NCBI): domain Bacteria; kingdom Bacillati; phylum Bacillota; class Bacilli; order Caryophanales; family Bacillaceae; genus Bacillus; species Bacillus sp. 01N42_2. Next base: position 502,583 of record NZ_JBFTRO010000003.1, on the reverse strand, counting down.
TACGGAGAGCCGGCAGACTACCGGGAATTTATTTATGTCATGATGAATAAGCCGCAAGGAGTGCTGTCCGCTACAGAAGACAGCCGCCAGCAAACGGTGGTTGATCTGCTGACGCCCGAAGAACAGAGATTCGAACCGTTTCCGGCGGGGCGTCTTGATAAGGATACCGAAGGATTTCTGCTTCTGACCAATGACGGGCAGCTCGCTCATCGTCTTCTTTCTCCGAAAAAGCACGTGCCTAAAACATATGAGGTCCGGTTAGCCTCACCTCTGTCACCGGAAGACATCATCAATCTGGAAAAAGGCGTCGTCATTGAAGGTGGCTATAAGACGAAGCCGGCAGCTGTTGAAACTATCACTGAAAGCCCGGATGAAACGGTCATTCATTTGACCATTACAGAAGGCAAATATCATCAGGTGAAGCTGATGGCAAAGGCTGTCGGAAATGAAGTGGCTTATTTAAAACGGCTTTCGATGGGGGCTGTTTCTCTTGATCCGGAGCTTAAGCCGGGAGAATTTCGCGAGCTGACTGAAGAAGAGCTCGCAGCGCTGAAAGATACTGAAGTGTAATCGATATCAGAAAAGCCCAAAACAGATTTGTTTTGGGCTTTTTATATAGAGGAACAAAAAACAACAAGGCAAAGACGCTGCTTTGCCTTGCAGCATGTCAGGCCGAAAAAGGCCTTATGTAATTGTTCGCTTAAGATGTAATTTTTACTTTTTTTCGTGTTGTCTCCCACTTGCCTCGGCTAGGACTATGAACAAGATCATTGTATGCTAACACATTTAAGTCTCGCTGAATGGTTCTAGGTGTAATGCCGAATTCATCAACCAGTTCCTGTGTCGTCACAAGACCTTTTTCCTGGATGAACATGTAAACTGATTTAATCCGAGTCAGCATACGATTTGTTGAAGGTTTCAAAAAACCACTCCCTATCATAAGATCGGATGGACTTGATATACCACAACTTTCGACTCTAAAACTTCGTACGAATAAGCAACAAAGGCAGACATTCTGTTTTTTCTCTTTTAACTGCCTCCATTATACACGATATGGCGGACATGAATCTAGGAATAAGCGCAGATAATTTTTACCAATTGAGCGCCGCTTGGTGCATTACTATGCCCGGCCCGCTTTTATTATTATGGAAACTGAAACTTTTTTTATACGTGTCCGTATGAAAACGGGGGAGGGAGAAAGCTTGGGAGACTTATTGAATGCAAACATCGTCTGCGCCGGTTATGCTGACAGGCCGAAGGTGATCTCAAATGTATCTCTGTCGGTCAGCGCGGGGGAAATTGCCGGGTTAATCGGGGCAAACGGGGCGGGGAAAAGTACGGTGATTAAGGCGATTCTCGGGCTGTGCAGGGATATAGAAGGCGGTATTGAATGGAATGATTCATCCTATGCTTACATACCGGAGCGTCCGAGTTTTTATGAAGAACTGACGCTTTGGGAGCATCTTGAACTCACAGGGTCATTGCGGGGGATAGAAGCCGGAGAGTGCCGTGAGCGGGCCGGGCGGCTGCTTGATGAATTTTCATTGACGGCGGTAAAACATGAATTGCCTTCCGGTTTTTCAAAAGGGATGCAGCAAAAATTGATGCTCATACAGGCGTTTTTGGCGAAGCCGGATATTTACATCATTGATGAGCCGTTTATCGGACTTGATCCGATCTCAACGAAGCTGTTTACCGACATGCTGATTGCTGAGAAAGAAAGGGGCGCGGGTATTCTGATGTGCACCCATGTTCTGGATACCGCCGAAAAAATCTGCGACCGGTTTTATTTGCTGGATCAGGGCGCTCTGCTTCTTCAAGGCACGTTAGCGGAGCTTCAAGAAAAAACGGGGAGCCGTTCATTGTTAGATTGCTTTTATTCAGCGGTTCGGAGCAGTCAGCGATGACCGGGCGGGCTTTGTTTTTTCAAAGGATGTTTCATTTCTGGCGGTATCAATGGAAGGTGTTTCAGACGGTCATTGATTGGACGGTCGCGCTGTATATCGTTCTTCCTGCTGCCGCATTGGCCGTTTATCAATATGCTGAATGGCTGAACGGCAGGGGGCTTCTTGATAGAGCTGCCGGAGTATTAGGCTGGGGCTGGCTGTATGTCTTCAGTGTCCTGCTGTTATGCACAGGTTTTATTCATACCTTTTTGCTGGAAGCGGATCATGTGTTTTTGGTGCATGCAAAATATCTGATGAAAAAGCTGAAACGGTACGCGCTTTTGTATTCGATGTTCCTTTCACTTATCAAATGGGGCGTGCTTGCCGTGCTGTTATTTCCCTTATGGCGCCAGTACGGTGACTGCACCTTCTCGGCATATTCAGGCATTTTTTGCTGTCTGTCCGGCTTTCATGCTGCGATATTGGCAGTGCATCGGCAAAGAAAAATCAGACGGCAGACAGTTGGACATCAGGCGGCAGGCTGGCTGAAAGCGGCGGTTCTGTTGGCGGGCGCGTGTTTCATGATCCGGTTTGCCGCCGAGTGGTACTGGCTTTGGCCGGCAGGATATATATTGTTCATCTGCTCCGTTCTTTTAACTTGGAAAGAAGCGGAGTCCTTATCAGCTTTTGAGGAAGAAGTGCTTGAGGAGAACAGGCGCAAGCTTTCATTCGCCGCCTTTGTTTTGATGCTCAGCCATGATGTGCAGCTGCCGAATGTAAAAAAGAAAGGGCGGAGCAAGCCGTTTTTATATCCCGGCTCAAAGCACATCTTTACAAAACGGTCGGCGTATACGGCGTGGAAAGAATTGTTTTTTAAAGTGCTGATCCGAAATGGCGGGTATCTCCGGCAGCTTTACCTTTTAACCGCGGCTTTTACGGCTCTTATTCTCGTTCTTCCGCTTTTGCTGAAGCCGGCAGCCCTCATTTTATTTACACTGGTCAGCCGATATGCCGCGTCGCTTCTCTTTGACCGGATCACGGACAAACCGGTTTTAAGCGGTATCAAAAGAGACAGTGATGATTATTTCCGGGCGAGAAACAGCGTATTAACCCTCATTCAAATCATCTGTTCCGGATGGTGCCTTATTGCGGCGGTTTTTTCCGCCCTTTATATGTGAAAAATCCCTTTCCGAAAAAGGAAAGGGATTTTTTTAATGTCCGTTCAAAATAAAAAGCTGAATAAAAAACAGCACCGCAAAGATGATGACTAAAGGATGGATTTCGCGCCATTTTTTCTTAGCGAGCTTCACAAGCGGGTATGAAATGAAGCCGAGCGCGATTCCGGTTGAAATACTGGATGTCAAAGGCATCGCCAAAATGACGAGAAAGGCCGGGAATGCTTCATCAAGCTCATTCCAGCGGATATTCGACACCGCCCCCATCATCAGACTGCCGACAATAATCAGAGCCGGTGACGTAATGGCGGACACTTCTGATAAGACGCTGACAAGCGGACTGAAAAACATGGAAACGGCAAACATAACGGCAATCGTCAGCGCCGTCAGGCCCGTTCTTCCGCCCGCGGCCACCCCTGCTGAAGATTCAACGAAAGCGGTCGTCGGGCTGGTGCCGAAAATGCTTCCGACTGTCGTAGCGGTCGAATCAGCCAAAAGCGCTCTTCTCGCATTCGGCAGCTGATTGTTTTTGATCAATCCCGCCTGTTCGGCGACACCGATCATGGTGCCGGTCGTATCAAAAATCGTAACGAGAAGAAAAGAAAACACAACGGCGTACAGACCGTGGTGCACGACATCCCCGAGGGCTCCGAACGGATTTGTTATTAAAAGCCCCTCAGGCAGGTGCGGGAAGGACATGAACCCTTTTGTAAAATGAATCTGACCGGTCAAAAAGGCAATGACAGCAGTCAGCGCCATACCGATGAACAGAGCCCCGTTTACATTCAGCACCATCAGCACGATACTGATGATAAGCCCGATAAGCGTTAAAATGACGGCAGTTGAATGAAGATCACCGAGTGCGACTAAATTAGATTTATCAGCCGTGATGATACCGGATTGGCGCAAACCGATAAATGCGATAAATAAGCCGATGCCGGTCGTAATGCCGTATTTTAAATTGTCTGGAATGGCTTCTATTAGTTGTTTTCTTAAAGGCGTTAACGATAAAATGATAAAGATGACTCCCGCGATAAATACGGCGCTGAAAGCCGTCTGATACGAGATGCCGCTGCCTGCGCCGACGACATGAAAGGCGAGATACGCGTTTAAGCCCATGCCGGGGGCAATGGCAATCGGAAAATTCGCAGCGAGAGCCATCCATAAAGTTCCGACAATGGAAGCGATAATCGTGGCGGTGAACACTTGGTCAAACGGAATTCCCGCATTTGAAAGGATCACCGGATTGACGACAATGATATACACCATTGTAAAGAAGGTGGTCAGTCCCGCGGTAATTTCTCTTTTTATTGTCGTTTGATGCTTGTCGAGATGAAACATAAGTACCTCCAATGACGAACATTTTTTCAAAACATCATCTATATTATTCGTTTTATGAACATTTTGCAAGTCTTTATCAAGAAAGGGGATTTGTGATGAACTGGGAAGTTGAAGTTATCCGAAACAAAGAAGATCTCATCCGTGACACGCAGAAATTTTTACAGATCAACAGCGTAATGGACGAATCAACAGCCGGCCCCGGCCGGCCGTTTGGGGAAGGCGTCAATGCCAGCCTGACTTCACTGCTGGAATTCGGCGAAAAAGAAGGCTTCACCGTCAAAAATCTTGACGGCTATGCGGGCCATATTGAGTGGGGGACGGGTGACGAAATTGTCGGCGTTCTGTGCCACGTCGATGTCGTTCCGCCCGGAGACGGCTGGACAAGCGATCCGTTTTCAGCCGAAATCAGGAACGGCCGGATATATGCCAGAGGCGCCATTGATGATAAAGGGCCGACAATGGCGGCGTTTTACGCGCTGAAAATCGTCAAAGACATGCAGCTGCCTTTATCCAAACGCGTGAGAATCATCATCGGAACAGATGAAGAGAGTGATTGGAGATGCGTGGACCACTATTTCAAACACGAAAAAATGCCTGACATCGGATTTGCCCCTGACGCCGATTTTCCGATCATTAACGCGGAAAAAGGAATGATAGATGCCACACTGCGTATTGCAAAAAGAACTTCTGACAAAGACGCAAAAAACAGGCTTCTGTCATTCCGTTCAGGGCTGCGCTTGAACATGGTGCCGGATGCGGCTGAAGCGGTCATTGAAGGGGCCGGCCTGGATGCCGTGCACGCATATTTCAGCAACTGGCTGGAGCAGTCAAAAACACAAGGTGAAGCGGTTTCGGAAAACGGAAAACTGACGCTTCGGGTGTTCGGAAAATCATGCCACGCGATGGAACCGAATAATGGTGTCAATGCCGGCTTAAAGCTTGCTGAATGCCTTAACGGAACGGAACTGGATGAAGCCGGAAAACACTTTGTCAAAACCGTCAGTGACTATTTTTTAAATGATACACGGGGCAAAAAGCTGAAGATTGATTGCAGGGATGACATCAGCGGAGAGCTTACATTGAATGTCGGCATCTTTACATACAGAAAGGGTGAGGGCGGAGAACTCGGCATCAACATCCGTTATCCCGTCACTTCGGACAGCCAAGTGATTCGTGATGCCTTTATGTCCGCTGCTGAATTTCGGCTTGAAGAATTTAAAGACAGCAAACCGCACCACGTATCTGCCGATCATCCGCTCGTAAAGACGCTTCAAAAGGTTTACGAAGGACAGACGGGAAAGAAAGCGGATTTGATTTCAATCGGCGGAGGAACGTATGCGAGATCCCTTGCGGCGGGCGTGGCGTTCGGACCACTGTTTCCCGGCCGGCCTGACAGCGCGCATCAAAAGGATGAGTACATCGAAATTGATGACCTTCTCCGATCAACCGCTTTATACGCCGAAGCCATTTATGAGCTTGCCAAGTGATCACAAAAAGGGACGCCGAAAGCGGCATCCCTTTTTTATCATTCAAATGACCATAAATCCGTTGATAAATAACGTTCTCCCGTATCGGCCGTCATACAGATGACGATCTGTTCGGGAGGGAGGCGTTTTGCGGTTTCAATGGCGGCAAAGCAGGCGGCGCCTGAAGACGGGCCGACGAGTATTCCTTCTTCCCGGGCCAGGCGCCGGGTTGTCGTATACGCATCTTCATCAGAGATTTTCATGATTTCATCGTAAACGTCCTGATTCAATATGCCGGGAATAAATCCGGGGCTTGTCCCGACCAGCTTATGAGCGCCGGGTTTTCCGCCGGACAGTACCGGCGATCCCGCGGGTTCGGCGACATGAACAATCATATCAGGGAAAAGCTCCTTCAGCGTTTCTCCGGTTCCGGTAATAGTTCCGCCTGTTCCCGCCGTTGCAACAAAAGCACCGAGCGGCCTGTTGAGCTGCTGAACGGCCTGATAGATTTCAATCGCGGTCGTTTTTCGGTGGGCGTCCGGATTTGCGCCGTTATCGAATTGCATCGGGATAAAACTTCCCGGAATCTGTTTGGCGAGTTCTTTCGCTTTTTTGATGCTGCCGGGCATTCTTTCAGCCCCCGGCGTTAATACCACCTCGGCGCCGTACGCTTTAAGCAGGTTGATGCGTTCTTTCGTCATCGTGTCAGGCATGACGAGGATTGCTCTGTAGCCGCGGGCCGCCGCGTTCATCGCCAGACCGATGCCTGTATTGCCGCTTGTCGGTTCGATGATGACAGAGCCGGGTTTTAAATGCCCGCTTTTTTCCGCTTCAATGATCATATTGTAAGCCGCTCTGTCTTTGACACTGCCGCTTGGGTTAAATGATTCTAATTTTAAATAGACTTGAGCTGCATGTTCTGGCTGAAGGCGATTGAGCTTTACGATCGGTGTGCCGCCGATCAGCTCCGCCGTGCTGTTTGCGATTTTCAAGACCGGCTCATTCCTTTCTGTATAAAACGTTCGGTACATAATATCCTATCATAATAAGCGGACAGGGTTCTCCTCTCCGCTTATCCGTTTTATAATAACACCATAACCAAAGAGGGGAGATCCTCATATGAAAGCTTCATTGCCGCATTATTTTATCGGCATTCCGATTCCTGCTGACATTGCTGAACCGATTTGGGAAGCAGCCAGAAAGGAGCCGGCGTTAACATTCAAAAAATGGGTGCATCCGCATGACTATCATATTACACTCATTTTTCTCGGGGCTGCGGATGAAGCCCGGCTTGCGAAACTATTGCCTTTGCTCACATATGCTGCGTCGAAAGCGCAGCCGTTTACCGTACAGTTTCAGCATCTGGATGTTTTCGGCGACCGCAGACAGCCGAGAGTGCTTCACCTAGAACCTGAACGGAATGAACGGCTCTTTGATTTGCGGGAAAAAACAAAACAGGCTGTTTTGAAAGCCGGTTTTCAAGTGGAAAAACGGCCGTATCATCCTCATATGACGATGGCGCGGAAGTGGGCGGGAGACCGGCCGTTTCCGGACGATGTGCCGTTTGAAAGCGGCAGGGTGCAAAGCGCCGTCAGCCGGTTTTCCCTGTTTCAGACCCACCTTGACCGGTCGCCAAAATACGAAGAAATCGCACAGTTTCAATTGACATAAACAAATATTCGGAGTGGGGAAATCACATGGCACAGATCATCAAAATACACGATTGCATATCAAGATATGAGCTTGATCCATATCATTATATGAACCAGTTTATCCGGCTGAAGAAAGAACGCTGGGAGGCACTCCTTGAAGCGTTTGACCGGAAAACGGAAGAAAAAGAAACAGAAACGGCTCAAGGCGGTGAAACCGGCCAAACGCCGGCCCGAAAAAAATTTTTCTTAAAAAAGAGAAAAGAAGAAATAACGGCCGATATAAATGAAAAGAGGCACCAATGGTTTGATGAGCCGGAGGAAGAAGAGGCGCTGTTCGGACATCTTCCGTCTCAAAAGTCTGAGCTCGCGTCTTTTTTCAAAGAACAGCTGTATGACTTTCAATTAAAATGGGCGAGCTCCACGCTTTCTCAAAAGTCTGAGCTTTCGCAGGCGGTCAAGAGGGACAGGATATTAAAAATGCTTGCTCAAAAGCTGCCCGATTCCTATTTTGTGATGTATCATCCGGTTCTTCAAATCCAGCAGGCGTCCGTCGAGCTGAGCATCATCATCATCTCCCCGCTGGAGATTTTCTGCGCTGCTTTTATGGAAGCTGAAGAGGACAGCGTATATATCGGATCAAAACATCGTTTTTGGGAAGAGAGGGGTTCCGGCAGCACGCGCCAAGTATTAAATCCGTCTCTCAGCCTGAACCGCACGGGATCGGTCGTTTCGCAAATCGTAAAAGAAAAGCAGGCCGACATTCCCGTCAGGAAGCTTTTGCTCAGCAGAACGTCTTATTTTGATTACCCGGAGCCGCCATTCGGGCTGGATATAGCCGATAAACGGACCGCCGCAGAGTGGCTGGAAAAGCAGCGGAAAAATACGGCGCCGATCAAGCACCATCAGCTGAAGGCGGCGAAGGCACTTTTGTCTTACTGCTTGAGCGATTCAAGCCGGAGACAGGAATGGCTTGATTAAAACGGACGTTTGGAGGCTGTCTCTTCTTCAATGAAGCAGGTGAAAACAAACGATGAGTCAATGGTTTTTTATTATTAATCCGGTCTCAGGAGGCGGGAGGGGGCGGCGTGTCTGGAAATCGGTTCAAAAAGAGCTGACCAGACGCGGTGTCAGCCACCGCTCCTTTCTGACCGGACATCCCGGACATGCGGAAGTGCTGGCGAGACAGATTTCAACGATGCAGGATCATAAGCTGAAGCGGCTTTTTGTCATCGGCGGTGACGGCACGATGCATGAAGTCATTAACGGACTGAAAGGAATTGATCAGATTGAACTGACCTTTGTGCCCGCCGGTTCGTACAATGACTTTTCCAAAGGCCTCGGTGTTAAGAAGTCGGCGCTCCTCCATGAAATCAAAGGTCTGCACCGCCCGCTCACACGGAAATTTTTCGGGGGAAGCATCAACTTTTTTCATGACAAAGCACAATCTCTTTATTTTATTAACCACCTGTCTGTAGGGTTTGACGCCTCAGTTTCGAAGGCAGCCGCGGAGTTTCCGTTTTTGCGTGTTCTTCGGTTTCTGCGTCTCGGCTTTGTGATTTACCCGCTTGCGCATATACATACGGCCTCGGGATTTCAGCCGTTCCGGTTTGCATGCACGGCAGACGGCCAAAGGCATGAATTCCGCAATGTCTGGTTTGTCATTGCGGCAAATCATCCTTATTACGGAGGCGGTATGAAAGCGGCGCCTTCTGCAAATCCCCGCCAAAACGATTTTGATATTGTCATTGCGGAAAACCTGTCCTTTTTCTCGCTGTATCGTTTTTTATGGGCGATGAGCTTTGGCCGTCATATCAAAATGGACGGAGTGACGATGATAAAGGGGAAGGAATTCATTTTTGAAACAGATGGGAAAATTCCGTTTCACGCTGACGGCGAACTGGTCGGAACGACGCCGTTTCGGCTGATGCCGGGCGGAGCGCCGTTAAAAATAAAAACATAATAAAAATAAAACCCGTCAAATCTTTCTTGGCAAAGAACGGTTTGCGGCATAAATCTTCAGAATTCACAGGTGTTCTTGCTAGTTTTGCTTGACGAAGTTTGTGCTGTAGCGCTAAAATTTATAAGACGGCTATTGATTAGCATATGAGACTCTCAATAGCTGTCTTTTTTATTCTCAAGAAATTGTTTATGACAGGCTGCTCCGCCGAAAGAGAAAGGCTGGAGGCCTATTCTAAAATATTTTAAGAAATGATGGGTTGAACATTGATATGAACTGGTTGGGACAATTACTAGGTAGCGATTGGGAGATCTTCCCCGCCGGAGGAGCTACAGGAGATGCATATTATGCGAAACATAACGGCCAACAGCTTTTTTTAAAACGTAATAGCTCGCCCTTTTTAGCCGTGTTATCCGCCGAAGGCATTGTTCCGAAGCTGGTTTGGACGAAACGGATGGAAAACGGAGACGTTATTACGGCTCAGCATTGGATGACGGGCAGAGAGCTGAAGCCGAAGGATATGAGCGGACGCCCGGTGGCTGAGCTGCTCCGCAAAATCCACACATCTAAAGCCTTGCTTGACATGCTGAAAAGATTGGGGAAAGAACCGCTCGATCCGGGCGCTCTTTTGTCGCAGCTGAAGCAGGCCGTCTTTGCTGTGCGGCAATTTTCGCCGCTTATTCAGGAAGGCCTTGCTTATTTGGAAGCTCATGTGGATCAGGTGCAATTCGGTGAAAAAGTCGTTTGCCATTGTGATGTGAATCATAATAACTGGCTTTTGTCTGAAAACGACCAGCTGTATTTAATAGATTGGGACGGCGCGATGATAGCTGATCCGGCCATGGATCTCGGCCCTTTATTGTATCATTACGTCGAAGAGCCAGCGTGGGACAGCTGGCTTGGGATGTACGGCATGAAGCTCACGGAAGGGCTTCGGCTGCGGATGGCGTGGTACATGTTATCAGAGACCATCACCTTCATCGCCTGGCACAAATCAAAAGGGAATGACAAAGCGTATCATGATGCCATGGAAGAGCTTCATGCCCTGATGAAGCAGATTGTCAAGTAGTCAGGAGTACGAATCCATCTGCTCCACCCATTGGGACAAATGGTTTTGGTGCTCCTGAATATGCGTGTCGATGGAATCGGCCGTGATGCCTGACTGGCTGTAGCGGTATACATCCTCGAGCACGTTTTTTATATTTGAATCAAGCCCGGTGTTGGCCATCAGTGATTTGATGACGCGCTCGAGCTGTTCATACTCGGCAACCGTGCCGCAGCAATCCAACTGGTGGTCGGCCAGTATGTCCTTTAATAACCGGACCTGATGTTCGCTTGTTAAGCCCATGATTCATATACACATCCTTTCTGTGTCATACATTGTGCAAAGCGGTGCGGTTTTATGCATCACATGAGTGTTCCGGACCGGGGAGCCTCTTTTTTTATGCAGCCGGAGCCTTTAAAAGGCGCTTGCGGCTCTTTTTGTTTCATGGTATGTTGTTACTCGAAATTATAGATAGAGGTGTCAATCATATGAGAATGCGCCATAAACCTTGGGCGAATGATTTTCTGGCAGAAAACGCTGACATCGCCATCAGTGATCCGGCTCAGTATAAAGGGCGGTGGAACACGGTCTTTGGCAATGACAACCCGATCCATATTGAAGTCGGTACGGGAAAAGGGCAGTTCATTTCAGGAATGGCCAAGCAGAATCCGGATATCAACTATATCGGAATTGAGCTGTTTAAAAGTGTCATCGTCACTGCCGTCCAAAAAGTAAAGGACAGCGGGGCTCACAATGTCCGTTTGTTAAATATAGACGCGGAAACACTGAATGACGTATTTGAACGGGGAGAAATCAAGCGCGTATATTTAAACTTTTCTGACCCTTGGCCGAAAAACCGTCACGAAAAACGCCGTTTAACCTTTAAAGCGTTCTTGAAAAAATACGAAGAAGTCATGGGCGAAACGGGTGAGATTCATTTCAAAACCGATAACCGCGGGTTGTTTGAATACTCTTTGAAAAGTTTTTCCGAATACGGCCTGCTCCTGAAGGAAGTCAGTCTCGATCTGCACAACAGCGATCCAAAAGGCAATATTATGACAGAATACGAAGAAAAATTCTCCGCGCTCGGCCAGCCGATTTACCGGGCTGAAGTTGAATGGAGAACAAAAGACAGACTCTGATGCGGGAGTCTGTTTTTTTATGCCTCCATTTGCTACCATTACATCAGGAGGGATCAAGATGGAGACATTGAATATTGGGAATATTTCATTAACATGGCTGGACGGCGGTGTAACGCATATGGACGGAGGAGCGATGTTCGGCGTTGTCCCGAAGCCTTTATGGTCGAGAAAATACCCTGTAAACGACAAAAACCAGATTGAATTAAGAACAGACCCGATTCTGATCAGAAAAAACGGCCTGAATATTTTGGTTGACGCGGGGATCGGCAGAGGGAAATTCTCCGATAAGCAGAAAAGGAATTACGGTGTAACGCAGGAATCCAATCTGAAAAAATCTCTGAGTGAACTCGGGCTTTCCTGTGAAGACATTCATATTGCGGCAATGACCCATCTTCATTTTGACCATGCATGCGGCCTGACGGAATACCGCGGAGAGGAGCTTGTCTCTGTTTTCCCGAACGCCCGCATTATCACTTCTGCGACAGAGTGGCAAGAAATGAAAAACCCTAATATCAGATCGAAAAATACATACTGGAGAGAAAATTGGGAGGCTGTACAAGATCAGGTCGAAACCTTTGAGGATGCGTATGAGCTCACAGAAGGCATTACGATGCACCACACCGGCGGCCACAGTGACGGACACAGTGTCATTGTATTAGAAGACGGAGGGGAAACGGCTGTGCATTTTGCCGACCTGATGCCGACAAACGCCCATAAAAATCCGTTATGGGTGCTGGCATATGATGACTATCCGATGACCTCCATTCCGCAAAAGCAAAAATGGCAGGCGTTCGCGGCAGAGAAAGACGCCTGGCTGATTTTCTATCACGACACGATTTACAGAGCCGTAAAATGGGGCGAAGACGGCGAAGTGGCGGCGTCTGTCAAACGGGAGAAAAAATAAGCGGATCAAATGATTTACCTGTATGAATTTCGGGAATAAAAGCAAACCTAAGACAAATTGCTTTGAAAGGAAGAGACAGGTGAATCAATTTCAAGTGACAAAAGATGGAGAAATCAAAACAACTCTGCGCGGATTAGAAGTTCTTTCTACTCCTTTTTTAAATAAAGGGGTGGCCTTTACACAAGAGGAAAGAAAGGAACTCGGACTCGAGGGATTTCTGCCGCCGAAGGTATTGACAATCGAAGAGCAGGTGAAGCGGGCTTACGAACAGTTCAGTTCGCAGCCTGACGAGCTGAGCAAAAATGTGTACTTGACTGCTCTCCATGACCGGAATGAAACATTATTTTACAGGCTGTTAAATGATCATTTAGGCGAAATGCTGCCGATCGTATATACGCCGACAGTCGGCACCGCGATCCAGCGTTACAGCCATGAGTACAGAAAACCCCGCGGTCTGTATTTGTCGATAGATGATCCTGAGGGAATGCGCGCCGCATTTCAGCAGTTCGGAAAAAATGAAAACATTGATTTAATCGTTGCGACAGATGCCGAGGGCATTCTGGGAATCGGTGATTGGGGCGTCGGCGGCATCGCCATTTCTGTCGGAAAACTTGCGGTGTATACGGCAGCGGCCGGAATTGACCCGTCACGAGTGCTTGCGGTCGTATTGGACGCGGGGACGAATCAGGAAAGCCTCTTAAATGATCCGTTTTACGTCGGAAACCAGCATTCAAGAGTGCGCGGCGAGAAATATGACCGCTTTATTGATGAGTATGTCTCGCTTGCCCGGGAAACATTCCCGAATGCGCTGCTTCATTGGGAGGATTTCGGCACGGCTAACGCCCGCGGCATATTGAAACGGTATAAAGATAAAGTCTGTACGTTTAACGATGACATTCAAGGAACGGGCGCGGTGTCGCTTGCAGCTGTTTTAGCCTGCGCGAAAGCATCAAAAGTGCCTTTAAAAGAACATAAAGTCGTCGTCTTCGGCGCGGGAACGGCCGGTATCGGAATTGCTGAGCAGCTGCGTGAAGCAATGGTGCATGCCGGATTAAGCGAAGAAGAATCATACAGCCGCTTTTGGTGTATCGACAGAAACGGACTGTTAACGGATGACATGAAAGACTTGCGTGATTTTCAGGTTCCGTACGCCCGGCCTGCCGATGAAGTGAAAGAGTACAGCCGCAGCGGTGAAGGCGGATCAATTGATCTGGCGGAGACGGTCCGTCAGGCCAAGCCGACGATTCTGATCGGCACATCTACTGTATCAGGCGCATTTACAGAAGAAATCGTCAAAGAAATGGCCTCACATGTTAAACGGCCCGCTATTTTGCCGATGTCAAATCCGACCACATTATCAGAAGCAAAACCGGAAGACTTAATTAAATGGACGGAAGGCCGCGCGCTTGTCACGACGGGCAGTCCGTTCCCGCCTGTTGAGTATAACGGCGTGACGTACCATATCGGCCAGGCGAACAACGCGCTCGTATTTCCGGGACTCGGACTCGGCACGATTGTGACAAAGGCAAGGCTCATTACGGACAATATGTTTGTCGCCTGCGCGAATGCCATCGCCGGTATGGTGGATGTCGGCAAGCCTGGGGCGCCGATGCTCCCGAAAGTGGAAGATCTCAGGACGGTATCGGCAACTGTAGCGGTAGCCGTAGCGAAAGCGGCCATCCAGGACGGTGTAGCGGAAACGGAACCCGAGGATCTGATCCAAACGGTGCAGGACGAGATGTGGCACCCTGTATACAAACGGATTCGCCCGATGTAACCGAATAAAGCCCAAAACGCTGATGGTTTTGGGCTTTATTTTTTGCTTGTCCGAATTATGAGGCGACAGAATCAATGACATCGACAATCTGGCCTGTTTTTGCATTGACCATGACTTCATATTGCTCCAGCTCGCCGAAAGCCGAACGTGTCACACCGGTTTTGTATACCTGGATGGTTTCTCCGTTTACCTGGTAAGGCTCAGGCTCTGTGTAAATCCACGATCCGTCTATCGGTCCGCGCTGTTTAAAAGCCGCTTTCACGATACGGAGCGCTTTTTCTGAAGAGATATAAGGTTTCATCGCATACTTTTTCACTGCGATGGCAGCGCATAATCCGACTCCTGCACCTAAGAGAAAATGACGTAATTTCAATATGAAGCACCTCCAATTATGTCGTAGTTTTTATTATACAGAAGATGCCAGACGGTGTTAAGTAAAGCGGCGGTTTTGCAGCCCATTCAATCTGACCGCTTGGAAAACAGTTGTTTTTCTAATAAAATAAAAGCATTACATAGAAATGAGGGGAAAATATGAATGAGGAAACGAAAACGCTTTTCCGGACGCTGACGCAGCTTCCCGGCGCACCGGGAAATGAACATCAGGTCCGCTCCTTTATGAAACGGGAGCTTGCGAAATATGCGGATGACATCGTGCAGGACAGACTCGGAAGTGTTTTCGGCGTAAGGCGCGGTGCTGAAGATGCGCCCACTATTATGGTAGCAGGCCATATGGATGAAGTCGGATTTATGGTAACGCAGATTACGGATAACGGCATGCTGAGATTTCAGACGCTCGGCGGCTGGTGGAGTCAAGTGCTACTGGCCCAGCGCGTCGAGGTTCAGACGGATAACGGACCTGTCATCGGCGTCATCTCAAGCATCCCGCCCCACATTTTAACGGATGCCCAGCGCGCCAAGCCGATGGAGATCAAAAATATGATGATTGATATCGGTGCAGATGACAGAGAGGACGCGGTCAAAATGGGGATCAGACCGGGTCAGCAGGTCGTGCCGGTCTGCCCGTTCACCCCGATGGCAAACGAGAAGAAAATATTGTCCAAAGCGTGGGATAACCGCTACGGATGCGGATTAAGCATTGAATTATTAAAAGAGCTGCACGGAAAAGAGCTGCCGAACAACCTGTACGCCGGGGCCACCGTTCAGGAGGAAGTCGGCCTGAGAGGGGCGCAGACAGCGGCCAACATGATTCAGCCTGATCTCTTCTTCGCGCTTGATGCCAGCCCGGCAAATGATATGAGCGGCGATAAGGAGCTGTTCGGCCGTCTCGGCGAGGGAGTGCTGCTCCGCATACTCGACAGAACGACGGTCATGCACCGCGGGATGAGAGAGTTCGTCCTTGATATGGCGGAAACGCACAATATCCCTTATCAATATTTCGCTTCCGGCGGAGGAACGGATGCCGGGCGGGTTCACATATCAAACAGCGGGGTTCCGTCAGCCGTCATCGGCATTTGTTCAAGATACATTCATACAAATGCCGCCATCATCCATGTCGATGATTATGCCGCGGCGAAAGAAATGCTCATTAAGCTGGTCATGGCGAGTGACAAGCAGACGGTCGAAACGATCAGAGAAAATGTGTGAAAAAATAAGCAGGCCCGCATAAGGCGGCCTGCTTATTCTGTTTCAAATAAATAAGAGAGTGCTTTCATCGCTTGATTGACGGTTTCCACCGTAATATTCGCTTTGCCGGAAAGCTCTTTCAGCGGATGGTGCAGCTCTTTCGGACGGATCAGAATGAGCGGCTTGCCTTTTGCGATGGCATAAGAAGCATCCATTGCGGTATTCCACTGTTTATATTTCTCGCCAAACAGGGCGATCACAAAATCGGCTTTTTCCATCAGCACCTCTGTACGGAAATTGTTGATATCAGAAGCTCTGGCGTCCTTTAAAACAGAATCAGGCTGCTCGCCCATAATCTCTTCTCCGATATTGTCTGAGCGCTCATGGTTTTCCATCGGTCCGACAAACGTAATCGGCAGGTGCAGCGCTTTTGCTTTGTTCTTGATCTCGTTCCGCCAATCGCTGTGGATTTCACCGGCTAAATATACGACAAACTGCATCTTTTGCTCCTCCTTATTCCATATTCAGATTTTCGTACGGCTATAAGCAAAATGGTAAACGAAACTTGCTTGATAATGCAAATGAAATATGATAATGATATTGCATATAGTTGGTCTTGCTGTAAACAGTCTGGTATGATCCAATTGGATAAACATCAGCATACAAAAAAACTCAAAATCCAGATGGAGGAATGACAATGAAAAAGATTGAAAGCACGGAAGAATTGCAAAAAGCGGTACAGGACGATTGGGCGGTATTTATGTTTTCTGCGGATTGGTGCCCGGACTGCCGCTTTGTGGAGCCGTTTCTCCCTGAGCTGGAAGCGGACTTTCCTGAATTCACTTATTACTACGTAGACCGCGATCAATTTATCGATACATGTGCGGAATGGGAAATCTACGGCATTCCGAGTTTTGTGGTATTTAACGGAGGAAAAGAAGTAAACCGCTTCGTCAGCAAAGACCGCAAAACGAAAGAAGAAATCGAGCAATTTTTAACCGATTCCCTTGCTAAAGCATAAAGGAGGCCACGGGCTTTGAAGATGACGTCGAGGAAGCTGTCGGATCTATTAAAACAGCGCCTGCAGCACGAGAACCGATCCTTCTTTTTTGACAGAGAAAAAGACACTCTCCGTGTTGAGGATCAAACGACCAAAAAAGGCATCACATTAGAACTTCCGCCGATCATCGCCAAGTGGGAGACGAAAAAAGAAGAAGCGATCGACGAGATCGTCTACTATGTGGCAGAAGCGATGGAGGCGATGGGAGGAAGCGGACAGGAGATGTCCGGAAAGGAAGCCGGAATTTATCCGGTGATCCGCTCCACGTCATTTCCTGATCAAACGGGCGACGGCATTCCGCTCGTGTATGATGACCATACCGCCGAAACCAGAATCTACTACGCGCTTGACCTCGGCAAGACGTACCGCTTAATTGACAGCCGGATGCTTGAGAAAGAAAACTGGACAAAAGAACGGATCAGGGAAACGGCATCATTCAATCTCCGCTCGCTCCCTTCGGTCGTGAAGCAGGATACGGTTGCGGGCAATTATTTTTATTTTTTCAGAGCGAATGACGGCTATGACGCCAGCCGAATTCTCAATGATTCGATTCTTCATGAATACAAACAGGCCGCTGAAGGCGAATTAGCGATTTCTGTCCCGCATCAGGATGTATTAATACTTGCTGACATTCGAAATGAATCGGGTTATGATATTTTAGGGCAAATGTCCATGAGCTTCTTTGCAAGCGGCACGGTGCCGATTACGGCCCTTTCATTTCTCTATAATGAAGGCAGACTGGAACCTGTGTTTATCATGGCGAAAAGCCGGCCGAAAAAGGATTAGAAAGGATTTTTCTTATGAACGCTTTTTACAATAAAGAAGGTGTGGGAGATACGCTTCTGATCTCTCTTAAAGATGCAGCACGTGAAGAAATCGGCTATGAAAGAGAAGGCGATGTCGTCCGAATCTTTAACAAAGAAACAAAAGAAACGACGGGCTTTAATATTTTTAACGTATCTTCTTATTTACAGATTGAGGACAACGGCCCTGTCGCATTGTCTGAGACATTCGTTCAGGACGTGAATGAAATACTGAACAGAAACGGTGTTTCAGAAACGCTGACAGTTGACCTTTCTCCGAAATTTGTTGTCGGTCATGTTGAATCGAAAGAAAAACATCCGAATGCGGATAAACTGAATATCTGCCAAGTGAATGTGGGAGAGGAAACCCTTCAAATCGTTTGCGGCGCGCCGAACGTAGACAAAGGACAAAAAGTCGTCGTCGCTAAAGTCGGCGCAGTGATGCCGAGCGGACTTGTCATTAAAGACGCTGAATTAAGAGGCGTTCCGTCAAGCGGCATGATCTGTTCCGCGAAAGAACTCGCTTTGCCGGATGCACCGTCGGAAAAAGGCATTCTCGTTCTTGAAGACAGCCGCGAGGCCGGCGAAGCATTTCAATTCTAACTCCCATAAATAAGCGCACAGAATCGAATGATGTGAGAGAAAGCCGTTAAGCAGGCCTGCTTAACGGCTTTCTTCAGTTGGGAGCTTAATCTTTTCTGAGCGGCCCGGCAGTGGTATACTAAATATCGTCCCAGACTACTAATAAGGGAGTTAGAGAGTGATTAAACATGAGTTGGCTGAATAAATTTTTTGACTTATTTTTAGGTGAAAAAGAAGAAGAGCATGAACATGAACCGAACACACATGCCCAAATCCCGAAACAGCAGATACCGGATCAGCCAGAAGGCAAATTAACGCGCATGGAAGATCCTAAAATATATTACGAATATCCGAAAGGGAATTTCCGTTTTCCCGTCGTTCCGGACGGCTATAAGCGAACGGAACAAAGACAGCAGGAAAGGCATGAACGCCGCCGCCAGCCGTCCCGGGGATATGCCGCCGCGACGGAGCATACGGAGCGGGAGCGGAAACAGCATACATATGAAGAGCCGGAGCCGGTGAAAAAGCCCTTTAAACCGTCCTCCATTCCTTCACCGGTCTACGGTTTTCAATCTCAGCACAGCATTAAAAAAGCGCCTAATCCGCAAAAACAGCGTGAAGAGAGCGTGACATTGCTGTCAGAGGAGCAATTTGTTCCGCCAAAGTCCGGTCAGGAAACGGAAAAAGAGCCCGAATTCACAGCATCCGGCATGACAAAACAGACGGACACCCGGCCGGAACCGTCTGTGAAACAAGAAACGGAAGAATTCCAGGCCGCCAAAAAAGAGCAGCCGCACACTGAGGCTGAGAATGCAAAAGAGCAAGTGTACAGTGCATCAGAACCGCGCCAGGCTAAAGACCCGCAGCAGCCGGAAAGCACGGAACCTGAAGGCTATACAGATCAACAAGAGTTGGAACAAACCGAGCCGCAGCCTTTAAATGAGACTGAGTATGAAGCGTCCCGGCCGTCTGAACACACGGAAGAACAAGCGCCGCAGCAGGAGGAGTATCAGCAGCCTGAGACGGAAGCCGCTCAAGCTTTTGAAACCGCTGGGGAACCGGTATATACATACTCAGAACCCGGGTATGAAGAGGAAGTTCAGCCGCAGTCTGAAGCCCTGCCTGAATCGCCTGAGGCTGACGCGGAACAAAAAGCAGATGAACAGCCTGAGTTCAACGAAGCCCCTCAGCATTCTGAACCGGAGCCTGAATCTGCAGTCATCGATCCGGCCGAAGCCCCGGCCCCGCCTGCCGAAGAAAAAACGAAGAATTACGAACAGCCCGTAAAAACGGCGGAGCGGCCGAAAGAGCGCAGTGTTCCGTTTAACGTCATGATGCTCAAAAGCGATAAACACAAGCAGACGAAGGCGTCAGAAAGCGGTGCGGGCTATGTTTTCCCGAATCTGTCGCTTCTGGACGTACCGCCGGCGCAGAGACATGACGACCAATCATGGATTGAAGAACAGCGCGAGCTTTTAAACGTCACACTGAAAAACTTTAATGTGCGCGCCCAAGTCGTTCATGTCACACAAGGCCCGTCCGTCACAAGATTTGAAGTGCATCCTGAGCCGGGAGTGAAAGTAAACAAAATTACAAACTTAGCAGATGATATAAAGCTGAGTTTATCTGCCAAGGATATTCGGATTGAGGCGCCGATCCCCGGCAAAAACACGATCGGCATTGAAGTTCCGAACCGCGTAAGCAAGGTCGTTGATTTACGGCAGATGATCAGAAGCGCCGCTTTCAGGACGAATCCGTCTCCGCTTACAGCCGCGCTCGGTGTCGATATTTCCGGCAACCCGGTCGTCATTGATTTGAAAAAAATGCCGCACGGCTTGATTGCGGGTGCGACAGGATCGGGAAAAAGCGTCTGCATCAATACCATTTTGGTCAGTCTGCTTTATAAAGCAGATCCGAGCGATGTCAAAATGCTTTTGATTGATCCGAAAATGGTCGAGCTTGCGCCTTATAACCAAATTCCGCATTTAGTCAGCCCCGTCATCACGGACGCCAAAGCCGCAACCGCGGCGTTAAAATGGGTTGTGGAAGAGATGGAACGGCGGTATGAACTGTTTGCTCATTCAGGTGTGAGAGATATCGGCCGCTTTAATGAATTAACGGCTGATCATAATACAGGCGAAAAGCTCCCGTACCTCGTAGTGGTTATTGATGAGCTTGCCGATTTAATGATGGTCGCGCCGAACGATGTGGAAGAAAGCATTGCCAGAATCGCGCAGAAAGCGAGAGCCTGCGGCATTCATCTCCTCGTCGCGACACAGCGTCCGTCTGTCGATGTCATTACCGGCATGATCAAGGCGAACATCCCGACGAGGATCGCATTCTCCGTCTCAAGTCAGGTCGATTCCAGAACGATTATCGACATGGCGGGGGCGGAAAAGCTGCTCGGAAAAGGCGACATGCTTTACTGGGAAAACGGTACCGGAAAACCGGTGCGTCTGCAGGGCAACTTTGTGTCAGACAGCGAGATCGACCGCGTCGTCTCTCATGTCAGAAAGCAGCTCCCGCCTTCTTATTTGTTTGAACAGGAAGAACTGATCAGGCAGGGAACTGCCCTCAAGGAAGAGGACGAGCTGTTTCCTGAGGCGTGCCAATTTGTCGTGGAGCAAAACAGCGCCAGCACCTCCAGCCTTCAAAGAAGGTTCAGGATCGGCTATAACCGTGCGGCGAGGCTGATTGACATGATGGAAGCTGAAGGCATGATCTCAGAAGCAAAGGGCAGCAAACCCCGCGAAGTGCTGATTACGGCTGCTGACATTACTCAAGAATAAGAATATCGTTCATTTTTCTCACAAACATGGTATGATAATGGATGGACCATCAAACAGCATCACTGTCACGCGCTGAAATATCATGCGGCAGGTTTAATCAAAAAGAAAGTTACAGATACTGACGATAACGTAAAAATAAATGGAAGCGCCGCTGTGCGGGCTTTTCGCCCGCGGCGGTCGCAAAATGAAATGAGCGTCATATACTGGGGAACAGATAGACGTTTGTTGGAGGTACGATTATGACTGTTTATCATTTTGTTGGAATAAAAGGGACAGGTATGAGCCCGCTTGCTCAAATCCTGCATGATACAGGGTATCAGGTGCAGGGATCGGATATCGAGAAGCAGATTTTTACTCAGGCTGCCCTTGAAAAAAGAAATATCCCGATCTATCCGTTCAGCCCCGATAACATCAAACCGGGCTTAACGGTAATCGCCGGAAACGCATTCCCTGATTCTCATCCGGAAATCGCAAAGGCGCTCGCTGAAGGAATTCCTGTTATCAGATATCATAAATTTTTAGCTGAATATATGAAAAAATACACAAGTGTCGCGGTTACGGGCGCACACGGCAAGACGTCCACTACGGGTCTCTTGGCACACGTGATGCAGCAGGCGAAGCCGACTTCGTTTCTTATCGGAGACGGGACGGGCAGAGGAAATGAAAGCAGCGAATACTTTGTATTTGAAGCCTGCGAGTACCGCCGTCATTTCTTAAGCTATCAGCCTGATTATGCGATCATGACGAATATTGATTTTGACCACCCTGATTATTTCGCCAACATTGACGATGTGTTTGATGCTTTCCAAAACATGGCGCTTCAAGTCAACAAAGGCATCATTGCCTGCGGTGATGACGAGTATCTGCCGAAAATTCACGCCAATGTGCCTGTCGTTTATTACGGCACGGGAGAAGAAAACGATTTTCAAGCGAGAAACATCGTAAAAAATACGGAAGGCACGACATTTGACGTCTTTGTCCGCAATACGTTTTACGATACGTTCTACATCCCGGCATACGGACATCACAATGTCCTCAATTCCTTAGCGGTCATTGCGCTCTGCCACTATGAAGAGATAGACGTGAACATGATTAAGCGCGGACTTGAATCATTCGGCGGCGTCAAACGCAGATTCAATGAAAAAGTGATCGGCAGCCAGGTGCTGATAGACGACTACGCCCACCATCCGACTGAAATTAAAGTCACCATTGAAGCGGCGCGCCAAAAATATCCGGAACGTGAAATCATCGCGGTATTCCAGCCGCATACGTTTACACGGACGCAATCATTCC
Source organism: Bacillus sp. 01N42_2 (assembly GCF_056399565.1). Taxonomy (NCBI): domain Bacteria; kingdom Bacillati; phylum Bacillota; class Bacilli; order Caryophanales; family Bacillaceae; genus Bacillus; species Bacillus sp. 01N42_2. Next base: position 480,127 of record NZ_JBFTRO010000003.1, on the reverse strand, counting down.
TTGATGAATTTGCAGAAAGCTTGAGCGCGGCCGATCGTGTGTATCTGTGCGACATTTTCGGCTCTGCCCGCGAGAACGTCGGCAAACTCACCATCACGGATCTGCAGGAAAAAATCGATAACGCAGAACTCATTGAAGAGAATGACACATCCGTGTTAAAAGCGCATAAAGACGCAGTGCTGATCTTTATGGGCGCCGGAGACATTCAAAAATATATGAGGGCCTATGAAAACGTCATAGCGTAACAAAAAAGCAGTGGGGCTCTCACTGCTTTTTTGCGCGTGCTGCAAAGGGATTTACCGATAAACGGAGAAATAGTATACATACAGCCCCTTTCATATATGTTTATCATTTTAATAATTGGGTATATACCATTATATCCTGCAATAAGGAGGTATTAGATGATTATCATTCTTTATTTAAGCGTCGCACTCATTGCCGTAGCATTTCTCATCCTCGTCATTTATCTGTCAAAAACATTAAAGTCCGTGCAGATGACCTTAACAAACGTAGCGTCGACTTTAGACGGCCTTGAAGGGCAGATGAAGGGCATTACCGCAGAGACAACTGAGCTGTTACATAAGACAAACCGTCTCGCGGAAGACATTCAGGAAAAATCAGAGAAATTAAATACGGTTGTCCATGCTGTGCAGGAAGTGGGAACTTCCGTCCAGCAGTTTAATACATCCATAAAGCAGGCAGCCGGTTCCGTTTCGGCCTCTGTCAGAGAGAACCAGGATAAGATCAGTCAGGTTGTCACCTGGAGCCAGGCCGCTATGGAAATATGGGACAAGTGGAAGCAAAAGAAAAAAACATCGCTTTAATCATAAGAAAAATCCACTAAGGAGGAATCATAATGAGCAAAGATGGAATCAATAGTAAGGATTTTTTAATCGGAACGCTGATCGGGGGAATTATCGGCGCGACAACGGCATTGTTTCTGGCGCCTAAATCAGGCAAGGAGCTGCGCGACGATCTCGGCAGCCAGGCTTCTGCATTGAAAGATAGGACGGACAGAATGACGGCCGACGCGAAAGAAAAAGGCTCTCAATATGTCAGCATCGCCAAGGATAAAACATCTAACATCACCCAGCTGGTAGCTGATCAATCAGGCCAGATTATGAATAAAGTGAAGGATTTAAAAGACCGTTCTAAGAGCACACTAACTGAGAAAGCCGAAGAGACGAGAAGCGAAATGCAGGACACGGCCCAAAGCATCAAAGCCGAAGCGGAAGACGCCGGGGAAAAAGCCGGTCAGGCAAATCGCTGATCTTCAATAAGGAGAGATAACAGACATGACAAAGCAGCTGATATCGTCAGAAGAAGAGTTCAAAAATGCCGCTGAGAAAGAAAGCAAGTTCGTGTTTTTGAAACACAGCACAACCTGCCCGATCAGCCATGCGGCGTTTCAGGAGTTTGACGCCTTTGCATCGGAGCATTCAGAAGTGCCTTCTTATTACCTGCAGGTGCAGGACAGCCGGCCGCTTTCAAACTATATCGCCGAGACATACGGCGTGAAACATGAAAGCCCGCAAGTATTCGTCATTACAAACGGCGAAGTGAAATGGCACGCGTCTCATTCCCAAATCACAAAAAACGCAATAGAGCAGCACCTTTCATAATTTACTGACCGCCGGATGATACCGGCGGTTTTTTTTGAAAAAAACTATTGATCATTTCAGCCATATCATGTAGGATATCAATATACGTTACTTCAACGCATAAAAGCTTAAAAGCGTTTTGGTAATAAAGTAAAATGTGAAAAAATTTATTGTTTCATATTCCTATTTTCGCATAACTGTAGTAAGATGCATGTTAACCATTAAAATAAAACATAGCATAGAAGGGATGAAAAAGATGAGCAACAAGGAATTAGAGAGCCTAAGACAGCAGGCAGACGCACTAAACTTACAAATCCTTAAATTAATCAATGAACGCGGAGCCGTTGTAAAAGAAATCGGTAAAGCCAAAGAAGCACAGGGTGTCAACCGATTTGACCCCGTCAGAGAGCGTACAATGCTTAACCGCATTATTGAAAGCAATGACGGCCCGTTTGAAAACTCAACAATCCAGCATATTTTCAAAGAAATTTTCAAAGCCGGCCTTGAGCTTCAAGAAGAGGATCACAGCAAAGCGTTGCTCGTCTCCCGGAAGAAAAAAGCAGAAGATACGATCGTTGACATTAAAGGCGAAAAAGTCGGTGACGGCGATCAGAGATTCATCGTCGGTCCTTGTGCCGTAGAAAGCTATGAGCAGGTTGCGGAAGTAGCGGCCGCTGCGAAAAAACAAGGCATTAAAATCCTGCGCGGAGGTGCGTTCAAACCCCGCACAAGCCCGTATGATTTCCAAGGTCTCGGCGTAGAAGGCCTGCAGATCCTCAAACGCGTCGCTGATGAATATGACCTCGCGGTGATCAGTGAAATCGTTACGCCTGCCCACATTGAGCAAGCGATTGATTACATTGACGTCATTCAGATCGGCGCACGTAACATGCAAAACTTTGAATTGCTGAAAGCCGCCGGTTCGGTTAAAAAGCCGGTATTGTTAAAACGCGGTCTTGCCGCAACGATTTCAGAATTCATCAATGCAGCTGAATACATCATGTCACAAGGAAATGACCAAATCATTCTTTGTGAGCGCGGAATCAGAACGTACGAAACAGCAACGAGAAACACGCTTGACATTTCTGCCGTGCCGATTTTGAAACAGGAAACTCACTTGCCGGTGTTTGTTGACGTCACACATTCAACAGGCCGCCGCGATCTCCTGCTTCCGACAGCAAAAGCGGCGCTTGCGATCGGCGCTGACGGCGTGATGGCCGAAGTTCACCCTGATCCTTCCGTTGCCCTTTCAGACTCTGCGCAGCAGATGGATATACCTGAATTCGAGAAATGGCTGAACGAATTAAAGCCGATGGTGAAAGTAAAAGCATAATAAAGTGTTCCGTTCTTTAAGGGCCGCCTCGTGCGGCCCTTTTTCGTTTCTTCATTTTATTTAATTATAAAATGGAAGTGAACGTTTTCATCACTGGGAAAAACGTGTATAATTTCATGAGAAGTATTTAAATTTGATGAATAATGAAAAATAATGTACACTACTGACTTACGCTTACAACCATAAACGACAGAATGCGAAAACGCACGACATTTCTTTACATAAAGTGTTTATGCTATAGATAAGGATAAGTGTATCCAGTAAAAGGAGTGGTTTCAGTGAGCAACATTACGATATACGATGTGGCCAGAGAAGCAAATGTCAGCATGGCGACTGTTTCCCGCGTCGTAAACGGCAATCCGAATGTAAAACCGACGACCAGAAAAAAAGTATTGGAAGCCATTGACCGGCTCGGCTACCGCCCGAACGCGGTGGCAAGAGGACTGGCAAGCAAAAAAACGACAACGGTCGGCGTCATCATCCCTGATATCTCAAGCATTTTCTACTCGGAACTTGCCCGGGGAATTGAAGATATCGCGACGATGTACAAATATAATATTATTTTAAGCAACTCGGACCAAAACCTCGAGAAGGAACTGCACCTGTTAAACACGATGCTTGGCAAACAAGTGGACGGTATCGTATTTATGGGCGGCAACATTACGGACGAGCATGTCGAAGAATTTAAGCGCTCTCCTGTGCCGATCGTATTGGCGGCATCAGTGGAAGAACAGGCAGAGACGCCTTCTGTCGCCATTGATTATGAACAGGCGATTTATGATGCCGTTAAGCTTTTCATTGAGAAAGGGCATCGCGATATCGCATTTGTCTCCGGACCGATGGCAGAGCCGATCAACCGCTCGAAAAAACTGCAAGGGTACAGACGGGCGCTTGAAGAAGCTGGCATCCCGTTTAATGAGCAGTTCGTAGCGGAAGGCGATTACACCTATGATTCCGGAATGGAGGCGCTTCAAAGCTTAATGGGCCTTGAGCGGAAGCCGACGGCAATCCTTTCTGCAACGGATGAAATGGCGCTCGGCATTATTCATGCGGCTCAGGATCAAGGTCTGTCGATTCCTGACGATCTTGATATTATCGGTTTTGACAATACGAGATTGAGCCTGATGGTCCGCCCTCAGCTTTCCACAGTCGTGCAGCCTACTTACGATATCGGCGCCGTGGCGATGAGGCTTTTGACAAAACTGATGAACAAAGAGCCGGTTGAAGAGCATATCGTCGAGCTGCCTCACCGCATCGAATTAAGACAATCAACAAAGTCATAAAAAAACGGAAAAGCAAGCTTCACTCTGAGGAGTGGAATCTTGCTTTTTTACTTGAGTAAGGAGAAGATATGAAACGTTTTGATTATCTGACACCCGTTGGATTTATGTTAGGATGTATTATTGTCGCAATCGGAATTCTCTCAGGAACGGGACTTGCGGGAATCAGTTCATTTTTAGATCTGACTTCTTTTTTAATCGTCACAGGCGGCCTTGCCGCGGCGGTCTTTATCAGCTTTCCGCCTCGGGATTTAAAGAAAACCCCTTCTGTTTTAAAACAGGTATTTTCCCGTCAGGATGACAATGTAAAGGACCTTGTCAGAGTATTCGTCAGCCTTGCGGAGCAGGCGCGAAGACAGGGGCTTCTGTCTCTGGAGGACCGGGCGCGCGAGATCAAGGATCCGTTTTTGAAAAAAGGGCTTTTGCTTGCGATTGACGGCTGGGATGAAGAAACGATCCGGCTGGTGATGGATTCTGAGATTGCCGCGATGGAAGAACGACACAGAAAAGGAAGGCGCGTTTTTGAAAAAGCTGGTGATTTCGCGCCCGCCTGGGGAATGATCGGGACGCTTGTCGGACTGGTGCTCATGCTTAAAAATTTAAATGACCCGCATACCCTCGGGCCGAACATGGCTGTTGCGCTATTGACGACGCTGTACGGCGCGCTGCTTGCCAATCTCGTGTTTATCCCTATCGCGGCAAAGCTTGAAGAAAAAACGGAAAGTGAAATTTTCATCAAACAGGTTATGATCGAAGGGGTTGTCGGCATCCAATCGGGAAAAAATCCCCGCAACCTCGAAAGTCAGCTTGTCGTTTTCAGCTCAAGAGAAGACTGGCGTAAAGGGCAGCCTGCGAACAAGAAAAAGGGCGCTGTCCATGAAGCTTAGAAAAGAGCGTTTTGAAAGAAGAAACAAACCGGAAAATTCCGGCGGTTCACCAAGATGGATGGTGACGTTCGCTGACTTGATCACGCTTATTCTCGTGTTCTTTATATTGCTTTTTTCGATGTCGCAAATAGACGCAGAAAAATTTCAATCAGCCGTTTCATCGATTCATACAGACGGCAGCGGGGGTGAACCGGCGCCATCAGACAAAGCAAACGAAAATAAAGAACAGGATTTGCTGCTGCAGAACGTGAAAACATACATAAAATCGCACCATTTGAGTTCCAAATTAACGGCAAAGCGCGATGAGCGCGGAGTGGTTCTTGTGCTGCAGGAGGCCGTTCTATTTCAGACAGGAAAAGCGGATGTGCTGAAAAACGCCGAACCAGTCCTGCATCAGATCGCAGTGCTTTTGAAAACAATTCCGAATAACATTCAGGTGGAAGGCCATACGGACAGCCGCCGGATTTCCACCTATCAATTCCCGTCGAACTGGGAGCTGTCGTCTGCAAGAGCGGCGAGTGTGATCCGGTATTTTACCGCGAAAGAAGACTTTTCCGCCAAACGGTTTAGTTCAGTCGGATACGCGGATACGAAACCTGTGAAGGACAACAAAAGCCCCGGTCATATGAATGAAAACCGCCGTGTGGAAATTGTCATAAAAAAAACGACCTCCTCGTAAGGGTCGTTTTTTTATTTTGTTTTATACCGCTGTTCAGACCGGATGGCAAAAAGCGCTTTTTCCACGGTTTGGGCGTTTTTTTCTGATATTTCTTCTTTTCGGGGAATCGGAGGATATAATTGTTCAGGGTCACTCCAAAACGCGGGCAGGGTATAGGGCGAGTGTTTCTGCCATTTATGAATCCACTCCTGCGGTATGCGCTCCCCGGGATCAATCCCTTTCATCTCAAGCCATATACGGCTCCATGCTCTAGGAACCACTCGCCAAATATCGTATCCGCCTCCGCCGACCGCGATCCATCTGCCGCTGCAATGTTGATGGGCTAATGAGTGAGCGAGCCGGGGGATTTCCTGATAAATGGAGATGGTAGTGGACAGGTGTGTCAATGGGTCGTAATAATGGGCGTCCGCTCCGTTCTGGGTCAGGATTACATCCGGCTTAAAAAAAGCCGCGATTTCTGAAGCGGCCGTTTTGTAAGCGTGAAGAAAGGAATCGTCCTCTGTGAAAGCGTCCAGCGGAATGTTAAAAGAATAGCCGTAGCCTTGCCCGCTTCCTTTTTCCAGCACTTGTCCCGTCCCGGGAAATAAATAACGCCCGGTTTCGTGAAATGAAACTGTGCAGACATCTGACCTGTCGTAAAACGTAAATTGAACGCCGTCGCCGTGATGAGCGTCGGTATCAATGTATAACACTTTTGCCCCGTAGTTTTTCTGAATGTATTGGATGGCCACGGCGCTGTCATTATAAATACAAAAGCCCGATGCCCTGCCGCGGAAGCCGTGGTGAAGGCCCCCTCCTAAATTGCAGGCATGCCTCGCCTGTCCCGTCATGACATAATCTGCCGCTGTTAAAGTGCCGCCCACCAGAAGCGACGCGGCTTCATGCATGCCGGCAAAAACGGGGGTGTCTTCCGTTCCGAGCCCGTAGCTTTCTCCTTCTGCGGCAGGGAGCCGGCCCGCCCCCGCTAGTTCAACCGCCTGTATGTAATCCTCTGTATGAACGAGTGCCAGCTCTTCTTTAGAAGCCATGCGCGGAGCGGCGATATCTCCCTCTTCAAACGCGTCCGCCGCCTGAAGCAGCTCGTATGTCAAAAGCACGCGCTGCTGATTGAACGGGTGATCCTGGTGAAATTGATACGTCTGATAAGAAGGCGAGTAAACAAAAACGCTGTCTCTCATGACTGATCCCTCAATTGTTTCGGCCACAAGACATTATACCCGGCTTCATGAACGCTGCGGATAAAAGGGAGCGGATTCATCGTCTTCACCCGGAAGACGAGTATATTTGCCCCGGCGGAATCATGGGGGTAAACGAGCACGCTCAAGATTTGCAGCTGAAGATCGCGGCACATGCAGCTGAGATCAGCAAGGCTTTTGGTCATATCCGTCACCAAAATTTCCACCTGTGATCCCGGCTGGGCTGCGCCTGTCAGGCTGACAAAGGTCCGGAGTACATCGGTTTTGGTTAAAATGCCCGTCAGCTTATGATTTACCGTAATCGGCAGACATCCGATGCCATGCTCATAGAAAGAAGCCGATATTTCCTCTACGAAATCAAGCGGATGGGCGCAGATGACATTCCGTTTCATAATGGTTTCCACTTTGTTTGTCAGAAACACGACGCGGTCTTCTTGTTTAAAGCTGCCCGGGCCTGCCTGTTTAATGTCTCTGTCTGTGACGATGCCGCTAACGTGCAGTTCTTCGTCGATGACAGGGAGATGGCGGATATGATATGCCTTCATTTTATGTACGGCTGTTTCTATGGAGTCGTTTTTTGTGACGGTGATGACGTCCCGTTTCATGATTTGTTCTGCAATCATCTTTTTATCCCCTTTGTATGTCAGTCAATACATAAATCGCTGATAAAAACGAAGTCTGTCGAACTGTTCAATTGACTCCTGACTGACGTGCCTGCCGATGCGGGCCATCAGACAATTGGCCGGATGAGAGCTGATTTCCGGTTCATCCGTTGCAAACCAGACAAGACCTCCGGCATTCATCATCTTTTCCATGATCTTTCTGTACTCCCACACGTCTTTTTTCATCCCTTTTAAATCCCAATGCCAGTAATATTCTGTCGTCATGATGATGTACCGTTCCATCTGTTCATCCATCATGCTGACAGTCAGCAAAGTTTTTCCGACAGAACAGCCTCTGTAGCCGGGAGCGACCTCGATCGCCCCGAGTTCAAGGAGATCTTCCATATTTCCGTCAGACCACCGTTCAAGCGGATCAGGATATAAATACGTCACATAGCCGATAATCGTCTCTCCGTCCCTGGCGATGATGATCCGCCCTTCGGGAAGCCCGGCTATTTCGACTAACGCTTTGTGCTGTTCATGAGGAAGGCGAAAGGCTGTCAGGCCTTCATGAAACTCATACTGTGCTAAGTTCTCTGGAGGAACGGGCCCTTCTACCAAAAGAGGGCCGGCTGCTGTCTGAATAGATGAAGAATGGTACGTTTTATGATGTTTCACTGATTCACCGCCTGTCGGTTCTTAATAAAAACACATCTCCTTTAAGCATAACAAAATATAAAGCGTTTTCAATAGTACGGTAATTTATATTTTAAAAATTGAGAAAACTGTGAACATCTACTATAATTAGTCTATAGATAAGCAAAGGGGGATGTTGCATGAATTTGAAAACGTTGCCAGCGGAAAAGGGGAATTATCATCTGCAAAATTATGAGGAAACATACCGCAGCTTCGATTGGAAAGAAGTCGAGACGGAGTTTTCCTGGCATCAGACCGGAAAGCTGAATGCCGCGTACGAAGCGATTGACCGTCATGCCGAATCATTTCGCAAAAACAAAGTAGCGCTGTATTACAAGGACGCAAACCGGGAAGAAAAATACACGTTTAAAGAAATGATGGAGGAATCGAATCGGGCGGGAAATGTGCTGAGACGGTATGGAAACGTTGAAAAAGGGGACCGCGTTTTCATTTTCATGCCGCGTTCGCCGGAGCTTTATTTTATCATGCTCGGCGCAATTAAAATCGGTGCGATTGCCGGCCCTTTATTTGAAGCATTTATGGAAGGCGCCGTGAAAGACCGCCTGTTGAACAGTCAGGCCAAGGTTGTCGTGACAACACCTGAACTGGCTGAACGGATTCCGGCGGACAGCCTGCCCGACCTGAAGCATATCTTCATTGTCGGCGGCAGCAAAGAAGCCGGAGATAAAATCATTCATTATGATAAAGCGGCTGAAGGAGAAAGCACGAGACTTGATATTGAATGGATGGACAGAAGAGACGGCTACCTGCTTCACTATACATCAGGGTCAACAGGAACGCCTAAAGGCGTGCTTCACGTTCATGAAGCCATGATTCAGCAATACCAGACCGGCAAGTGGGTGCTTGATCTTAAAGAGGACGATATATATTGGTGCACGGCGGACCCGGGCTGGGTGACCGGGACGGTGTACGGGATTTTTGCGCCGTGGCTGAACGGAGCGGCGAATGTGATCGTCGGCGGCAGATTCAGTCCGGAAAATTGGTACGGCACGATTGAAAAGCTCGGTGTAAGCGTATGGTACAGCGCTCCGACGGCTTTCAGAATGCTTATGGGCGCCGGAGATGAAATGGCGTCCAAATTTGATCTGACTTCACTTCGTCACATCCTGAGTGTCGGAGAACCTTTAAACCCGGAGGTCATTAAGTGGGGACATAAAGTATTCGGCAAGCGCATTCACGATACGTGGTGGATGACGGAAACAGGCGGGCAGCTTATCTGCAATTATCCGTGCATGGAGATCAAGCCGGGTTCAATGGGGAAACCCATTCCGGGAGTGGAAGCGGCGATCGTTGATAACCAAGGGAATGAGCTTCCGCCGTACCGAATGGGGAACCTCGCCATTAAAAAGGGCTGGCCGTCCATGATGGATTCCATTTGGAATAACAAAGAAAAATATGAATCTTATTTCATGCCGGGCGGCTGGTATGTTTCCGGAGATTCAGCTTATATGGATGAAGACGGTTATTTTTGGTTCCAAGGCAGAGTCGATGACGTCATTATGACATCCGGCGAGCGCGTCGGCCCGTTTGAAGTCGAAAGCAAACTTGTTGAACATCCGGCGATTGCTGAAGCCGGTGTCATCGGAAAGCCGGATCCTGTCCGGGGAGAAATTATTAAAGCATTTATCGCGCTCAGAGAAGGGCATGAGCCATCCGATCAGCTGAAGGAGGATATTCGTCTTTTTGTAAAACAAGGGCTGGCCGCCCATGCCGCACCGCGGGAAATTGAATTCAAAGATAAACTTCCGAAAACACGGAGCGGAAAAATCATGAGACGTGTGCTGAAGGCGTGGGAGCTGAACCTGCCGGCAGGCGACCTGTCCACAATGGAAGATTAAAGAGACGGCGTTGACATCACATCTTATTTATGTTAAAAATGAGTAAGCTTCATACGAAAAGGTTTTGATTGAGACAAGTAGGATATCTGATTGTTCCAGAGAGCTGATGGCCGGTGAAAATCAGCACATAAGATATGCCGAATACACTCATGAACCGCTTTTGCGAACAAAGCCCTTCCAAGGCTTTCAGTAGTGGAAGAACGGACACGGTCCGTTATCAAAAAGAGTGATAAAAGCTTTTTTATGCTTTTATTAGTAGGGTGGTACCGCGATTATATCGTCCCTTCGTTTTAAACGAAGGGGCGTTTTTTATTTCCATAAAAAAAGGAGCAGACAAAATGACTAACTTATTAGAAGATTTATCCTTCCGCGGCTTAATCCAGCAAATGACGGATGAAGAAGGACTGAATAAACAGCTGAACGAAGAAAAAATCCGTTTATACTCAGGTTTCGACCCGACGGCGGACAGCCTGCACATCGGACACCTTCTGCCGATATTGACACTGCGCCGTTTCCAGCTTGCAGGCCACCATCCGATTGCGCTTGTAGGCGGAGCGACGGGGCTGATCGGCGATCCGAGCGGAAAAAAAGCGGAGCGCACGTTAAATACTCAGGATATCGTTGTCGAATGGTCGCAAAAAATTAAAAATCAGCTTTCTCAATTTTTAGATTTCGATGCAGGAGAAAACCCAGCCGTCATAGCGAACAACTTTGACTGGATCGGAAAAATGAGCATCATTGATTTTCTCCGCGACGTCGGAAAGAACTTCGGAATCAACTACATGCTTGCGAAAGATACTGTAAGCTCAAGAATTGAAACCGGAATTTCTTACACGGAATTCAGCTACATGATCCTGCAATCCTACGATTTTCTGAATCTGTACAGAGAAAAGAACTGCAAACTCCAAATCGGAGGCAGTGACCAGTGGGGCAACATCACGGCAGGTCTTGAACTGATCAGAAAATCGGAAGAAGAGGGGGCGAAAGCGTTCGGCCTTACCATTCCGCTCGTCACAAAAGCTGACGGCACGAAATTCGGCAAAACAGAAGGCGGCGCGATTTGGCTTGATAAAGAAAAGACATCGCCGTATGAATTCTACCAATTCTGGATCAATACAGATGACCGTGACGTCGTCAAATATTTAAAATACTTTACTTTCTTATCAAAAGAGGAAATTGAAGCTTATGCTGAAAAAGCGGAGACGGCTCCAGAGAAAAGGGAAGCGCAGAAACGCCTTGCTGAAGAAGTGACTGTACTTGTACACGGCCGTGAAGCGTTTGAGCAGGCCGTTCATATTTCTCAGGCGCTGTTCAGCGGCAATATTAAAGAGCTTTCCGCTCAAGACGTCAAGGTAGGTTTTAAAGACGTGCCTTCACTTGAAAAAGACCGCTCTGAAGAACTGTCTTTAGTAGACGTGCTTGTGGAATCTAAGTTGTCGCCTTCAAAACGGCAGGCCCGCGAAGACATTCAAAACGGGGCTGTTTACATTAACGGAGAGCGCCAGACGGATATCGGTCATCTGCTGACGGCGGAAGACCGCATCGAAGATCAATTTACCGTACTGCGCCGCGGAAAGAAAAAATACTTCCTGATCACATACTGAAAATAAAGAGCAGTCCGGCCGCTCAATGCGGCAGGCTGCTTTTTTATGTTTTGCGAATACTGCACCGGGAAATGAGTACAGTACGTAGTATAAGCAAAACAGGGAAGGGGCGCTGCGCCATGAATTTCATGTTTACCATTGCGAAAGAAAGATTGCAGCGGGATCATTGGGAACAGCAGCAAAGCATGAACGCCGAAGTCAAAGCCGAAGAACCTGAGGCGGAAGAAGAAAATCCGACCTCATAAAACAAAAGCCTCCATTCCCAAGGGATGGAGGCTTTTGTTTGTCACCATATCAGTCTGACGGCGGCCATCAGTACAACGCCTGTAATAACCGTGATGGATAAGCTTTTCGTCCGCATTGCGCAAAGCAATGTCGGGATGAGGACGATCATTGCTTTCCAATCAAAGGTCAAAGTGCTGTTTGTTTTTACGATCATGCTTTCCGTTACCAAGGCGGTCAAAATACAAAGCGGAATAAAGGAGAGCCACTTTAAAGCCAATTCCGGCATCTGAATGTTCCGGACAAATATAAAAGGAACAATGCGCGGCACAAGCGTAACAATCATGCAGCCGAGTATAATCCAGATCATTTGCGTGCTGATGCTCATTTGTCCGTCACCACCCCGATTGTTGCCACAATTACGGTTGAGACGATGACCGCGATGTGTGACGGGACGAAATACGATAACAAGATCATAAAAATGATCATATAGAGAATAAGGGAGAGGCTGTGTTTCAGCTTTTCCGATGCGGACGACTGCAATTGCAGCACTAAAAGCGCCGCAAACATAGCGGGCAAAGCAAAGTCCAGACCGAGGGCGTAAGGATCAGATATCCATTGTCCGAGAAGCCCGCCCATCACACAAGAAATAACCCAGCACGCATAGGCGGTTATATTGAGGCCATTCATCCACTTATCGTACAGCCTGCCGTTCTGAACCGCCTTGTTCACTGCTACCCCGAAAGATTCGTCAGTAAGCAAAGCACCGAAGCCGATATTCTTCACCAAAGAGTATTTTGTGAAATAAGGCGCGATGGTCAGGCTCAGGAGCAGGTGCCGCAGATTGACGATGAACGTCGTTAAAATAATGGCAGAAATCGGACTCCCGGAAACAAGGAGTGAGCAAATAATAAATTGGGCGGCGCCGGCATAGACCAACAAGGATAACAAACAAATTTCAAGAATACTGAGGTGTGAGGCAACGCCAACAATGCCAAAAGCAAAACCGACACTCATATAGCCCAGCAGTGTAGGCACACAATCACGCACCCCCTGTAAAAACGTATCGTTCATTTCCCGGGAAACGGCTGTTTTTTGCACTTCTGTCTGAATCATTTTTATACTCCTTCCTTAGAGATTATAATGATAACGACTAATGAAAAAATCAAAGAAAATACGGTTCACATTTAAATGAACCGATTTCCGGTGACGACATGAAATAAAGAATGGTTTTGTTTCATCAGACCTTCAACTTTTTCAGCTCCGACTTCTTTCACAAGCTCCGCAAACATCAGGTCATGCCTCATATATTCCATGGCCACGAGAACGAGAGCGGGATCTTCTGTTTTAATGGCCCAGGCATTCGTCTGCGGGGAAAAATTGGCGATTAAGACTTCTTTATTATCCCGTGCTGCTATCGTTAATCTTCCGCCCATGCGTTTTTCTGCCACTTCAGGAGACATATTATGATGTGTCGTATTTCCGAGCTTCACTTCCGGAGGGCCGAACACAATCGAAAAGACGGGTAATTTTTCGGCGGCGCGTTTGTTAACGGCCTCTTGAATAAAGGGAATCTGCTGTTCCCAGACAGACAGCCACAACTCTTCCTCGGCTTTTTCAATCATATCCTTCAATTCATTGATGACATGATCATTTGAGCTGATGCGGCGGATGACATTCATCTCCTGCTCGCTTTCAAGCGCTAATAATTTCTCTTCAAGATAGCCGAAGGAGCTCTCGAAGTCATGCCGCAGCCGGTCGATTAATTCCTTTCCGGCCAGCGGGGCATATGTAACCGGATCAGACGGCACAATATGGACAGCGCCTTTATCAACTAATTTCCCCAATACTTCATAGATCATTGAGCGGGGGACGCCTGACCTTTTACTGATTTCATATCCGGTAACAGGCGAGTGTTTCAACAAGCCGATATATGCTTTGCATTCGTATTGAGAAAATCCGAATTTCTGCAGTTCTTTCAGAACATCCTCCATAAACATCCTCCATAGTGGTTATTCATGAAACTACTATAATGTAAGCGGTTGTATGTTGTCAATGGGACTTGAGTGCTGAAAGAACAATTCGCCCGTGTTGTCGCTTTCCAACTTATTTTGGGGCGAGTTACTTGTATGGCTCTTGTGAAAAACGTTGCTGTAGACCCACACGGATGCCGTTTGATACGATAAATCCAAGAAAGTCAAAAAGAGGAGGATCATGGTGGAAAACACCTCTAAAATCGCTTTTTTATCAGTGATAAGCAATTCTCTGGTCGTCATGCTCAAAATAGCGGTAGGCATGGTAACCGGGTCTGTCGCAATACTTTCCGAAGCCATTCATTCTTTTTTAGATCTGATCGCCGCCTTCATCGCGTTTATTTCCGTCAGGATTTCAAAAAAGCCGGCTGATACAGGGCATCCGTACGGCCATGGGAAGGTCGAGAATCTGTCCGGAACGATCGAAACAATGCTGATTTTTGCGGCGGGGATTTGGATGATATATGAATGCGTTCAAAAACTGGTAAACCCGGAGCCTGTTCATCTGCCGGTATTGGGAATCGTTGTGATGCTTGCGGGAGCTCTTATTAATTTGATCGTCTCGAAATTAGTAAAAAGAGAAGCTGTAAAGGTTAATTCCGTGGCAATGAAATCAAATGCCCTGCACTTACTGACTGACGTGTACACATCATTAGGCGTAGCGGCAAGCCTTTTGGTCGTTACATTAACGAAGTGGTACATACTTGATCCGATTATAGGTATGGTGCTGGCGGTGTATATCATATATGAAGCGTTTAAATTAATGAAAGAAGCATTTCCGCCGCTGATTGACACCCGTTTGTCAGAGGAGGAAGAAAAAACAATTTTAGAGATTATCGAAACATTCCATCACGAATTTATTGAAATTCACGATTTTCGCACAAGGCGGTCCGGCCCGCAGGAGTATATTGATTTTCACATGGTCGTGGCGTCTCACGTGACGATTAAAGACGTGCACGACTTGTGTGACCGCATTGAAAGGGATATTACGGATGAATTTAAACAAGCACAAGTGATGATTCATCCCGAGCCGGAGAGTGAAAGGAAGAAATAAATCTGTTCTTGTATTTTGCGTTTTAACAGAGAGGCCCGTTTACACGGGTCTTTTTGTTATGTAAATGACTATTTCTATCACGGATTGAGAGAGAAGCTTATACAAGAGAGACTTTCATTTCATACGTTATGGTGTAAAGAAAAAGGGAGGTGAATACGATTGAACGCTATTTCTGTTAAAGAAATTGAACATGGAGTCGCCGTTGCTCATAGAGAAGGGTTAGGGGAGTATTTGCACCAAGAACCGGTTTCCAGAAAAAGCAAGCGCCGTTCACGCAGCCAAAAACGGACGCACCGGACACACCGTTCGCGCAGTAAAAAACGGACGCACCGGACACACCGTTCACGCAGCAAAAAACGGACGCATCGGACACATCGTTCACGCAGCAAAAAACGGACGCACCGGACACATCGTTCACGCAGCAAAAAACGGACACACCGGACACATCGTTCACGCAGCAAAAAACGGACGCACCGGACACATCGTTCACGCAGCAAAAAACGGACACATCGCACAAGACGGTCCCATCAGAAACGCCGCTCTTCCCGCAAACGCTGTTTTAAATGCTGACTGTAGAAACGATGATATATGATCTGCTATAATGGGAATAAAGGGACTGGATAAAAACTCCAGTATCACCTGCGGACACTGAACTGACAACATGACGCTGTTTGTTCGTGTCCGTTTTTGATTTTTGAACAACATGCCGAAGGATAAAACAGGAAGGGATGACGCCGAATGAAGCTGAATGAGGAAATGTATCAAGACTCTGAAGGAGAAACAATCTATTCGCAGGATATCAGCAGCAAGCTTTTGCATATTACGGACAGCGGGCATATCAGCGTTGACTTCATCAGCATAAGCAGGCTGCGGAAGGCTTCGAAAATCGCGATCTTAGGTGACAGCGTCGCCCGGGGGCTGCGTGCGAAATACAGCTTTGGTGACATTCTGAAAGACCGGACAAACGCCGAAATCACCAATCTGTCTGTCAGCGGCGTCAATATGAGTAACAACGGAAACGATAACATTTATCAGCAATCGCTTAAAACGTCGGGACAAGATGTCATTATCGTGCAGGGAACAGATGATGATTGGTGCGGCCACATCCCCATCGGCACAGATGAAAAAGATATCACTTCATTTTACGGAGGTTTCTGCCAAGTCATTCAGCAGCTCCGCAGCAGAAATAAAGGCGCGAGCATCATTGCAGTGACCCCGACGAAACAAGCGAAAATGTCAAACGGAAAAATCGTCCGACGTGATACTGATAAAAATAAACTGGGTTTGAAGCTGGCTGACTATGTGAAAGCCCAGAAAGAAGCCTGCACCCTGCTTTCTGTACCGTATGCCGACCTATTTGATACGGATCTCATCGACCCGTATAATCCCGCTTTCCGTAAAATGTGCATGTCAGAAGGCCTTCATCCGAACGAGACAGGGCATCAAATTATCTTTCAGGAAATCTGCCGAAATTTTTATTATTATTACGGATGAAACAGCACTGAAAGGTTATTTTCGGCTTTTCTCTTCTAAAAGCTCAATCATTCTTTGAGTTGCACGCCGTTGCGCTCTTAAAAGCGAGACGATATTTCCGGTAAAACCGATTAAAATGATAAGCAGAAAAATGATTATCCACATAAGCGAACCTCCCGTCGAGTGTTGAAAAACCCACTCTTTATTTTACTTATTATGGATGAGGGAGAGAATAGGTCTAACTATTGGTGTTTCTTTATAAATCCATAAAAAAATGCACAGACTGAACTGGTCTGTGCATTTTTATTCGCTTATTTCAGCAGATTCAATGATTCGCGATTAAAGGCTTCCAAATCGTCAGGTGTTCTGCTTGTTACAATGTTATGGCTGACAACGACTTCTTCATCTTTATAATTTGCGCCGGCATTGATTAAGTCTTTGCGGATGCTGCGGTATCCCGTGATATCTTTTCCTTTCAGAAGGTCGGTATCAATCAGCAGCTGCGGGCCGTGGCAGATCGCAAAAACGGGTTTCTGATTTTCCACGAATGCTTTAGTAAATTCACCCGGGCGGTCATCTCCGCGAAGCAGATCCGGTGAAAAGCCTCCAGGAATTAATAACGCATCGAATTCAACGGCGTCTGCGTCTGAGATCGCTTGATCAATCTTTACTTTTTCACCGTGCTTGCCGGTCACTTCTTTTCCTGCTTCCAAATCTATGGTCACCACACTGTGGCCTGCTTTTTTAAATGCTTCTGCCGGGCTTGTATATTCAATATCCTCGAATTGGTCTGTTATCAGAACTGCGATTTTTTTGCTCATCATCATGCCTCCTGTGTAGTTTGTATATGACAAGGATATCAGGCAAATCGCTCTCTCTCAACGTATTTGCTTGAAGATAAGCATAAAAAAGACCCCTCTGAAAAAGAGGAGCCAAAAGGTACGGAGGTCTGCTGAAACTTGCGTGTTTAACCTGAGATAAGGCAAGAAATCGAACCAATTACTTTTTGTGTCTTTTTTTATGCTTTTTACATCCGCATTTCCCGGGATCGCCCGGATCAATAACCTCATGAATTGTTTCTTCCTGATATACGTAAACCACTTCTTTGTCAGTATACGTGTCAGTCACAATATACTTAGGGTCACAGTAATATACTTTCGATTTTTTACCCATTCATCTCACCTCCCGTACTTTATTAAATGCTGACAACGGACAAGTACACCACGGCAAGTCCACATTTTGAAGTTTGCCATAAGGGGCGGATAGTATCTGTATGGTTTTTCCTGAATTCGCTTCAAATTGGGATGGTTAACGCTTTTTAATCAGGGAAATTTATAAAAAAGAATTCAACATAATTCTTTTCTCAGTTCAACGAGATGCTGACATCTTTGGAGGGATTTCTGAATGCTCGATGAAAAAACAATTGAAATCGTTAAAAGCACAGTGCCGGTCTTAAAAGAGCATGGTGAAGAAATCACAGGACGATTTTATGACCTGCTGTTTCAGCATCACCCTGAGCTGCTGAATGTCTTTAATCAGACGAATCAAAAGAAAAAAACCCAGCGTACAGCTTTGTCGAATGCTGTGATCGCGGCCGCCGCCAATATTGACCGCTTGGAAAACATCGTTCCCGTCGTGAAACAAATCAGCCAAAAACACCGGAGTATCGGAGTTAAGCCCGAGCATTACCCAATCGTTGGCAAGTACTTGTTAATCGCGATAAAGGATGTGTTAAAAGACGGAGCTTCTCCTGAGGTCATTCAGGCATGGGAAAAAGCATACGGCGTCATTGCAGACGCATTTATCGGTATTGAGAAGGAGATGTATGAACAAGCGGAAACACAAAAAGGCGGCTGGAAAGACTATAAGGCGTTTAAAATTGATAAAAAAGTAAAAGAAAGCAAAGAGATCATGTCTTTTTATTTAAAACCGGAAGACGGACAAGTTCTCCCCGAATTCAAAGCGGGACAATATATCAGTGTAAAAGTATACATTCCGGATACGGGTTATACACATATCCGCCAGTACAGCTTATCCGATGTGTCCGGTAAGGATTATTACCGGATTTCTGTTAAAAAAGAAGGGGTTGTTTCCTCTTATCTGCATGACCAATTACATGAAAAAGATTCAATTGAGATCAGCGCTCCGGCCGGTGACTTCGTATTAGACCCTGATTCCAAAAAGAATCTCGTTCTCATCAGTGCTGGTGTCGGAATCACGCCGATGATCAGCATGTTAAAGACGGTTGCCAAAGCCCAGCCGCAGCGAAACGTTCTCTTTATCCATGCGGCAAGGAGCGGCGAGTATCATGCGCTGCGGCATGAAGCTGAAGAAGCCGCGGAACACTCATCTGTTGACACCGTCTTTATTTACAGTGAGCCGTCCGAACAAGACCGTTCAGAAAACATTCGTTTTCGGGAAGGCCGGATTGACAAACAGCTGTTAGAAGAAGTGATGACAGATAAAGATGCTGATTTTTACCTGTGCGGATCACCGTCGTTCATTAAAGAAATGAAAAAGCTGATTTCTGAATTCAATACACCGCCGGAATCGATTCACTATGAATTATTCGAACCGCAGCTGAGTATGGTGTGATGAAAGAAGGGAATACGATGATTTTAATGTATGAAGCACCCGGATCGGGTGCTTTTTTTATTCTGTGAATCATCGGGAACTTCTTAAGTTCGGTTTAGAAATTTAAAATGATTTTATAGTCACCATTACTGGCTTTATTTCAAGTGCAGTTTATTGTGATAGTGTGTTAACATGATTTTTATATTTTTGATAATATATGGGTGGTTAAAAATAACACCTTGAATGAGGCAGATGGGGGAAAACAAAATGACTACTGAGAAAATTATTATTTTTGACATTATGATGTACATCGTTTTCGGTGTGGTAAGTGTTTACTTAATTTCGCAAACTAATTTTGGACCTGATGCGTTGATTTGTATTATTGTAGTTTATCTTGCTGTTATCGGGTACAAAGTCAAACAGTTAGTCAGTCGGGATGATTCTTAGGTTGCGTTAAGGGGATTACGAAAAGTGAAAAGGAAAATTGGTCAGGGTTAAACAATTAAATAGCAAGCATAGTTGGCGAAAAGCCGATAGTTATCGAAGCAAGAAACGATTTATATGAAAGTAGCACTTATAGCGGAAAATATAGAAAGGTTTTTCTCCATAACAGAGAATTTTTAGGGAAGGATATTAAAGTAGGTAAATCATATTCAAAGTCGTATTATCCTAAAAAGACAAAGTTTTTTATGTCCCAACATACTTCGGTAGCCGGTTGGAAAGGTTCACTTCCTGATACTTCCACTGGAACGTCGGCTCCTGCTCTTGCGAATAAAATAGCAATGCTGTATCCGGAGATAATAAATACTCACAGCAAAAAAACAATGCCTTTACCGGCTAAAGCAAATTTCCCGGTTGTACCTGTCGATAAAAGAACTAAATGGGATAGCAGAACGGATCGAGGTAACTATATAAAGAAGTATATCGACACATACGGTGGTCCAAAGTGGAATTGGAGTTCATTCGATATTCTCCATGTGCTTCCGCTAAAGTAAGGGGGAAAGAATAACTTTAATAATTTGTATCCTCTCCCTCGTGATATGCACCAAAACCTATTAAATCCTTGGTGGGATAAATATTAATAAGTAAGAGGTGGCTCAATGGCAGTTTTTGTTGAAAAAACGCTCCAAGGTCTAAAAGAATTAATTGATGAAAAAGGCCGCTTGAAAATTTTAGGGAATGAAGGAACGCTTTTAGAAACAGAATGTACTTTCTCTAAAGGCGCAACAGATCTGGAGATTGAGAGTTTTGAGAAGAAAATAAAAGTCTCACTTCCTGAAGATTATAAAACCTTTTTAAAATTGCATAACGGAGCCAGAATATTTGATTTGTTGATTTACGGTGAGAATGTGGGTGGGGGTTTGCATATTCTTAATTTAGAAGAGATTGAAAAGTATATGCAAAATGGTTTTTTAGAGCCTCAGTTTATTCCTGTCGCACATCTGTTAGACGGATGTTATTTGTTAATTGACAAAACCAAAATTTCCACAGATCCAAACTATTTATGGTTCCACGGATTTGTCGAGTATGAACCCATGCAACTTAATTTTGAGATATTTTTAGATAGGTATATCTTGTCTCAAGGAGCAAATTTTTGGGAGTGGAATATTTACACTGCTGAAAATTATTACAGAACTCACCAGAGTGATGAGCTTTAATCATTCGTATACGACCGATTTAAGCCCATCAGGATAAACAGCCGGAACAATAATGCCTTATAAAAGAAGCATTGAATTTCCTAAACATGCTATTTTAGCCGAGGAGAAAATGAGGCACCTGGAGGGATTATAATTGAAAAAAATGATTCTTTGTGCAGCCCTAATCTTTGTTACGTTAAGTGGTTTAGCTGCAGTTAAGATTAATCAAGAATCATCAGATGTTAAGATAACAGAGCGCCCGGTCGGTACTTTAAAATTAGCAGAGTGGCCAGTTGGCACATAAAAAAGCCCCGGACAGGGGCTTTTTTTAATAAAGAGAGGGGGCATCTGTCCACCATTCTGACAGCCCAAAAGAAAAACCCTAGAAATGTTGATATAACAACGTTTCTAGGGTCTAATCCAATGCTCTTTAAAGAGCATTTCAATTAACGAGAGTAGAACTCAACAATAAGCGCTTCGTTAATTTCCGGAGCAAGCTCAGAGCGCTCTGGAAGACGAGTGAATGTACCTTCAAGCTTTTCAGCGTCGAAAGTAAGGTACTCAGGAACGAAGTTGTTTACTTCTACAGATTCTTTGATGATAGAAAGGTTTCTTGATTTTTCGCGAACACCGATTGTTTGACCAGGTTTTACTTGGTAAGACGGAATGTCAACGCGGCTTCCGTCAACAAGGATGTGACCGTGGTTAACTAATTGGCGTGCCTGACGGCGAGTGCGCGCAAGACCAAGCTTGTACACAACGTTATCAAGACGTGCATCTAAAAGAATCATGAAGTTTTCGCCGTGTTTACCAGTCATTTTTGCAGCTTTGTCAAACAATGTGCGGAATTGACGTTCGTTTACACCGTACATGTGACGAAGTTTTTGCTTTTCTTGCAATTGCAAACCGTATTCTGATAGTTTTTTACGCTGTCCCGGACCGTGGGGACCTGGTGCGTAAGGGCGTTTTTCTAATTCTTTACCTGTACCGCTAAGAGAGATTCCTAAGCGGCGGGACAGTTTCCATGATGGACCTGTATAGCGAGCCATAATGTGACTCCTCCTTTGGTTTTATTTTGTGGAAAATAAAAACCGTCTGTTCGATCCGACCGTGCACATTTTGTTTTCATGTATCCTCGCTCCAGCAGCAGAGAGTTACACGATACACCTTACAGCTAAGGAACAAAATGCAAACACAGAAGCTGAACAAAAAGGCTGCAATATTTCACACAAAGAACATTATATGATTTTTCTCCGCCGCCGTCAACCATTTCTCCATGAAGACTGCCGGTTTATGATATAATGTACAAAAATGAGTAGTACATGTTTAGGTGATAAAAATGAAAAAACAAACAATCGATGAAGTGACGGCCTTTCATCAGAAAATGCTTTCTTTTTTCTTAACGAAATCTGAATCCGTCTCATTATCCGACTCGCTGTTATGGCTGGCCTCAGCTCTAGAATCCTGCTTTACATCTCTTTCATTGACCCTTTCACCGGCTGAATCAGCACGTTTCACCATAAAAACAGAAGAGGAACCGAATTATGCTCCGCTGAAAGAGAGTGACGGCCGTTTTATGATCAGGAATCAGACGTCCGGCAGATCCTTTTATCTGCGCACGGAAGGCGGGCTGCCGATCCCGGAATCATTGCCTGAGCTCGTTACTCAATTTATCAATCAATCTGTGAGACAGAGCGGGCTGTTTGACAAAACAAAGCATCAGCGGAAAATCCACAGAATGACAGAAATGTTCCATTCGCTTTTAGATCAGGATGAAGTATTGGAAAAACTGCAGGCGAGTTTGAGGAAGGCTTTCCAGTCTTTCCGTTTTTCACTGTTCATCTCGCAGGACCAGGATACGGACAGACAGCTCCCCGCAAAAGAATTGCATATGGACGGAGAAGACGCCGATCAGTTTGCCCTGCAGGTGTTTTTATCAGGCAGAATGCTCAGGAAAGGCAGGTCATCTGCTTACCTGCCGATCAAAGGCCAGCAGGGGACTTACGGGGTTCTGAAGACGGAGGGAATGCAGGACGCCGCGCTTTCGTGCAGCACGCTGAGTGAAATGCTGCTGCTTACGGGCGCAGCGGGAAAAGCATTTGAAAATGCGCAGCTGTATGAGCAATCGAAAAAAAGCATTGCGAATCTTGAGCTCATTAATGAAACATCGCGCCAGCTGAATCAGCGTCTCAGGCTCACTGATACGATGCGGGAGCTCGCCGCCATCATGACCCAATCGTTTTACGCCGAAGAAGTGGCTTTTTTTCATATTGATCATTTTGAGACGCAAAATCTGCTTCCCGGACATACCGCCTTTTTTAAGACAGAACGTGCCAACCCGTATATCAGCATTGTGAAAGAAAAGCTGTTCGAGGGAGAAAAGGGTGTGTTTATCGGCAGCGGAAAGACCGTATTCGGCGAAAATGGCTACGGTTCGCTGATGGCGGTGCCGATGATCGAAAATGACACCGTCTTCGGATTTGCGATTTTATTGAAAAAGGATTTGTATGCTTTTACGTTTGAAATGTATAAGCTTTTTCAGGCGCTCATTCACCATGCGACATTGGCTGTAACGAACTCCATGCTGCGCGACAGGCTTGAGCATCTTGTTCAGACAGACCAGCTGACGGAGCTGTATTCAAGAACCTATTTAGATGAGAAAATTCAATACAGCATGAAAATCCATAAACGGGGTGTATTTATCCTCGTTGATATCGATAATTTCAAACACATTAATGATACATACGGACATCAAACGGGAGATTCGATCCTGATTCAGGTGGCCTCCGTTATGAAAAACCATATCCGGGAGCACGATGTTGCCGCGAGATGGGGAGGCGAAGAGCTGGCTGTCTATCTGCCGAACATCAATGTGTCATCCGGAGAGCGCATTGCCAAAAGGCTCGTCCGCGCCATCCGGGAAAACACCGAGCCGCGCGTAACGATTTCCTGCGGCGTTTCCTGCTGGTCAAAGACTGGCCCTAAGCCGTTGAAAATGCTCGTTCAGCAAGCGGACGAGGCGCTTTATATCGCCAAACGGAGCGGTAAAAACCGGCTGATTATCCATCAAAACAGCACGGCGACGTAAAAAAGGAGCCGGCCTGCGGGCCGAACTCCTTTTTTATCCTAATCGTTTTTCAAGCGTTTCAACAAACTTTGCTAAATAGGTTTCGTCCGTTTCATCAAAACGGTTTTTCACGGGGCTGTCAATGTCCAGCACACCGATCACTTCTCCGTTTACGCGGATCGGGAGGACGATTTCTGACTGGGAAGCCGCGTCACAGGCAATGTGTCCCGGGAACGCATTCACATCGGCAATCCGCTGCACGGCGCCGTTGGAGTAGGCAGTGCCGCATACGCCTTTGCCGAACGGAATGCGCACACAGGCAGGAAGTCCTTGAAATGGTCCGAGTACAAGCTCGCCCTCTTTAGCGAAGTAAAACCCCGCCCAATTGACCTCATGTAATGAATGGTATAAAAGCGCTGACGCATTCGCGTAATTTGCGATCGCATCCGTTTCATCTTCTGTCATGGCTTCGAGCTGTTTAAGCAGAAGCTGATAACTTTTTTCTTTATCTCCGGACTGTTTTTCGACATGAAACATGGAAAACCCTCACTTTTTCTATAATATCAAACAAAGTTCCGGCCGTTCTGCCGGCATTTGTCGAGAAGTTCTTACAGGAACGGCGCCTTTCTGCTTGAATTGTAAACACATAAAGGGGTGAGCCGTATGAAAGTAAGCACCAAAGACAAAATTATTAACGCCGCTGTCCTGCTGTTTAACCAAAAAGGCTATTCCGGCACGTCCGTCCGTGAAATCGCAAAGTCAGCTGATGTAAATGTTGCGCACATCTCCTACTATTTTAAAGGGAAAGGCGGATTAATGGAACATTTAGTTTCCGAGTTTTACGAAGGCTATACTGAAGCGCTGGAAAAAGCCGCCGGCAGTGTGAACGGTGAAGACGCGCAGGAACGCATCCTGCGGGTGATTTTCGATATTTTATCCTATCAGCACGATCATCGTCAATTAACACGTTTTGTGTATCGGGAAGTGACGATTGATTCCGTGCTTATCAGGGAAATTATGTCTACTTACTTAATGAAAGAAAAATATATTTTCCAGCTGGTGATTGAAGAAGGGCAGTCACGCCACAAACGGCTGACGCTGCCCGTGCCGCATTTTATTCTGCAATTGAAATCCCTCTTGATGATGCCGTATCTCCAGCCTCAATATATTACGGAGGTGCTCTATATGCAGCCTCATGAGCCGTACTTTTATAAAAGGTATTTTGAAGAGGTGAAGATTTGGATCGAAAGCGTGTTCCGCCGTCCCGATGCGGCGCTTATGAAGTGACGATGCTTTTGTACGTTTCATAGGAACTGCCGACATCTTCCGCTTGATGGGCATCCGACCCGAATATGAGCGGGATTTTTTTTTGCTTCGCCGTCTCAGCCATCCAATCCTCTATATATACTTCCCCGGCAAACTTCTTTCTGAGTCCGGATGTATTCACATCCAGCTCCATTCCGTGCTCTTTCACGGCGTCAAGACAGCGGGCCGCAAGCTCTCTTATTTGAGGTGACATGCTGTAAGGGAAAAGGCGCGCGAATTTTTTGACGAGCGTGATATGGCCGACCCGTTTTGGCTTAAATGGTCCGAGCGGTGTTACAATGGAAGAATACACAGTTTTGTAGTATTGCTCATATACGGCTTCAACGCTGCCGAAGTGCGCGGCCAGCTGCTGAAACGCATGCTCATCAAAATCAAGGCATATATAAGACGGACCGGCCTTCAAAAAATGAACGGATAAAATGCCGTCATCCAGTGAGGGGCCGTATGTGTTAAGAAACGCCGCGGTTTCTTCTTCATACCCTGTGATAAAATCGGTTTCAAGCCCAGTCAGAATGCTGATCTGCCCCTTGTATTCCTTTTTCAGCTGTGACAGCCGCTCCAAATAAATCTCCAGCTGTCTGAGATCCATTGCGCTGTCTTGAAGCGGTACAGGATCTTGAAAAGACGGGGGAAGGGGGGCATGCTCTGTAAATGTGATCGAGTCAAAGCCTTTTTCCAGGGCTTTTTCGACATATTGTTTCAGCGTGTCTTCCGAGCCGTGAGGGCAAAAAGGCGTGTGGATATGAGCGTCTCGTTTTTCCATTTGTGTCACTCCATTAAAAAATTGCAGAATCCTGCCGAAATTATGCAAAAAGTTTTTGATTTCTGGTCAAAAAATGTTGGTTACATGGTATCATAATAACAATGAAAACGACAGATTTTCTCAATACATATATTGAAATCTTTCTGAATACATAAAACACCCTGACAGATTAAGAGAACAACAAGGGGGCTCATTATGGAGTTAGTCATCGGATTATTGGTTATACTGCTCGCGCTCTTTGCGGCGGGCTACTTTTTCAGGAAAAAAATTTATACGGAAATTGACCGGCTGGAGTCATGGAAGATTGAAATTTTAAACCGTTCGATAGTGGAAGAAATGTCCAAGATCAAACATCTGAAAATGACCGGAGAGACGGAAGAGTTCTTTGAAAGATGGCGTGAAGAGTGGGATGAAATTGTCACAGCCCATCTGCCGAAAGTAGAAGAGCTCCTTTATGATGCCGAAGAGAACGCCGACAAATACCGGTTTAAAAAAGCGAATCAGGTGCTTGTCCACATCGACGACCTCCTCACCGCCGCTGAATCAAATATAGAAGGCATATTGCGTGAGATCAGCGACCTTGTGACGAGCGAGGAAAAAAGCCGCGGAGAGATTGAACAGGTGCGTGAGCGGTATTCAAAAGCGCGGAAAAACCTTCTGGCGTACAGCCATCTCTACGGTGAGCTTTATAACAGCCTGGAGACGGATCTCGATGAAATTTGGAGCGGCATAAAAGAGTTTGAAGAAGAGACGGAAGGCGGCAATTACATCAAAGCGAGAAAAGTGCTGCTTGAACAGGACCGTAGGCTGGATCAGCTTCAAACATACATAAATGACGTTCCCAAATTGCTCGCGGACTGTAAACAGACCGTGCCGAACCAAATTGCCAAGCTGAAAGACGGCTACCGGGAAATGACGGAAAAAGGCTACAAACTGGAGCATATTCAAATCGAAAAAGAGCTGGAAACACTCACAAATCAAGTGAAACGGGCCGAAAACGCGCTTTTGGAAGAATTGGATGTCGACGAAGCATCCGCCATTCTTCAGCTGATTGATGAAACCATTCAATCGATGTATGAACAGCTGGAAGGCGAAGTGGAAGCCGGTCAGTCCGTCTTAAGCAAAATGCCTGAACTGATCATCGCGTATGAGAAGCTTGAGGACGAAAAAGAGCGCACAAAAACCGAAACAGAGCTCGTCAAGGAAAGCTATCAGCTGACGGCGGGAGAAATCGGCAGACAGAACGCGTTCGAAAAACAGATGGAAACAATCGGCCGGCTTCTTGAGCAGGCGAGAGAAAAACTCGACGGTGAGCATGTCGCTTACTCACTGCTGATTGAGGAAGTCGAAGCCATTGAAAAACAGATGGAAGAGGCTCAGAAAGAACATGCCGAATACCGTGAAAATCTGCAGGCGCTCAGAAAAGAAGAACTGCAGGCGCGGGAAACGCTGACGTATCTTCGGAAAACCATTTCTGATACGGCCAGAATGCTGCAAAAAAGCAACGTGCCGGGGATTCCCGAGCAGGTCAAGGACAAGCTGGAGACGGCAAATCATCATATAGAAGAAACCGTCAGCCAATTGGAAGAGCTGCCGCTGAACATGGAGGAAGCCGCCAAACACCTTACCGAAGCTGAAAAGATGGTTGAAGAAGTCAGCGAAGAGGCGAAGGAACTTGTCATTCAGGTGAAGCTTATTGAGCGGATCATTCAGTACGGCAATCGCTTCCGAAGCCAGAATCACATTTTATCTGAACAGCTGAAAGAAGCTGAACGGCTGTTTTACGCTTACAGCTATAATGAAGCTTATGAGATGGCGGCAGAAGCTGTTGAAAAAGCAGCTCCCGGCGCCGTGAAAAAAATTAAAGCTGATCAATCCGCTTCATAGCCGTACAGGCAAAAACTGCTCCTCTGATGTACATCAGAGGGGCAGTTTTTTTGTTTCTCACGGAATATAAAAAGCGCCTGCGGCTGATATCGTCAAGCCGCAGACGCTGAATGTTACGATTTCACTTTATTTAATTCGATAGGAGGGCTGGTAAAAAGCGTGATAATGCAGCCGATGAGCGCTCCGGCGATTCCGGGAAGCACCCAGCCGATTCCCATGTTGTAAAGCGGAAGATTTGCGTTTAAGAATGAATCTAATGATCCGAGCGGAATGCCGGCTGCCTTCAAGCCGTCCAGAATGCTGAAGAGCCCCGTTCCGATCAGGCAGGCGATATAAACTTCCCGTCTTTCCTTAAAGATTTTATCAATAAAGGAAAGGACGATAATGACAATCGCCAGCGGATAAATGGCTGATAAAATAGGAACTGAAAATGCAATGATCTCAGCAAGCCCGAAATTTGAAATCGCCAGGCTGAAGAGCGTGACAATCGTAACCACCATTTTGTATGATAAAGCGGGAATCAATTTTGAAAAATATTCGCCGCAAGATGTAACAAGCCCGATGCTTGTCGTTAAACACGCAACGGTGATGGCAGAGCCGAGAACGATGTTGCCCAGTGAACCGAACAGGTAATCAGATGAAGCTGATAAAATCTTTGCGCCTTCGCCGAGCGGCCCTACAGCGTCCGTGCTTGTCGCTCCCAAATAGGCCAAAGATAAATAAATGAATGTCAAACCTGCCGCTGCTATAAGACCCGCTTTAATACAAGCGGCCGCGAGCGCTTTACGCTGGGTGACGCCCCTGCTTTTAACAGCGTTGACGACAACAACACCGAAGACGATCGAAGCGAGCGCATCCATTGTTTTATAGCCTTCCAAAAATCCTTTGAATACCGGTGTTCCGGAATATGCCTGATGTACGGCGCCCAGTCCGCCCATCGGAGTGACAATGGCTTTTACGACGATGATTAAAATAATACCGAATTTAATAGGAGTCAAAATCTTTCCGACTCTATCCACGATTTTGGAAGGATTAAGAGCTAAATAATACGTAATGGAAAAAAAGATTAGCGTGAAAACAAATAACGACAGTCTTTCGGGAACACCATGCAAAAACGGAACTGCACCGATTTCATATGAAACGGTTCCGGTTCTCGGAATCGCAAAAAGCGGTCCGATTGATAAATAAAGCACAACGGTGAAAATAGTGCCGAATACCGGATGAGCTTTATCGGCAAGCCCTTTTGCATCTTTACCCGTTAATGCGATGGCGATGATACCCAAAAGCGGCAGACCAACGCCGGTCAGTAAGAAACCGCCCATCGCTTTCCAGACATTATGCCCAGCCGCTTGTCCAAGCTCCGGCGGATATATCATATTTCCTGCCCCGAAAAAAAGTGCGAAAAGCATGAAACCGATAATAACGGTATCTTTGACAGGTAGTGAGTGTTTCATAAAAGTCCTCCTAAATACTATGTTGAAATATTCTGTCAATTAATTGTCAGACAATATAACAAAACGAACATTACTTATTATATGGCAATGTACAGAGAAGTCAATACTCGATTTATTGCGAATTTATATTTACTTTTGTTATGGTAGCATAAATATCATACGATGTACCGTTTTCATAAAAGGAGTAAAAAAAATGATATATTTAGACAACAGCTCAACGACCGAGCCGTATGAAGAGGTATTGGATGTGTACAAACAGACAAGCAGCCGGTATTTCGGCAATCCTTCGTCTTTGCACCGATTAGGAACTGAGACGGAACAGCTCCTTGAAGCGGCCGCTCAGCAAATAAAAAAAACCTTGCGTTTGAAAAATTATGATATTGTATTTACATCAGGCGCGACTGAAGCGAACAACGCTGCGTTAAAGGGAGCCGCCTGGGCAAACATGAGTAAAGGAAAACATATCATTGCTTCAGCGATTGAGCATCCTTCCGTGACGGAAACGCTTGATCAGCTGACAGAGCTGTTTGGCTTTGAAGTCACATATCTTCCGGCCGACCAAGACGGCATCGTTTCTTTAGAAGATGTAAAAGCGGCCATCAGGCCGGACACAATACTCGTCAGCGTTATGCATGTCAATAATGAAGTCGGCTCTATTCAGCCCGTCAAAGAAATCGGAGGGCTGTTAAAACAGCACCGGAATATTCTGTTTCATGTTGATCATGTACAGGGCATTCATAAAGTCCCGCTGTCTATAGAAGAAGCGGGTATCGACCTTTGCACCATTTCAGGGCATAAATTTCACGGCTTAAAAGGAACCGGGGCGCTTATCGTCAAAAAGGGAACGCGGCTCATTCCGCTTATGACGGGCGGCACCCAGCAAAAAGGCATTCGTGCCGGGACAGAACATACAGCAGGCGCCGTTTCCCTTGCGAAAGCGGTCAATCTTTCTGCACGTGATATGAATGAGCGGCTTTCTTCTATGGAGGCGGCTAAGAATGCGCTGATGGAAAGGCTGAGCGGGACGGACGGGATCGTCATCAACACTCCCGTAAAAAACAGCGCCCCGCATATCATTAATTTTTCCGTTCCGGGCGTCAAGGCGGAAGTGCTGCTGCACATGCTTGAGGAAAAAGGAATATATGTCTCCACAACCGCGGCATGTTCGGCAAGAGAGCACAAGCCGAGCCGTGTTCTTCTGCAAATGAATAAAGGCGAACAGATTGCATCAAGCAGCATCAGAGTCAGCCTGAACTTCAGCCACACGGCTGATATTACAGAACCGTTTATGGCCGCGCTGGCGCCGGCTGTTCAAAAACTAAAAAAAATGATGAGGTAGCAAATGAATTACGATCATATTTTAATCCGTTTTGGTGAAATATCCACAAAAGGAAAAAACAGACGCAGTTTTATTGAGAGATTAAAACAGAATATCCGCCTGGTATTAAAGGATTATAAAAAGGTAAAATACTTTTCAAACCGGGATCGGATGTCAATTACACTTAATGGAGAAAACCCGGAGGAAATTTGTTCCTTATTAAAGAATATATTCGGCATTCAGAGCTTCAGTCTCGCCATTAAATGCGAAAGCAAGCTTGAAGAGATTAAAAAAACGGCATTAGCCGCGATGGAAGGCCAATATAAGCCGGGGAATACGTTTAAGGTCGAGACCAAACGGGCTTACAAGCAGTTTGAATTAGATACGAATGCGATGAACGCTGAGATCGGCGGCCATATTTTGAAAAACACGGATGGATTAACCGTCGATGTGAAAAATCCCGATATTCCGCTTCGGATTGAAATCAGGGAGGAAGCCACATTCCTGACCATCCGTAACGAAAAAGGCGCCGGAGGCCTTCCTGTCGGTTCCGCGGGGAAAGCGATGCTGATGCTTTCCGGCGGTTTTGACAGTCCGGTTGCCGGCTTTTACGCGATGAAACGGGGATTATCAGTGGAGGCCGTGCACTTCTTCAGCCCGCCGTATACGAGCGAACGGGCAAAGCAGAAAGTCATGGACCTCGCGGGATGCCTCGCAAAGTTCGGAGGCAGTATGACGCTTCATATCGTGCCGTTTACAAAGACGCAGGAGCTCATCCAAAAACAAATTCCGGAAAACTATACGATGACGGCGACGCGGCGTCTCATGCTGCAGATCGCGGACAGAATCAGAGAAGAACGAAAAGCGCTCGCGATCATTACGGGGGAAAGCCTCGGCCAAGTGGCAAGCCAGACGCTTGAGAGCATGTATGCGATCAATGCCGTAACGGCAACGCCGATTTTGCGTCCTCTGATCGGAATGGACAAAACAGAAATCATCGAGAAATCAAAAGAAATCGGCACTTATGAAACAAGCATTCAGCCGTTTGAGGACTGCTGCACCATCTTTACGCCGCCAAGTCCGAAAACACGCCCGAAAAAAGAAAAAATCGAGCATTTCGAAAGCTTTGTTGATTTTGAACCGCTGATTGCAGAGGCAGCAGCCGGTATTGAAACCATTACTGTTTACTCAGAACAAGAAGCTCACGATAAATTTGCCGGCCTGTTTTAGAACTGTATACAATTACCAAAGTTTTTTTGAATGAGGACATGTGTTTTATCACATTCTATACTCACAAGGAGGTGATACACATGTCACAACAATCAAACAGCGGAAACAGCAACCAGCTTTTAGTGCCAGGAGCTGCACAAGCTATCGACCAAATGAAGTATGAAATCGCTTCTGAATTCGGTGTAAACCTTGGACCGGAAACAACTTCTCGCGCCAACGGTTCTGTCGGTGGAGAAATCACAAAACGTCTTGTTTCTTTTGCTCAGCAAAGCATGGGCGGAAGCAGCCAGCAGCAGTTTTAATCACAACTTCACATAATGGCTAAGAGAGCGGGGAAATCCCCGCTCTTTTTTCATGAATAAAGCTAGAAGGCATGAAGCAATTTATGCATATCTTTATTGTTACGTCCTATGTTTATGTATAATAGGGAAAGAAAGTGAGGAGTTGTTCGTGTTAAAACGAGAAGATTTAATCGCCCCAAAGAACTATAACCTAGTAAATGAAATCGAAAAGTTCAGCCGTTCCAAAGAGAAGAACGCGCTTATTTGGGAAGATCAAACAGGCAGTAAGAAAGTCTGGACATATGAAAAACTGATGGAAGAAACGAATAAAATCGGAGCCCGCCTGAAAGGTCTCGGATTTGAAAAAGGCGATAAGCTGATTGTCATGGTTCCGAGAGTGCTTGAAGCGTATGCTGTGTATTTAGCGATCTTAAAAGCGGGGATGGTCGTCATTCCTTGCTCGGAGATGCTTCGCGCCAAAGATTTGGACTACCGCATTAAACACGCCGAAGTGAAAGGCGTTATCGTTTATCCTTCATTTATAAACGCGTTTGATGAGGTGAAAACCGATCAGCTCGTGACATTGGCCATTGGTGAAAATGATGCCGGCTGGAAAAACCTCTTAACGATTGAAGCGGACGGAGACAGTTTTCAAACCGCTGATACAACTAGAGAGGACATGGCGTTTTTATCCTATACTTCAGGAACGACCGGCCAGCCTAAAGGCGTTGTACATACACATGGCTGGGCTTTTGCCCATTTAAAAACATCCGCCGGTGCATGGCTGGATATTTCTGAAGACGATACAGTCTGGGCCACCGCGGCGCCCGGCTGGCAGAAATGGGTGTGGAGCCCGCTGCTTGCCGTTCTGGGAAGCGGCGCAACAGGATTTATTTATCACGGCAGATTCGACGCCAAGACGTATCTGGAGATGCTTGAGCGCCATCAGATCAATGTCTTCTGCTGTACGCCGACTGAATACCGCCTGATGGCCAAGGTGGAGGAATTGGACAAGTATGACCTTTCTGCCCTTCACAGCGCAGTTTCTGCGGGTGAACCTTTGAACAGGGAAGTCATTGACATCTTCCTGAAACATTTCGGCATTAAAGTGAGAGACGGCTACGGCCAAACGGAGAGCACTCTGTTAGTCGGCGTCCTGAAGAATATGGACATTAAGCCCGGAAGCATGGGGAAACCGACACCGGGAAATCAAGTAGAAATTATAAACGATGAAGGCGAAATATGTGAAATAGGCGAAACGGGCGATATCGCCGTGCACTTGAGCACACCGGCCTTATTCAAGGAATATTATAAAGACCCTGAAAGAACGAAGAAGCAGATTCGCGGAGATTACTTTTTGACAGGCGACCGCGCGAAAAAAGACGAGGACGGCTACTTTTGGTTTGAAAGCCGCAATGATGACATTATCGTCAGCTCCGGATATACAATCGGGCCTTTTGAAGTGGAAGACGCGCTCGTCAAGCATCCGGAAGTGAAAGAATGCGCCGTCGTGGCGAGCCCGGATGAAATCAGAGGTTCAATCGTAAAAGCTTATGTCGTTTTACAAAACGATGAGAAGCGCAGTGACGAACTTGTTAAAGAACTGCAAAACCACGTAAAAACGATTACGGCGCCTTATAAATATCCGAGAGAAATTGAATTTGTCGAAAGCCTGCCGAAAACGGCATCCGCAAAAATCAGACGGGTAGAGCTGAGACAGCGTGAAGAACGGCTGAAGGCGGATAAAAAAGCTTAATACAGAAAAAGGGTGAGCGGGGATGAAAGCGATTTGGCACGGCGGCACCATCTATACAATGCTTGACGAAAACCATGTCACTGAAGCCGTCTATACCGAAGACGGCATCATCAGACAGACGGGCAGCTTTCAGGAGCTCTGCGAGACATACGGTTCGCCTGATACGGAGGAAATCGACTTACATGGGGCTGTCATGTTTCCTGGTTTTACAGACAGTCATATGCATTTGATCGGACACGGTGAGAAACAGCTCCGCCTTGATTTGTCACAGCTGAAGTCAAAAGAAGCGATACTGCAGGCTGCAAAAGAAGCAGAGCGTGAATTGGAAGATGGCGAATGGCTGATCGGCGAAGGCTGGGATGAAAATCTGTTTGAACAGCCGGTTTATGTAACGAAGCATGACCTTGACCCGCTCTTTCCCGATCGCCCCGTCCTGCTGAAGCGGGTATGCAGGCACGCCGCTGCAGTCAATTCGGCCGCATTGCGCGCGGCGGGGATTACAAACGATACACCTGATCCAAACGGCGGGATTATCGTCCGGGACAGCGTCGGTCCGACAGGCCTTCTGCTGGATAAAGCCCAAGAGCTTGTGACTCAGGCTCTTCCGCCCGTCTCGCTTCACTATGTCAAACGCGCTCTTCAAACGGCAATCACGGACTGCTGGTCAAAAGGCCTGACCGGCGGGCATTCCGAGGATCTGGCATACTACGGAGACGCGTCCGTTCCCGTTGCCGCGTACGAGTCGTTAACAGGCAGCGGCCTGTTCCCTTTTCGGGCACATCTGCTTGTTCATCACGAAGCCGTCGACAGGTGGAGCGCTCTGGACAAAAGGACAGGGCCTTATCTGGAATACGGAGCGATGAAAATCTTCGCAGACGGCGCGCTCGGCGGCAGAACGGCCCTGTTGAAAAAGCCTTATCATGATGATCCGTCTGTTTCCGGCGTTCAGGTGCACGATGACGAAACCCTTGCCGCTCTTGTTTATAAAGCGAGACAGAAAGGGATGGAGATCGCCGTGCACGCGATTGGCGACCTTGCATTTGAAAAGGTGCTCGATGTGATCGAAAGATACCCGGCAAAGCCCGGACAGCTAGACAGGCTCATTCATGCGCAAGTATTAGATCACGGTTTGATGGAAAGAGCCGCCCGGCTTCCGATCGGCCTTGATCTTCAGCCGCATTTTGTGGCCAGTGATTTTCCGTGGGTGATTGACAGGCTCGGAGAAGAGCGGATGAAAACCGCTTTTGCCTGGAAAACCCTGCTGTCGAAAGGGCTGCTGTGCGCCGGAGGTTCAGATGCCCCGATAGAACCGGCAGATCCCATTCTGGGCATTCAATCGGCTGTGCTCCGTACAAGCAAGCAGCACCCGGAAGGTCCGGCCTATTATGAAAAAGAGTGCCTGACCGTGTACGAAGCCATTCAGCTTTACACGGAGGGAAGCGCGGCAATCATCCATAAAGAACATAGCCGCGGACGGATAGCTTCCGGCTATGATGCCGACTTTACCGTTCTCAGCGGCGATCCGTTTAAAACGGACCCGAAAAAGCTTCATGAATTGGATGCTGTCAAAACCGTCGTCGGCGGCCGTATCGTATATGAAAAAGAGGACAGGCGTTAATGCCCGTCCTCTTTTTTTATGATAAAAATGAGCGCTTTACTTTTTCCCAGAAAGAGTTGTCCTTCAGTTTGACCGTTTTGATTTTTTTATCGGATAGTGTAATCTCAACCTTTTTGACATTTCTCGTGCTGAGCGCTTCATTATCAAGTCCGATAATCGGATGCTCATTGCCGTCCTGCACCACCTGCAGTGTCAGCTTCCGGTCCGCGCTTAAAATAAACGAAGATCCGAGGGTGCGATATGTGTTGTTATTCAAAGAGGCCAGTTCGGATACCTGCATGCAGGAAATCAAAGGATCAACAACAGCGCCTGAAACGGATTTATTGTAGGCGGTGCTGCCTGTCGGGGTGGAAATGATCATGCCGTCGCCCCTGAAGGTCTCGAAGTGAAGATCATCAATTAACACATCCATCACAAACGTTTTAATAATGCTTGAACGGATGGAAACCTCGTTTAAACAGTGAAAATGATTGCTGCCGTCCACTGTTACGTGAATGAGCGGGTATTTTCTGACCTCAAGCTGTTCCGCGGTCATGCTGTCCGCCATTTTTTCAGGCTCATCGCTGTGAAAATCACAGTACAAATGGGCTTTTCCTTTTTTAGCGATGCCGACATACAGGCAGTCATCACGGAATCCGGTTTTTCTGACGGCCTGCAGAAATGAGCCGTCGCTGCCGATGCTGGCGATAATCCCGGCATCCTCCGGTTGGGCCGCAACTGTAAAACCGTGCGATTTGGCAAGCTGCTTCAGAGAGCTGACTTGTTCTTTTGTTTCGTTGTCTTGTTTGTGAAAAAAATAAACATTGCGGCGAAGATCGGTCATATCTCCATTCCCCTTTGCTGTCATATTTACGTTTTTCTCCCATCAGATATTGTGTTAAAATACCTGTGGCAATAGTGTAACATGTTTCCTGTTTATCCGTTAAGTGAAAGCGCTTCATGAAAAAAGTGAATCTTTTTTTCCAGGAGAACGTACGAATAGTGACAGAAAAGGAGGCAGAATAAATGAATGCAAAAAGATGGATTGCGCTCGTCATCGCTATCGGCATTTTCGGCGTATCAGTCATTGCAAGTGTGACTGTCGGGGTGCTGAAAAATGTCGGAGATACAGGGTCTGACTTTGCATCCCTGACAGATGACACAGAGGAAGTGACGCTTGATAAGGGAAGCCCCGGCAGTAAAATCGCCGTGCTTGAAGTGGACGGCACGATTGAGGATAACGGGGAGTCCGCAGGCCTGCTCAGCTCAGGCGGGTATGATCACAGATCATTTTTAAAACAAATAGAGCGTGCGAAAGAAGATAAAAGCGTCAAAGGAATTGTCCTGAAAATCAATTCCCCAGGCGGAGGCGTGTATGAAAGCGCGGAAATACATAAAAAACTGGAAGAACTAAAGAAAGAAACGAAGAAACCGATTTATGTATCCATGGGCTCCATGGCGGCATCGGGAGGCTACTACATCTCAACGGCCGCTGATAAAATCTATGCTTCACCGGAAACGCTCACCGGCTCACTCGGCGTCATCATGGAAAGCGTCAATTATTCTAAGCTCGCTGATGAACTCGGCATCAAGTTTGAAACCATCAAAAGCGGCGCGCATAAAGACATTATGTCACCGACCCGCGACATGACGAAGGAAGAAAGAAAGATCATGCAGACGATGGTCAATGATTCGTATGAAGGGTTTGTCAATGTCATTTCAAAAGGCCGGCACATGTCAAAAGCAGATGTGAAAAAAATTGCCGACGGCCGTGTTTATGACGGCAGACAAGCGAAAAAAATCGGCCTAGTTGATGATCTCGGTTTTTACGATGATACGATCAGCGCGATGAAAAAGGACCATAAAAATATGAAAAACGCTTCAGTCATCACGTACGAGGAAGGATTCGGATTAGGCTCGCTCTTTTCCATGAGCGCAGCGAAAATGTTTAAAAGCGAAATTGATTTTCTGAATATGAAAGAGCTTATTTCGCAATCCGGTTCGCCGCGGATGATGTATCTCTATGCAAAGTAGGGGGGAAGAAAGAATGGACGCAACTTACGAAGGCTTTCACGGCAAAGAAGAGGAAGCCGAGCAACACGGGACGCTCGACCCGGCTTACGCGGGCTTTTGGATCCGGTTTTGGGCGTTTCTTCTCGATTGGCTGGTGATCTGGGGGCTTAATCATATCATCGTTTCACCGGTGTTCACACTGATGAATTTACCGAAAACAAGCGGAATGTTTACAATCTCAGCCTATTCCGTCACAACTTTGATCGTCTACCTCGCCTATTTTGTGTTCATGACAAAATGGTTTCATCAGACACTCGGCAAAATGGTCTTCGGGTTAAAAGTCACTTCTTTGACGCCCGGAAAACCGCTGACATGGGGCACCGTCATTTTCAGGGAAGCAGTGGGGCGTTATATCGATAAAATCTGGATTCTTTATATTGTCATTGCGTTTACGCCTAAGAAGCAGGGAATTCATGATCTTATTGCCGACACAACGGTGATTCACGAAGCACTGTACCGCAAATAAAAGCAATAAACCCGGATAAACATCCGGGTTTATTTTTTTTGGTTTTGGCGATAATGCAGCTAAGGAAGTGAAGCTTATGGGATATGCCGCAGCAGCTGTTATTCTCATTCTCATTTTGTTCTGGCTGCTCATGAGGATGAAAATCCATCTGACTTTCGAATATCTGCATGATAAAGATAACGACAAAATGACGTTTAAACTCTCTGCCTTATACGGGCTGATCCGTTTTAAAAAAACGCTGCCCGTTATTAAAGTAAACAGCGAAGATGCGTCAATTGATGTCAAGCAAGACACAAAATCTAAAATAAAGGGTCAGCAAAAAGAGAAGAAAAAAATCACATATGAAGATGTCAAACAGACCATTCACAGAATAGAAATGATTCTGCATCAGGTCGTCAGAATGCGTCAAATCGGCGCCTCATTTCTTGCGGGAGTCCGCGTGACGAAGTTCGAATGGGTGACGGTTATCGGAATAAAGGACGCCGCCGTTACGGGAATCGCCGCCGGCGGCTTGTGGGCCGTAAAGGGAGGCATTACGGCGTTGCTGTATGACCATCTGCGTTTTATACATAAACCGGTGTGCGAAGTCATTCCGTCTTTTCAAGTGCCTGCATCCAAGACGCATTTGCAGTGTATATTCTTTTTTCGTTTTGGACATCTTATAGGTGCAGCTTTCAAATTGCTCAAATACGGGCGGAACGGACTTTCTATCATACGAAAGAAACAGCCGGTTCCGGCTGCTTCAAAGAATGATTCATCAGTTTAAGGAGGAGCGCACATGGCAGACCATCCCATTCAAGGTTTAATGAAAACCGCTATGGAAAATTTGAAAGAAATGATCGACGTGAATACAATCATCGGTGATCCGGTTGAAACGCCTGACGGCA
Source organism: Bacillus sp. 01N42_2 (assembly GCF_056399565.1). Taxonomy (NCBI): domain Bacteria; kingdom Bacillati; phylum Bacillota; class Bacilli; order Caryophanales; family Bacillaceae; genus Bacillus; species Bacillus sp. 01N42_2. The sequence goes on along the minus strand of NZ_JBFTRO010000003.1, from coordinate 441,292 downwards.
GCGTAATCTTAACGGTTTCAAAGGTCGGCTTCGGATTTGCGGCGGGCGGAAGCGAGTTTGGAGCAAAACCGGCTGAAAAAAGAACCGAGGACGACGAAAGAAAAGAGCAGAAGCTCCCGTTCGGCGGCGGAAGCGGCGGCGGAGTATCCATTACGCCGATTGCGTTTCTGATTGTCGGAACAAACGGCGTGCGTATGCTTCATTTAGACGAGAACACCCATTTGATTGATAAACTGTTAGACTCCGCGCCTCAAACGATTGAACGCATCCAGCATATGTTTAAAAAAAATGAAAAAGGCCGGAACCAAAAAAGAACGGATATTGATTTATAACAGAAAAGTTAACTGCCGCCCGCAGTTAGCTTTTTTTACGATGCGGCATAACCTTTGCAGTTTGCATAAAACTCGACTATGATAGAGCTATACATAGATAAGGGAGGAATCAGAATGGCTGAGATTACATTTAAAGGCGGAGCCGTGACGCTGATCGGACAAGAAGTGAAACCGGGTGACCAAGCTCCTGACTTCACGGTTTTGACAAACGGATTAGAAGAGAAGACATTAGCAGATATGAAAGGGAAAGTAACAATCATATCCGTTATTCCTTCCATTGACACGGGCGTATGTGACGCGCAGACGCGCCGCTTCAACGAAGAAGCAGCAAAACTCGGCGATGTGAACGTTTATACAATCAGCGCCGACCTCCCGTTTGCACAAGCGCGCTGGTGCGGAGCGAACGGAATCGACAAAGTTGAAACATTATCGGATCATAAAGAGATGTCATTTGGTGAAGCATTCGGTGTTTACATCAAAGAACTTCGTCTTTTGGCGCGTTCCGTATTCGTTCTTGATCAGGACGGAAAAGTCGTTTATGCGGAATACGTAAGCGAAGCGACAAACCACCCGAATTATGAAAAGCCTATCGAAGCTGCAAAAGCATTAATTAAGTAAAGAGAGAAAAAGAGCTCCGGGTGCTGCCGCGGAGCTCTTTTCATGGCAAGGAGGAAACAGCATGCAACACGACCATGTCGGTCAGATTTATGAACTTTTAGATGAAGCCGCCCAAGTAATAGCAGAAGGCCTTCAGCTGTCTTATATTGAGGGGCTTGCGGAAGCGGGAGAGATGTATTTTCTCGAAACGGCCGAACAGCTTCGGCTTCAGGAAAAACAAACCGAACAGCTTAACAGCCTGCTTGCGAAAGCAGACTTCAAACAATGGGAGCCTGAATGGATCCGCAAGGCGTTTCAGCTCGCCATTTTAAAAGGACTGAAAGATAAATCCCATCCGAACAGACAGATGACGCCTGATACGATCGGCCTTTTCATCAGTTACCTCGTGAATAAATTTACGGGCGGCCAAAAAGGCCTGACATTGCTGGACCCCGCCTGCGGCACCGGAAACCTTCTATTGACCGCGGCAAACCAGCTTTCTGACAAAGCGGCAAAAAGCTTCGGCATTGAAATTGATGATGTCCTTCTGAAGATCGCTTATGCCCAGGCGAATCTGCAGGAAAAAGAAATGGAGCTGTTCTGCCAGGACAGTCTTCAGCCGTTATTTATCGAACCGGCTGATGCGGTCCTCTGCGATTTGCCGGTCGGCTATTATCCGAATGACGAAGGCGCAGAAGCGTTTGAGCTGAAAGCGGATGAAGGCCACTCATTTGCCCACCACTTATTCATTGAGCAGAGCGTCAAGCATACAAAACCGGGCGGATACTTGTTTTTTATGATTCCGAACCATCTGTTTGACAGCGCCCAAAGCGATAAACTGAAGCGGTTTTTTGCGGAAAAAGTGTATATCAACGCCCTTCTTCAGCTGCCGGCTACTCTGTTTAAAGACGAAGCGCAGGCAAAGAGCATTTTAATTTTGCAGAAAAAAGGCGAAGGCGCAAAGCCGCCGAAACAAACGCTTCTGGCCAACCTTCCTTCCTTCGCGAACCAGCAGGCGATGCGTGAGATGATGGCAAAATTGGATCAATGGATTCAAAAAGAAAAATAATGGCGAAAAAGCAGGGTGGTGACGCAAAATCCCGCACTGCTTTTTGCTTTTGAAAATGAATGGATATCAGGGTGCTGACACAACTTAAGGAAAGAACATAACATTCCGTAAGACCGAGCCGTCCATTTGGCACAGTGTGGATTTATCAGAAAATAACGACTTCATTTTGTAAGCGGTACCAATATGGATGTTGACTTGAAATGCTGAGTTGACAATGTTTAAATGGAAAAGTCAGATATTTTTTGGACTGCAGTTACGGTCTGGGAAAAAAGAACGAAACAAACGAAGAAGAATTTTGATAGGAGCGTCATTTATGTCTAAAATTATTGCAATTAACGCAGGAAGCTCATCTTTAAAATTTCAGCTATTCGAAATGCCTTCAGAAAAGGTGCTAACAAAAGGTTTAGTAGAACGGATCGGTATCGCCGACAGCGTTTTCACAATCTCTGTTAACGGCGAAAAAAATACAGAAGTGACAGATATTCCGGATCATGCGGTCGCGGTGAAGATGCTGCTTCACAAGCTGACTGAATTCGGTATTATAAAGGATTTAAATGAAATTGACGGAATCGGCCACCGTGTTGTTCACGGCGGAGAAAAATTCAGCGATTCTGTTTTGCTTACGGATGAAACAATCCGTGAGATTGAAGAGATTTCAGAACTTGCGCCGCTTCACAACCCGGCTCACATCGTCGGCATTAAAGCCTTTAAAGAAGTGCTTCCGGATGTACCTGCGGTTGCAGTATTTGATTCGGCGTTCCACCAAACGATGCCTGAGCAATCTTACTTGTACAGCCTTCCGTATGAATACTACGAGAAATACGGCATCCGCAAATACGGTTTCCACGGCACATCTCATAAATACGTGACACAGCGCGCAGCTGAGCTTCTCGGCCGTCCGCTTGAAGACTTGCGCCTGATTTCCTGCCACCTGGGTAACGGAGCAAGTATCGCAGCCGTCGAAGGCGGAAAATCAATTGATACGTCAATGGGCTTCACACCGCTTGCGGGTGTTGCGATGGGAACGCGTTCAGGGAACATCGACCCTGCCTTGATTCCGTACATTATGGAAAAAACGAATCAGACGGCTGATGAAGTATTAAATACATTAAATAAAAAGAGCGGACTGCTTGGCATATCCGGTTTCTCAAGTGACCTTCGCGATATCGTGGAAGCTTCAAAAGAAGGCAACGAAAGAGCGGAAACGGCGCTTGAAGTGTTCGCAAGCAGAATCCATAAATACATCGGTTCTTACGCTGCGAGAATGAGCGGGGTTGACGCGATTATTTTCACTGCCGGTATCGGTGAAAACAGCGTTGAAGTCAGAGAACGCGTGCTTCGCGGCTTAGAATTCATGGGCGTTTATTGGGACCCTGCGCTGAACAACGTGCGCGGCGAGGAAGCGTTTATCAGCTACCCGCACTCTCCTGTCAAAGTCATCATTATTCCGACTGATGAAGAGGTCATGATCGCGCGCGACGTTGTCCGCCTTGCACAATAATGATCGACAAAAAGCACATCCTTAAAGGATGTGCTTTTCTATTGAATGCCGAAGCGCCAAACGTTACGATATGCTTAGTACATAAATGATGAGGTGAAACAATGAGTGTGCATGAACATAAACAGGAGGCCCCGTCAGCGGTGCGCTGCAAAGTGATCACAGTCAGCGACACGAGAACGAAAGAAACCGATAAAAGCGGGCGCGTCATGATGGATTTCATCAGGGAAGCGGGATTTGAGACGATCGCTTATGACATCGTAAAAGATGAGAAAGGTGAATTGCAGAAAGCCGTTTTATCCGGCTGTATGGATGAATATACAGATGCGGTGCTGTTAAACGGAGGGACGGGCATTGCCGAAAGGGATGTCACCATTGAAGCGGTCACGCCGCTGTTTTCAAAAGAGCTCCCGGGATTCGGCGAGCTGTTCCGCATGCTGAGCTATACGGAGGACATCGGTTCCGCGGCCATTTTGTCCAGAGCGGCAGCGGGCGTGATCCAAAATACCGCAGTCTTCTGCACGCCGGGCTCCTCAGGCGCCGTCAAGCTTGCCATGAAGAAACTGATTATTCCTGAACTGCCCCATGTGCTCCGGGAGATCCGAAAAGACTTATAAATGTATAAAAAGGCTTTGCTCCGCTCAAAAAAATGGGTGGAGTTTTTTTTATAAAAAGCTTGAAAAAACAAAATTTACTTGTTACAGTGTATACATACAAAATGCATTTTTATTAATTAAAACTAATTTTTATACAAAAGGAGCTTTTAACATGGCAGAACAGAAAAAGGTTGTATTGGCATACTCAGGAGGTCTTGATACTTCTGTAGCGATAAAATGGCTGCAAGAACAGGGATACGATGTTATTGCATGCTGCTTAGACGTAGGGGAAGGAAAGGATTTGGCATTCGTTCAGCAAAAAGCGCTGGAAGTAGGCGCTGTAAATTCGTACGTGATTGATGCAAAAGAAGAATTCGCCCAAGAGTACGCGCTTATTTCTATGCAGGCTCATACAATGTATGAAGGCAAGTATCCGCTCGTATCTGCACTGTCCCGTCCGTTAATCGCGAAAAAACTCGTTGAAGTCGCGGAAAAGGAAAACGCAGTGGCCGTGGCGCACGGCTGTACAGGAAAAGGCAATGATCAGGTTCGTTTTGAAGTATCCATTAAATCATTAAACCCTGATCTGGAGGTCATCGCTCCGGTCCGTGAGTGGCAATGGTCGCGTGAAGAAGAAATTGAATACGCTGCAAGCCGCGGCATACCGATTCCGATCAATCTTGACAGCCCTTATTCCATCGACCAGAATCTGTGGGGCCGCGCCAATGAATGCGGTATATTAGAAGACCCGTGGGCGGCGCCGCCTGAAGGGGCATATGACCTGACAGCATCTCTAGAAAATACGCCGGACGTTCCTGAAATCATCGAAATCGCATTTGAAGCCGGTGTGCCGGTTTCAATCGACGGTGTATCCTACCCGCTTGCTGATTTGATTCTCAAGCTGAACGAGACTGCCGGAAAACACGGCATCGGCCGGATTGACCATGTCGAAAACCGCCTGGTCGGCATTAAGTCCCGTGAAGTTTATGAATGCCCGGGCGCAATGACTTTGATTACGGCTCACAAAGAGCTTGAGGATCTGACTTTAGTGAAAGAAGTGGCTCATTTCAAGCCGGCAATTGAACAAAAACTGTCTGAAATCATCTATAACGGTTTATGGTTCTCACCGTTAAAAGACGCGCTGCTTGCATTCCTGAAAGAAACCCAAAAGCACGTCACCGGCGTTGTGCGCGTCAAGCTGTTTAAAGGCCATGCCATTGTAGAAGGACGCAAGTCGGAATATTCTCTCTACGATGAAAAACTGGCGACATATACAAAAGACGATGCGTTTGACCATCATGCGGCAATCGGCTTTATCGAGCTTTGGGGACTGCCGACAAAAGTAAACAGCATTGTGAAAAAGAAGGAGCAGATTGAAGCATGAAGAAGCTTTGGGGAGGCCGTTTTCAAAAAACACCGGAAAAGTGGGTCGATGAGTTCGGTGCATCCATCACATTCGACCAAAACTTAGTCAAAGAGGATATTACAGGGTCTCTCGCTCATGCGGCAATGCTGAAAAAATGCGGCATTCTGACGGAGGAAGAAGAAGGCGCCATCCGTCAAGGACTGCAGACCCTCCTGCAAAAAGCAGAGGAAGGAACGCTTGAATTCTCTGTTGATTATGAAGATATTCATTTGAACATTGAAAAAATGCTGATTGAAGAAATCGGACCGCTCGGCGGAAAGCTCCATACAGGCAGAAGCCGGAACGACCAAGTGGCGACAGACATGCATCTATATTTGAAAGATCATGTCTCCCATATCATCGGGCTGATTGAACAGTTCCAAAAAGCGCTGATCGAAAAAGCAGAGGCCAATGTCGAGACCATTCTGCCGGGGTACACCCATTTGCAGCGGGCCCAGCCGATTTCTTTCGCCCACCATCTGCTCGCCTATTTTTGGATGCTTGAACGGGATAAAGAGCGTTTCCGTGACGCGCTGAAGCGGATTAACATATCGCCTCTCGGATGCGGGGCGCTTGCCGGAACGACGTTTCCGATAGACCGCAGCTATTCGGCGGAGCTGCTCGGTTTTGACTCCATTTATGAGAACAGTCTTGACGGGGTCAGCGACAGAGATTTTATTCTCGAGTTTTTAAGCAGCAGCAGTATGCTGATGATGCACCTTTCACGCTTCTCGGAAGAAATCATTCTATGGTGCTCGCAGGAATTCAGATTCATTGAATTGGATGATACGTACGCAACGGGAAGCAGCATGATGCCGCAGAAGAAAAACCCGGACATGGCGGAGCTGATCCGCGGAAAAACCGGACGCGTATACGGTGATATGATGGGGCTTTTCACGATTATGAAAGGGCTCCCGCTCGCATACAACAAAGACCTTCAGGAAGATAAAGAAGGTATGTTTGACACGGTGAAAACCGTTGAAGGAAGCCTTCAGATTTTTACGGGCATGATTGAAACGATGACCGTAAACAAAGACATCATGAAACAGGCGACAAAACAAGATTTTTCAAACGCGACGGAACTTGCCGATTATTTAGCCAAAAAAGGCATGCCGTTCAGAGAAGCGCACGAAGTGGTCGGCAAGCTTGTGTACAGCTGCATTGAAAAAGGAATCTATTTAAGTGATATGGCATTTGAAGAATTCCTTCAAGCCAGCAGTCTCTTTGAAGAAGATATTTATACCGTGCTTGATCCGCACCATGCGGTTGAAAAAAGAATGAGCGCCGGCGGAACGGGCTTTCAGCAGGTAAAACAGGCGCTCATAAAAGCAAAAGCCTGCGCCGGCGTTTAATTTGCTAAAATTTCCTTCATATTTTCCCGTCATATCAGACACGCTACATCTATAATGATGGGAGGTAGAAGGAATGCGCAAAGAACAAGACCGTTACATCTATGATGAAAAAGAAAGTGAAGAAACGGCCCGGCTCATCTCAGAGGCATACCAAAGCGGTTATGTCGGTCTGGAGGAAGCCTCAGCCCCTTCGGAAAATTAAGCTGTCTGTAAAGACGGCTTTTTTCGTGCGGATGAAGTGCAAAAAAGTGATATTGCCGCTTGTTTATAGTAAAGTAGAGGGAGAAACGACTTTATTTTATTGAAGCGGCAACGTTGCTTGGGGAGGGTATTCAATGTGCGACATGCTCTAATCACTGCCGGCACGAAGGGGTTGGGCCGAAAAGTGACTGAAATGCTGCTGGAAAAAGGCTTTTCGGTCACAGTGAATTACAGACAGGACGAAGAAGCCGTCGCTTGTCTGAAGGCTGATTATCCCCGGTGCCATGACAGATTGCAATTCGTTAAGGGCGATGTAACCCGAAAAGAAGATCTCATGCGGATCGCCGATGCAGCCCTTCAGCGGTTTGGAAGAATTGACATACTGATTAACAACGCCGGGCCGTACATATTTGAGCGTAAAAAGCTTGCCGATTACTCCGATGACGAATGGTATGGCATGCTTGAAGGGAATTTAAGCGCCGTTTTCCATCTGTTTAAAGCGGTTATCCCGGTAATGAGACAGCAGCGCTTCGGCAGGATTATTACATACGGCTTCCAAGGCGCAGATCATGCCCCCGGCTGGCTTCACCGTTCCGCTTTCGGGGCGGCTAAAGTCGGATTGGCTTCGTTAACGAAAACCATCGCGATTGAAGAAGCCGAATCAGGCATCACGGCCAACATGGTCTGCCCGGGTGATATTGTAGGAGATATGAAAGAAGCGTCTATAGAAGAAGCAAGACGGAAAATCGGGAAAGAAAACACGCCGATCGGGAGGTCCGGAACCGGAGAAGACATTGCAAGAATCATCGCCTTCTTATGTGAAGAGGATTCCGATCTTGTCACCGGAACGGTCATAGAAGCAACAGGCGGGCTGAATGTGATTAACAGGCATCAATCCCTGTAAGTTTTTTCGTTTGTCAAAAAGGGAACTTGATAAATATTAATTTTTTATGAGGTGAAAACGATGAAAGTGACTTATCACGGACATTCTGTTATTCAAGTGGAAACGAAAACCCATAACATTATTTTCGATCCGTTCCTAACCGGAAACAGTCTGACCAATCTGAAGCCGGAAGAAGTGAAAGCGGACGTCATTCTGCTTACTCACGGACACAATGACCATGTCGGAGATACAGAGCAGATCGCCAAACAAAACGACGCACTCGTTATTGCGCCGAACGAGCTGGCCGTTTATCTCGGCTTTAAAGGGTTAAACGTCCACCCGATGCATATCGGCGGGGCGCGCCAATTTGATTTCGGCAAAGTGAAACTGACACAGGCGTTCCACGGATCGGCGGTCACTGATGCAGAAAACAAAACCATCACATACACGGGGATGCCGGCCGGGATTTTATTAACGATTGACGGCAAAACGATTTTCCACGCCGGCGATACGGCGCTGTTCTCAGATATGAAACTGATCGGGGAACTGAATCACATTGACCTGGCGTTTCTGCCGATCGGTGATAACTTCACCATGGGGCCTGAAGATGCGAAACTCGCGGCTGAATGGCTGAGAGCGAAACAGGTCGTTCCCGTTCATTACAATACATTCCCCGTCATTGAACAGGACCCTGACGCTTTCGCTGAAAGTCTGCCCGGAGGCGTCGGCAAAGTCATGGCGGTCGGCGAGACCATTGAGCTTGCCTGACATATGTGTCAAAGGCCTTCTGAACCAAACGTTCAGAAGGTCTTTTTGTGATGACGCCTTTTTTCGGGCGTCTCATTGCGAATGAATCCCCCGTGCCCTTATAATAAAAGCAGAAGACTGTCCTTAGAGGTGAAACGCTTGGCAACAAAGCATGAACAAATCCTATCGTACATAGATTCGCTTCCTGTCGGTGAAAAAATTTCGGTCAGAAGAATTGCGAAAGAAATGAAAGTCAGTGAGGGAACGGCTTACAGAGCCATTAAGGAAGCTGAAAATAAAGGGTTCGTTTCCACTATTGAACGTGTGGGGACTATCCGGATTGAACAGAAGAAAAAGGAAAATATCGAAAAGCTGACATATGCCGAGGTTGTCAATGTGATAGACGGCCAGGTGCTCGGCGGAAAAGCCGGTCTGCATAAAACGCTGAATAAGTTTGTGATCGGCGCGATGGAGCTTGATGCGATGATGCGTTATACGGCGGCGGGGAACCTGTTAATCGTCGGGAACAGAATCAATGCCCACCGGCAGGCGCTTGAAGCGGGCGCGGCTGTTTTGGTAACCGGAGGATTTAATACCGACGACAGCATTATCGAGCTGGCCGATATGCTTGAGCTTCCGATTCTCTCCACAAGCTATGATACCTTTACGGTAGCCGCGATGATCAACCGGGCGATCTATGATCAGCTCATAAAAAAAGAGATTGTGCTCGTGGAGGACATTTTGACTCCCGCCGATCGGACAGTGACGCTGTCTCCTAAAGATAAGCTGGAGAAATGGTACGAAAAAAACGATGAAACCGGACACGGCCGCTTTCCTGTCATTGACGGGCAAATGAAAATCCACGGGATTCTCACACCGAAAGATATCGCCGGACATGACCGGTCAGTCCCGATTGAAAAAGTAATGACCAAAAACCCTGTCACGGTCATCGGGAAAACGTCTGTCGCCTCAGCGGCTCAAATGATGGTTTGGGAAGGAATCGAAGTGCTCCCGGTGACAGACGGGAACCACAGACTGATCGGTATGATCAGCCGTCAGGACGTCTTAAAAGCGCTGCAAATGATTCAAAAGCAGCCTCAGGTCGGGGAAAAGCTTGATGATATCGTTTCAAGGGGATTTAAAGAAGAAGAAGATGACAAAACGCCGGCTGTTTATCAATATGAAGTCACGCCGCAGATGACCAATCAGCTTGGGACGATTTCTTACGGGGTGTTTACGACGATTTTAACTCAGGCTGCCAGCCGATTTTTACGGTCCCGCAAACGCGGCGAGCTGGTCATTGAAAGCATTACGATTTTCTTCTTAAAGCCCGTTCAGATGGAATCGGTCATTGAAGTAAAGCCGCGCATTTTAGAAGCGGGCCGGAAATTCGGAAAAATGGAAGTGGAAGTGTCAAGCCAAAGCGGCATCGTTTCAAAAGCGATGCTCATGGTGCAGCTGATGGAGAGAAGTTAAGGGACGCATCTCGGTCCCTTGACATTCATTATGCGTGGTCTCTCTCCGCTTCTTTTGCATGGATAGGTTCATAATGCTTATAGGCTTTATACCCGGCCCATGCGCTGCCTGCTCCGATTAAAATGAAGACGCCGCCGATGACGAGGGTCAGGACGGAGTGAAACAGAATCATTTGGTTTACTCCGTACAAAAGCACCAGCGCGCCTAACGCCATACTTGATTTAGCCGAAAAACATTCCTTCTCCAGCGCCCGTTTCGTCTGGATGCCTTTTACTTTGTAATACACGTAAAAGCAGGCAGAAAGCCCGATGAGAAAAACAAAAACCAGCATAAATGAAATCCTCCATTATATGAGTTTGCAAAACCGTTTACACCGTTACTGAAAGATTTTCCTTTTCCATGGATAAAGAGTATGATTAAATGAATAAAAACAAAAGGAGAAAACGATGAAATCCGAATTGATCAGAACCATATCATTATATGACACCATTATCTTACATAGACATGTGAGGCCTGACCCAGACGCTTACGGATCACAGTGCGGCCTTACGGAAATCCTGCGGGAAACGTATCCCGAAAAAAATATTTTTGCCGTCGGACAGCCTGAGCCGTCCCTGTCTTTCTTATATTCCCTCGATGAGGTGGGTGACGAAACCTACAAAGATGCTCTTGTCATCGTGTGCGACACCGCAAACCAAGCACGGATCGACGATCAGCGCTACCATTCCGGCGCAAAGCTCATGAAAATAGACCACCATCCAAATGAAGATCCGTATGGCGATCTGTTATGGGTCGATACGAATGCAAGCTCCGTAAGCGAAATGATCTATGAGCTGTACCTGGAAGGAAAGCAGCACGGCTGGAAGCTGAATACGAAAGCAGCTGAGCTGATCTACGCGGGTATCGTCGGTGATACGGGACGCTTCTTATTCCCGAACACCACAAAAAAGACATTAAAATACGCGGGAGAGCTCATTGAGTTCCCATTTTCATCGTCAGAGCTGTTTAATCAATTGTATGAAACGAAATTAAATGTGGTGAAGCTGAATGGCTTTATTTATCAAAATGTGTCATTGTCTGAAAACGGCGTCGCTTCCGTTTTCATTAAAAAAGACATTTTGGAGACATATGGAACCACCGCTTCTGAAGCGTCGCAGCTCGTCGGAACACTCGGAAATATTTCCGGTATTCGCGCTTGGGTGTTTTTCGTAGAAGAAGACGACCAAATCAGAGTCCGGTTCCGTTCAAAAGGCCCGGTCATCAACGGAATTGCCCGGAAATACAATGGCGGCGGACATCCGCTTGCAGCCGGCGCATCCATCTTCAGCTGGGATGAAACCGGTCCGATTCTTGCTGATCTTGAAGAGATATGTAACGAACACAAGTAGAGGGGAGACCCTCTTTCTTAGTGTTCATCTGTCACAGGGATGAACCAGCAGCCGAATTCAGTCAGGTCTTCGTAGACGCGGAGATTACAGATTTGGAGTTCTTTTTTTATGAGGGAAGCGAGTGTGTTTGTTTCTGCATATGCGGAATAGCCTTTTCTGATTCGGTCTGCATGATCTTTTGCCAGGCGGCGTTCACTAAAAACCTCCATTTTCCCTTCCTCCCTTCAGAATCATTGAAAATGTCTCATTTACAGTTTATAAAAAAGCGGAGAAAAAAGCGACAGATCTATGGAAATTTTTTAAAAATGACATAATTACGTCGCAAAAGAAATATGAATTTCGACAGACAATCTCGTATAAATCGTCAGTTCCTTTACTTGAGCTTTATATTCCTTTTCATTTATGGTGTACACCTTGTTTTCAATCGTCCGTTTTAAAAGCTCCTTTGTTTTATACACGCTCTCAATATCCTTTGTGATGACTTCAGAAATATCATCTTTCACCTGTTCTTCAAATTTCATCTTATCAGGCTGGGCGATTCTGTATTTTTCCCCATTGATCAGCTTCACATCAACACTTTGGATAAGCAGTCTTTGTTTATTATCCTCATTTAATTTATGAAGATCTTTCTGATAGATGGAGATCTGGTTTTTCAAATCCCGTGCGTGCTCCCGCTGTTTTTCAATTAACGTCACCTGTTCTTCCTGAAACGTTCCGTATGTAAACAGAAAGAACAGCCAGCTGACGATTGCTCCGCACATCATTCCCGCAAAAAAACGCTGCCATCCCGGTTTTTTATAATACTCGGGAATTCTCATGAAGGCATATTCTCCTGAGCCAGCCATGACACAATCAGCCAGCCGGTCTGCGCGCCGCCCATCGCTGAAATAATTAATAGAAGCTGTTTGAAGATGTCGCGCGTGTTGCCTTCAAACAGCCCCCGCTCAAAACTGTATACGGCGTCAAATGTTCCTCCGATAGCCGCGACAAGCGCCCAGATCTTCAGCCTGTTCGCCAATTTTGTAATCGCCGTAAGCGGAGGCTCGCCTGATAAATAAGCTCCGACGCCGCCGATGAGCGCTCCGCCGAGCAAAACGCCGAGGGCGATAAAATAACTGCTGATAAAATTCGCCATAAAGCCGGCTTCCTGATCCATATATACACCACCTCACTTTTCTATCATATTGAGCAAAGCGGACAAGTATGATGATGAGTCAAAAAAGAACATTTGTTTCTTAAGAAAACCCGTCTTATAATGTAGAAAGGCAAAATGAACGTATACGGAAAGGAGTGGCGGCATTGTCTTTTGTTCATCTGCAAGTACATAGCGGCTACAGCCTGTTAAACAGCGCCGCTTCTGTAAAAGATCTTGTTACACAAGCGAAGGAGCTCGGTTATTCTTCATTGGCGCTGACGGACGAAAATGTGCTGTACGGCGCCATTGAGTTTTATAAAGCATGCAAGTCAAACGGAATAAAGCCGATTATCGGTCTGACGGCTTCTATATACACGGACGAAACGGAACTTGAAGCACGCCCGCTTGTTCTTTTGGCGGAGACAAACACCGGTTATCAGAACCTGCTGAAAATCTCAAGTGCGCTGCAATCCATAGCAAAGGGCGGCATGAAGCGAAAATGGATGAAGAGCTATCATGAGGGGCTGATCGCCATTACACCCGGTGAAAACGGGTACATTGAAAGTCTGCTGCAAGCCGGGAAATTTGAAGAAGCGGTCAAAGCTGCCGAAGGATTCCGGGAACTGTTCGGAGAAGGCCGTTTTTATTTAGGATACCAGCCGTTCAAAGGTCATGAGACGTTATCGGAAGATATTCTCCGCCTGTCAGCCGAGACGGAAATCCCAGTCTGCGCTGCGGGGGATGTCCGTTATATCAAGAAAGAAGATCAAGATGCGTACCGCTGTCTGTGCGCCATTAAAGCCGGTGAGAAATGGGAGGATCAGAACGGGAATCTGCCGGATTTACACTTGAGGCCGCCTGAAGAGATGGCGGAGCTTTACACGCAGCATCCGGAAGCGATTGAAGCATCCGCGCGTATCGCCGGGCAATGCCGGGTCGATGTCAGCCTCGGACAGACACGCCTTCCGTCTTTTCCGGCGCCGGACGGCAAATCAGCCGATGATTATTTGGCGGAAGTCTGTCACGAGGGGCTGCGTCTCCGTTTCGGCACTCCTGATGAGCGCGCCATCCGCCGGCTTGAATATGAGTTGGACGTCATCAGGCGCATGAAATTCAGTGATTATTTTCTCATCGTATGGGACTTTATGAAGTACGCGCATGAAAAGGGCATTGTGACAGGCCCGGGAAGAGGATCTGCGGCAGGCTCGCTTGTCGCTTACTCTCTTTTCATTACAGACGTGGATCCGCTGAAACATTCTCTGCTGTTTGAAAGGTTTCTTAATCCGGAGAGGATCAGCATGCCCGATATTGATATCGATTTCCCAGATACGAGAAGGGATGAGGTCATTCAGTATGTACAAAATAAGTACGGGGCCATGCACGTCGCTCAGATTATCACCTTCGGAACATTGGCCGCAAAGGCGGCGTTAAGAGACACCGGGAGAGTGTTCGGAATCAGTCCGAAAGAAGCTGACCAGCTTGCCCGCCTGATTCCGTCAAAGCCGGGAATGACGCTTGAGGAAGCGAGGCGGCAGTCCGCTCAGCTGAACAGGCGGCTGTCTGAATCCGCCGTTCTTCATAAAGTGTTTCAGGTCGCCAGGAAAATTGAAGGTCTTCCGAGGCATACGTCAACACACGCGGCCGGCGTTGTTCTCAGTAAAGATCCGCTTTCTGAAGTTGTCCCTCTTCAAGAAGGGCATGACGGCGTGTATTTAACGCAGTATGCGATGGATCACTTGGAAGATCTGGGTCTTTTGAAAATGGACTTTTTAGGTTTGCGCAACCTGACGCTTATTGAATCCATTAAAACGATGATTGAAAAAGAGACGAATACGAAAATTGATTTTTCCGAGATTTCTTACCAGGATGAAAAAACGTTCTCCCTGTTGTCAGACGGCGATACGACGGGCATTTTTCAGCTGGAATCATCAGGGATGAGGAGCGTGCTGAAGCGTTTGAAGCCGTCGAGGCTTGAAGACATTGTCGCGGTGAATGCGCTTTACAGACCGGGGCCGATGGAAAATATTCCATTATTTATCGATCGGAAGCACGGGCGGGCGCGTGTGGAAGTGCCGCATGAGGATGTAAGAAATATTCTCAGTGACACGTATGGCGTCATCGTCTATCAGGAGCAGATTATGATGATCGCCTCGCGGATGGCAGGGTTTTCATTAGGTGAAGCGGATCTGCTCAGACGGGCTGTCAGTAAAAAGCAAAAGGACATTCTGGACAGAGAGCGAAGCCATTTTGTTGAAGGGTGCTTAAAAAAGGAGTATTCTGTAGTCACTGCAAACGAGGTCTACGATCTGATTGTCAAATTCGCCAACTACGGATTTAACAGAAGCCATGCTGTCGCATACAGCATGATCGGCTATCAGCTCGCCTATTTAAAAGCGCACTATCCTTTATATTTTATGTGCGGTCTTTTGACGAGCGTCATCGGCAATGAGGACAAAATATCGCAATATCTGCATGAAGCGAAGGGGAGCGGGATCCAAGTTCTTCCGCCGTCAATAAACAAGAGCGGTTTTCCGTTTGCGCCGGAAAACGGAGCCGTCAGATACAGTTTGCGGGCCGTGAAAAACGTAGGCGTCTCGGCAGTGAAAGATATTTATAAAGCAAGAACACATAAACCGTTCGAGGATCTTTTCGATTTCTGCTTTCGCGTACCTGCAAAAAGCGTGAATCGGAAAACAATCGAAGCCCTTATATTTTCTGGCGCCATGGACGAATTCAATCAAAACCGCGCCTCCTTGCTGGCCTCCGTGGATGTCGCTTTAGAGCACGCTGAACTTTTTCGTGCAGACGATGACCAAATGGGATTGTTTTTGGAAGAATCGTTTTCCATTAAGCCAAAATATGTAGAGGCTGAGGAATTTCCGCTCGTGGACAAGCTTCGGTTTGAAAAAGAAGCTCTCGGTGTTTATTTCTCAAGCCATCCTTTGTCCGCTTTCAGGGATCTCTTGAAAAAACGGGGTGCGCAAGCGATCGCAAAAGCGCGTCAGGCGCCTAAGGGGCAGCTGTCGATCGGCGCTTTGCTCGCGGGCATCAAAACGATTCGGACAAAGACAGGTCAGCATATGGCGTTTCTCACATTAAGCGACGAAACGGGAGAAATGGAAGCCGTCGTGTTTCCTGACCAATACAGAAGGCTGTCTCCGCTGTTAAAAGAAGGCGCGCTTTTATTCGCCGCCGGAAAAATGGAAGAGCGGCAGGAGAAGACACAATTCATCATGTCATCCGCCTCTCTTCTTGAGGAGACGGAGACAGACAGAGCGCCGTCTGTTTACATCAAAATCGAAGGCAGCCGGCACAATCAGGAGTTTTTGGAAAAGATGAAGCGTATTTTACTGGAGCATAAAGGGGAAACCGGCGTTTATCTTTATTATGAAAAAGACAAGCAGACCATCAGGCTGCCCGACACCTTTCATATTCAGGCGGACCATCAGGCGTTATACCGTTTAAAAGAGCTGCTGGGCCGCGAAAACGTCGTGTTAAAATAGTGGTAACAACAATGGTTTTGTTATACAATTGAAACAATTGTGCTATCTTATTTAAAGATTCTGAAATTTTTCACCTCCAGAGATTGTACCAGTCTATGCGGCAGAATATGTAACAAAGTACTTAAAAGGAGTGTTTAGCATGTCATTAAGAGAAGAAGCGTTACATTTACACAAAGTAAACCAAGGAAAGCTTGAATCAAAAGCAAAGGTGGAAGTCAGAAATGCGGACGATTTAAGCCTTGCCTACTCTCCGGGGGTAGCTGAGCCTTGTAAAGAGATTTATGACGATAAAAATAAAGTATATGATTATACAATGAAGGGGAACATGGTAGCAGTCGTAACAGACGGATCAGCGGTTCTCGGTCTCGGAAATATCGGGCCTGAAGCTTCACTTCCGGTCATGGAAGGAAAAGCGGTTCTGTTCAAAAGCTTTGCGGGCGTGGACGCATTCCCGATCGCGCTCAACACAAACGACGTGGACAAAATCATCGACACGGTGAAGCTGCTTGAACCGACATTCGGCGGTGTCAATCTTGAAGATATTGCGGCGCCGAACTGTTTTATCATTGAAGAGCGCCTGAAAAAAGAAACAAACATTCCGGTTTTCCACGATGATCAGCACGGCACTGCCATCGTAACCGTAGCCGGACTTGTAAACGCGCTGAAATTATCAGGAAAATCCATGTCATCTATTAAAGTTGTGGCAAACGGAGCGGGAGCGGCAGGCATCGCGATCATCAAGCTTCTTTACCATTTCGGCGTTCGCGACATCGTGATGTGCGACTCTAAAGGAGCCATTTACGAAGGGCGTCCTGCCGGCATGAATGCGGTGAAAAACGAAGTGGCCAAGTTTACAAACCAAGACCGCAATGACGGTTCGCTGCAGGATGTCATTAAAGATGCAGACGTCTTTATCGGTGTATCAGTCGAAGGCGCTTTGACAAAAGAAATGGTGGAAAGCATGGCGAAAGATCCAATTATTTTCGCAATGGCCAACCCGAATCCGGAAATCATGCCTGAAGACGCGCGCGCAGCCGGCGCAAGCGTAATCGGAACAGGCCGTTCTGACTTCCCGAACCAGGTCAACAACGTACTTGCATTCCCTGGAATCTTCCGCGGAGCGCTTGACGTTCGCGCGACTCATATCAACGAAGAAATGAAAATAGCTGCGGTTGAAGCGATCGCTTCCCTCGTTTCAGAGGATGAATTAAGCGCGGAGTATGTCATCCCGGCTCCATTTGACAAACGCGTGGCTCCTGCCGTTGCGAAAGCCGTTGCGAAAGCGGCGATGGAAACGGGCGTCGCCAGAATTACGGTTGACCCTGAGGAAGTGGCTGAAAAAACAAGACAGCTTACGGTCATTGGCGAATAATAACACAAAAAGAATTGGCAGCGCGTTGGGAAAAACAACGCGCTGCTGTTCAATATACGGACTGCTGGCATTTTTTTAAGGGCAGGTCTTAAAAAAATTTCAGCAGAATCCTTATTTCTTTTGAAAACGCTGACAGATAAGGCTGAGCAACGCTTTTAAAGGTCTGTCATCCGTCCGTTTCCGCCTGCTTTTCAGCAAAAAATGTCGAATGGAGGATGACACCGTTTGACAAAAAAAGTACAATAGTTTCGGTAAAGTTATTATTAAGTCTATCTAATCGGAAGACATGCAGTGAAGAGAACCCTTCACAAAAGGGAGGTAATCATTTGTTAAAGGATATATTCACAAAAAAGAAAAAATATGCTTCCGTGCCGTCTGAGCAGGCAAAACATGATGTTCCGGAAGGCATTATGACAAAGTGCCCCAAATGTAAAAAAATCATGCTCACAAAAGAGTTAGATAAAAACCTGCGCGTCTGCATGAACTGCGGGCATCATTTCCCGATGAATGCAAAGCAGCGCATTGAAATCCTCCTGGATGAAAATTCATTCGAAGAATTCAACCAGGGAATGATATCTGAAAACCCGCTCGGTTTCCCGGGATACTTAGAAAAAATCGAAAAAGACCGTGAGAAAACATCGCAGAATGAAGCGGTTGTTACCGGAAAAGGGACCATCAGCGGATTCCCTGCCGTGATCGCGATCATGGATTCGACATTCCGCATGGGCAGCATGGGCTCGGTTGTCGGCGAAAAAATCACGCTGGCAATTGAAAAAGCGAAAGAGGAAAAAGTCCCGTTCATCATCTTTACCGCTTCCGGCGGCGCACGTATGCAGGAAGGGGTCTTAAGCCTTATGCAGATGGCGAAGACAAGCTCTGCATTGAAACTGTTCAGTGAAGAGCAGGGGCTGATTATTTCGGTTATGACCCACCCGACGACTGGCGGCGTATCGGCCAGTTTCGCGTCTCTCGGTGATTATAATTTCGCTGAACCGGGCGCCTTGATCGGATTTGCCGGAAGACGTATTATTGAACAGACGATCGGAGAAAAACTGCCGGAAGATTTCCAGACGGCGGAATTTTTATTAAAGCACGGCCAGCTTGATGCGGTGATTCACAGAAACGACATGAAAGACAAACTCGCATTTCTGCTGGACATGCACCAAACAGGAGGTGAGCATGAGTGGCTGCAAGATTAGAATTTGAAAAACCGGTGATTGAACTGCAGACAAAAATCGCCGAACTGAAAAAATTCACCCAAGATTCGGAGATGGATTTAAGCGCTGAAATCGCAAGGCTTGAAGACCGGCTCAGCAAGCTCCAGGATGAAATTTATAAAAACCTGAAGCCTTGGGACAGAGTGCAGATCGCACGCCTTCCCGAACGGCCGACGACCCTTGATTACATTCAATACCTGTTTACCGACTTTTTTGAGTGCCACGGAGACAGAACATACGGAGACGATGCTGCGATTGTCGGCGGAGTTGCCAAATATCACGGCATGCCGGTCACCGTCATCGGTCATCAGCGCGGAAAAGACACGAAAGAAAACCTTGTCCGCAATTTCGGGATGCCTCACCCTGAAGGCTACCGTAAAGCGCTTCGCCTCATGAAGCAGGCGGATAAGTTTAACCGCCCGATTATCTGCTTCATCGACACGAAGGGAGCGTATCCCGGCAAAGCGGCGGAGGAACGGGGACAAAGTGAAGCCATTGCTAAGAACCTGTTCGAAATGGCCGGCCTGACAGTGCCTGTCGTTTGTATCGTCATCGGCGAAGGCGGCAGCGGAGGGGCGCTTGCATTAGGTGTGGGCAACCGCATGCTGATGCTGGAGAACTCGACGTATTCCGTTATTTCTCCTGAAGGAGCCGCGTCCATTTTGTGGAAAGATTCCAGCCTTGCCAAAAAAGCAGCTGAAACCATGAAGATTACTGCGCCCGATTTATTAGAATTAGGAATTATAGATAATATGATTAAAGAAGTGAAGGGCGGAGCTCACCATGACATCAAGCAGCAGGCGGGCTACATTGACGGCATCCTAAAAGAAACATTAAAATCTCTTCTCCCATTGAACGCCGAAGAATTGATCTCACAGCGCTACGAAAAATACAAAGCCATCGGAAAAGTTTCGGTTGAGGATCAATATATCGGGGCAAACTGAATAGACGTGAAGCCTATGGCTCACGTTTATTTTTTGTGTTTTTTGTGATATTCCTTAAATTTTATTTAAAAACAGTTTATTTAATTGTATAATAGGTAAGGTTTCATGGGAGCTCAGGCGTCCCTTTTCATTGTTTTAGGGCAATGATCATGATATGTTTAACATATATATGTTGCTGAGGTGAATAGGAAATGAAGCGTATAGGAGTATTAACGAGCGGCGGGGATTCCCCGGGGATGAACGCAGCGGTGCGAGCGGTTGTGCGTAAAGCTATCTATCACGATGTAGAAGTTTACGGAATTTATAACGGTTATTCAGGATTAATCAGCGGAAAAATAGAGAAACTGGAACTGGGTTCGGTCGGTGACATCATCCACCGCGGAGGAACAAAGCTGTATACAGCCAGATGTCCTGAATTCAAAACAGTTGAAGGCCGTGAAAAAGGAATCGAAAATTTAAAGAGACTCGGCATTGAAGGTCTTGTCGTGATCGGCGGAGACGGTTCGTACATGGGTGCGAAAAAATTAACTGAACACGGGTTTCCGTGTGTAGGTGTACCGGGTACGATAGATAATGACATCCCGGGAACTGATTTTACGATCGGATTTGATACGGCGTTAAACACCGTAATTGATGCGATTGATAAAATCCGTGACACAGCTACGTCGCATGAGCGTACATACGTTATTGAAGTGATGGGACGCCATGCAGGCGACATTGCTTTATGGGCAGGTCTTGCAGGCGGAGCGGAATCCATTTTAATCCCTGAAGCGGACTACGATATGGAAGAAATTATCGGCCGTTTGAAGAGAGGGCATGACCGCGGCAAAAAACACAGTATCATCATCGTTGCTGAGGGGGTAGGCAGCGGGGTTGAATTCGGAAAACGCATCGAAGAAGAAACAAACCTTGAAACACGGGTATCCGTTTTAGGGCACATCCAGCGCGGCGGATCTCCAAGCGCTTCTGACCGGGTTCTTGCAAGCCGCCTCGGCGCTTACGCGGTTGAGCTTCTGCTTAAAGGAAAAGGCGGACGCTGCGTAGGTATACAAAACAACAAGCTTGTAGACCATGATATTATAGAAATTTTAGAATCAAAACATACTGTTGAACCAAACATGTATCAGCTTTCAAAAGAACTGTCTATTTAAGACGGAAGAAGCTGAAGATTTCAGAAGGAAGTGAACGAGTTGAAAAAAACAAAAATCGTTTGTACAATCGGTCCGGCCAGTGAAAGTGTAGAAATGCTGACAAAATTGATGGAAGCGGGTATGAATGTTGCCCGTCTGAATTTTTCACACGGTGATTTCGAAGAGCACGGCGCAAGAATTAAAAACATCAGAGAAGCAAGCAAAAAGCTCGGCAAAAACGTGGGGATTCTCCTCGATACGAAAGGTCCGGAAATCCGCACGCACGATATGGAAAACGGCGCGCTTGAGCTTCAGGCGGGAAATGAAATTATCGTTTCTACAAAACAGGTGCTGGGAACGCTTGAAAAATTCTCAGTTTCTTATGAAGGCCTGGCAGACGACGTGTCAGCAGGGTCTATCATCCTGCTGGATGACGGTTTAATCGGATTGGAAGTGATTGAATCAAATCCGGAAAAACACGAAATCAAAACAAAAATCTTAAACAGCGGCACGCTGAAAAATAAAAAAGGCGTAAACGTTCCAGGCGTCAGCGTCAACCTTCCGGGAATTACTGAAAAAGACGCTAAAGACATCGTCTTCGGTATCGAGCAAGGCGTTGATTTCATCGCTGCGTCATTTGTACGCCGCTCTACGGATGTTCTGGAAATCCGCGAATTGCTTGAAGAGCATAACGCGTCTGACATTCAAATCATCCCTAAAATTGAGAACCAGGAAGGCGTAGACAATCTGGATGCGATTCTGGAAGTATCTGACGGCTTAATGGTAGCGCGCGGAGACCTCGGCGTAGAGATTCCGGCTGAAGAAGTGCCGCTCGTGCAAAAAGAAATGATCAAAAAATGCAACGCGCTCGGCAAACCGGTTATTACCGCGACTCAAATGCTCGACAGCATGCAGCGCAACCCACGTCCGACACGCGCTGAAGCAAGTGACGTTGCCAACGCTATTTTCGACGGTACAGATGCGATCATGCTTTCCGGTGAGACAGCTGCGGGACAATATCCTGTTGAGGCGGTTCAAACAATGTTTAACATCGCCACACGCACGGAAGAATCTCTGAACTACAAAGAAATTCTGTCTAAACGCAGAGATCAGGTCGGCATGACGATTACCGATGCAATCGGCCAATCCGTTGCGCACACGGCAATCAATCTGAACGCGGCAGCTATCGTTACGCCTACAGAAAGCGGCCATACGGCGCGTATGATCGCGAAATACCGTCCGCAGGCTCCGATTGTAGCCGTTACAGTGAATGAGTCTGTATCACGCAAACTCGGCCTTGTATTCGGTGTCTTCCCGGCAAGCGGCCAAAACGCGAATTCTACAGATGAAATGCTTGAAGATGCAGTTCAAAAATCACTTGACAGCGGACTCGTGAAACACGGTGATCTGATTGTCATTACAGCCGGTTCTGTCGGTGAATCAGGCACGACGAATCTGATGAAAGTCCACACTGTCGGCAGCGTAATCGCAAAAGGACAAGGCATCGGACGCAAATCAGCATTCGGTCCGGTTGTTGTTGCAAAAAATGCGAAGGAAGCTGAACAAAAAATGACAGACGGCGCAGTATTGGTTGCTTCAAGCACTGACCGTGACATGATCGCTTCGCTTGAAAAAGCATCAGCGCTCATTACGGAAGAAGGCGGTCTGACAAGCCATGCCGCAGTAGTCGGTTTAAGCTTGGGCATTCCGGTTATCGTCGGTCTGGAGAACGCAACTTCAGTTTTAACAGAAGGACAGGTTATCACAGTTGACGCTGCCCGCGGCGCTGTGTATGAAGGCCGCGCAAGCGTTCTTTAAACAGCTTTAAAAAAGAGAGGGGGGTTCTCCCTTCTCTTTTGTCTTTAGGTTGATTTTCCTATTCCCATGCGGACGGTGACGCGCTTTTAGAAGGGCAGGAGGGCAGAAAAATGAGACTTTTATTCTTACTGTTTATCGTGTGTCCGGCAATTGAAATCAGCTTGTTTCTGCTGGCGGGAAAATGGCTCGGCGTTTTTCCGACCGTCCTTCTCATCATTTTGACAGGCGTGCTGGGCGCCTTGGTGGCAAAAAGACAGGGAATTGATGTATATCATCGGGTGATGCGCGACCTGCAGCACGGCAGCATGCCGGGGGACGCGCTTCTTGACGGAATATGCGTCTTTATCGGAGGCCTGCTTTTGATGCTTCCGGGTTTTTTGTCCGATATTGCAGGGGCCTGTCTTCTGATTCCGTTCACTCGGAACCGCATGAAGCCGCTTTTGTTCAAATGGCTGAGAGGAATGTCAAAAAACAAGCGGATCATTATCAAATAAAAACGGCAGCCTTCTTGCAGGGCTGCTGTTTTTATTTGGACTGAACAGTAATATAGGCCCATATTTCTTTTAAAGCGCCCGTTGTGATAAAGGCCTGAATGAAAACGAGCAGCGCAGGCCCCGCAGCCAGTCCTAAAATTCCGAACAGCTTAAAGCCGGCAAACAGGGCGATTAAGGTCGCAATCGGATCAAGCCCGATTGACTTGCTTAAAATCTTCGGCTCCGTCAGCTGGCGCTGAATGAGAACCACAATATATAAAATACCGAGACCGATCGCTTGGGGAAGCTGACCGGCAATGGCCAAATACATAATCCAGGGAACAAATACCGATCCGGCGCCGAGATACGGGAGAAGATCCACCAGGCCGATAAAAAAGGCAATGGTCGCCGCATGCTCAATTCCTAAAAGAAACAGTCCGATAAAGACAATGATCATCGTAAAAAGGATGAGCACGGCCTGCGCCTTAATGAAACCGGCCATCGCTTTTTTCAGTTCTCCCGACACGGCCTTGGCGTTTGCCGAAACGCGTTCCGGAAGAATGGAATAAAGCATCGCTTTCAGCTTGTGCCAGTCCTTTGTCATAAAAAAAGTCGCCAGCATTGCGAATACGAAGACAGCAGCCGTATTGGGAAGGAAGGCAATCAATTTCGGCACCAGCTCTAAAAGATGTGAAAGCATCAGCCCCGCATTTTTAGCGGCTGTATCACCGAGAGTCTGAATATGCGTCACGATGGATGCCTGCTGATTGGTTTCCAGCCCGTTAAATAAGACAGTCAGCTCGTGGTACAATGGCTGAATGCGGGAAGTGAAGAACTCCTCGCAATACGTTATAAAGGCGCTGATATGGGGAGGGAGCGTTTTGGCCAGATAGGCGGTTCCCGAGATGATTTCCGCAACGAGAAAAGTCGCCGCGCCAAGAAGAATCAGCAAAAAGAAGGCCAGGACAATGACTGTATTGACTGATCGGGGCAGCCCCGTCAGTTTGTCCAGCCAGTCAACCACGGGAATGATCGCCGACGACAGAATAAGGGCGATCAGAAACGGATAAGTTAACGAAAATGAGGCGTAACCGGCCGCTAAAGCGCCGCCGGCCGCAACTAGTACAAACAGTGCGCGGAAAAAAACAGTTGCATAGTGCGGATTCACATCGATCCTCCTCTCGGTCGGCACGTCCTATTACATTAGTTTATTCGTCAAAAAAAAGGATATGAATACAGTTATGATGAAGGATGGTGCTTTCAGGATGTTTACACAGGCGAATTTATTTTTACTATTATTGCTGGCCATCGCATTGATAGCCAAAAACCAGTCATTGCTTTTTGCCGTCGGCTTTCTCATTGTGATAAAAGCTGTCGGTCTTGACCAGAAATTGTTCCCGGTGATTCAGTCAAAAGGAATCAACTGGGGGGTCACCGTCATTACAATCGCCGTTTTAGTGCCGATTGCGACAGGTGACATCGGTTTTAAACAGCTCGGAGAAGCGATGAAATCATATTATGCGTGGATCGCTCTCGGCGCCGGAATCGCCGTTGCCTTAATCGCCAAAAACGGTCTCACCTTATTGGAAAACGATCCTCATATTACAACGGCGCTGGTGATCGGCACGATACTTGCCGTCGCGCTTTTCGGCGGCGTTGCCGTCGGTCCGTTAATCGGCGCCGGAATTGCCTATCTGGCCATGCAGATCGTAAAAATATTCACTTCGTAAAGTAAAAAAGCGGCTTAAAGCTGCTTTTTTTGCGGGTGAAAATAAGAGTTTGCAGCGCATTTTGTAGTTCAGACAAATGCCATTTGCATTATTCCGAGGAATGAAGTGGCTTACCATGTAACAAAGAACTTCGGAATCGACGGCGCATATGGCACGAAGACTGAAGATGCAGTAAGGCGGTTCCAATTGATGAATGGATTAAAAGCTGATGGAATTTATGCACTTGAACCAAATCAAAACTTGAAGTGTTGTTAAAATAAGCGGAGACCCTTTCCTTCAATTTGAAAGTTTGTTAAATTTATAATGAGAATGAAAAAACACAATTCGGTTGGTAGTCCGGATGCATTATTTAAAATGTCAGTAACCTTCCCCTCCTCGGGATGTCCATCATTCTTCAGTAAATTTAGGAGGAGGGAATCGTTATGAAATTAACGGTTTACTACGATGGTCAGTTTTGGGTAGGAGTAATTGAAGTTGTGAATGATGGGAAATTAAGAGCAATTCGTCATTTGTTTGGACAAGAGCCAAAGGATTCAGAAATCATGCATTTTGTTAATAATCAACTTTTACAGACTCTATCCCGCACTGAACAGGAAGGGGTTTGTGTTAAAACAAAATCTAAGAAGTTAAACCCAAAAAGATTACAACGACAAGCTTCTAAAGAGATAAAAAATATCGGGATATCAACTAAGGCACAAAAAGCGATAAAGCAGGAGCTTGAAACAAGAAAAGAAAAGAAAAAACAACTGAATAGAAAACAAAGAGAAAAAATAAAGGAACAAAAATATTTAATCAGAAAACAAAAAGCAAAAGAAAAGCATAGGGGCAAATAGTTGGAGAACCCTATGAAGCCCTTCGATTGAAAAGTTGAGCGGCATCAGTTTTTTCTTCAGACTGATTAAGAAAAAAGCAGTAGAAATCGAGCCCTTCTCGAGATGAGGAGGGTTTTTCTGCAATTTATTTAAATTCACTTACATCAGTAAATGAGTCAGTTTCAATTGATGAACGGTTTGATGAGGATATTTAGGGCTGAGTACAAAAGCGAAAATCTTGTCTTAGCTGAAGTAATAATAAGCTCTCTCTTTTATGAAGGGAGAAGATTTTTCGAAGTTATTCAAGATGTAATAAAAAATAAAGGAATGCAAATGTTAAAGTGAAGGGAGATGATTACTATGAAAAAAATAATTGTATTGGTGATCTTATGTTTTTCGTTAAGCTCTATCACAGTGGCTGCTGCTAAACAAGAACACGGCCAGAACCCAAAAGTTTCTCAGGAGCTATTTGGTGTTTTTATGCATGAGCTTTTCTGTAAAAATATATTAGACAGTGCCCGTGAATTCTATAAGGATGACACACTCTCTGTTACCATTAAAGGAGGCGTTAAATTATCCGAAGAAAAAGAAGGCAGGTATATAGTGAAGTTCATAATTATCCCTCATTCAAAGCTTCCGGGTACAAAAGGCAAGATTTCAGGAACCGATACATTGACTTTCAGAGTAGACCCCTTCCTTTTGGGTTCTGGTTCAAGGGACAGAAATTCAGCAGTTACATTCCTGCATTTAAAGCATCACAACTCCACAAGGCAAAATTGATAAAACAGGATACTCTACATAGGATATCCTCTTTATGAGGCTAAAATAAATATTATTTACGGAGTTCTGCAGCAGGATCAGAGGAAAAGCATTGAAACTTGTCGAGGTGGTATTTTTTACTTATATGAAGTAAATGACCTTGATAGCGTCTTTGATCTTTCTTTGGTTATTTCAGAACACTGTGAGAAGCATGGACTCTATAAAGAGGCGCTTGAATTTTCTAAGCATGCTATTTTAGCCGAGGAGAAAATGAGGCACCTGGAGGGATTATAATTGAAAAAAATTATTCTTTGTGCAGCCCTAACCTTTGTTACATTAAGTGGTTTAGCTGTAGTTAAGATTAATCAAGAATCATCAGATGTTAAGATAACAGAGCGCCCGGTGGGTACTCTAAAATTAGCAGAGCGGCCAGTAGGCACATAAAAAAAGCCACGGACAGGGCTTTTTTTTTGCGCTCTTTCTGGCGTTCATTTGTGAATAACCCGGGTAGTGGTGCGTTGTCCTTTTAAACTCCCAAAGCTCCCCCAAATGAAAACATGAGAATACATGATTTTACAAAGCGCCTGAAAGCAAGCGATTAAATTTATCAACGCAAAACCTTGATATATAGGGCTTTTAAAACATTTTTAGTTAAAAGTCTACAAATTAATCAGATTATTGTTTATAATAAGAATAGGCTTAAACTTAAATAAGCTTATAAGAATTTGTTATGTTCCTCTATAAGCATATCGGTTATGTAACCGCAATCAATGAAATGTAAGCATTTTCTTAAAGGGGAAAGGGAGTGTTTACATGACTCATTTTAAGTAAGCCGTATGTTTTATGTACTCTTTAAAGGGGAATTTTGATTGAAAAGGAGAGGTTGAATATGACAGCAACACGCGGTCTTGAAGGGGTTGTAGCAACAACATCATCTGTAAGCTCTATTATCGACGATACCCTTACATATGTAGGGTACGATATTGACGACTTGACAGAGAATGCAAGTTTTGAAGAAATCATTTATTTGCTGTGGCATCTGCGCCTGCCGAATAAAACAGAGCTTGCTGAACTGAAAAAACAGCTTGCGAAAGAAGCTGCCGTTCCACAAGAAATCATTGAGCACTTCAAATCCTATCCCCTCAATAACGTACATCCAATGGCTGCGCTCCGGACGGCAATTTCATTACTCGGTCTGACTGACAGTGAAGCCGATGTCATGAATCCGGAAGCGAACTACAGAAAAGCCATCCGTCTGCAGGCGAAGGTGCCGGGCATTGTCGCCGCTTTCTCAAGAATCCGCAAAGGGCTTGATCCTGTTGAACCGAAGGAAGAGTACGGTATTGCGGAGAACTTCCTTTATACCTTAAACGGTGAAGATCCTTCTCCGATCGAAGTGGAAGCGTTTAACAAAGCGCTCATTCTTCATGCGGATCATGAGCTGAATGCATCAACATTTACGGCGAGAGTATGTGTCGCCACCTTATCTGATATTTACTCAGGCATCACGGCAGCCATCGGCGCATTAAAAGGGCCGCTTCACGGCGGAGCCAATGAAGCCGTCATGAAAATGCTGACAGAGATCGGAGAAGTGGAAAATGCCGAGCCTTATATCCGCAGCAAAATGGAGAAAAAGGAAAAAGTGATGGGCTTCGGACACCGCGTGTATAAGCATGGGGATCCGCGCGCCAAACATTTAAAAGAAATGAGCAAACGCCTGACGAATCTGACGGGTGAAAGCAAATGGTACGACATGTCAATCCGTGTCGAAGAAATTGTGACGTCGGAGAAAAAACTTCCGCCTAACGTTGATTTCTATTCAGCATCTGTGTACCACAGTCTCGGCATTGACCACGATCTGTTTACGCCGATCTTTGCGGTCAGCAGAATGTCCGGATGGATCGCGCACATTCTTGAGCAATACGATAACAACCGCCTCATCCGCCCGCGCGCTGAATACACGGGTCCGGATAAGCAGACTTTTGTTCCGATTGACGAAAGAGCCTGATCAAACGGGAGGCTGGTGATTTTCATGTCGTTAGCCTCTTGTTAATCAAGCCCAAGTTGGTTTACAATTTTGATAGAATCTTGAGAAAAATCATTTTATTTTCTATACAAGAAAAATAAAATGTTTTCTAAATATGAATTACATACTGGGAGGTAATATTGTGTCACAAGGTGAAAAAATTACAGTCTCTAATGGAGTATTAAACGTACCAAATAATCCGATTATCCCGTTTATTGAAGGTGACGGCACAGGCCCTGATATTTGGAATGCCGCTTCTAAAGTATTGGAAGCCGCTGTTGAAAAAGCATATAAAGGCGAGAAAAAAATCACGTGGAAAGAAGTTTATGCCGGTGAAAAGGCTTATAATAAAACAGGTGAGTGGCTTCCTGCCGAAACGCTGGAAGACATCAGAGAGTACTTCATCGCTATCAAAGGACCTCTGACGACACCGGTCGGCGGCGGTATCCGTTCTCTGAACGTGGCGCTGAGACAGGAACTTGATTTGTTTACGTGCCTGCGCCCTGTCAGATATTTCACTGGAGTGCCTTCTCCGGTCAAACGTCCTGAAGATACGGATATGGTCATTTTCCGTGAAAACACGGAAGATATTTATGCCGGAATTGAGTATGCGAAAGGTTCTGAAGAAGTTGAAAAGCTGATCAGCTTCCTGCAAAATGAAATGGGTGTTAACAAAATCCGTTTCCCTGAAACATCAGGAATCGGCATCAAGCCTGTTTCTGAAGAAGGAACAAGCCGCTTAGTCAGAGCTGCCATTGAGTATGCGATCGAAAACGGCCGTAAGTCAGTCACGCTTGTCCACAAAGGAAACATCATGAAGTTCACTGAAGGGGCATTTAAAAACTGGGGCTACGAGCTTGCCGAAAGAGAATATGGAGATAAAGTATTCACTTGGGCCGAATATGACCGCATCGTCGAAAAAGACGGAAAAGAAGCGGCTGATAAAGCGCAGAGCGAAGCGGAAGCAGCAGGAAAAATCATCGTCAAAGACAGCATCGCTGATATTTTCCTTCAGCAGATCTTAACCCGTCCGAGCGAATTCGACGTCGTGGCGACGATGAACTTAAACGGAGACTATATCTCTGATGCGCTTGCCGCTCAGGTAGGCGGAATCGGAATCGCACCGGGAGCGAACATCAACTATGAAACAGGGCATGCGATTTTTGAAGCGACTCACGGAACGGCTCCTAAATATGCCGGCCTTGACAAAGTCAACCCGTCATCCGTTATCCTTTCAGGAGTGCTTCTTCTTGAACACCTGAACTGGAATGAGGCGGCTGACCTAGTCATTAAAGCTATGGAAAAAACGATTGCTTCAAAAGTAGTAACTTACGATTTTGCAAGATTAATGGACGGTGCAACTGAAGTGAAATGTTCAGAGTTCGGTGAAGAGCTTATCAAAAACATGGACTGAACCTAAAGCAGACTTCTAATGAAGCCAAAAAAGGAGAAGAGAATCATGGGAAAAACACGCAGTAAAGTTTCTGTTATCGGAGCAGGATTTACGGGAGCGACAACAGCCTTCCTTACAGCTCAAAAAGAGCTTGCGGATGTTGTGCTCGTTGATATTCCTCAATTAGAAAACCCGACTAGAGGAAAAGCGCTTGACATGCTTGAAGCAAGTCCGGTTCAAGGATTTGACGCGAAAATCACAGGCACGTCCAACTACGAGGACACAGCCGGTTCTGATATCGTCGTCATCACGGCCGGAATTGCGAGAAAACCAGGCATGAGCCGTGATGATCTCGTATCTACAAACGAAAAAATCATGAGAAGCGTCACACGTGAGATCGTGAAATATTCTCCTGACTGCATTATCGTCGTGTTAACAAACCCTGTTGATGCGATGACATATGCGGTGTACAAAGAATCAGGCTTCCCGAAAGAACGCGTTATCGGACAATCCGGAGTGCTTGACACTGCGCGGTTCAGAACATTCGTCGCTGAAGAATTAAACCTGTCAGTAAAAGACGTGACCGGTTTTGTTCTTGGAGGACACGGTGACGACATGGTTCCTCTCGTCCGTTATTCCTATGCGGGCGGCATTCCGCTCGAAACACTTATCCCGAAAGACCGTCTTGATGCGATTGTAGAGCGCACAAGAAAAGGCGGCGGGGAAATCGTCAACCTTCTCGGCAACGGAAGCGCCTACTATGCGCCTGCTGCATCACTGACAGAAATGGTAGAAGCCATTTTGAAAGATCAGCGCCGCGTGCTTCCGACTATCGCTTATTTAGAAGGCGAATACGGTCATGAGGGCATTTACTTAGGCGTACCGACGATTATCGGAGGAAACGGCCTAGAGCAAATCATTGAGCTTGAACTGACAGACTATGAAAAAGCACAGCTGAGTAAATCAGTTGAATCTGTCAAAAACGTGATGAAAGTATTGTCATAAGAAAAAAGGGAAGGCTTCCGAATCAGAAGCCTTCCTCTTTTTACAATTAATGAAAGCGTTTTCTTTTTCCCTGAACGATCCTTTCTCTGAAAATGATCAAAAAGGCGAATTGTCTGAACGGGCAGTATTGGATAAAATGAAATCATAAAGTGATATGCAGCACATAAAATAGAGAAAATTGGATGTCGGGGAAAATAGACAGCGGAGGGCGCAGCATGAACAAAAAAATTTTAGTTGTAGATGATGAACAATCTATCGTTACTCTTTTACAGTACAATCTGGAACGGTCCGGCTATGATGTCATTACCGCATCAGACGGCGAAGAGGCTCTGGAGCAGGCAGAGAAGGAAAATCCGGATTTAATCGTACTGGATGTCATGCTGCCGAAAGTGGACGGAATCGACGTCTGTAAACAGCTCAGACAGCAGAAAATGATGGTTCCGATCTTGATGCTGACAGCAAAAGATGAAGAGTTTGATAAGGTGCTGGGACTGGAGCTCGGAGCGGATGATTACATGACAAAGCCGTTCAGTCCGAGGGAAGTGACTGCGCGGGTGAAAGCCATTTTAAGAAGGGCTGACATTTCTTCGCTGTCGCAAAGCAGAGAAGAGGAAAAGGACGGGCAGATCCTTATCGGCGAGCTGAAAATTCTTCCGGAGCATTACGAAGCGTACTTCAAGTCAGAACAGCTGGAATTGACGCCTAAAGAATTTGAACTGCTTCTGTATTTGGGAAAACACAAGGGAAGAGTGCTGACGAGAGATCTTCTGCTGAGCGCGGTCTGGAACTATGATTTTGCCGGGGACACCCGGATTGTTGACGTTCATATCAGCCATCTGCGCGACAAAATCGAATCAAATACCAAAAAACCCATCTATATTAAAACAATCAGAGGTTTGGGGTATAAACTGGAGGAGCCAAAAATGAATGAATAAAGTCCGTGTGCGTCTGTTCGCTTTACTCGTTGTATGTATCATATTGGTTTTCAGTGTTCTCGGCCTTTTTTTACAGCAGCTTATTTCTTCAGCCGCTAAAGACAGAACGGCGGATCAGCTGAAAAAGGAATCGGTATACATAGCGGGCCTTCTGGACACCGGCCGAATCGGCAATAAAAGCAATGAAACGGTGGTCCGCGACGCCGGCCGCACCCTCGGTATAAACGTCTCTGTTCTCAATGAGAAGGGTGACGCCGTTTATCATTCCGGCAGGCATGCTGATGATGCAGCCGTAAAGGAGTTCATTTCTCACAATAAAAATGAGGCAGCCATACAGGCGGGAAGCAAAGTGATCCGCGGCGCCGCCGTAAAAAATGACGCCGGCCGAACGGCGGGATATGTGCTCGTTTCCTCGGAAATCAGCGGCGGTTCAAGTATTACCGGAGAAATGTGGGGCATGCTGGCAGCAAGTCTTTGTACCGCTTTTATCATTATCGTTTTCTTTTATACAAACATGACGTCCCGTTACAAAAAATCAATCGACGCCGCGACGAAGGTGGCGACAGAGCTGTCCAAAGGCAATTATGACGCCCGCTCCTACAGCGGTTACGCAAGGCGGTCTGACCGTCTCGGGCGTGCGATGAACAGTCTGGCGGTCGATTTGATGGAAATGACGAGAACGCAGGATATGCAGCGCGACCGTCTGTTAACCGTCATTGAAAATATCGGTTCAGGTTTGATTTTAATAGACGGGAGAGGTTTTATTAATCTCGTGAACCGATCGTACACGAAGCAGTTTCATACAAAGCCTGAACGTCTGCTTCGCCGCCTTTACCATGATGCGCTTGAGCATGAGGAAATCATTCGGCTCGTCGAAGATATTTTTATGACGGAGACGAAAAAATGCCAGCTGCTGAGACTTCCCATCAATATTGAGCGGCGCTACTTTGAAGTTGACGGCGTTCCGATCATGGGTCCTGATGATGAATGGAAGGGCATTGTTCTCGTTTTTCACGATATAACGGAAATTAAAAAATTGGAGCAGATGAGGAAGGACTTCGTCGCCAATGTTTCCCATGAACTGAAAACGCCGATCACTTCGATTAAAGGCTTTACGGAAACGCTGTTAGACGGGGCGATGAAAGATGAAAAGGCGCTTTCAGACTTTCTGTCTATCATTCTGAAAGAAAGTGAGCGGCTCCAATCCCTCGTACAGGACTTATTGGATTTATCCAAAATGGAGCAGCAAAACTTTACGATGCGCGTAGAATCCTTTGACGCTGCAAAAATCCTCCATGAAATCGAAGCCCTTTTACAGCATAAGGCTGAGGAAAAAGGCATCAGTTTTCAGCTCGATCTTCCGGAGGAGCCGATTTTTGTGACGGGTGATGTGCACAGGCTGAAGCAGGTATTCCTGAATCTGGCGAACAACGCTTTAACCTACACGCCTGAAAAAGGGACGGTGGCGATTTCGGTAAATGTGAAAGAAACCGCTGTTGATATCAAAGTGTCCGATACGGGAATCGGTATTCAGAAGGAAGAGATTCCGCGGATATTTGAGAGATTTTACCGCGTGGATAAAGACAGAAGCCGCAACTCGGGAGGAACCGGGCTCGGTCTTGCCATCGTAAAGCACTTAATAGAAGCCCATGAAGGCAAAATCGAAGTCACAAGCGAGCCGGGACAGGGAACTGTGTTCACTGTGACGCTGAAGCGGCCGCCGGCAGCGTGATCAGCTTTACAAAGGATTAACAATTTCTTCATGACCTGTTAAACCTATCTTGTTAGGATGTAACAGAACCCCTTCATCCAAGGAGCCAATTTTGACGGCGGGAACGTGTTTTCTTGTTCCCGTCCTTTTTTGCGTTTTCACGGGGTCCGCTCATTTTCCTTTCAAATTGAACTTTGTTAAAATAAGAGAAGCTGTGAGATTAAAAAACAGAGGAATGACGAGCTTTTGCTCTTAGGAGGATATTGAATGACGGAACGAAAAAAATTAGTGCTTGTCGACGGAAACAGTCTGGCGTACCGGGCGTTTTTTGCATTACCGCTTCTAAGCAATGAAAAAGGCATTCATACAAATGCCGTATACGGGTTTGCGATGATTTTAATGAAAATGCTGGAGGATGAAAAACCGACCCACATGCTGGTGGCTTTTGATGCGGGAAAAACGACTTTCCGCCACAGCACGTTTAAAGAATATAAAGGCGGAAGGCAAAAAACGCCGCCGGAGCTTTCTGAACAGATGCCGTTCATCCGTGAGCTCCTCGATGCTTATAACATCAGCCGCTATGAGCTTCCTGAATACGAAGCGGATGATATTATCGGCACGCTTGCCGTATCTGCTGAGAAAGACGGCTTTGAAGTAAAGGTATTTTCCGGAGACAAAGACTTAACGCAGCTTGCAACCGGGAAAACGACCGTTGCTATTACGAGAAAAGGCATTACCGACGTGGAAGATTACACGCCGGAACACGTCGAAGAAAAGTACGGTCTGACACCGCTGCAAATCATTGATATGAAGGGATTAATGGGGGATTCCTCCGATAACATCCCGGGCGTTCCCGGCGTCGGCGAAAAAACGGCAATTAAACTCTTGAAGCAGTTCCATTCGGTTGAGAAACTGCTTGATTCAATTGATGAAGTCAGCGGGAAAAAATTAAAAGAAAAGCTCGAAGAATATAAAGAACAAGCCCTGATGAGCAAAGAGCTGGCGACGATTATGACAAATGCGCCGATTGAAGTCAAGCTTGACGATTTAGATTATCAAGGGTTCGACCGTGAACAAGTCGTTGCCATTTTTAAAGACCTCGGCTTTAACACGCTGCTTGAGCGGCTCGGTGAAGATAGCGGAGAAACGGCGGAAGAAGATTTTGAGGACATCAATGTTGAAACGGCCGAAGAAATCACTGAAGCTATGCTCGTTTCGCCGTCCGCTTTAGTCGTCGAACAAATCGGGGATAACTATCACGAAGAACCGATACTCGGCTTTTCCATCGTGAATGAAACAGGCCTTTATTATATTCCGAAAGAAACCGCCATCCAGTCCGAAGCGTTTAAATCCTGGGCTGAAGATGAGTCGAAGAAAAAGTGGGTGTTTGACAGCAAACGCTCCGTCGTCGCTTTGCGCTGGCAGGGAATTGAGCTGAAGGGAACGGAATTTGATGCGCTTCTTGCTGCCTACATTATAAACCCGGGCAATTCGTACGACGATGTCGCGAGCGTAGCGAAAGAATACGGCCTGAATATCGTTTCGAAAGATGAAGCGGTTTACGGAAAAGGCGCAAAGCGCGCCGTTCCGGCTGAAAAAGAGCTTGCCGATCATCTCGCGCGAAAAGCGTCTGCCGTTAACAGCCTCCGGGACAAGCTGCTGCACGCGCTGGAAGAAAATAATCAGCTTGAATTATATGAAGATCTCGAACTCCCGCTTGCGCTTATTCTCGGAGAAATGGAATCATTGGGCGTCAAAGTGGATGTTGATAGACTGAAGCGAATGGGCGAAGAGCTCGGGGCGAAGCTGAAAGAATATGAAGAAAAAATCCATGACATCGCCGGTGAACCGTTTAACATCAATTCACCAAAACAGCTCGGCGTCATTCTGTTTGAAAAGCTCGGCCTGCCGCCAGTAAAGAAAACAAAAACAGGCTATTCCACTTCAGCCGATGTGCTGGAGAAGCTCGCAGACAAACATGATATCGTCGCCTACATTCTGCAATATAGACAAATAGGCAAACTCCAATCAACTTATATTGAAGGGCTGCTGAAAGTCACACGCAAGGATTCTCATAAGGTGCATACGCGATTCAATCAGGCATTGACTCAAACCGGACGCCTCAGTTCAACGGATCCGAACCTGCAAAATATTCCGATCAGGCTGGAGGAAGGGCGGAAAATCCGTCAGGCTTTCGTACCGTCCGAACCGGACTGGCTTATTTTCGCCGCCGATTATTCACAAATTGAATTAAGGGTGCTTGCGCATATTTCAAAAGATGAAAATCTGATTGAGGCGTTTACGAATGATATGGACATTCACACAAAAACCGCAATGGATGTGTTTCATGTCAGCGAGGATGAAGTGACACAGGCGATGCGCCGTCAGGCAAAGGCCGTCAATTTCGGGATCGTTTACGGCATCAGTGATTACGGGCTGTCTCAAAACCTCGGCATTACCCGGAAGGAAGCGGGCGCTTTTATTGACCGCTACTTGGAAAGCTTTCCGGGCGTCAAGGCGTATATGGAAGAATCGGTGCAGGAAGCGAAACAAAAAGGATATGTGACGACTCTTATGCAGCGCCGCCGCTATATCCCCGAGCTGACAAGCCGCAACTTCAACCTGCGGAGCTTTGCGGAACGGACGGCCATGAATACGCCGATTCAGGGAAGCGCCGCTGATATTATTAAAAAAGCCATGATTGATATGGCAGCTGAGCTGAAGGAGAAAAAACTGAAGGCAAGACTGCTGCTTCAGGTGCACGATGAATTGATTTTTGAAGCGCCTAAGGAAGAAATTGAAATATTAGAGAAGCTGGTTCCTGAAGTGATGGAGCATGCTTTGGCATTAGACGTGCCGTTAAAGGCGGATTATGCTTCAGGACCGTCTTGGTACGATGCAAAATAAATAAACAGAGAAAAAGGAAGTGATGATTGTGCCGGAATTACCAGAAGTTGAAACGGTCCGGCGCACTCTGACCGGTCTTGTGAAGGGGAAAACGATTGAATCGGCGGACATCAGATGGCCGAATATCATCAAAAAACCCGCCGAGCCGGAGGAATTCGCGCGGCAGATTGCAGGAGAAACCATCCGATCCATCGGAAGAAGGGGAAAGTTTTTGCTTTTCCATCTGGATCATTATGTCATGGTGTCCCATCTCCGGATGGAGGGGAAATACGGTCTTTATCAGGCCGATGAGCCTGACGACAAACATGTTCACGTCGTGTTTCGCATGACGGACGGAACAGAGCTCCGCTACCGGGATGTCCGGAAATTCGGCACGATGCATTTATTTGCGCCGGGAGAGGAACTGAATGCATTACCGCTTTCACAGCTCGGACCCGAACCAGATGATGAAGCCTTTACCGCCGCCTATTTAAAAGAGCGGCTGGCAAAAACGAACCGCGCGGTGAAAACCGCCCTGCTCGATCAAAAAGCGGTCGTCGGCCTCGGCAACATTTATGTCGATGAAGCTTTATTCCGGGCGCGGATTCACCCTGAGACAAAAGCGAACAGCCTGTCTGACGGACAGATAAAAACGCTTCATACAGAAATTAAAGACACCCTTCAGGAAGCGATTGACGCGGGCGGGAGCACCGTCCGGTCTTATATCAATTCTCAAGGGGAAATCGGAATGTTTCAGCTCAAACATTACGTATACGGCAAAAAGGATGAGCCGTGCAAAACGTGCGGCACGATGATTTCTAAAATCGTAGTCGGCGGAAGGGGTACGCATTTTTGCGCCCGATGCCAAAAAAAATC
Source organism: Bacillus sp. 01N42_2 (assembly GCF_056399565.1). Taxonomy (NCBI): domain Bacteria; kingdom Bacillati; phylum Bacillota; class Bacilli; order Caryophanales; family Bacillaceae; genus Bacillus; species Bacillus sp. 01N42_2. The sequence continues at coordinate 404,023 of NZ_JBFTRO010000003.1, read as the reverse complement.
ATAAACTGAAGCTGTTCAAGCAGGCGGCAGCAGAATGACTTTTTTCTAACACAGATGATGACCTTTCTCCATATATATATTGTGATTCACCCAATAGGCATATGTCACAATTGCCGATCAAGAGAAAGGGAGAAACGGATATGGAGATTGTTTCTTTGCTGCTTTTGGCTTTTGCTGTCAGCTTGGACAGTTTTTCAGTCGGGTTTACGTATGGATTGAGAAAAATGAAAATCCCGTTCAAAGCGATTGCCGTGATCGCTTGCTGTTCAGCCTCTGTGATGTTTATATCCATGCTGATCGGCCATTTTCTGACAAAGATTTTCCCTGTATCCGTCACGGAGAAACTGGGCGGGCTGATCTTAATCGGAATCGGGGCATGGGTCATCTATCAATTTTTTAAACCGGCGAAAGAGCCGGATTACTTATTACACGAAAAAACGCTGCTAAACCTTGAAGTGAAATCGCTCGGCATCGTGATTCACATTTTGAAAAAGCCGACCAGCGCTGATATTGATCAATCCGGAACCATTAATGGAGTCGAAGCGCTTCTGCTCGGTATCGCCTTATCTATTGACGCCTTTGGCGCAGGCATGGGAGCGGCCATTCTCGGTTTTTCTCCGGTTATGATGAGCGTGACCGTCGGGGTGATGAGCTCGCTGTTTGTGTCATTCGGCATCAACGCCGGGCATTTTCTTTCAAGGTGGAATTGGATAGATAAAATGACATTTTTGCCGGGGATCCTGCTGATTATCATCGGGATTTGGAAAATGTAAGAAGGAGTGGGCTTTTTGAGCTTGGTCATCGGTTTAACGGGAGGCATCGCCAGCGGCAAAAGCACGGTAGCGCGCATGCTGATCGACAAAAAAATAACAGTCATTGATGCGGATGTCATCGCTAGGCAGGCGGTGGAAAAAGGAATGCCGGCTTACGGACAGATCGTTGAAGCGTTCGGAAAAGACATCCTGCAGGAAAACGGCGGCATTGACAGAAAAAAACTCGGTTCTATCGTTTTTACGGACGAACAGAAGCGTCTTATCCTGAATCAGATCGTTCATCCGGCAGTGCGTGCGGAAATGATGAAACAGCGGGATGAAGCCGTTGCGAGAAAAGAGCGGTTCGTCGTTTTGGATATCCCGCTTTTGTATGAAAGCGGGCTTGACTATCTGGTCGGCAAAGTGCTCGTCGTCACCGTACCGGCAGACATTCAGCTCAAACGGCTGATGAAGCGGAATTCACTTACAGAAGAAGAAGCGATGAGCCGGATAACGTCGCAAATGCCTTTAGCGGACAAAACAAAAAAAGCTGACGCCGTCATTGATAACAGCGGCAGTCTTGAATATACGAAGCATCAGCTGGAGGAAATATTGAGCAGCTGGACATAAAGAAACACCGTTCGGAAAACCGAACGGTGTTTTTCTGGTTAAAAATCAAAATTGTCAGGATCCGGGCCGACACGGAGATTTTCGTTCAGATCATCAATCCGCTTCATATCGTCAGCTGACAGTTCGAAATCAAAGACATTTGCATTTTCTTCAATACGGTGTTTTTTAGTTGATTTCGGAATGGTGATGACGCCGTTTTGCAAATCCCAGCGCAAAATCACTTGAGCGGCTGATTTGCCGTATTTCTCAGCGATTTCCTGTAAGACGGGATGATCAAGCAGCTGGCCTTGCATCAATGGCGACCATGCTTCAAGCTGAATATTTTGTTCGGCGCAGAAAGCGTGCAGTTCTTTCTGAGTCAGACGGGGGTGGTACTCCACCTGGTTAATCATCGGCTTGATTTCCGTTTCTTTCATGAGATGTTTCAGATGGTGAATTTGGAAATTGCTGACCCCGATCGCCTTAATGCGTCCATCCCGGTAGAGGGTTTCGAGCGCCCGCCACGCATCGATGTACTTTCCTTCGACAGGCCAATGGATCAAATATAAATCTAAATAGTCTAAACCGAGTTTTTCTAAACTTGTGTCAAACGCTTTTAACGTTTCTTCATACCCTAAATCGGCATTCCACACTTTTGACGTGACAAAAATGTCTTCACGCTTTAATCCCGCTTCTTGCAATCCTTGGCGGATGCCTTCGCCGACACCCTCTTCATTTCCGTAAATCGCGGCGGTATCAACACTGCGATAGCCGTGCGCCAATGCCGTTTTCACCGCGTTGACGAGTTCCGCGCCTTCCTCTACTTTGAAAACTCCGATGCCGAACCAAGGCATCTCTACTCCGTTATGCAATGTTGCTTTTGCTTGTAAATGTGTTGTCATGTATATGTTCCTCCTATTGTTTGTTTGTTAAAAAAATTAAAATGCGCTGAAGAAAAACTCACCTCCTTTCAAGGACAGTGCGATCCCGCTTTTCAAGCTTTCTGCTCCATCCGGTTAACACGACCGCGCTGAGCACCATTAACGCCCCGATCCAAGCGGTATGAATAATCCCGATTGAATCTGTTATAATCCCGCCGGCAAAAGAACCGATTGCGATTCCGGCATTAAATGCCGCGATGTTTAAGGCTGATGCTGTATCAACGGCGCTTGGCGCAAAACGTTCACTCAGCATCACGACATATACTTGAAGCCCCGGCACATTCATAAACGCCAACAGCCCCATAAAAATAATGGTGATCAGTCCGGCTGTTTTAAACGGCGCGGTAAAAGTCAAGATAAACAGCACAGCCGCCTGGACAATGAACATGTAAAACAATGCTCTCAGCGGATTCCGATTTGATAACCGGCCGCCGATCATGTTTCCGATAGCAATCGCAATTCCGTAAACAAGCAGGATGGCCGCGACGGTTTCTTTCTGAAAACCTGTTACTTCCTGAAGAAGCGGAGATAAATACGTAAACACGACAAACGTTCCGCCGTAGCCTAACGCTGTAATAATAAATAAAAGCAGCAGCCGGCCGTTTTTGACGAGTTTTATCTGTTCGGAAAATGCGGTTTTCGTTCCTTTGCGCAAATTTGACGGAACGAGAAGCGCATTTGTGAGAAATGCAATGATTCCTACCGCGACGATGACGGCAAATGCGATTCTCCATCCGAATTGCTGGCCGAGATAAGTCCCGAACGGAACACCGGTCACTGTAGCTACCGTCAGCCCTGTGAACATGATGGAAATCGCGCTTGCTCTTTTATGCTCAGGCACGATATTGGCGGCGATTGTTGCCCCGATTGACATGAAAATGCCGTGGGAAAAAGCAGAAATGACCCGCGCTGCCAGTAAGACGCCGATTGAGGAAGCGCTCGCTGCAAGTGTATTTCCGGCGATAAAAATCAGCATTACCCAGAGCAGCAGCGTTTTCCGCGACATGCCTGATGTAAGAGAAGTTAAAACCGGCGCGCCGAATGTCACGCCCAGAGCATACATGGAAACGGTAAGTCCCGCCGTTGTCACAGGTATATGCAGATCATGAGATATAAGCGGCAGCAGTCCGACGCTGATAAATTCGGTTGTGCCGATCGCAAAAGCACTGACGGCTAATGCCAGCAGTGCTGGTAAATAGCTTTGGCGATGTGAAGACATCTGTTTTCCTCCTTGAACGATAATGTATGGTTGAAATGATGCCGGGTAAACGATATAAGTATAAGAGTACATTCCTTTTCAGCCGGCAAATGTCATTATGATCGATAGATGAGTCATTGAAAAGAACGTACTTTTAAGTGCCATAGGCACTTTTTAGTTCCTATAGATGAGGAGGAATTACCGTTGCTGAAGAAAAAATACAATATATCTGTAGAGGCGACGCTAGAAGTGATCGGCGGAAAATGGAAGTGTGTGATCCTCTGCCACCTGATGCGCGGAAAAAAGCGGACAAGCGAATTGAAGCGGCTTATGCCGGACATTACACAAAAGATGCTGACACAGCAATTGCGGGAATTGGAAGCTGACGGCGTCATCAACCGGATCGTGTACAATCAGGTGCCGCCGAAAGTGGAATACGAATTGAGTGAATACGGCCACAGCCTGGAAAGAATTTTAAACGCGCTGTGCGACTGGGGCGCGATGCATATTTCTAAACGGTACGGCGAGGTGTCATCCGTATTAGAGGACAGCATTTTAAATGACAAATTTAAAGATCCGGAACAAATATAAGAAAAAAGCAGGCAGCCAGAGATGCTGATCCTGCTTTTTTTATGGAAAAAAGATCATTTTATATGCAAAAAAACCGATTGAACAACATATTGATCGGTATAAGGGCGGATTTTTATCAAGTTGTACTGGCGGATTTCTTTTAATGTGTTATACTATATATAATTAAAATTAAATTAGAGTGGCATATTAAAAAGGGGTGACCTGAGCATGAAGGTAAAAGTAGCAATCAACGGGTTTGGAAGAATCGGAAGAATGGTGTTCAGAAAAGCAATGGAAGATGATCAAATTCAAATAACAGCCATTAATGCAAGCTATCCCCCGGAAACGCTTGCTCATTTGATAAAGTATGACACAATTCACGGCAAATACGGTCAAGAAGTCGAAGCTGCCGAAGACAGTCTGATCGTCAACGGAAAACATATTATGCTGTTCAATCGGCGGGATCCGAGAGAGCTTCCGTGGAAAGAGTGCGGAATAGACATCGTTATAGAGGCAACGGGAAAATTTAATTCAAAAGAAAAAGCGATGAGCCATATTGAAGCAGGGGCGAAAAAGGTTATTTTAACGGCTCCGGGTAAAAATGAAGACGTTACCATTGTCATGGGAGTGAATGAAGAAAAGTTCAATCCGGATGAACATGTAATTATTTCAAATGCATCCTGCACGACAAACTGTCTTGCACCGGTCGTCAAAGTGCTTGATCAGGAATTCGGGATTGAGAGCGGCCTGATGACGACCGTTCACGCTTACACGAATGACCAAAAAAATATCGACAATCCGCATAAAGATCTGCGGAGGGCGAGAGCGTGCGGAGAATCCATCATTCCGACTTCTACAGGCGCGGCTAAAGCGCTGTCGCTCGTGCTGCCTCATCTGAAAGGAAAACTTCACGGCCTGGCTCTGCGGGTTCCCGTTCCTAACGTGTCCTTAGTGGACCTTGTCTGTGACCTGAAAACAGATGTGTCGGCCGAGCAAGTGAACGCCGCATTCCAACGAGCCGCAAAGACGTCAATGTACGGAATACTTGATTATTCGGATGAACCACTCGTTTCTTCGGATTATAATACGAATTCACACTCGGCGATCATTGACGGGCTGACGACAATGGTGATGGAAGACCGGAAAGTAAAGGTGCTCGCCTGGTATGACAATGAATGGGGATATTCCTGCCGGGTCGTTGATCTTATCCGCCACGTCGCCGCGCGAATGAAACACCCGTCAGCTGTGTAGAATAAAGATCATGGACATTTGTTAGAAAAAACCCTTAACGGCATATTTGCAAAAAAACACTCCTTGCAAAATAAACTTAAACACAGTATACTATCTTTCGTGAACTTCTTGCTCGTGACTGCTTCGGAATTACTTAAAGGGTTAGGACCTCTCCGGACTAACTTTCCCCCGTGGTAAATGGCCGGGTCAGTTCTCGGAAATTCACTTTTTTAATTCTTGTTAAGGGGGGTCCATGATTATGGAAACAATGGGGCGTCACGTCATCTCCGAGCTGTGGGGATGCGATTTTGATAAGCTCAATGACATGGATTTTATTGAAAAAACGTTTGTAAATGCTGCTTTGAAATCAGGAGCTGAAGTGCGCGAGGTCGCATTTCACAAATTTGCACCGCAAGGCGTAAGCGGAGTCGTTATTATCTCTGAGTCACATTTAACGATTCACAGTTTTCCTGAACACGGATATGCAAGCATTGATGTTTATACTTGTGGAGACCTGGATCCTAATGTGGCTGCTGATTACATTGCGGACGCATTACATGCAGATACAAGAGAAAACATTGAAATACCGAGAGGAATGGGGCCTGTACAGATTAAACAGGCACAAGCGAAAGTTCTGTAATTTTCAAAACGCAAACACAAGGGAGCTAAGCTGAAAAAGCCATTACGCGCTTTGAAGCTGATGCTCCTTTTCTTATGTAAAAAAACAGCATTGCTTTTTCTTTAAGCAATTTTTTTGTAAAATAGAAGAAGATAAGGCCGGTCTATCGGCTCTCCCAACACAATAGGCTCATCCTAGATACGTTGGCGGGCATTTACCGGAAGCTTGCGAACCGCATTACAGCAATGAAACAGATGGGAGCTGATCCAATTGAAATGTCCTTCATGCCAGCATAACGGTTCCCGCGTACTTGATTCACGGCCTGCGGACGAAGGGAAATCAATCCGCAGAAGGCGGGAGTGCGAAGCCTGCCATTACCGCTTCACTACATTTGAGAAGTTTGAAGAGATGCCTCTGATCGTCGTGAAAAAAGAAGGCGTCCGGGAAGAATTCAGCCGTGAAAAAATGCTGCGCGGATTAATTAAAGCCTGTGAAAAAAGGCCCGTTCCTTTAAAAACACTTGAAGACATGTGCTTTGACATTGAAAAAGAGCTGCGAAATCAAGGCGTATCTGAAGTCAAAAGCGAACTTGTCGGAGAAATGGTGATGGACCGGCTGGCGAAAATAGATGAGGTGTCTTATGTCCGCTTTGCCTCGGTCTACCGGCAGTTTAAAGATATAAACGTGTTTATTGATGAATTGAAAGATTTAATAAAGAAAGAGCGCTAAAGAGCTAAGAGATGATGTCTGGCTCTTTTCTCATGAGCAAAATTGGCATTTGATAGATGACGGAAACGGTGTAAAATGAGAGTAGAAACATATCGGAAGGTTTGAGAATCATGGCTGACTATTGGAATGACGTATTGCCTGTAGATCCTTATACGGTCAAAAGCCGTTCGCTTCTTCAGGATGTCGACAGACAGGTTTTGACACATCTGTACCAGCCGCTGATCGGTTCATTTGCATTCTCTCTGTATATGACTTTATGGGGGGAGCTTGAGCAGAACCGTTTGTGGGGAGCTGAATCCACGCACAGACAGCTGATGGGCATGATGCAGGCAAATCTAAAAAAGATTCATCATGAACAGGGAAAGCTTGAAGGAATCGGGCTGCTGAAAGTGTATATCCGGGAGTCCGAGCAAAAGGAACGGATGTTTATTTATGAGCTGCTGCCCCCGCTCAGACCGAATGATTTTTTTGAAGACGGCATGCTGAATGTCTTTCTTTATAACAGAGTCGGTAAAACGAAATACCAACAGCTGAGACAATTTTACACGCATCCTTCCGTCGGTGCGGACGCAAGGGAAATTACGCGTCCGTTTAATCACGCCTTTGCCTCTTTTCAGCCGAGCGAATGGAAAATGACGCCGGATATGGAAGAAGCGATGAAGCTCCCCGAGGACTATGAGACGGCGTCTGTCGGACAAGCGCCTTCCTATACGGTGACGGAGGAAGTGTTTGATTTTGAGCTTTTCATGGCGGGACTGTCAGAAACGATGATACCGCGCAAATCAATCACGCAGGACGTGCGGGAGAGCATTAAAAAGCTTTCATATTTATACGGAATAGATCCTATCTCCATGCAGCACGTCGTCATGACCGCAATTAATGAACAGGATACGATAACGGCCGAAGCGCTGAGGAAAGCGGCCAGCGACTGGTACCAAATTGAAAGAAGCGGGAAGCTTCCGGAACTGATTGATAAAACACAGCCTGTCCGTCTGCGGGAAAACAAGACGGAAAAGGACGATTCATTGAATGCCGAACTCATTGCACAGCTTGAGACCATATCACCGAGAAAGCTTCTTCAGGACATTGCGGACGGGACCGAGCCGTCCAAAGCAGACTTGCAGATTATCGCTGATATTATGTTCGAACAGAAGCTTGAGCCCGGTGTCACCAATGTGCTGATTTATTATGTCATGCTGAAAACGGATATGAAGCTGTCCAAAAACTATATTCAAAAAATCGCCGCTCACTGGGCCAGAAAGAAAGTAAAAACGGTCCGGGAAGCAATGAAGCTCGCAATAGAAGAGCACAGGCAGTATCTTGATTGGGCGGACGGCAAAACAAACGGCGCGGCGCGCGGCAAAAAAACCGTCCGGGAAGAAAAGCGCCCTGATTGGATGAAAGAAGAAGAAACCGGGAAGAAGCCTGAACAGCAGCCGGCTCTTTCCGCGGAGGATCTCGAAGAACAGAAGAAAAAAATGATGGAAGAAATGAAAAAACTGAAAAAATACTCTGCCTACTGAGACAGAGAAGCGGGGTGATACTGAATGGAACCGATCAGCCGATCCTTAGAAGGCGTGACGAAGAGACCTGACTTTCAAAAACGCCTGGAACGAATGCAGCAGCAAGTCATGGCCGACAAAGACGTCCAGGCTTTTTTGAAGGAACAGAAAGATGCAATTAATCAAAGCATGATTGACAGAGGGTTAAATAAACTGTACGAATACGTTCAGCAAAGCAAGCAGTGCGCCTTCTGTTCAAAAGACAACGAGACGAACAGCCTGCTTGAAGGCTATCATCCGAAGCTTGTGATCAACGGACGTTCTATTGATATTGAATATTACGAATGTCCGGAAAAGAGAAAGCTCGACCGCCAGAAAAGACAAAAGTCCCTGATGAAGAGCATGTATATCCAGCGGGATCTTCTCGGCGCGACGTTTCAGCAGATCGACATTACAGATCCGAGCAGACTCGGCATCTTCCAGCATGTGACGGATTTTCTGAAAAGCTATAATGAAACGGGCAAAGGCAAGGGGCTGTACCTGTACGGAAAATTCGGAATCGGAAAGACATTTATTCTAGCCGCCATTGCTAATGAACTGGCGGAAAAAGAGTATTCATCAATGATCGTATATGTTCCCGAATTTGTCAGAGAGCTGAAAAACTCGCTCCAGGATCAGTCGCTGGAGGAGAAACTGAATATGGTCAAAACGACGCCCGTCCTGATGCTTGATGACATCGGAGCGGAGTCAATGACAAGCTGGGTCAGGGATGAGGTCATCGGCACCGTGCTTCAGCACAGAATGAGCCAGCAGCTTCCCACGTTTTTCTCGTCCAATTTTTCACCTGACGAGCTGAAGCATCATTTTACGTATTCACAGAGGGGAGAAAAGGAAGAGGTAAAAGCGGCAAGATTGATGGAGCGGATTTTATATTTGGCTTCGCCTGTCCGTCTTGACGGGGAAAACCGCCGCCGTCCATAATGCCGGCGTCCAAAGGGAAGGATTTGAGGGAATGAGGAATAAGAAGGCTGTCACATGGGCTGCGGCTGCGGCGGGAGCCGGCCTTTTGCTGTGGGCAAACCGCAAATATCTGAATCTGTCGCCTAAGGAGATCCGTCTTTGGGTGTTATCGTTCGGTGTCTTTGCGCCGCTTGTGTTTATCGGAATTTCCATCGTCAGGCCTTTTGTGCTGTTTCCCGTATCAATCGTTTCCGTCGCCGGAGGATTGGCGTTCGGACCGTTTTTCGGCACCGTGTATACGCTGGCGGGCTCAATGGGCGCTGCGGCCGCGTCTTTTTTTGCGGCCGGGCTGTTTGCCTTTAAAGAAAAAAGCCGTCACGGAAAAATGGAAGCCATTCAAAAGCAGATGAAAACCAATGGCTTCTTTTATATTTTTATCCTTCGCATTCTGCCTGTGAATTTTGATGTGATCAGCTATGCCGCGGGCCTTTCGAAAGTCAGGCCGATGACATATTTTTTGGCGACCGCAGCGGGCATCATTCCGGGGACGATCGTTCTGAATGTGCTTGGCGCGAGCTTTATGTCCGGAAATGTGCTGAACATGCTCGGAGTCATCTGTCTTTACATCGTGTTTTTATCGCTTCCCCTCATCTTTAAGAAGAAGGTCCGCCATTTGTTCGGCGGTGAAAGCTAACCTTTACGTCTATTTTAAAAACATCCCCCATATACTTGTAACAGATGCCGTAAGGGGGGACAAATATGCTTGAAGTGATCTTTGAAGATGACCACGATACCGCCGCTTTTTTACATCTCATTCAGCAATCGGACGACCGGAGACATTTTATTGTCCGTGAAGGCATAAAAAAAGTCGGAATCGCAAGGTCGGAATCGGCTTTTTGCGTTCAGCGCTTTATTGAGCCGATCCTGGTCAGATTTTTTTTAGAATGTAAAGAAGACGAGCATATGCTTTCGCTTATTGAAGACGAATACTGCTTCACCGATCAGGATGAACAGCAGCAAATCCTTCAGCTTGCACACAGCATTATGGAAGGAGAGCTTGATGATCATCCGTTTGAGCCGAAGAAAGAGCCGCGCACACAGTTTATTTCAGAAGCGCTCCGGACGATTTCACTTGATGCGGGTGTTTTTTCCGTGCGTTCGTTTCAGACGTTCCGGCTCGGCAGGTATTATGAGCGGCTCAGGGAATATACCGAGGCTGCGATAGATGAATACCGGATGGAACAGGAATATCAAAACTTTATCCAGTCTTTGAGAGATTACGTGACATCCAATCCGCCGCGGATGAAGAAAGTCCATATCGTACATGACCGGGCTTTTACACTGTGGGAGCTGCGCTATGTGTCAGAACGGGAACAGAAAAAATACATAGACAGACGGTTTGTGCGGGAGCACCCGATGTATATAGATTCCCACCTGCTTGCGCCGCTGATCTCCATCGCGCCTGAGACGGTAGAACTATATACGGACAAACCGGAGCATATGATGTCCAGAACGATTCAAAACGTGTTTCAGGAGCGGGTGCGTCTTTTTCCGTTAGGCGCGTTTGCGGCGGAAAAGACGGAAGGATAGCTGCACAGACGGCCTTGCGGCAGCAGCGGGGCTGTCTGTGCGAAATCAGACGGAAAACCGAGTTGCATTTTTCTCACAGACATTTTATAATACATAACAGATTAATGATTGCTACACGTATTGATAAGGACATGAAGCATTGATACCGGCTTTATAAGAGAGGAGAGCCCAGGCTGAAAGCTTTCCAGCTATGGATCATTGTCTTTACCGCCTTTGAACTTCAGCTGTGAACGCCGGAATAAGCGCCAGTAATAGCTGACGGGAACTCCCGTTACAGAGTTTAGAGCCGCAGGCGCCGAAAAAAACAGGCCGCGCGGAAAAAAGGGTGGAACCACGATTCCGTTTATTTAACCTCGTCCCTTTCATAGGGGGCGGGGTTTTTGATTTGCATAAAAAAAGGAGTGACGAAGATGTCAGATATGATCAACATCACATTTCCGGACGGAGCGGTAAAGGAATTTCCGAAAGGAACAACAACAGAAGATATCGCGGCATCCATCAGTCCGGGATTAAAGAAAAAGTCTTTAGCCGGAAAACTGAACGGACAGGAAATTGATTTAAGAACGCCGATTCAAGAGGACGGTGCCGTAGAAATTATTACAGAAGGCACAGAAGAAGGCCTGAATATCATGCGTCACAGCACGGCGCATTTATTGGCTCAGGCGATTAAACGCATTTATAAAGATGTGAAATTCGGAGTCGGCCCCGTCATTGAAAACGGGTTCTATTATGACGTTGAAATGGAGCAGGCGCTGACGCCGGATGATCTTCCGAAGATTGAAAAAGAAATGAAACGCATCGTCGGTGAAAATCTGCCGATCATCCGAAAAGAAGTGAGCCGTGAGGAAGCAAAAGCCATGTTTGCGGAAATCGGCGATAATCTGAAGCTTGAACTGCTGGATGCCATCCCAGAAGGAGAAACGGTCTCCATTTATGAGCAGGGTGAATTTTTTGACCTCTGCCGCGGCGTGCACGTGCCGTCTACAGGAAAAATTAAAGAATTTAAGCTGCTCAGCCTTGCAGGCGCATACTGGCGCGGCGACAGCAAAAACCAAATGCTTCAGCGCATTTACGGCACGGCTTTCTTTAAAAAAGATGACCTGAAAGAGCATTTGCGCATGCTTGAAGAAGCGAAAGAACGCGACCACAGAAAACTGGGCAAAGAACTAAAATTGTTCGCCAACTCTCAAAAAGTCGGACAAGGCCTGCCGCTCTGGCTGCCGAAAGGCGCGACCATCCGCCGCGTGATTGAGCGCTACATTGTGGATAAAGAGCTGAGCCTCGGCTATGAACACGTCTATACGCCTGTTCTCGGAAGCAAAGACCTGTACGAAACATCAGGTCACTGGGAACATTATCAGGACGGCATGTTCCCGCCGATGGAAATGGACAATGAAACGCTTGTGCTCCGTCCGATGAACTGTCCTCACCATATGATGATTTACAAACAGGACATTCACAGCTACCGCGAGCTTCCGATCCGCATCGCCGAGCTCGGAACGATGCACCGCTATGAAATGTCAGGAGCGCTTTCAGGTCTTCAGCGCGTACGCGGCATGACGTTAAATGACGCGCACATTTTCGTCCGCCCGGATCAGATTAAAGAAGAATTCATCCGCACGGTCCGCTTGATTCAAGACGTATACGAAGACTTCGGCCTGAGTGATTACACATTCCGCCTGTCTTACCGGGATCCTGAAGACACGGAAAAATATTTTGATGATGATGAGATGTGGAATAAAGCGCAATCCATGCTGAAGGCGGCAATGGATGAAATCGGCCATGATTACTATGAAGCGGAAGGCGAAGCGGCATTTTACGGCCCTAAGCTTGACGTGCAGGTGAAAACGGCGATCGGCAAAGAAGAGACATTGTCAACCGTGCAGCTTGACTTCCTTCTTCCGGAACGCTTTGATCTCACTTACGTCGGGGAAGACGGCAAACAGCACCGTCCAGTCGTTATTCACCGAGGCGTCGTGTCAACGATGGAACGCTTTGTTGCTTTCTTAATCGAAGAGCACAAAGGCGCTCTTCCGACATGGCTTGCGCCTGTGCAGTTCCAAGTCATTCCTGTATCACCATCTGTGCATCTTGACTACGCGAAAAAAGTGCAGGAGCGCCTGCAGCGCGAAAGCCTGCGTGTCGAGCTTGACAGCCGGGACGAGAAAATCGGCTATAAAATCCGTGAAGCGCAAATGCAAAAAATCCCGTACATGCTTGTGGTCGGTGACCAAGAAGCTGAAAACGGCGCGGTAAACGTCCGGAAATACGGCGAGCAGAAATCCGAAACCGTTTCATTGGACGATTTTGTGAAAAAGGCTGTAGCCGAAGCGAAAAAATAACCAGACACACAAAAGCCCCCATTCTGAATGAATGGGGGTTTTTTTTATTTTTGTTTCTGCTTCTCTATAATCGCAAACAGCTCGTGAAGATCGCTGATCACATAATCAGGCGTAATGTCTGTTTCATTTTTCTTATTCGTCCGGTTTACCCACACCGTCGTGATGCCTGCCCGTTTCGCTCCCAAAATATCAGTGTTGAGATTATCTCCGACCATTATGGCATCTTCTTTTTTCAGCTTCAGGAGGCTGAGGCAATGTTCAAATATAGAGGCGTCGGGTTTCCCTTTTCCGAAAGCGCCTGAGATGACGATTTCATTAAAATAAGGCGCAAGCTCAGGAACGCCGGCAAGTTTTTCTTTTTGCAGGCTGGGATCGCCGTTTGTCAGCAGAAGCAGTTCATAAACACCTTTCAGCTTATCAAGCACCGCAAATGTTTCATCATATACATACGGGCGCTGTCTGCGTTCCGCCGCGAAAAACTCCGCCAAATATTCGCCGTAAGCCGCATCGTCTATGCCGACACTTTTTAAGCCGTTCGTCCAGGCGTTTCGTCTGTATTCCGGCGCAATCTGATTCAGCTGTTTAAATCCTTCGCTGACCGGCTCGGAGAAATTCGCCCACAACCCTTCAAACGGATTAATGCCGATCATGACCGTATAAGGATAGGTTTCGTATGACATATACAATTCCCGTGCCGCTTTCCGAACCGCTTCTTCAAAAGTGTGCGGGTCAAGGCCATATTTTTTTTCCGCTTGTAAACATGTTTCCCTGAATGTTGTTCTGACGCTTTTTTCATCCCATAACAGTGTATCGTCCAAATCAAAAAATACGGCTTTCATGATCTTCTCCTCTTTGTTATATTCTGAAACTCTCTGCCGCAAGGCTCCCGTTTATTCTACAATAGATACATAGACTGCGAAAGATTTGTTTTCAGATGATTTGAAAAAAACAGGCAGATTTGTGTCATATTCTGTCTCAAGCGTTAAAACGTGATAAAATAAAATTTGAAAGAACAGGTGAAAAAGCATGCTGCATTTGATCATTATGATGCTGGAAAGAGTCGGAATAATCGTCATATTGGGCTTTGTTCTGGCTCATACCAGATTGTTCAGACAGGCGCTCCAGCAGCCTGAGAGCTATAAAGGAAAAGCGGTGCTGATTTCAATTTTCTCGCTGTTCAGTATTATCAGCAACTATACGGGAATAGAAATTCAGCAGAATACAATTATGAATAATGACTGGGTGTTTCAAATTAATCCGTCCGGTTCAATTGCCAACACGCGGATTATGGGTGTTGAAATCGGCGGACTCTTGGGCGGCCCGTATGTAGGGATCGGTGTCGGCATACTGTCGGGCCTGCATCGCTTATCACTAGGCGGCGCGACCGCAGTCAGCTGTGCCGTCTCATCCGTTTTAGCGGGGATTTTATCCGGCTGGATCGGGCGGTATTTCAGAAAGCGCTATGCAATGCCGACACCGCGAGTGGCCGCGCTGGTCGGACTCGGGATGGAATCATTGCAAATGCTGCTCATTCTTTTAATGGCCAAGCCGTTTTCTGACGCTTGGACGCTAGTGAGCATCATTGGCATCCCGATGATATTGGTAAACGGGTCAGGGACTTTTATTTTTCTTTCGATCATTCAATCGATGATCCGGAAGGAAGAACGGGCAAGAGCTCTTGAGACCCACAGGGTGCTGATGATTGCCGACCAGACGCTTCCGTTTTTCCGTCAGGGGCTGAATGAAAGCTCATGCAAAAGCGTCGCTGCCATCATCCACAGGCAAACAGGAACGGACGCGGTATCGCTTACGGATAATGAAAAGATTTTAGCTCACGTCGGAGCGGGTGCCGACCATCATATTCCGTCTGAAAGCCTGATCACCGGATTGTCAAAACGCGTCATTAAAACGGGGCATATTATGAAAGCGACATCAAAGGAAGAAATTGAATGCACGCACGATCCCTGTCCGCTGCATGCGGCGATCGTATTGCCGCTGACGTCAAACGGCAAAACAATCGGGACGCTGAAAATGTACTTTAAAAGCCCGTCAGGTTTAAGCCGGGTTGAAGAAGAGCTCGCAGAGGGGCTCGCCATGCTGTTTTCCACCCAGCTTGAACTCGGCGAGGCGGAATTGCAGAGCAAATTGCTGAAAGATGCAGAAATAAAGGCGCTTCAGGCACAGGTCAATCCGCATTTTCTGTTTAATGCAATCAATACGATTTCTGCTCTTTGCCGTACGGATGTGGAAAAAACCCGAAAGCTTCTGCTGCAGCTCAGCGTCTATTTCCGTTCCAACCTGCAGGGGGCAAGGCAGCTGCTCATCCCGCTTTCTAAAGAACTGAACCATCTGCAGGCATATTTGTCATTGGAGCAGGCCCGTTTTCCCGGGAAATATAAAATCAGTCTTGAAATTGAAAACGGTTTGGAGGACATCGAAATTCCTCCTTTTGTGCTGCAGATCCTCGTCGAAAATGCGCTCCGCCATGCATTTTCAAGAAAGCAGGACAGCTGTGCCGTCAATGTCAGCGTGGTATCCGCCGGCCCGTCGGTTTTAATGCGGGTGGGGGACAATGGACGGGGAATTGATCCGGAATTGCTGTCCGTGCTCGGAAACCGTCCGCTGCCGTCTAAAGAAGGAACGGGAACGGCACTTTACAATTTAAATCAGCGGCTGATCGGGCTGTTCGGCCCTGAAGCCGCTCTGCGATTGGAAAGTGAGCCCCAAAAAGGTACGGACGTATCATTTGAGCTGCCTTTGAAACTGATGACTAAAGGAGAAGAACATGCTGAAGGTGTTAATCGTTGATGATGAAATGCTGGCAAGGGATGAATTAGCTTATTTGCTGAAACGGACGAATGAAGTAGATGACATAAACGAGGCGGAAAATATTGAATCCGCTTTTGACAGCATGATGGATCAAAAACCCGATCTGCTGTTTTTGGATGTTGATTTGTCAGGAGAAAACGGATTTGACATTGCCAAGCGGCTGAAAAACATGAAAAATCCGCCGGCTGTCGTTTTTGCGACAGCGTATGACCAATTTGCTTTAAAGGCCTTTGAAGTCGATGCGCTCGATTATTTAACAAAGCCTTTTGATGAAGAAAGAGTCCGCCAGACAATCAGAAAGTTTAAAAGAGTGAAGCAGGACAGGGCAGAAGCCGTCTCAGAACAGCCGTCCGCAGCCGGAGCGCATAAGCTTGCGGTATCAGCCGGCGAATCCATTGTCATTTTAGATACGAAAGATATTATTTTTGCGGGCATGGAGGACGGGCACGTTTCCGTCAAAACGTTTGCCGCGTCTTATTCCGTTCATGAAACCTTGGCTGTCATTGAGAAAAAGCTGCCTGAGACGGGCTTCTTGAGAGTGCACCGCGCGTTCATCGTGAATACGGAGCATATTACGGAAATTCATCCATGGTTTAATTCGACCTACAATCTGATCTTAAAAGACGGCTCTAAAATTCCCGTCAGCCGTACATACGCTAAGGACTTAAAAAAGCTGCTTCATATTATATGAGGCGGCTTTCTGCATTTCAGCAGCCGTTTTTTGCATTTCAGATTGAATATTCTGCGGGTTTGTGATGAAAGCGCTTAATAAGTCGGTTTCTCTTTTATAATGGACCTAACTTAGAGAAAGAGGTGAAGAAAATGAGTGCGAAGAAAGTGTACGGATTTCTGACACAAGCATTTATTTTTGCCGGCATTATGCTCATATCTAATGGGATTGCAGCGATTGTCCCCATTCCTATACCCGCTTCCGTAGTAGGTTTGGTGCTATTATTTGTCCTTTTATGCCTGAAAGTGATAAAACTTGAACAAGTAGAAACGCTGGGAACATCATTAACGTCACTGATCGGATTTTTATTTGTCCCGTCGGGCATCTCCGTGATGAATTCACTTGGCGTCATGCAGCAGTACGGCGTGCAGATCGCACTCGTCATCTTACTCGCCACCATCATTCTGTTAGGGGCGACGGGCCTTTTTTCTCAGCTGATTCTGTCAGTCAGCCAAAAACGTCAGAAGGCAGCTCCGGCTGATAAACAAACGGTGCGCCGTTCCAATCAAGAAAATGAACTTGTGCAGCATTAGGAGGGAAATCGGATGAGTCCATATTTCGGTATTGTCGTTTCACTTGCGGCCTTTGGCATCGGCACGTATTTATTTAAAAAAACGAAAGGCTTTTTCCTCTTCACCCCGCTGTTTGTCGCGATGGTGCTTGGCATTCTTTTTCTGAAGCTCGGCGGTTTTTCATATGAAGATTATAAAAGCGGCGGAGACATTATTAAGTTCTTCCTGGAGCCTGCGACGATTGCTTTTGCCATTCCTTTATACAAACAGCGTGACAAGCTGAAAAAATACTGGTGGCAGATCATGTCGTCTATCATTGTCGGCTCTATCTGCTCAGTCACGATTGTCTATCTGATCGCAAAAGGCATTCATCTTGACGCGGCCGTTATGAAAAGCATGCTTCCGCAGGCGGCGACAACGGCAATTGCCCTTCCGTTGTCAAAAGGGATCGGCGGCATCACCGACATCACTGCTTTCGCCGTCATTTTCAACGCCGTCATTGTCTATGCTCTCGGGGCATTATTCTTAAAACTGTTTAAAGTGAAACACCCGATCTCTAAAGGATTGGCTCTCGGCACATCCGGACACGCACTCGGTGTTGCGGTCGGTATTGAGATGGGAGAAGTAGAAGCGGCAATGGCAAGTATCGCGGTTGTCGTCGTAGGAGTGGTGACGGTGCTGGTCATTCCGGTATTCGTTCAGCTCATTGGTGGATAAACCCGGATCATACACCCGGGTTTTTTATTGTCCGGCCCATCCGCGGACGGCAAAGAACGAAATTTCACATTTTTCCTTGCGCTCCCCCCGGTGCCGTGTTAAAATGAAAAAGTTGATCCGGATAAGTCATTCTTGACTAACGTTCCGGTATTGTGTAGAATAGTTATTGAATTGAATATAAATCACAAGCAGAGGCACCCGCTTCTCACCTGATTGACACATTCATGTAGTTGGCAGGTTGACCGTACATTTTTATTTATGCAGATGTTCGTAGTGTGGGTGTGTTGTCATGCCCGCACTTTTTGTTTGCCTGCAGAATGCAGTCAAAACGCGTTGTGAATCAATTCGAAGAAACTATGGAGGTGGCTCATTATTAGCAAAGATCAATTGGTTAATGAGGGTATCCGTGCACGTGAAGTTCGTCTGATCGGACAAAATGGCGATCAGCTCGGCATCAAGTCCCGTCAGGAAGCACTTGAAATCGCCGGCCGCGCAAATCTTGACCTTGTGTTAGTTGCAGCAAATGCAAAACCGCCTGTATGCCGCATCATGGACTACGGTAAGTTCAGATTCGAGCAGCAGAAAAAGGACAAAGAAGCACGCAAAAATCAAAAAATCATTAACTTAAAAGAAGTTAGATTAAGTCCGACAATCGATGAGCATGACTTTAACACGAAATTGCGCAATGCGATTAAATTCCTTGAAAAAGGCGATAAAGTGAAAGCTTCTATCCGCTTTAAAGGGCGCGCAATCACTCATAAAGAAATCGGCCAGCGCGTATTGGACCGTTTCTCTGAAGCATGTGCGGAAGTTGCGACAGTCGAAACAAAACCAAAAATGGACGGCCGCAGCATGTTCTTAATGCTCGCGCCGAAAAACGAAAAGCAATAAGGAGGAAATCCCATGCCAAAAATGAAAACTCACCGCGGATCTGCTAAACGTTTTAAAAAGACAGGTTCTGGGAAGTTAAAACGTTCTCATGCATATACAAGTCACTTATTCGCCAACAAATCCCAAAAGCAAAAGCGTAAGCTTCGCAAGGGTGCTATTGTAAGCGCAGGAGACTTCAAACGTATCAAACAACAGCTTGCTAACATCAAGTAATCGGACAAGGAACAATTAGGAGGGAAATATAATGCCAAGAGTAAAAGGCGGAACTGTGTCGCGTCAGCGTCGTAAAAAGGTTCTTAAATTAGCAAAAGGTTATTTCGGTTCAAAACATAGATTATACAAAGTAGCAAACCAGCAGGTCATGAAATCTGGAAACTACGCTTTCCGTGACCGTCGTCAGAAAAAACGTGACTTCCGTAAGCTTTGGATCACTCGTATCAACGCAGCTGCTCGTATGAACGGTCTTTCTTACAGCCGTTTAATGCACGGTCTTAAGCTTTCAGGCATCGAAGTAAACCGCAAAATGCTTGCTGATCTTGCTGTAAACGACCTTACTGCTTTCAATCAGCTTGCTGATGCTGCTAAAGCACAGTTAGACAAGTAAGTTGAAAAAAGCCGCTCTCTTTCCGGGAGCGGTTTTTTTACGTAAAGGGTGACAATTAATGGCTCTCTTCATTTATGCCGTATTGATAAACGGATACGGCTTTTGGATCATGGGCGCTGATAAAAGAAGAGCGAAAGCGCACAGATGGAGAATATCAGAGAAACGGATATGGCTCACAGCCGCCATGTTCGGCTCACTCGGCGTATGGCTCGGCATGCGCACCTTCAGGCATAAGACAAAGCACAAAGCTTTTTTATACGGGGTGCCGCTGCTTTTTCTCGTTGAAGCCGCCCTTGTGGTGATCTATTTGAATGATAAATAAAAAGCAGGAGGGCTCAGCGCCCGCCTGCTTTTTTTGCTTTTTTAATGGGCTGGTCCCAATCAATCTTGCAATTCGGGTACCGCTCCAATACCTTTTTCTCAACTTCTTCGAAATCATCTGCAGAAAAGCTGCTCAGCTTTTCCGGAGTCTCAGTCCATACAAATATCGTATGAATAAACAGCGGATGGTCTTTGGAAGGGATATGCTTCTCTCCTTCAAAGAGCACTCCTTTATAAGTAAGCTGGAGATTTTTTCGCGTGTTTTTCTGTTCATCAATAAAATAAAAATTTTCTTTTGATTGTGCCAGTCTGAGCCTTCTCTTCGGGTTTGCGTAGAATTTGACCGCCATGTAAATAAAATAAATAAGAAGTGCAAGCAAGACAATCCTGAATACTGTAATGGCCATCTGTGTGAAGGCACCTCCTCACCTTTGTCATGATCTGATGTAATACGAAAAACAAAACAAAAGGTTTCATTTTTTTAAAAGAAATAGATAAAAACATTTACCCGTTTTTCAGGCGAATTAATCGTATGCTTCTGCATCGGTTCTGTATAATAAGAAGGGTAGTGAAAAAAAGGAGGTTTATTGATGACAAAATTAGATGAAACGCTCACCATGCTGAAAGCGTTAACGGACGCAAAAGGGATACCGGGAAATGAGAGAGAAGTAAGACAAGTGATGAAATCATACATAGAACCATTTGCCGATGAGGTCACAACCGACCGGCTGGGAAGCTTAATTGCCAAAAAAACCGGCGAAGAAAACGGCCCGAAAATCATGATCTCAGGGCATTTAGACGAAGTCGGTTTTATGGTGACGCAAATCACTGATAAAGGCTTTCTCCGCTTCCAAACCGTCGGCGGCTGGTGGTCTCAGGTGATGCTGGCCCAGCGCGTCACCGTCGTGACAAAAAAAGGAGACATCACGGGAATCATCGGTTCGAAGCCGCCGCATATTTTACCGCCTGACGCCAGAAAAAAAGCCGCCGATATCAAAGAGATGTTCATCGATATCGGGGCGTCCAGCCGTGAAGAAGCAATGGAATGGGGCGTTCTTCCGGGTGACCAGGTTGTGCCGTATTTTGAATTTACAGTGATGAACAATGAAAAACATTTATTGGCGAAAGCATGGGACAACCGTATCGGCTGTGCGATTGCCATCGATGTATTAAAAAATCTGAAAAACAGCGATCATCCGAATGAAGTATACGGAGTGGGAACGGTTCAAGAAGAAGTCGGGCTGCGCGGGGCTAAAACAGCGGCGCATACCATCCAGCCTGACATCGCGTTCGGTGTGGATGTCGGAATTGCCGGAGATACACCGGGAATTTCTGAAAAAGAAGCGCAAAGTAAAATCGGCGAAGGGCCGCAAATTATTCTGTATGACGCATCTATGGTCTCTCACAAAGGGCTGCGCGACCTTGTCGTAAACACGGCGGAAGAAGCGGGAATTCCGTATCAATTCGATTCCATTGCCGGGGGCGGGACGGATTCAGGTTCCATTCATTTAACCGCAAACGGAGTGCCGGCGCTGTCTATTACGATCGCAACGCGCTACATTCACACTCATGCCGCTATTTTGCATCGGGATGATTATGAGAATACGGTAAAATTGATCACAGAAGTAATTAAAAAATTAGACCGGGAAACGGTTGACCGTATTACATATCAATAATGATACGGAAGAATCTGCTTTTTTCAAGCAGATTCTTTTTTTGTATGTACAAATATAATTACGATGGCTACAATAAGAAAAGACATAGAAAAATATTACAGAATATTTTTTTGTAAGCGCTTTAAAAAGGGAGGGGTTATGAAATGAAAAACAGATTCAAACGCATGATCCGCTTTTCGTGCGCAGCCGTAACAGCCGGGCTGCTGCTGTCTTCATCTCCTGCATCTGCCGCGTTTTGGGGTGCGTCGAATGAATTGCTGCACGATCCGACAATGGCGAAAGAAGGAAACACGTGGTACGCATTCGGAACCGGTTTGGAAGGTGAGAGGGGACTTCGTGTCTTAAAGGCGGGCAGCGGCGGCGTATGGACCGTTCAGAAATCAATTTTTACTTCCCCGCTGTCATGGTGGGGCAATTATGTGCCGAATTACGGGCTGAATCAATGGGCCCCCGATGTTCAATATTTTAACGGAAAGTATTGGCTGTATTATGCCGTTTCTTCATTCGGCAAAAATACCTCCGCGATCGGTCTTGCATCATCTACAAGCCTCAGTTCGGGAAACTGGAAGGACGAAGGGATCGTCATCCGTTCAACAAGCGCCAATAACTACAATGCAATTGATCCGGAGCTGACAATTGATAAAGACGGAAACCCTTGGCTTGCCTTCGGTTCTTTTTGGAGCGGCATTAAGCTGACAAAGCTTGATAAAAACACAATGAAACCGACCGGATCCCTTTATTCCATCGCCTCAAGACCGAATAACGGAGGAGCTTTGGAAGCGCCTGCCATCACCTATCAGAACGGCTACTATTACTTAATGGTGTCGTTTGATAAATGCTGTTCAGGCGTGAATAGTACGTACAAAATTGCTTATGGAAGATCCAAAAGCATCACCGGTCCATATCTTGATAAAAGCGGGAAAAGCATGTCAGAAGGCGGAGGGACGATTCTTGATTCCGGCAATGACCGCTGGAAAGGCCCGGGCGGCCAAGACATTGTGAACGGAAATATTTTAGTGCGCCATGCGTATGATGCCGAAAACAGCGGAATCCCGAAGATGCTCATCAATGATATCGATTGGAGTTCAGGGTGGCCATCCTATTAATTGAGCAGCCGGGCATGTGTGTCCGGCTTTTTACTTGCAATAAAAGATTGACAGTTTGATTCCTCCTTAACTATAATAAAATTGTTCGTACAAATAAAAAGTTAAAAGTTTAATATTTTAATTTATACGTATATTTTTAAATGCAAGCGCTTTATTTTGACAGGAAGGGGAAATGAATGTGCTTCAGAACAAAGAATATGAATTTTGGTTTGTGACGGGAAGCCAGCACTTATACGGAGAGGAAACGCTTCAGCTTGTCGATCAACACGCAAAAGGGATATGTGACGGTCTCAGCGGGGTGTCATCAAGATACAAGATCAGGCATAAAGCGGTTGTTACGTCATCTGAAACAATCAGAGAGGTTTTGCGGGAAGCCCAATATCAAGAAAACTGCGCCGGGATCATCACGTGGATGCATACATTTTCTCCGGCGAAAATGTGGATTGAAGGTCTTTCCGCCTTTCAAAAGCCGATGCTTCATCTGCATACCCAATATCATCGCGACATTCCGTGGGAAACGATTGATATGGATTTTATGAACAGCAACCAATCCGCCCACGGAGACCGGGAATACGGATATATCCAGTCAAGAATGGGGCAGACGAGAAAAGTCATTGCAGGCTATTGGGATGATGAAGAAGTTAAACGTGACATTTCACAATGGATGAATACTGCTGCCGCTTGGAATGAAAGCAGGCATATTAAAGTAGCCCGGTTCGGCGACAACATGCGGAATGTAGCCGTTACTGACGGAGACAAAGTCGGCGCCCACATTCAATTCGGCTGGCAGGTTGACGGGTACGGAATCGGCGATCTTACCGAGGTGATGAACAATGTCACCGATGCAGAAATTGAAGCGCTTTATGAAGAATACGACAAATTGTATGTCATCAGCGACGAAACGAAACAGGATGAAGCAAAAGTTTCTTCCATTAAAGAACAGGCGAAAATCGAACTTGGGTTAACGGCTTTTCTCGAACGGGGCGGATATACAGCGTTTTCGACCTCCTTTGAGGTGCTGCACGGAATGAAGCAGCTTCCGGGGCTTGCCGTTCAGCGTCTCATGGAAAAAGGGTACGGATTTGCCGGCGAAGGCGATTGGAAAACGGCTGCCTTGGTGCGAATGATGAAAATAATGGCGGACGGAAAACAAACCTCCTTCATGGAAGATTACACGTACCATTTTGAGCCGGGGCGTGCGATGATTCTCGGATCACATATGCTTGAAGTATGTCCGACAATTGCCCTTGATCGGCCGAAAATTGAAGTCCATCCTCTCTTAATCGGGGGAAAAGAAGATCCCGCCCGATTGGTCTTTAACGGAATCGGCGGTTCAGCCATCATCGCAAGTATCATTGACATCGGAGGGCGGTTCCGTCTCATTCTAAATGAAGCGGAAGGCATGGAAATTGAACATGACATGCCGAATCTGCCTGTGGCGCGGGTGCTGTGGAAGCCTGAGCCATCGCTGAAAACAGCTGCGGAAGCATGGATTTTGGCGGGAGGCGCTCATCATACCTGTATGTCCTTCCGGCTTACGGCTGAACAGATGCTTGACTGGGCTGAAATGGCAGGCATTGAAAGCATCTTTATTTCCCGCAATACCGAAATACGCGAGCTGAAAAAAGAGCTGAAGTGGAATGACGCATTATACCGGCTGGGAGGAAATTGATATGGCGTATACAATTGGTGTAGATTTCGGCACATTGTCCGGCAGGGCGGTGCTTGTCAATGTCCGGACAGGAGAAGAAATCGCATCCGCGGTCAAAGAATACACTCATGCTGTTATCGACCGTACGCTGCCGAAAACGGGGGAAAAGCTCCCTCGTGACTGGGCGCTTCAAGATCCCGCCGATTATATTGAAGTTTTGGAAACGGCGATTCCGAGCCTGCTTCAGCAGTCGGGCGCTGATCCAAAAGATGTGATCGGCATAGGAATTGATTTTACGGCCTGCACCATTTTGCCGGTAGACGGCGCGGGACAGCCGCTTTGTATGCTTCCGGAATTTGAACGGGAGCCTCACAGTTATGTGAAGCTGTGGAAGCATCATGCGGCTCAAAAGCATGCAGACCGTTTGAACGCGATTGCCGAAGACACAAAAGAAGAATTTCTCAAAAGATACGGCGGTAAAATTTCTTCCGAATGGATGATCCCGAAAATCATGCAAATTGCGGAAGAAGCGCCGCATATATACGAGGCGGCAGATCGGATTGTGGAAGCGGCAGACTGGATCGTCTATCAATTGTGCGGTTCATTGAAGCGGAGCAACTGCACGGCCGGCTACAAAGCAATTTGGAATGAGGAGACGGGATATCCGCCTAATCATTTTTTCGAAAGGCTCAACCCGTTAATGAAAACGATTACAAATGATAAATTAAGCGGAACCATTTATTCAGTCGGAGAAAAGGCAGGAGGACTGACCGAAAAAATGGCGGAGCTGACCGGGCTTTTGCCGGGGACGGCCGTTGCCGTCGCCAATGTTGACGCTCACGTGTCAGTGCCAGCGGTCGGCATTACAGAGCCGGGGAAAATGCTGATGATCATGGGAACGTCCACCTGTCATGTGCTGCTCGGTGAGGAAGAACATATCGTCCCCGGTATGTGCGGAGTTGTCAATAACGGCATCTTGCCTGGATATGCGGGATATGAAGCGGGGCAGTCCTGTGTCGGCGACCATTTTGATTGGTTTGTTAAAACGTGCGTTCCGAATGACTATGAGAAGGAAGCCGAGGAAAAACAGATCGATATTCACGAGCTTTTAAGCGAAAAAGCAGCAGAGCTTGCTCCGGGGGAAAGCGGTCTTCTCGCGCTTGACTGGTGGAACGGAAACCGGTCAACCTTGGTGGACGCCGATTTGACGGGCATGATGCTCGGCATGACGCTGCACACGAAACCGGAAGAAATCTACAGGGCATTGATTGAAGCGACGGCGTTCGGAACGAGGATGATTATCGAAACGTTCCGCGAAAACGGCGTACCGGTCGAGGAGCTTCACGCAGCCGGAGGAATCGCTGAGAAAAATCCATTTATCATGCAAATTTATGCAGACGTCACAAATATGGACATTAAATTATCCGGGTCTCCGCAGGCGCCGGCACTGGGCTCCGCGATTTTCGGAGCGCTCGCTGCGGGACGGGAAAACGGGGGTTTCTCCAATATTGCTGAGGCTTGCACACATATGGGGAAATTAAAAGACGGCTCTTATGTCCCGAATCGGGGAAGAGCTGAGATTTATGACAGCTTATATGCGGAATACAAAGAGCTCGTTCACTACTTCGGCAAAGAAAACAATGTCATGAAACGCCTGAAAGCCATTAAAAACCGTGAGTTCGCGAAAGGGGAGAGCCGCCATGCTTGAAGCGTTAAAAGAAGAAGTGCTCGCCGCCAATCTGAAGCTTGAGGAACATAATCTTGTCACGTTTACATGGGGAAATGTCAGCGGCATTGACAGAGAAAGCGGGAGAATCGTCATTAAACCGAGCGGTGTCGATTACAGTGAGCTGACCGCAGACAAACTGGTCGTCCTGAATGAGGACGGAGACATTCTGGAAGGCTCGCTGAAGCCGTCTTCTGACACGCCGACCCATCTTTATCTGTATAAAGCCTTTCCCGCTATCGGCGGAATCGTTCATACGCATTCCCGCTGGGCGACGAGCTGGGCGCAGTCAGGCAGAGACATTCCCGCGCTCGGAACGACCCACGCGGATTATTTTGAAAGCGCTATACCCTGTACGAGGGAAATGTATGAAGAAGAAATTGTGAAAGATTACGAATATCATACAGGCAAAGTCATAGCGGAAACCTTTCAAAATGAATCGTATGAACAAAATCCGGGTGTTCTCGTCCACAGCCACGGTCCGTTCTGCTGGGGAACGGACGCGCTGAATGCCGTGCATAACGCTGTAGTGCTCGAAACCGTGGCGGAAATGGCCTACCATTCGCTTATGCTGAACAAACAGCTCAGCCCGATAGACAGAGTGCTGCATGATAAGCATTTTTACAGAAAACACGGGGCGAATGCTTATTATGGCCAAACTTGACGCATCCGGGTTTCTGATTGATTTAGACGGAACCGTATTCAGGGGGCAGGAGCTGATTGACGGCGCAACAGAAGCCATTCATACCCTTCAGTCCCTGGGCAAAGCCGTTGTCTTTTTAAGCAACCGCGGCAATCTATCAAGAGCCATGTGCCAAAAGAAACTGCTTGGTGCCGGTATCCGCACGGATGAACGGAGCATCGTGCTGTCCTCCAGTGTGACGGCATCATTTTTAAAGAAGCATTATCCTTTGTCAAAGGTATGGGTGTTAGGAGAGAAAGGGCTGACTGATGAACTCGCTTTAGCGGGTGTCACTATGGCGCAAAAACCGCAGGCGGCAGACTGGCTTGTTATCTCTTTGCATGAAACTGTCACCTATGAGGATCTGAATCTCGCTTTTCAGGCAGCTTCCTCCGGCGCGCGCATCATCGCCACGAACCGGGACCGCTCGTTTCCGAATGAAGGCGGCCATGCTATGGACGTTGCGGGAATGATCGGGGCCATTGAGGCATCTGCCGGAGTAAAAACGGAGCTTGTCGTCGGCAAACCGTCTTGGCTGATGGCTGAGGCAGCATGTGAAGCGCTCGGGCTTTCTCCGGGAGAATGCGCAATAATCGGGGACAGCCTCGAATCAGATATCGCAATGGGAAGGCTGTACGGGATGAAAAGCGTGTTGGTTCTGACGGGATCGGCAAAACTTGGGGAGACGCGTCTCTATGAGCCTGACATCGTGCTCGATTCTATTAAAGACCTGACAGAATTAGCGAAGGGGGGAATCCTTTTATGAAACTTTCTCCGGCGGACATTCAATCCGAGTTTAATAGGGAAGGAGGCAGCCGCTCTCCTATTCAAATAGAAGACATCATCATCGGAGCGGATGCAAAAGAAGAGCTTTTCAGATTTCTTCAAAAAAAATGCTGGAAACATCCGGCGATCGTCTGTGACCGGAACACTGACGAAGCGGCGGGAGGGATGCTTGCGGACGAATTGAAGGCCGGCGGGATCGAAGCGGCAAAGATCATCATTCCGGAGCATGAAACAGGAACCGCTGCGGCTGATGAAAGGACACTGATCTATACGCTGATCAATATCGCGGAAGAGACGGATGTCATCATTGCGGCCGGGTCAGGAACGATTCACGACATTACGCGGTTTGCCGCCTGCCAGCGCGGTTTGCCGTTTATCTCATTCCCCACCGCTCCTTCAGTCGACGGATTTACATCGGCTGGAGCGCCGCTCATATTAAACGGCATCAAAACGACGATTCAGACGAAAGCGCCGATCGCCTTATTTGCGGATACGAATCTATTAAAAGAAGCGCCGCGCGTAATGACAGCTGCGGGCTTCGGAGACATGCTCGGAAAAATAACTTCGCTGGCAGATTGGGAGATCTCCCATAGGCTTGCGGATGAGCCGTACTCAGAAGCCGGGGCGAAACTTGTGAAAGACGCGCTTTGGCAGTGCATTGATCACCGCGCTGACATTGCCATGGGAACAGAGGCCGGCATTCGCATCCTGATGGAAGCGCTGATCGTTTCGGGTCTTGTCATGCTTGCCCTTGATCACTCCCGTCCCGCCTCGGGAGGAGAGCATCACATCTCGCATTGGATTGAGATGGAACTGCTGAAGACGAAACAGCCCCCGATTCTCCACGGTGCGAAGGTGGGCTGCGCGTGCGCGGTGCTAAGTGATATTTACAAAGATCTAGCCTGTCACGAAAAGCTTGCAGAACTTCCGCCGCACTTTCGCGAGGCGGTTCAATCAGCATATGAAGGGCTTCCTGACGGCAAAACAATTGCCGGGTGGCTCACATCTGCCGGAGGTCCCGCCAGTTTTGATGAAATCGGTGTAAAACAGGACCTTGTCAGCGACGCCCTTAAGCACGCGCACACACTGCGAGACCGTTATACCGGCTTAACCATCATAAATGAAAATATCGCGCTCTTTGCACATCATTCGCCGCACGGCCTGAAGCGGAAGGGGTAATGACATGAAAAAAACGACCGCTGCATGTTTGGCGCTGATGATGTTCTTATTATTTACCGCCGGCTGTTCACAAGAACGGACTGCCGGCAGGGCGGGAGAAACGGAGCTGACATTTTGGACGTTTAACGGACTGCACGAACAGTTTTATCAGGAAATGGCCAAAGAATGGAATCAGAAATACCCGGACCGCAAAATTAAGCTGAATACCGTTGTTTATCCTTATGGACAAATGCATGATAATCTATCCGTTTCCCTGATCGCGGGCGAAGGGCTTCCTGATATTGCCGACGTGGAATTAAGCCGGTTCTCGAATTTTCTGAAGGGGAAGGATATCCCGCTTGCCGATCTGACTCCGCTGATTGAAAAAGACCGCGATAAGTTTGTGGAAGCGCGCCTGGCCTTATACAGCAAAAACGGCAAACTGTACGGCCTTGACACACATGTAGGGACGACCGTGATGTTTTACAACATGGATATTATGAAAAAGGCGGGCGTTGATCCCGCATCGATTAAGACATGGGAGGACTACCGGCGGGCGGGGAAAAAAGTGCGCGAAATCGCGGGGAAACCGATGGGAACGGTTGAAACAAATGACTCCGCCACATTTCTTTCCGTGATTTCGCAGCAAGGATCAGGCTACTTCAGCAAAAACGGAAAGTTGATTCTGAACAATAAAACGAATATAGACACATTGAATGACTTAAAGGACATGGTAAATGATAAAACCCTTCTGCCGGCTCCCGGCGGCGGCCATCACAGTGAAGAATACTACGGTTTTATGAATCAGGGCGGGGCAGCGTCAGTGCTGATGCCCATCTGGTACATGGGACGGTTTATCGATTATATGCCTGATTTAAAAGGAAAAATGGCGATTTACCCTATGCCGGCTTGGAAAAAAGGCGGCGACAGATCAGCGGGCTTGGGCGGAACAGCCACCGTCGTACCGAAACAGGCTGAACATCTGAAACTTGCGAAAGAATTTCTCGGATTTGCGAAAGGTTCAAAGGAAGGAAATATTAAGCTGTGGACGGTGCTCGGCTTTGATCCGCTCCGCTGGGACGTGTGGGATTCAAAAGAATTGAAGGAGAAAAATAAGTACACGGATTTCTTCCGGAACGGTACATCCATTTTTTCCACGCTCCTTGAAGTAAAAGATGAGATCAATCCGATTTATTTGCATGAAGACTTCTCTAAAGCGGCTGATCTCGTCGTCAGACAGGTGCTGTTCGATGCGCTGAAGACGCAGGAAAAAACACCTAAGGAAGCCTTGGACGAGGCGGCACAGCAATTGGAAAAATAAGAAGCCGCCCATTTTAACGGAGAAAGCGGGGGAGCTTTTATGAGACCTGTAAAGACAGAGACAGCGCAAACCGTTTCCGCAGCCCGGAAGAAGCCGCGCCGGCGCAATGTGCTGTATTCCAAAAAAGCGGCGCCTTATCTTTTTACGGCGCCTTTTATCATTTCGTTTCTCGTTTTCTTTTTGTATCCGATCATCAGCGTGTGTATCATGAGCTTTCAGCGGATACTGCCGGGAGAAGCTGCATTTGTCGGGTTTTCCAATTACACCTCTCTTCTTAATCCAACCTTTTACACCGCACTGTTTAATACCTTGGAATATACCTTCTGGACGCTGATCGTGCTGATTCCGGTGCCGCTTCTTTTGGCGGTGATTCTGAATTCGAAGCTCGTCAGATTCAGAAATGTGTTTAAATCGGCACTGTTCGTACCGGCTTTGACATCGACGATCGTCGCGGGGATTATATTCCGGCTGATGTTCGGAGAAATGAATACGTCGCTGGCAAACGAGCTGATGATGAAGCTTGGCGTATCGCCTCAAAACTGGCTCAATAACAAAGGAACCGGCATGTTTTTAATGGTGCTGCTTGCATCATGGAGATGGATGGGCATTAACATTCTTTATTTTCTGGCCGGATTGCAAAACGTGCCGAAAGAATTATATGAGGCGGCTGAAATTGACGGGGCGAGTACATGGAAAAAGTTCCGGCATATTACCCTCCCGTTTTTAAAGCCGGTATCGGTTTATGTGTTAACGATCAGTATGATCGGCGGTTTCAGAATGTTTGAGGAAAGCTATGTGCTTTGGCAGAATAATTCCCCGGGCAATATCGGCCTCACGCTTGTCGGTTATTTATATCAGCAGGGGCTTGCGTACAACGAAATGGGGTACGGGGCCGCCATCGGAATTGTCCTTTTGCTTGTCATCTTACTTGTCAGCCTTGTGTCGCTGAAACTGTCCGGTTCGTTTAAAGGGGAGGGATAGATGGTGCGTAACAATCACATGTTTTCCGTGTACAGAGTCGCGTTTACCTTGTTTTTTATCATGCTGAGCCTGCTGTATATCTTTCCGATGATCTGCCTATTGCTCGGTTCATTAAAGCCGTCATCTGAGCTGATGCGCATCGGACTGAATCTGCGTCTTGATCCGGATGTGATGAGCTTTGATAACTACACGTATTTGTTCAACGGGGGAAGCATTTATTTTAAGTGGTTTTTTAACAGCCTGCTGCTCGGCGTTCTCACCACGGTTCTCACACTGTTTTTTTCCTCAATGATCGGCTACGGACTCGGTGTATACGAGTTTAAAGGCCGAAATGTTATTTTCGTTCTTGTGCTGATCATTATGATGGTGCCTCTGGAAGTGATGATGCTTCCGTTATTTAAACTGACGGTGGGGCTTCATTTGATTGATTCTTATACGGGGGTGATTCTGCCGTTTATTGTGTCGCCTGTCGCCGTGTTCTTTTTCAGGCAATACGCACTCGGCCTTCCGAGGGATCTGCTCGATTCAGCGAGAATGGATGGCTGCACGGAATTCGGAATTTTCTTCAGAATTATGGCGCCCCTCATGAAACCGGCATTCGGAGCAATGATCATTCTCCAATCTTTAAACAGCTGGAATAACTTTTTATGGCCGTTGATCGTGCTTCGGTCGAAAGAAATATTTACGCTTCCAATCGGACTGTCAGGGCTGCTGAGTCCGTACGGCAACAACTATGACATGCTGATCTCCGGTTCCGTTTTTGCGATACTGCCGGTGATTATCATATTCTTGTTTTTCCAAAAATACTTTATTTCCGGCCTGACAGTCGGCGGAGTGAAGGGATAGAGAGAGGGAGGAAACATAATGAAAAAAGCGGGAATTACAGCAGATAAAGAATATATCATCGGTGAAGTGGACAAACGGATGTACGGATCATTTATAGAACATATGGGCCGGGCGGTGTATGAAGGCATTTATGAGCCAGGACACCCGAAAGCCGACAAGGACGGGTTCAGAACAGACGTGCAGGAGCTGATCAGAGAATTACAGGTGCCGTTCATCCGCTATCCGGGAGGGAATTTTCTCTCCGGCTACAATTGGGAAGACGGCGTCGGACCGGTGAAGGACCGACCGCGGAGGCTTGATCTGGCATGGCAGACGACAGAAACGAACGAAGTCGGGACGAATGAATTTTTAACGTGGGCAAAAAAAGTGAACGCCGAAGTGAATATGGCGGTCAATCTCGGGACGAGAGGAATCGATGCCGCCCGGAACCTCGTCGAGTACTGCAACCATCCTGAAGGGTCATACTGGAGCGACTTGCGAAAATCGCACGGGTATGAAAAACCTTACGGCATAAAAACGTGGTGCTTAGGAAATGAGATGGACGGCCCTTGGCAGATCGGGCACAAAACGGCGCATGAATACGGACGGCTCGCCGCTGAAACGGCAAAAGTGATGAAATGGACGGACCCGACGATCGAATTGGTGGCCTGCGGAAGCTCAAACAGCGGCATGCCGACCTTCATCGAATGGGAGGCGGAGGTGCTTGAGCATACGTACGAGCATGTGGATTACATCTCACTGCATACGTATTACGGCAACCATGAAAATGATCTTGAAAACTATTTGGCGAAGTCGATGGATTTAGACCATTTTATCAAATCCGTCACAGCCGTATGTGATTATATGAAAGCGAAAAAACGGAGCAAAAAAACGATTCACCTTTCTTTAGATGAGTGGAATGTATGGTACCACTCCAATGAAGCGGATAAAAAAGTGGAGCCGTGGATTACGGCCCGGCCGATTCTGGAAGACATCTACAATTTTGAAGATGCGCTGTTGATCGGTTCATTGCTGATTACGATGCTGCAGCATGCGGACAGACTAAAGATCGCCTGTCTCGCCCAGCTTGTCAACGTGATTGCGCCTATCATGACTGAAAAGGGCGGAGAAGCATGGAGACAGCCGATCTTTTATCCTTACATGCACGCCTCTGTCTACGGGAGAGGGACTTCGATGAAGCTGCTGATTACCTCCCCGAAATACGACTCAGCGGATTTTACGGATGTGCCGTATGTTGATGCCGCGGCCGTTTACCGTGAAGAGGATGAAGCCCTGACCATTTTTGCGGTCAACAAAAGCAAGGAACCGATAGAAACGGAGATCAAACTGAGAGGGTTTGAAGATTACCGCATCATTGAGCATATCGTGCTGGAGCATCAGGATATGAAAGCGACCAATCAAAAAAACAGAAAAGAAGTTATGCCTCACTCAAACGGAACGTCTTCCGCAAACGCTGAAGGGATAACGGCTCATTTTACGCCGCTGTCATGGAATGTCATCCGTTTATCAGGAAAATAATGTTCCGAAAAGCCGGGCTGCGCCGCCGGCTTTTTTTACGCAAAAATCATCTCTCGTTATCTGATAATTGTGATAATATTTAGAAAAAGAGAAAAGGGGCTGGGATTAAATGAATGCGATTACAATCGTCATAGCGTCTATATGCATTTTGGCGATCGCCTATCGGCTTTACGGTACCTTTATGATGGTCAAAGTATTAAAAATCAATGATCAGACACCGACTCCGGCCCATGTGCTTGAGGATGGGAAAGATTATGTGCCGACGAATAAATGGGTGTCATTCGGCCACCATTTCGCGGCAATCGCCGCTGCCGGCCCGCTTGTCGGACCGATTCTCGCAGCTCAGTTCGGCTATCTGCCCGGGCTGTTATGGCTGTTAATCGGGGCGGTGATCGGGGGAGCCGTGCACGATATTGTCGTATTGTTTGCATCTATGCGGAAAAACGGGAAAACGCTTTCTGAAGTCGCCAAAGAAGAGCTCGGCCCGGTGGCGGGCTTTTGCACGGGTCTTTCGATGCTGTTTATCATTACGATCACGATGGCGGGGCTGTCCATGGTTGTGCTGCACGCACTTGAGAAAAACCCGTGGGGAACGTTTGCGGTGGGGATTACGATTCCGATCGCGATGGGGGTCGGCGTCTACTATAAAAAAACGGGCAATCTCAAACTTGCATCAACTGTCGGTTTTCTTTTGTTAATGGCCGGCGTTGTGATCGGGCCGCGGCTGCAGACAACGGCTCTCGGCGACATGCTGACGTTGGATGCGAAAACACTCGCGGTGGCGCTTCCCGTCTATGCTTTTTTCGCCGCGGCGCTTCCGGTTTGGCTTTTGCTTGCCCCGCGTGACTATTTAAGCAGTTTTATGAAAATCGGGGTATTTGCCGCTTTGATCGCCGGAGTCTTTTTCGTTAATCCAGCCGTTAAATTCCCGGCCGTAACGGAGTTCATTCACGGCGGCGGACCGGTGATCGCGGGACCTGTCTGGCCGTTTATTTCAATAACGATTGCCTGCGGCGCCATTTCAGGCTTTCATGCGTTTGTCGGTTCCGGCACAACGCCGAAAATGCTGGATAAATGGAGTGATATAAAGCCGGTTGCTTTCGGAGCGATGCTTGTTGAATGTCTTGTCGGGATTATGGCGCTCATAGCTGCCGTCGCACTTGAGCCAGCCGATTATTTTGCCATTAACAGCACGCCGGAAATTTTCCGCGCCCTTGGGATGAATGTCGTCCATCTGCCTGAATTGAGCAAAGAAATCGGGCTCAGTCTGGAAGGAAGAACGGGCGGCGCTGTTACGCTTGCCGTCGGAATGACGTATATCTTTACGGAGATTCCGTTTTTCAGTCATTTGGCTTCATACTTTTTTCAATTTGTCATTATGTTTGAAGCGGTGTTTATTTTAACGGCGATTGATGCGGGAACCCGTGTCGCCCGCTACTTGATCCAGGAGTTTTTCGGAGAGGTGTATAAGCCGCTGAAAAAAACAGACTGGCTGCCGGGCTCGATTTTCTCAAGCGCGCTCGCCTGCCTGCTGTGGGGCTATCTTCTGTATTCGGGCGACATCAGCTCCATTTGGGCGCTGTTCGGCGTGTCCAATCAGCTTATGGCGTCCGTCGGATTAATCATCGGTGCGACTGTCGTATTGAAGATAGCCGATAAGCGGCGTTATATGCTGACATGCCTGATTCCTCTCGCTTATTTGTACGTGACCGTCAACTATGCGGGTTATTGGATGGTGCGGTATGTGTATTTGAATCCCGAAGCGGCGGGATACAATGTGCTGAATGGCGTTTTATCTATTATCATGCTCATTCTCGGGCTTGTGATTATCATGGCGGCTGTGAAAAAATGGGCAAACATTTGGCGTGATCCGAGTGCCAGATTGGAAGCTTCAATACCCGGATAAATCCGCCCCGAACTGTAAAACTTGCAGCATCATAAAAGCAGAGAGCCGTTCGGTCTCTCTGCTTTTTCCGTTTATGACAAATCCGCCGCTTCCAAAAGGTAATCCGCCAAATGTACCGCGCGGACACGGTCTGTTAATCCTTCGCGCAAAATGCCGAGCTGCATTTGCAAAAGGCATCCGGGATTGGCTGTCACGATGACGGTTGCTTCCGTTTTTCCGGCGGCTTTCATCTTGCTGTCTAATATTTTCATAGACATCTCTGACTCTGTTATATTATAAATTCCCGCCGACCCGCAGCAGCTGTCGGCCTTTTCCATTTCTCTGTACTCGGCCCCTTTAATGCTTTTCAAAAGCATGCGCGGTTCCTCTGACGTATGCATCACATTGCGGAGATGGCAGGAGTCCTGATATGTGACGATATGAGGGGATTGCGCCTGAAGGTTCCTTTGATGGAACTTCAGTTCAACCAGTACGGATGAAAAGTCTTTGAGCTTCCGGACGAATTGTTCGGCACGATCCGCCCATTCAGGTTCATCCTTCAGCAAATGCGGATATTCCTGAAGAAAGGCGCCGCATCCGCCGGCGTTTGTAATGATATAATCTGCGTCAAGCGCTTCAAAAGCCGCGATATTCCGCTTGGCCAGTTCTTTTCCCGTCTCTTTTTCTCCGCTGTGCCCGTGAAGCGCGCCGCAGCACGCCTGACCTTCCGGAACCGCGATTTCACATCCGGCCGCCTGTAAAAGCGCTGTTGTCGCATGATTTGTTGCTAAAAACATCGTATCCATTAAACAGCCCGAGAAAAAAGCAGCCCGTTTTTGAACGGGACCCGAGGCGGGAAGAAAACGGGGCCGTTCCTTCATGTCTTTCCGTTTCGGGACGGGCGGGAGCACTTGTTCCATTGTGCGCAGATGCTCAGGCAAAACGCGCAGCATACCGGTTTTTCTGACGGCGGTCTGCAGTCCTGATCTTTGGTATATCCCGAGAAGATTCGCCGCTGTCTGCATGCGGTTTTGATGGGGAAAAAGCCCGCTAAATGCCGCTTTCCGCAAGAGTCGCACGCCCGGCTTATGTTTTTTATTTTGTTGAATGATATCCCTTGCTTCTTCAAGCAGCTGTCCGTAATTGACTCCTGCCGGACAAACGGGCTCGCATGCCCGGCAGCCGAGACACAGCGAAAGTGAGCGCTCGACATCTTCATCCGGCTCGATCAGTCCGTCTGTGACGGCTTTCATCAGGGCGATCCGGCCGCGCGGCGAATGGGATTCTTGAAATCCTGATTCGATATAGGTCGGACAGGAAGGAAGGCAGAAGCCGCAGCGCATGCAGTTCAGCAATTCACCTTCATCCATGCGGTTTTTGAATTCTGTTTGTATTTGTTTCTGCTCTTTAGCCGTTGTCATTTCATCACCACCACGCGTTTCCTTGACGAATTGGCGAATATTTTTCCCGGATTCAGCAGGTTTTGGGGATCGAGCGCTTGTTTGATCGCTTTCATGGCGGTGATGCCTTCTGTTTTCAGCTTCATTTCTAAATAAGGCGCTTTTACGATGCCGACCCCATGTTCACCTGTTATCGTTCCTCCCAGCTCAATCGCTTTCTCAAAAATGGCGGCAAAGGCTTTTTCGACACGTTCCATCTCCTCTGTATTTCGGATATCGGTGGTGCACGTCGGATGGAGGTTGCCGTCGCCTGCATGGCCGAATGTACAGATGGACAAGCCGTATGTTTCTGCAATCTCGTTAATGGCTCTGACCATATTGGCAATTTGTGATCTCGGCACGGTGGCATCTTCCAGAATCGTCGTCGGTTTCAGTCTGGCGAGAGCTGATAGTGCGGACCGTCTGGCCTCTGTAAGGGCGAATGCTTCCTCCTCGGTTTCAGCCGTTTGGACGGATACGGCGGCTCCGTTTTTACAGATGGCTTCGATTTTTTCCATATCGCGTCTGACCGTGTCGCTGTCACCGTCCTGTTCGATCAGCAGTACGGCTTTTGCGTCTGTCGGAAGCCCGATCTTGGCGTAATCTTCAATGACCTGCAGTGTCGGCTGATCCAGAAATTCGAGTGTCGCCGGAATGATTTTTTCAGCGATGATGGCAGAAACCGATTCTGCAGCCGCTTCAATATGTTCATAGAGTGCGAGCAGCGTTTTTTTCGTTTCCGGCTTCGGAACAAGCTTTAAAGTCGCTTCCGTCACAACACCGAGCGTCCCCTCTGATCCGACGAAAAGCCGGGTCAGATCATAACCGGCGACATCCTTTGTCAGCTTTCCTCCTGTGCGGATGATATCGCCTGAAGCCAAGACGGCTTCAAGGCCGAGGACATAATCCCGGGTGACACCGTACTTCAGGCCGCGCAGTCCGCCGGAATTTTCATTAATATTTCCGCCGATCGTCGATATTTTCATGCTGCTCGGATCAGGCGGATAAAATAACCCTTTCCGTTCAACCGCATGAATCATATCTTGCGTGATCACACCCGGCTGGACGGTTGCCGTCAAATTTTCCTCATCAATTTCAAGAATTCGGTTCATATGTTTGAATAAAAGAACAAGACCGCCCTCAGACGGACATGTGCCGCCGCATAAGTTTGTGCCTGAACCCCTCGGCACGATCGGAATGTCATGCCTGCTGCAAATCGTTAATATACGGGACACGTCATCCGTACAGCGGGGGGCGATTACGGCATCCGGCATGGCTTGCAGCTGAGGGGCCGCATCGTACGAATACACAAGACGGCCAGCCGCAGAATCATCATAATTCTCCTTCCCGACCGCCCGGATGAACTGTTCCTTTGCCTCTCGTGAAATCATATTCTCCCAACCTCCCGATTAGAAAAGCGTTTTCATTTAATTGTAAAGAAAAATGATTTCGTAAACTATGGAGAAATAGATGAAAAATGATGGTGATATCACGTGATTTTTGTATGTTGATCTAAAAAGCGAAGCGCCAAATAAAAAGCCGTTATGTCTTCAGGGCGGTCAAGCTTCATATTTGTCAGCGATTCCAGTTTGGAAAGACGGTAGCGCAGCGTATTAATATGAATATGCATGTCATCAGCGGTGCGCTTTAACGATAACTGCCGGTCGAAAAAGGCGCGCAGCGTATCCAGAAGTTCTTCACGGCCGAGCACATGCTCGAGAACCCGCCGTGAAAATTCAGACCGTGTGCCGGGCGCAATATCGGCAAGACACATATCCAGTTTTAAATCTTCTTCAAAGACGGCCTGCTTGTCAATAGCGCCCGCCGAAAGAGCTTTCTCCGCCTGTCCGTATGATTCCGTCAGGCGTTCTCCCGGAACGATCCGTCCAATGCCGGCCGTGACAGGCTGCCCAAAAACAGTGTTCATTCTTTTGACGAGCTTCTCCTTAGAATCCGAGTTTGTTTCATGATTAATGAGAATACGTTCATTTCCCCAGCGGACAAACAGGTCTTCAGGGTATTCACTTTGCCAAAGGCGCCCGAGCTCTTCTGCTTCATATTGCTCATAACGGCCTTGAATGAGTATGATTCGGCGTTGCGCATGAAGGTCTGCTGCAAGGAGCTTTGCTTTTTCTAAAAAACCCGGCGACCATTCTTTTAACTGCAGCCAATCCACCATAAAGGATTCAAGCATTCTCTCACGCCATTGCACTTCTTCCAGGTGGCGCGTTTCTTTTATAAAAAGTTCCGTCATTTTTCTGAGCAATTCCCCGAAAGGCAGGATATCGTCAGGGTTTCCTGTCAGACCGAATACTCCGATCACCTCATGACCCGAAAAAACGGGGAGGTTCAATCCTGCTTTTACGCCCTCGAGCCGTTTTTCATCTTCTTTCGTAATGATGACATTCCGTTTTTCCCGCGCGCAGATCAGAGCTCCTTCATGAAAACATCCGGCGCGCGCAGCGTTGGTGCCCGCGATGATCATTCCTTTTGTATCGGCAATAATCACTTCGCGGCTGTACATATGTTTGACTTCGGCAATCAATTTTTTTGCCAGTTCCGGCTGTAACTGCATTGGCGATCCCCCTCGCCATTATTATACAAAAAAAACCGGGTGTGCCATCACCCGGTTTCATGCTTATTGCGCAGGTTTTAATCCGCCTTCAAGTGTTTTGAGCATTTCATTTTTTTCTGAGTCTGACGCATGCTGCCAAAGAACTTCGAATAAGACGCCGAGACCCGGAAGCATTTTTTCTTCACCGCTTTGGATGGCGTCAACGATAGTATGCTCCAGCTGATCCTGGTTATTGCCGGTCACATTGGCAATAACGGCGTTGCGTAAATTAAGATCCATTACAACCGCTCCTTTTTTCCTGAATGTGATACGCATATTCTTACCGCGCACGCGGTTTATTATGTGCTGTTCTTGAGATATAATAACAACATGCATGAAAAAAGGAGAGCGCAGAAATAAAGTGAAACGAATTGACTCGGCAAAAAACCAAAAAGTGAAGGACTGGAAAAAACTCCACACAAAAAAAGAGAGACATAAAACGAATACATTTCTGATAGAAGGAGAGCATCTGGCAGAAGAAGCGCTCAAGTCAAAGGGAACGGTAAAAGAAATTCTCGTAAAAGATGAGAGCGCCATCCCGGCCGATCTGGACATGAGCATTCCGTGCTATGTGCTGAGCGAAGATGCGTTTTCAGCCGTGACGGAAACGGAAACGCCGCAGCAGATCGCCGCAGTCTGCCATATGCCGGACGAGAAGCCTGACCGGCTGAAGCGGCTGCTTCTGATTGATGCCGTGCAGGATCCGGGGAATTTAGGAACAATGATCAGAACGGCAGATGCGGCGGGGATAGACGCTGTTGTCCTTGGTGAGGGAACGGCAGATCCATACAACGGAAAAACGCTGCGTTCAGCCCAAGGATCTCACTTTCATATTCCCATTTTGAAACGTCCGCTCGACGAGTTTACCGATGAGCTGAAATCGCAAGGCGTCGCGATCTACGGCACGGCGCTTGAAAACGGTGCGGCTTATCAAAGCGTGAAGCCTGAAGAATCGTTCGCGTTAATCGTCGGGAACGAGGGGGCGGGAGTGGACGCCGGCCTTCTGCAAAAAACGGATCTCAACCTGTACGTTCCGCTGTACGGACAGGCGGAGTCGCTGAATGTGGCGGTGGCGGCCGCCATCCTCGTCTATCATCTCAGAGGATAGGTTGCGCAAAGCCGCGAATTTCACTATAATAGATAGCAATAATGTAAAAACCGTGACAGAGGACGTCAATTTTTTCACAAGCTGCCTTCCAGGGAGAAAATGCCGCCGACTGAAAGCATTTTTATCGCAGCACAGAAATTGATTTTCACCTCTCGAGTTGTCACCGGGACCGTGCCAAACGCGCGTAAAGGTGAACCGGAACGATCGTTTCCGTTATGTCAATGAAGCTGTCGGCAGATGAAGTCTGCCTTAAAAAGGGTGGTACCGCGGCCACAACTCGTCCCTTCTCTCAAGGGGCGGGTTTTTTTGTTTTCTGAAAAAGGCATAGAACGGTTTGGTTTACATAAAAGGAGGATGCATGATGGAAGAGAAGCTTAAACAGCTCGAACTGGAAGCTGCAGAAAAAGTAGAAGCGGCAGGTTCATTAAAAGAAGTTAACGACATTCGGGTGCAATATCTCGGAAAAAAAGGGCCGATTACAGAAGTTCTCCGCGGCATGGGCAAACTGTCCGCCGAAGAACGCCCGAAAATGGGAGCGCTCGCCAATGAAGTGAGAGAGCGCATTGCAGCAGCCATTACGGCGAAAAATGAACAGCTTGAACAAGAAGAAATGAATAAAAAACTCAGCAGCCAGACGATTGACGTCACATTGCCGGGCAGTCAGGTAAACATCGGCGGGCGCCATCCGCTGACGGTCGTTATTGAAGAAATTGAAGATTTATTTATCGGCATGGGGTATACCATCGAAGAAGGTCCTGAAGTGGAAACGGATTATTACAACTTTGAGGCGCTGAATCTGCCGAAGGAGCACCCGGCTCGCGACATGCAGGACAGCTTTTACATTACAGAAGAAATGCTGATGAGAACGCAGACGTCACCGGTGCAGACGCGCACGATGGAAAAGCATAAAGGCAAAGGCCCCGTCAAAATCATTTGTCCCGGAAAAGTGTATCGCCGCGACAACGATGACGCGACACATTCCCACCAGTTCATGCAGATTGAGGGTCTCGTCGTGGATCGCAAAATCAGCATGAGCGATCTGAAAGGCACGCTTGAATTGGTCGCCAAAAAAATGTTCGGCCAAGACCGTGAAATCAGGCTCCGTCCGAGCTTTTTCCCATTCACTGAACCTTCTGTCGAGGTGGATGTGACCTGCTTTAAATGCGGCGGACAAGGCTGTTCCGTCTGCAAAAAAACGGGCTGGATCGAAATTCTCGGCGCCGGCATGATTCACCCGAACGTGCTGAAAATGGCCGGATTCAATCCTGAGGAATACCAGGGCTTTGCTTTCGGAATGGGTGTGGAACGGATCGCAATGCTGAAATACGGCATTGAAGATATCCGCCATTTCTATACCAATGATGTCAGATTCATTTCGCAGTTTAAACAGGCGTAAGAGGAGGATACACATGTTTGTTTCATATAAATGGTTAGAAGATTACGTTGACTTGCAGGGAATCGACCCGGCCGTGCTTGCAGAAAAAATTACGAGAGCCGGTATTGAAGTTGAGGGTATCGAGTATAAAGGGGAAGGCGTAAAAGGCGTTGTCATCGGACACGTGCTTGAGCGTGAACAGCACCCGAATGCCGACAAACTCAACAAATGCCTTGTCGATATCGGTGCGGAGGAACCTGTTCAGATTATCTGCGGCGCCCCGAATGTTGATAAAGGACAGAAGGTTGCCGTTGCAACAGTCGGTGCCGTTCTTCCCGGCAATTTCAAAATTAAAAAAGCCAAGCTGCGCGGCGAAGCGTCTCACGGCATGATCTGTTCTCTCCAGGAGCTCGGCATTGAAAGCAAGCTCGTGGCGAAAGAATATGCGGAAGGCATTTTCGTGTTTCCGAATGATGCTGAAACGGGAGCTGACGCAATGGCAGCCCTTCAGCTTGATGATGCGATTTTAGAATTGGGCTTAACGCCGAACCGCGCCGACGCAATGAACATGCTTGGTGTGGCTTATGAAGTTGCGGCTATTCTCGGCACCGAGGTGAAGCTTCCGGAGACTTCATATGAAAAAGCGGCAGAAAAAGCAGCGGACGCTGTTTCCGTCAAGATTGAAGATACGCAGGCCAATCCGCATTATGCCGCAAAAATCATTAAAAACGTCAAAATCGGCCCGTCTCCGCTGTGGATGCAGACGAAGCTGATGAATGCAGGCATCCGCCCGCACAATAACGTCGTGGACATCACAAACTTCGTCCTCCTTGAGTACGGCCAGCCGCTTCACGCTTTCGATTACGATCGGTTCGGTTCAAAAGAAGTCGTCGTCAGAAAAGCGGCGGAAAACGAAACCATCGTGACGCTGGATGAACAGGAGCGCAAGCTGTCAAGCAGCCATTTGGTCATCACGAACGGAAAAAAAGCGCAAGCCGTTGCGGGAGTCATGGGCGGAGCAGAATCTGAAGTCCGTGAAGACACCACCGCGA
This sequence comes from Bacillus sp. 01N42_2, assembly GCF_056399565.1. Lineage (NCBI taxonomy): Bacteria > Bacillati > Bacillota > Bacilli > Caryophanales > Bacillaceae > Bacillus > Bacillus sp. 01N42_2. The sequence continues at coordinate 361,453 of NZ_JBFTRO010000003.1, read as the reverse complement.
TTTTACTGGAAGCCGCTTATTTCGACGGACAGACCGTCCGCAAAGCGTCGAGAGACCTCGGGCTGAGAAGCGAAGCGAGCGCCAGATATGAAAAAGGCATTGACCCGGCACGCGTTCTGCTGGCGGCTGAACGGGCCTGCAGCCTCATTCAGGCGTATGCCGGCGGAGAAGTGCTCTCAGGCACGGTCGAAGAAAACCATCTGGAAATCGAAGCGAACAACATTCATGTATCTGTTGACAAAGTGAACGCCGTGCTCGGCATGACAATCACTAAAGAAGAAATCATCAGCATTTACAAGCGCCTCGGTTTTGCAGTCGGTGAAGCAAAAGACGTTCTGGTCGTAACGGTGCCGTCACGCCGCGGAGATATTAAAATCGAAGAGGACCTGATTGAAGAAGCGGCAAGACTGTACGGGTATGACAATATTCCGTCCACGCTTCCGGAAACGGCCGGCACGACAGGCGGCTTGACACCGTATCAGGCAAAACGCCGGAAAGTGAGACGTTTCCTTGAAGGAGCGGGTCTTTCACAAGCGACCACATATTCATTGACGAATGATAAAAAAGCGGCCGCTTTTGCGATCGAAAAATCATTCAATACGATGCTTGCTCTGCCGATGAGCGAAGAAAGAAGCATTCTCAGACACAGCCTCGTGCCGAATCTGCTTGAAGCCGTTTCATACAATCTGGCCAGACAGACTGATTCCGTTGCTTTATACGAAACGGGTTCTGTATTTCTGACGAAGGAAGAAAACACAAAACCGGTTGAAAAAGAACGGGTTGCCGGAGCCGTAACCGGGTTATGGCGCAAAAACCTATGGCAGGGTGAGAAAAAGCCGGTTGATTTCTTTGTCGTCAAAGGAATCGTTGAAGGCCTGCTGCATCAATTGAATGTGTCAGACCGGATTGAATTTGTCCAGTCAGAACGCAAAAACATGCACCCCGGACGGACCGCAAACATTCTTTTGAACGGCTCACTTGTCGGATTTATCGGACAGGTGCACCCGGCAATGGAAAAAGAGCTGGATATCAAAGAAACGTATGTGTTCGAGCTTGATCTTCACGCGCTTCTGACTGAGGAAACAGAACCTGTCGTGTACACGGCGATTCCGAAGTACCCGTCCGTCACACGCGACATTGCGCTTGTTGCAGATAAAACCGTCACAAGCGGACAGCTCGAAGCCGTGATCAAAGAAGCCGGCGGCGCGCTATTGAAAGAAGTCACCGTATTTGATGTGTACGAAGGTGAGCATATGGAAGAGGGCAAAAAATCCGTCGCCTTCTCGCTCCAATATGTCAACCCTGAACAAACATTGACAGAAGAAGAAGTGACAAAAGTCCACGAAAACGTGCTGAAAGCGCTGGAAGAAACGTATCAGGCCGTATTAAGAGGATAAAGAAAAAGCTTGCAGATCACTCTGCAAGCTTTTTTGTTATGACCTTTTCCGTTCTGCAAGGCGTTTTGCTTTTTGCGTATTGGCAAAATGCAGTTTAGTGAACGTCCTGAGCGCATCTTCTCCTTTATTGATGATCAGCTTGGCGGCAGCTTCATCGACGTGCGGCCCCGCGCCTTTCGGAATCGTCATCCCGGCTTCCCGGGAAAGCTTATCCATTTCAATTAAGAAAGAATACCGCGCGATGATAGAGGCTGCGGCGACGGAAAGATGTATGCCTTCCGCCTTCGTGCTGAAAAACGTTTTTTCTTTTACGATATCCCGCCCGGAAAGATGCTTAAAATAAATGCCGGGCTCTGCAAATTGGTCAATCAGAATCGCTTCCGGTTTGACGCCGTTCATTTTCCTCAGCAGATTGGAAATCGCCTGATTATGAAGGAGCGCCTTCATTTTCCCCTGGCTCATGCCTTTTTCCTGCATCTGATTGTATTTTTCATTTTTTAACACAAGCAGGCTGTAAGGAATGGTTTTAATTAACAGTTTGGCGATTTCAATAATCTGCGGATCTTTTAAATCTTTCGAATCCTTCACGCCCAGTTCTTTCATTAAAGAAAGCTTTGTTTTGTCGGCATAGGCGCAGGCAACCGTTATCGGTCCGAAGTAATCGCCTGTTCCGACCTCATCTGAGCCGATTACCGACATGGACGCAATGCCCGCCGGGGGAGCGTAGAGCGGGTCGGCCGCTTTTTTGACGGTTTTCTTTGCTTTCGGCGCCTCAGCCGTTCCCCAGCGGGCCGCTTCTGTGCCGGCGTTTTTTCCTTGAAAGAGAACCTTGCCCGAACGGTAGGCTGTAATGGTACAGCCCGGCGGCTTAGCCTGGAAGACGGCGCCCTGCGGAACGGCCGGAGTAAGGGAGCCGGCATAGGATTGTTTCATTTGTTCTATAGCGGAAGCGGATACTTTTATAACAGAATGGGACACGATATAATCTCCTTTTTTGGCACTTTTCACTGTATATACCAGTGTATCATAACAGCCTGAGGCTCGTCTTTCCATTCAATCGATAATCGTGGTATGATAGGAACTAGGATTCTCGCGGAATGGAGGAGAAACGTTGTCTGACGGCAAAAAAACCAAAACGACAGTAAACATTTACGGCCAGCACTTCACCATTATCGGGGAAGAAAGCAAAGCGCACATGCGTCATGTGGCCGGAATGGTTGATGATAAAATGAGAGAAATCAATGAGAAAAATCCATATCTTGATATAAATAAGCTCGCTGTTTTGACTGCGGTCAATGTCGTGCATGATTATATGAAACTGCAAGAAAAATATGAATTACTGGAGCGGCAGCTTAAAGAAAAGGAATGAACACCATATGATAGATATCATCATCTTAGTTTTGCTCTTGATGGGCACATTGCTTGGATTGAAAAGAGGATTTATCCTCCAATTTATATATTTAACGAGTTTCATCCTCTCGCTTGCGTTTGCGGCGCTTTTTTACAAAAATCTGGCCCCGCATTTAAGTTTTATACCCGCGCCTGATTTTTCCGGCGGGCAGACGGCTCTTTCTTTTATTAAAGGAAACGTAGAGACGGCTTATTACAACGCGATCGCGTTTGTCATTTTGTTTATCATTGCAAAGATTCTGCTTCGGATTATCGGAGCGGCGCTTAATATCATCGCAAGCATTCCGGTCATTAAACAGATCAACAAACTGCTTGGCGGGGTGCTCGGGTTTCTGGAAGTCTATTTATTTGCGTTTATCCTGTTATACGTCGCATCCGTACTGCCGGTAAGCGCGCTTCAGGATATGCTCGCACAATCGACGCTTGCAAATATCATCACGCATCATACGCCGTATCTGTCTGGGCTCCTGCAAGAACTGTGGGCCCAGTACGGGGCATAAAAAACTTCTCTTGACCGGAGAAGTTTTTTTCAAGCTCTGCGTCAGTTGTGCCGGAGAAGAAAAATTTGTATGATGAAAAGCAGGAAACGACTGGGGGTTAACAGTATGCATAAAAAAGATATCATCAGGCTGCTTGAAACGATTGCGGTCTATATGGAACTGAAAGGGGACAACCCGTTTAAAATATCAGCCTTCCGAAAAGCGGCAGCGGCGCTTGAGCAGGATGACCGCAGCCTGTCGGAAATCGACGACATGATGTCTTTATCCGGAATCGGAAAAGGCACCTACGGCGTCATTCGTGAATATATGCAGGAAGGTGTGTCCAGCACGCTTCTCCAATTGCAGAAAGAAGTCCCGGAAGGCTTGGTTCCTCTTTTGAAGCTTCCGGGCCTAGGCGGCAAAAAAATCGCCAAACTGTATCAGGAGCTTGGCGTTCATGACGCGGAATCGCTGAAAGAAGCATGCGAGCAGCAAAAGGTGCAAGGGCTCGCCGGTTTCGGAAAAAAAACGGAGGAGAAAATCCTTCAGGCTCTCGGAGAAGCCGGAAAACAGCCGGAACGTTTTCCGATCGGCTATGCGCTCGGCATTGCTTCAGTCATTGAAGAACATTTGGACCGGCTGACGGATATTCAGAAATATTCCCGGGCCGGCAGTCTCAGAAGAGCGCGGGAGACTGTTAAAGATCTCGATTACATTATCGCTACAGATCATCCGGAGGCTGTCAGAGATCAGCTTCTGTCCCTGCCGAACGTAAAAGACGTGATAGCTAGCGGGGATACAAAAGTATCTGTTATCCTGACCTTTGAATATGAGACGAGTGTGGATTTCCGGCTTGTGACAGAGGAGCAGTTTGCGACCACACTGCATCATTTTACCGGCTCGAAAGATCACAACATTAAGATGCGCCAGCTGGCGAAAGAGCGCGGCGAACGGATCAGCGAATACGGGGTAGAAACCATAGAAACGGGAGAAGTCAAAACGTTTCCGAGTGAAGAAGCCTTTTACGCCCACTTCGGTCTGCCGTTTATTCCTCCGGAGCTCAGAGAAAGCGGGCAGGAGGTCGACACGTATCGGGAAGAAACGGACCTTGTGGAGCAAAAAGCGATAAAAGGCGATCTCCACATGCACTCAGCCTGGAGTGACGGCGCTTTTTCCATCAGGGAAATGGCAGAAGCGTGTATGGCAAAAGGCTATCAGTACATGGCGATCACCGACCATTCCCAATATTTAAAGGTAGCCAACGGGTTAACGGCCGAACGGCTCAGAAAACAAGCGGAAGAAATTGACGCGTTAAACGCTGAGTTTGAAAACTTTCATATTTTTAAAGGCGTAGAAATGGACATTCTCCCCGACGGTTCGCTTGATTATGATGACAGTGTTCTGTCTGAAATGGATCTTGTCATCGCATCTATTCATTCAAGCTTCAGCCAGCCGGAGCATGTCATTATGAAACGGCTTGAACAGGCGCTGACGAATAAGCACGTGGACATTATCGCCCACCCGACGGGCCGCCTGATCGGCAGACGGGCCGGCTATGAAGTCGACATCGACATGCTGATTGAGCTCGCAGCCAAAACAAATACGGCGCTTGAGCTGAATGCAAACCCCGCGCGTCTCGATTTACGGACTGAGCATCTGATCAAAGCAAACGAAAAAGGCGTGACTTTGGTCATTAATACAGATGCCCATAATATAGAAATGCTCGATGACATGAAAACGGGCGTGACCGCTGCGCGCAAAGGCTGGACTGAAACAAAGAATGTGTTAAACGCCCGGCCGTTACATGAGGTCAAAGCATTTCTGACGCGCAATGATTAAGTAAGGAGGACCATAAAACCGTGCAGCAAAAAGTGTTATCATCACTTGAATTTCATAAAGTAAAAGAACAGATTACCGCACATGCCGCCTCATCGCTCGGCCGGGAAAAGCTTCTGCAGCTGAAGCCTTTAACGGATCTCGCCGACATCCAAAAACAGCTGGATGAAGTCGAAGAAGCATCCGCGGTCATGCGCTTAAGAGGCCATGCTCCGTTCGGCGGGCTGACCGATATAAGATCGGCTTTGCGGCGGGCGGAAATCGGCAGTGTGCTGACTCCGGCGGAATTTACCGAATTGTCCGGGCTGCTGTATGCCGTTAAACAAATGAAGCACTTTATCAGCCAAATGACAGAAGACGGCGTCAGCATTCCGCTGATACAGGCCCATGCAGAAGAACTGATTACATTGGGCGATTTGGAAAGGGAGATTAACTCCTGCATTGACGATCACGGCGAAGTGCTTGATCATGCATCTCCCGCCCTAAGAGGAATCCGGACGCAGCTCAGGACGCTTGAATCAAGAGTGAGAGACCGTCTTGAATCGATGCTGCGTTCATCTTCCGCATCAAAAATGCTGTCTGACACCATCGTTACGATCCGGAATGACCGCTTTGTCATTCCGGTCAAACAGGAATACAGATCAAGCTACGGCGGAATTGTCCACGATACATCTTCATCCGGTGCGACGCTTTTTATTGAACCGCAGGCGATCGTAGATATGAACAACTCGCTTCAGCAGGCGAAGGTAAAAGAAAAACAGGAAATCGAACGGATTCTCCGGATGCTGACGGAGCATACGGCTGAACACACACATGAAATCGCTAAAAATGTAGAAGTACTGCAGACATTGGATTTCATTTTCGCCAAAGCGAGATACGCAAAAGCAATGAAGGCGACAAAACCATTCATGAACGGAGACGGCTTTATCCGTCTCAAAAAAGCGCGCCATCCGCTGCTGCCCCAAGATCAAGTCGTCGCCAACGATATTGAACTGGGCGGAGATTATTCAACGATCGTCATCACGGGCCCGAATACGGGCGGTAAAACCGTTACGTTAAAAACACTCGGGCTGCTGACGATAATGGCGCAGGCTGGATTGCACATACCGGCTGATGAGGGATCGGAAGCCGCCGTATTTGACAATGTGTTTGCCGATATCGGAGATGAACAGTCGATCGAACAAAGTCTGAGTACGTTCTCATCCCACATGGTCAATATCGTCAGTATTTTAAAAGAAGTGTCTGAAAACAGTCTTGCGCTGTTTGATGAACTCGGTGCCGGAACAGACCCGCAGGAAGGGGCGGCGCTTGCCATGAGCATTCTTGACGAAGTCCACCGGACAAACGCCAGAGTGCTTGCGACAACCCATTACCCGGAACTGAAAGCATACGGATATAACCGGCAAGGCGTCATGAACGCCAGCGTTGAATTTGACATTGAAACACTTTCGCCTACCTATAAGCTCCTGATCGGAGTACCAGGCCGAAGCAACGCATTTGAAATTTCAAGACGCCTCGGCCTGCCGGAGCATATCATCGGCCAGGCGAAGTCAGAAATGACCGCCGAACACAACGAAGTCGATCTGATGATCGCATCGCTTGAAAAAAGCAAAAAAAGAGCGGATGAAGAGCTTTCTGAAACCGAATCAATCAGAAAAGAAGCAGAAAAACTGCACAAAGAGCTTCAGCAGCAAATCATTGAGCTGAACGCCCAAAAAGATAAAATGATGGAAGAAGCCGAACAAAAAGCGGCGGAAAAACTGGAAGCCGCCGCAAATGAAGCCGAACAGATCATCCGCGAGCTCCGGTCCATCAAGCAAGAACACAGATCCTTTAAGGAACACGAGCTGATTGATGCCAAAAAACGTCTCGGAGACGCGATGCCGGCTTTTGAAAAATCAAAGCAGCCGGAAAGAAAAACAGAGAAAAAACGCGAGCTGAAGCCGGGCGACGAAGTAAAGGTGCTCACATTCGGACAAAAAGGGGCGTTGCTTGAAAAAACCGGCGAGAAAGAATGGAACGTCCAAATCGGCATCCTCAAAATGAAGGTGAAGGAAAAAGATCTCGAGTTTCTCAAATCGGCTCCTGAACCGAAAAAAGAAAAAGCAATCACCGCCGTAAAAGGGAAGGATTATCACGTATCCCTTGAACTTGACCTCAGGGGAGAGCGTTACGAAAATGCCCTCAGCCGCGTCGAAAAATATTTAGATGACGCGGTGCTTGCCGGCTACCCGAGAGTGTCCATCATTCACGGAAAAGGCACGGGCGCCCTTCGCAAAGGGGTGCAGGATCTTCTGAAAAACCACCGCAGCGTGAAAAGCGCGCGGTTCGGGGAAGCGGGAGAAGGAGGATCAGGCGTAACGATTGTCGAACTAAAATAAAAAGGGAGAAAACGTCATGAATGCTTTTTGGGAAGATGAGCTTGTTGAAATCGCGGCTTATTACAGTGTGGCCGTCTTGTGTCTCGTCATTTTTCTGACCGTGTTTGAATTGGTGACATCCTATAAAAACTGGGTGGAAATCCAAAAAGGCAATCTTGCGGTGGCAATGGCGACCGGAGGGAAAATTCTCGGTATCGCGAATGTCTTTCAGCACAGCATCGCCCAGCATAATTCGCTTTTGCAAATGATCGGCTGGGGCGTATACGGATTTATTATGCTTTTAATCAGCTATTTTATCTTTGAATTTCTGACGCCCCGGTTTAAAATTGATAAAGAAATTGAAAAAGATAACAGAGCTGTCGGCTTTATTTCATTTGTCATCTCAGTCGGCCTGTCATTTGTGGTGGCCGCCGGGATTTAAGGGGACGGGGAAAAATGGAGAAGCTTGCGAAAGTGCTGCTGTCGGCAGCGGGAATTTTTCTGTTCATCGGACTTATTTATCTGGTCATGACATCTTAATACTGAAAAAAGGCTGCCGAATTGAAATCGGCAGTCTTTTTATTGAGAATACCAATTGATGCACATCGTATCAGAGCAAATGACGGCTTCCCAATTCATGGCGCGGATAACAGACAGCATGTCTTGATCCTCCATGAGAAAGAGTGTTGTGAAAGAATCGTACACACTCATAAAAGCGGCGCGCCGCTTTACATCAGCAATCATCATGTCAGCCTGCAGCAGTCCGCATACATCCGAAGACGCTGTTTGCTTGAGCGAAAATAGGCCTTCCGCTTCGATCGGCTCATAAAAAGTGCAGCGCTCAATGCCTTTTGAACGAAACACGTCCAAGAGTCCCGGTATCAAAAATGGCGAAGTGACATCATCGCTCGGCAAGTACAGATCGGGGTGATGAAGCCGGTTTAACAGCGCGGCGGATTCAGGCCGGGCATATTCATCCCGCAGTGCCGTGACAGCAGTCATCAGTGCAAGCGCGGTCTCTTTTTCAGAGCGCAGTCCGCAAATGGTCATGACGGTTTTCCAGGAAACAGGTCTGCCCGTTTCGATGATCTCCTCATCACTCGGATAGATATGCTCAAAAGGCCGCTTGCGCTTTTGCGCTTCCCACCCATCCGGCATTCGGACAAAGGGATGAAGCAAAAAGGCGGCTGAAGTAAACGGCTTCGGCAGCTGGCGCAGGATAGGAACTCCCTCTTCAAAATACAGTGTTTCCAGCAAACTCAACACCTCCTGAACTCGAAAATAACATGAAACGCTTTCCAATTCCAATCAGCCTTCTGCTATAATAATAGCGTATAGGAAAACAGAAGGGAGAGGTTTTATGCAGTCTGAAAAGCCATGGCTTTCTCAATATCCCGAAGAGATTCCGCATGAGCTTGAATTTACCGGTCAAACCCTGCCATCCAATCTGACAAACTCCGCAGCTCAATTCCCGAACCATACCGCCATTTATTTTCTCGGAAAAAAACTCACATTCCAAGACGTTCTCACAGATTCATTAAAGCTAGCCGCTTTTTTACGCAAAACAGGCCTGAAAAAAGGCGACAGAGCCGCCATTATGCTGCCCAATTGTCCGCAGTCGGTCATCGCATTTTACGGCGTATTGTTCGCCGGGGGCATAGTCGTTCAGACCAATCCTCTCTACACGGAACACGAGCTTGAGTATCAGCTGCAAGACAGTTCGCCGCGCGTGATCATCACCCTCGATATGCTGTTTCCGAAGGTGATAAAAATGAAAACGTTGTCAATTGTTGAACGCATTATTACAACCAGTATCAAAGACTTTTTGCCGTTTCCGAAAAATATGCTTTATACACTCACGCAAAAAAAACAAGTGCATATCGATTACGACGGACATGAACAGATTCACAGCTTAGCGGACATTTTAAAAAATGAAAAAGCGGAGAAGGCGGAGGAATTTGATATTGATCCTGAGCATGACATCGCCGTGCTTCAATACACGGGCGGAACAACCGGCTATCCGAAAGGCGTCATGCTCACGCACAAAAACATTCAGGCCAATACAGAAATGGGCGCCGCCTGGATGTACAAAATGAAAAAGGGAGCCGAAAAAGTGCTCGGCATCGTACCTTTTTTTCATGTGTACGGATTAACCGCCGTGCTGAATTTTTCCATCATGCAGGGGTGTGAAATGATTCTGCTTCCTAAATTCAATCCTTTGGATACCTTGAAAACAATCGACAGGCAAAAGCCGACAGTTTTTCCGGGAGCTCCGACGATTTACATCGGGCTTTTGCATCATCCGGAACTGAATAAATATGATCTGTCCTCCATAAAAAGCTGTCCGAGCGGTTCAGCAGCGCTCCCGGTCGAAGTCAAACAGAAATTTGAAAAAGTGACCGGCGGAAAGCTTGTGGAAGGCTACGGATTATCCGAAGCATCACCGGTGACCCATTCAAATTTCATCTGGGGAAAAAATAAACCCGGCAGCATCGGCTGTCCCTGGCCCAATACCGACGCCGGAATCTATTCAGAAGAAAAAGGCGGGCTTGCGGAGCCGTATGAACACGGCGAGCTGATCGTAAAAGGTCCGCAGGTTATGAAAGGCTATTGGAACAAGCAGGAGGAGACGGCCCGTGTCATCAGAGACGGCTGGCTGTTTACCGGAGACATGGGATATATGGATGAGGAAGGATTTTTCTACATCGCCGACAGGAAAAAAGACATCATCATTGCCGGGGGATACAACATTTACCCTCGTGAGGTGGAAGAGGCGCTGTATGAGCATGAAGCCGTTCAGGAAATCGTCGTAGCGGGCGTGCCTGATTCCTACAGAGGGGAGACGGTGAAAGCATTTGTCGTTTTGAAAAAAGGCGCCGAAGCGGATGCCGATGAGCTTGATGCGTTTGCCAGAGAGCGGCTTGCGCCGTACAAAGTCCCGAAGCTGTACGAATTCAGAAAAGAGCTTCCGAAAACGGCCGTCGGAAAGATATTAAGAAGGCGTCTCGTCGAAGAGGAAGATGCTTCTCATGAAAACAAGGTGCCTTAAAAGAAAAACTTGACAAAACCGGGAATCCTTTTTATCATGAAGTTATGAATGAATAGTCATTCATTTATTGAAGGAAGGAACGATGACATTGAACCAAAAACGGCCAAAGTATATGCAGATCATTGATGCAGCAGTAGAAGTCATAGCGGAAAACGGCTATCACCAATCACAGGTGTCCAAAATCGCCAAGCAGGCCGGCGTTGCGGACGGCACCATCTATTTATATTTCAAAAACAAAGAGGATATACTCATTTCTCTTTTTAAAGAAAAGATGGGCCAGTTCATTGAACGCATGGAAGAAGAAGTGAAAGAAAAAACGACGGCAAAAGAAAAACTCGCTCTCGTCATTAAGCAGCACTTCACACTGCTCGGCAATGACCGCCACCTCGCGATTGTGACCCAGCTTGAGCTCAGACAGTCGAATATCAAGCTGCGCCTGAAAATCAATGATATTTTAAAAGGTTATTTAAACATGCTGGACACCATTTTGACCGAAGGAATCGAGTCGGGCGAATGGAAAGACAATCTCGACGTCCGCCTCGCCCGGCAGATGATATTCGGGACGATAGATGAAACAGTGACAACATGGGTGATGAACGATCAGAAATATGATCTTCCGGATTTGTCAGACAAGGTATTGGAACTGTTGGTGTCAGGGATTCATCAAAACTAAAGGGGGTTGACGGATGAACAGCCTTTCAGTGGCGGTTGAACAATCTGTCGCGGTGATCACCATCAATCATCAGCCGGCCAACGCGCTGTCCGGTGCGGTTTTAGCTGAATTATCCGGTCTGTTCGACCGGTGTGAAACAGATGACAGCGTCAGAAGCATCATCATTCGCGGTGAGGGAAAATTTTTTTCGGCGGGCGCCGATATCAAGGAATTTACGTCGCTTGATGATCTTGAGCAGTCTTCTGCCATGGCGGATAAAGGTCAGCAGCTGATGGAAAGAATTGAAGGGTTTCCGAAGCCCGTTATCGCGGCGATTCACGGCGCTGCGCTCGGCGGCGGTCTGGAGCTTGCCATGGCCTGTCATATCAGAATCGCCACATTGGATGCAAAGCTCGGCCTGCCCGAGCTGAATCTCGGCATTATTCCGGGCTTTGCCGGGACGCAGCGCCTGCCCCGGTACGTCGGCACGGCGAAAGCGCTTGAGATGATCGGCACTTCAGAACCTGTGACCGGAGAAGAAGCGCTCAGCCTCGGGCTTGTCACAATAGGCGCCGAAAATGAAGAGGAGCTGCTGGAAAAGGCGAAAACGCTAGCGGGCAAGTTTGCGGAAAAAAGCCCGCAGTCGATGGCTTCCCTGCTTGAGCTTCTTTATTCAAACAAAGTCTATTCTTATGACGGCGGCTTAAAGCTCGAAGCAAAGCGCTTTGGGGAAGCATTTGCATCAGAAGACGCAAAAGAAGGCATTCAGGCATTTCTCGAAAAAAGAAAGCCTCAATTCGGTGGGCGAAGATAAAGGGGATAAGAATATGAATCTATTTGTACTGATGAAACGGACGTTTGACACAGAAGAGAAAATCGTCATTGAAGCAGGAAAGATTCAGGAGGACGGAGCCGAGTTTATCATTAATCCGTATGATGAGTACGCCATTGAAGAAGCGATTCAGCTGAAAGAAGAGCATGGCGGAACCGTTACCGCCGTAACCGTCGGCGGAGAAGATGCGGAGAAAGAACTCCGCACCGCTCTTGCGATGGGGTGCGACCAGGCGGTATTAATCAATATTGAGGATGACCTGAGCGATCCCGACCAATACTCCATTTCCACGATCTTATATCACTATTTCAAGGACCGGGAATATGATCTGATTCTCGGCGGAAATGTCGCGATTGACGGCGGTTCCGGCCAAGTGGCCCCAAGACTTGCCGAACTGTTGAACATTCCTTGCGTCACAACGATTACAAAACTGACAATCAGCGGCGATGAAGCTATGGCAGAGAAAGACAACGAAGGGGATACCGAAGTCATTAAAACCTCACTTCCTTTAGTCATCACGGCACAGCAAGGCTTAAACGAGCCGCGCTATCCGTCGCTTCCGGGCATTATGAAGGCGAAGAAAAAACCGCTGGAAGAGCTTGAGCTCGATGACCTCGGCATTGATGAAGATGATGCTGCACCGAAACTCAAAACGATCGAACGTTTTCTCCCGCCGCAAAAAGAAGCGGGCAAACTGATCGAAGGAGAAGCCGCTGAGCAGGCGAAGGAGCTTGTCTCACTGCTGAGAAAAGAAGCCAAAGTCGTATAAACCGATATTAAAGAAACTGGGGGATGTCAGAATGGGAAAAAAAGTGATCGTACTCGGAGAAATTCGTGACGGCGCCTTACGGAACGTCACCTTTGAAGCCATAGCCGCAGGCAAAACCATTTCCGGCGGAGGAGATGTCATCGGCGTGCTGTTGGGAAAAGGCGCGGCTGATGCAGCATCAGAACTCATTCAGTACGGCGCCGATAAAGTATTTACGGCCGATGCAGCGGGACTTTCTCAGTATACGGCGGACGGATATGCAGCGGTTCTAGGGGATCTGATCGAAAATGAAAAGCCCGATGCGGTTATTTTCGGCCATACTTCTATGGGAAAAGATTTGTCACCGAAGCTTGCGGCCCGGTTTGAAACGGGATTGATTTCAGACAGCACGGATGTAAGCGTTACCGGAGACAACATCGTATTTACAAGACCGATCTATTCCGGCAAAGCCTTTGAACAGGTGATTTCAACCGATCCTTTCATCTTGGCGACAATCCGTCCGAATAACATTCAGGCATTAGAAAGAGATGCAAGCCGCACGGGTGATATTGAAGAGCTTGCGGTCCCGCCGGCAGATTTGCGGACGGTCATTGAAGAAGTAGTTAAAAAAACAGCGGACGGCGTGGATTTATCAGAAGCGAAAATCATCGTTGCGGGCGGCCGCGGGGTAAAAAGTAAAGATGGGTTTGAACCGTTAAAAGAACTTGCCGAAGTGCTGGGAGCAGCGGTGGGCGCTTCGCGCGGCGCGTGTGACGCGGATTATTGCGACTATTCTCTTCAAATCGGCCAAACGGGGAAAGTCGTTACACCGGATTTGTATATTGCCTGCGGGATTTCCGGAGCGATTCAGCACTTGGCGGGGATGTCAAACAGTAAAGTGATCGTTGCCATCAACAAAGACCCGGAAGCGGAAATATTCAAAATAGCGGACTACGGAATTGTCGGCGATTTGTTCGAAGTGGTTCCGCTCCTGACCCAGGAATTTAAAAAGGCCAATATTCATTCATAACCAAAACCCTCTGGCTTCATTTGTCAGAGGGTTTTGGTTTGTGATGATTGATTCGTACAAATTATGTATTGGTAAAATAACAGATTGACATGTACGAACCAATATAATAAGCTTTTTGTAAAGCGCTTACAAACTTATCCTTTCAGCATACATACATCCCAGATACATAGATTGGCTGTAGTGCTTTCATTCTTATTAAGGGGAAGGAATGATCAAGTATGTCTCACAATACGGCAGTCATTCAAACGGATATCACACGGGGAACCATTAACAAAAACATATACGGACATTTCGCGGAACACTTAGGAAGAGGCATATATGAGGGCATCTGGGTCGGAAAAGATTCCGATATTCCGAATACCGGCGGAATCAGGACGGATGTCGCCTCCGCCCTCAAACAGCTCCAGATTCCCGTTCTCAGATGGCCCGGCGGCTGTTTTGCTGATGAATATCATTGGGCAAACGGCGTAGGGGAACGAAAAACCATGCTGAATACCCATTGGGGCGGAACGATTGATTCCAATGAATTCGGCACGCACGAATTTATGATGCTTTGTGAACTGCTCGGCTGCGAACCGTACATCGCCGGAAACGTCGGCAGCGGAACGGTTAAGGAAATGGCTGATTGGATTGAATACATGACGTTTGAAGCGGGCACGCCGATGTCCGACTGGAGAAATGAAAACGGGCGGGAAAAACCGTGGAAGCTGAAATATTTCGGTATAGGAAATGAGAACTGGGGCTGCGGCGGAAACATGCATCCTGAGTATTATGCCGATCTTTACCGGCACTTTCAAACCTATGTCCGCAATTACAGCGGGAATGCAATCTATAAAATTGCCGGCGGTGCGAATGTCGACGATTACCGCTGGACAGAAACCTTAATGAAAAAAGCCGCTGATCTCATGGACGGGCTGAGCCTGCATTATTACACAATACCGGGCGACTTCTGGAAGGGAAAAGGGTCAGCGACGGAGTTTACGGAAGATGAATGGTTCATCACGATGAAAAAAGCGGCTCATATGGATGAATTGATTACAAGGCACAGCGCCATTATGGATCAGTACGATCCGGAAAAAAGAGTCGGTCTGATCATTGATGAATGGGGCACATGGCTTGATCCTGAGCCTGGCACGAATCCGGGCTTTTTGTATCAGCAAAATACGATCCGCGACGCGCTTGTCGCCGCCACACATTTTCACATTTTTCATCAGCACGCAGACCGTGTGCAGATGGCCAATATCGCGCAAACCGTCAACGTGCTTCAGGCAATGATCCTGACAGAAGGCAAAAATATGCTGCTGACGCCGACATATCATGTGTTTGATATGTTTAAGGTTCATCAGGATGCTTCTCTTTTGGCCGCAGAAACAAAAGCGGCCGAATACGAATGGAAAGACGGCCGGCTCCCGCAAGTCAGCATTTCGGCGTCCAAACAGAAAAACGGCGGCATACATATCAGCATTTGCAATATCGATCACCTGCACAAAGCTGACGTGAAGATTGAACTGCGGGGCATGAAAAAGATTGGGAAGCCTTCCGCGACGATTCTGCATGCTGAAAAAATGAATGCCCGCAATACATTCAGCAGCCCGGAAAACGTCAAACCGAAGCCGTTTTCCGGGTTTACGCAGAAGGGCGGAAACCTGGAGGCGGAGCTTCCTCCGATGGCGGTTGTATTAATCACGCTGCCGGCGGGTCCATCTTAAGTTTTGAACGCCTGCTGATCGGTTATCATACATTCTATAAATAAGATTATTTTCGGCGGGTTCGGGAGAAAATAATATAAGCATTAAATTAGCATGAACGAATGGGAGATGCTATACTAAAAATCATCATTTGACATTGGAGGAATAACAAATGGCTATCGTAAAAGCAACTGATCAATCGTTCTCAGCTGAAACAAGTGAAGGTGTCGTATTAGCTGATTTCTGGGCTCCTTGGTGCGGACCTTGTAAAATGATCGCGCCCGTTCTTGAAGAGCTTGATCAAGAAATGGGAGACAAACTGAAAATCGTCAAAATCGACGTGGATGAAAACCAAGAAACTGCCGGTAAATACGGCGTCATGAGCATCCCGACACTTCTTGTGTTAAAAGACGGAGAAGTGGTTGAAACATCTGTCGGCTTCAAACCGAAAGAAGCCCTTGAAGAGCTTGTAAACAAACATCTGTAAGCCGAAAGTTTCTGTTACGGCTACGGCAGGGCGATTCCTTTAAAAGGGATCGCCTTTTTTGATCTTCCAAAAGCTGAGAATGGAGAAAAACAAATGTTCGTGATACACTGAATGGACACAAGAAATGAATGTAAGGAAGGGTAACGTATGAATAAACAACTGAAAGAAAAGCTGGCCCTCCTTCCCGATCAGCCGGGCTGTTATTTAATGAAAGACCGTCAGAAAACAGTCATCTACGTGGGGAAAGCGAAAGTGCTGAAAAACAGGGTGAGATCCTATTTCACCGGTTCTCACGATGCAAAAACCCAAAGGCTTGTGACGGAGATTGAGGACTTTGAATATATCGTGACTTCCTCCAATCTTGAAGCGCTTATTTTGGAAATGAATCTGATTAAAAAATACGATCCGAAATACAATGTCATGCTGAAAGATGATAAAACCTATCCCTTTATTAAAATCACCCATGAACGCCATCCGCGGCTTATTGTCACCCGCAATGTCAAAAAAGACAAAGGGCGCTATTTCGGCCCGTACCCGAATGTACAGGCGGCGCGGGAAACGAAAAAACTGCTGGACCGCCTTTATCCGCTCAGGAAGTGCTCGAATCTTCCGGACCGTGTCTGTCTCTATTACCATCTCGGACAATGCCTCGCTCCATGTGTAAAGGATATTTCCGAGGAGACAAACCGCGAGCTTGTGGAAGACATCACCCGCTTTTTAAAGGGAGGGCATAACGAGGTCAAAAAAGAGCTTGAAGAGAAAATGGCAGAGGCGGCGGAAAAGCTTGAATTTGAACGGGCTAAAGAATTCCGCGATCAGCTTGTTTACATCGAATCGACGATGGAAAAGCAGAAAATGACCATGAATGACCTTCTGGACCGCGATGTGTTCGCTTATGCGTACGATAAAGGCTGGATGTGCGTCCAAGTCTTTTTCATACGCCAAGGAAAGCTGATCGAACGCGATGTCAGCATGTTTCCGATGTACCAGGAAGCGGATGAAGAATTTCTGACCTTCATCGGCCAGTTCTATTCGAAAAACAATCACTTTCTGCCCAAGGAAATTCTGGTGCCTGACAGCGTGGACAGGGACATGATCAGCGAGCTTTTGGAAACCGCCGTGCATCAGCCGAAAAAAGGCCCGAAAAAAGAACTGCTTCTGCTTGCGCACAAAAATGCGAAAATCGCCCTGCGGGAAAAGTTCTCATTAATCGAGCGGGATGAGGAAAGGTCAATCGGTGCAGCCGAACGGCTCGGCGAAGCATTGAACATTTACACGCCGCACCGGATTGAAGCGTTTGACAACTCCAATATTCAAGGCACAAACCCTGTATCGGCCATGATTGTCTTTATTGACGGAAAACCGAATAAAAAGGAATACCGCAAATATAAAATTAAAACCGTAACAGGGCCTGACGATTACGGATCAATGAGAGAAGTCGTCAGAAGAAGATATTCGAGGGTGCTCCGCGAAAATCTCCCGCTGCCGGATTTAATCATCATTGACGGCGGAAAAGGGCAGATTAACGCGGCGCGCGACGTGCTTGAGAATGAGCTCGGCCTTGATGTCCCGGTAGCGGGATTGGCGAAAGATGACAAACACCGAACATCCAACCTTCTGATCGGCGACCCGCTTGAACCGGTATTTCTGGAGCGGAACAGCCAGGAATTTTACCTGCTTCAGCGCATTCAGGATGAAGTTCACCGTTTTGCGATCAGCTTTCACAGACAGATCCGGGGAAAAAGCGCCTTTCAATCTGTATTGGATGATATCCCGGGGATCGGCGAAAAACGCAAAAAAATGCTCTTAAAGCATTTCGGTTCTGTCAAAAAGATGAAGGAAGCAAGTCTTGACGATATCAAAAAAGCCGGTGTGCCGGCTGCGGCCGCTCAGCTGCTGTTTGAAAAATTGAAAAAATAGTATTGTGCTTTTCTGAAAAGTCTGCTAGAATGTGAACTAATTTCATAAGATCGTGTTATATGGTGAAGATAGAGGTGCGAACTTCAATAGTATGCCTTTGGAGAATGATGGATTCTGCGAAAAAGGCTGAAAGGGGAGTTCGCCGAAGTGAAACACATCCCATCGGTGTGCTTTGCTGGCTTTGCATTAAATAAATGTAAAGCTGTCAAGAATTCATTTTCTTGGAGGGCTATCTCGTTGTTCATAATCAATCGTAATGATATGAAAAAGCAATGAGAGCTATTCCTCTCATTGCTTTTTTTATTGTGGACACAACGCTCTTTTCTCCTCACCCGCACGAACCAAAATGTAAAGGGTGGTCTAGTATGAGTCTTATCGTACAAAAATTCGGAGGCACTTCCGTCGGCTCTGCCGAAAAAATTCAAAATGCCGCAAATCGCGCCATTGCTGAAAAGAAAAAAGGACATGACGTCGTAGTCGTCGTGTCGGCAATGGGGAAATCAACCGACGCGCTCGTCAATCTGGCGGC
Organism: Bacillus sp. 01N42_2; assembly: GCF_056399565.1. Classification (NCBI taxonomy): domain Bacteria; kingdom Bacillati; phylum Bacillota; class Bacilli; order Caryophanales; family Bacillaceae; genus Bacillus; species Bacillus sp. 01N42_2. The sequence continues at coordinate 343,036 of NZ_JBFTRO010000003.1, read as the reverse complement.
GGAAATTACATCTGAGCCAAGCAGACGCGAGATGGATATGCTTCTGTCTACGGGAGAGCAGGTCACGATTTCGCTTTTGGCCATGGCGCTTCAGGAAAAAGGATATGACGCCGTCTCTTATACGGGCTGGCAGGCGGGTGTCCGCACGGAGGCCGTCCACGGCAATGCGAGAATTACGGATATTGATATCACCGCAATTCAGGCGCAGCTTGCAGAAGGCAGGATTACAGTTGTCGCCGGTTTTCAGGGAGTAACCGAAGACGGCGGCATCACGACGCTCGGACGGGGCGGTTCCGATACGACGGCGGTCGCTCTTGCCGCAGCTTTAAAAGCGGACAAATGCGACATTTACACGGACGTTCCGGGCGTGTTTACGACAGATCCGCGGTACGTCCGGTCAGCGAGAAAACTGGCGGGAATTTCTTATGATGAAATGCTGGAACTTGCAAATCTCGGAGCGGGTGTTCTTCATCCGCGGGCGGTTGAGTTCGCGAAAAACTATCAAGTGCCTTTGGAAGTGCGGTCAAGCACGGAACATGAAGCTGGAACATTAATTGAGGAGGAATCATCAATGGAGCAGAATTTAATCGTCAGAGGAATTGCATTTGAAGACCAGATTACAAGGGTGTCCGTCACGGGCCTTGCAAGCGGGCTGACAACACTTTCAACGATCTTCACCGCGCTGGCGAAACGAAACATCAACGTTGACATCATTATTCAGACACAAGCGGATAATGGGGAAGCAGACATTTCTTTCTCCGTGAAAACGGAAGATTCCGCGCAAACGGTCGCTGTGCTTGAAGAATATAAAAACGCGCTTGACTATGAAAAAATCGAAACTGAAAGAAAGCTGGCGAAAGTATCCATTGTCGGATCAGGCATGGTCTCCAATCCCGGCGTCGCCGCAGACATGTTTGCCGTACTGGCGGAAAAAAATGTACAAGTCAAAATGGTCAGCACATCTGAAATAAAAGTATCAGCGGTGGTCAGTGACAATGATATGGTGAAAGCCGTCGAAGCGCTTCATGATGCGTTTGAGCTTTCTAAACAGCCGTCTGCCGTATAAACGGGCAGGCAAAAAGGCGGGACTTTTAGTCACCGCCTTTTTTCAATTATACAGGGTCCTTCATATCCCATTTCACGGTCAGGACGACTTTATCCGCTCTCTTTTTGACCTGTTCATAAGATTCTGCAATCTGATCGTTCATCAATTGAATCTGTTCGGCTATAAAACCGGCTTCAAGCTGAAAACACGGCTCTTTCTGGTGTTTGAGCCTGCTGGATACGAGCGGTCCTTCCAGCTCAAATTCCAGCTCTTGCTTTTTTGATCCTGTGTTTGTCAAAGTTCCCCAGCCGGCTTTTTCAAAAAAGGCGGGGATTTCTTCCCATGATTGAAGAGGAAATTTGCGGGCGAGGCGTTTCCCCGCCCAATACATCATCGATGAATGCTCCGGGCCGAGGATATCCGGAAGCACGATTTCCCGGATTAATTCGTAGCCGTATGCGCTGACGACGAGTTCAGTTAAAGGTTCTAAAGCTGCTTCATAATTATTCTTCATATTATGTATTCCCCTCTCTCCTTCGTTTATTATAGCTTAAACAGGGGGGAGGATTACAGGCTGATCCTATAAAACACGTGAAAAAAAGTGAGAAAGGTATTGCAGGAAAATAAAATTTTCACGTCAAATAATCAATTCCGAAAATTATAATTTATGTACACGTTTTCTTGACGCCCTTTTGAGGGAGGAGTAAAATGAAATTGTCAATAAATTTTAATAAAGTGCTTACAATTGAAACGAAGTGGGGGCAGAGATTTTAGCACATTTCGCACTTAAATCAAACAGGGGGTAAAGTAATGTCTGGGAACAGAGAGTTTTATTTTCGAAGATTGCATTCCTTGCTCGGTGTGATTCCGGTCGGCATCTTTTTGATCCAGCATTTAGTCGTCAACCAATTTGCCGCAAGGGGAGCGGATGCGTTTAACAAGGCGGCCGGCTTTATGGACAGTCTGCCGTTCAGGTATGCGTTAGAAATTTTTATTATTTTCTTACCTTTAATTTATCATGCGGTTTACGGTGTGTACATAGCATTTACTGCGAAAAACAACGCTGGCCGATACAGCTATTTCAGAAACTGGATGTTTGTGCTTCAGCGTGTCACCGGTATTCTCACCCTTATTTTCGTCAGCTGGCATGTGTGGCAGACGCGGATTGCCGCGCAGATGGGCGCTGAAGTTAACTTCGATATGATGGCGAATATTCTGAGCTCGCCGTTTATGCTCGGATTTTATATTGTAGGCGTTTTATCAGTCATTTTTCACTTTTCAAACGGCTTATGGTCTTTTGCGGTCACATGGGGGATCACGGTCACGCCGCGTTCTCAAAGAATTTCGACTTACGTGACGCTGATTATATTTTTAGCGCTTTCATACGTGGGTCTAAAAGCGATTTTTGCGTTTGTGTAAGAGAACTAGATTACTAGAGGGAGAGGGGCTATCATGAGTCAATCAAGCATTATCGTAGTCGGCGGGGGTCTTGCCGGCCTCATGGCGACAATTAAAGCAGCGGAATCAGGCACGGCCGTTAAATTGTTTTCCATCGTTCCGGTCAAACGCTCTCACTCGGTCTGCGCGCAGGGCGGGATAAACGGAGCTGTCAACACAAAAGGGGAAGGAGACTCTCCGTTTGAGCATTTTGATGACACGGTTTACGGAGGCGACTTTTTAGCAAACCAGCCGCCTGTAAAAGCGATGTGTGAAGCGGCGCCGTCCATTATCCACTTATTGGACCGCATGGGGGTTATGTTTAACAGAACGCCGGAAGGGCTCTTGGACTTCCGCCGTTTCGGGGGTACACAGCATCACAGAACCGCATACGCGGGAGCGACGACGGGTCAGCAGCTTCTTTACGCACTGGACGAGCAGGTGCGCAGATATGAAGTAGCGGGTCTCGTCACAAAATACGAAGGCTGGGAATTCCTCGGCGCCGTTCTTGACGATGAGCGCACGTGCCGCGGTATCGTAGCCCAAAATCTGACTAATATGCAAATCGAGTCATTCCGTTCTGACGCCGTTATTATGGCGACGGGAGGACCCGGAATCGTATTCGGAAAATCAACAAACAGCATGATCAACACGGGATCTGCCGCATCAATCGTTTATCAGCAGGGCGCTTACTACGCTAACGGCGAATTTATTCAAATTCACCCGACTGCCATTCCCGGAGACGATAAACTCCGTCTGATGAGTGAATCGGCGCGCGGCGAGGGCGGAAGAGTCTGGACGTATAAAGACGGAAAACCTTGGTACTTCCTTGAGGAAAAATATCCGGCTTACGGAAACCTTGTGCCGCGGGATATTGCGACACGCGAAATTTTTGACGTGTGCGTGAACCAGAAGCTCGGCATCAATGGAGAAAACATGGTGTATCTCGATCTTTCGCACAAAGATCCGAAAGAGCTTGACGTTAAGCTCGGCGGCATTATCGAAATCTATGAAAAATTCATGGGGGATGACCCGCGCAAGCTTCCGATGAAAATTTTCCCTGCTGTTCACTACTCAATGGGCGGCCTGTGGGTTGATTATGATCAGATGACAAGCATCCGCGGACTGTTCGCGGCGGGTGAATGTGATTATTCAATGCACGGAGGAAACCGTTTAGGGGCAAACTCTCTGCTTTCCGCCATTTACGGAGGAATGGTTGCCGGTCCGAATGCGGTGAAATATGTTGCCGGACTTGAAACATCGGCTGAAGATCTGTCTTCTTCATTATTTGATTCCTACGTGAAAAAAGAAGAAGAAAAATGGGCAGACATCATGAAGATGGACGGCGATGAAAATGCCTACGTGCTTCACCGTGAACTCGGAGAATGGATGACGGCCAACGTAACGGTGGTCCGCCACAATGACAAGCTTTTGAAAACGGATGATAAAATCCAAGAGCTGATGGAACGCTTTAAGAAAATCAATATTAATGATACGACAAAATGGAGCAACCAAGGGGCGATGTTCACCCGCCAGTTCTCCAATATGCTTCAGCTTGCCAGAGTCATCACGCTCGGCGCATACAACCGAAATGAAAGCCGGGGAGCGCACTATAAACCGGATTTCCCTGAAAGAAATGACGATGAGTGGCTCAAAACGACAATGGCTAAACATGCCGGTCCGTTTGAAGCTCCGGAATTTGAATATCAGGATGTCGATGTATCACTGATTGCGCCCCGTAAACGCGACTACTCGAAGAAGAAGGTGGCGAAATAATCATGAGTGAGAAAAAGATACGGTTTATCATTACACGCCAGGATACGCCCGAAAGCGCGCCATACGATGAAGAGTTTGAAATCAATTACCGCCCGAATCTGAACGTGATTTCCGCCCTGATGGAAATCCGCAGAAATCCCGTGAATGCAAAAGGTGAGAAAACAACTCCTGTCGCATGGGACATGAACTGTCTTGAGGAAGTATGCGGCGCCTGCTCCATGGTCATCAACGGCAGACCGCGCCAGTCATGCACGGCGCTGATTGATAAGCTGGAACAGCCGATCCGTCTGAAGCCGATGAAAACATTCCCGGTTGTCCGTGACCTTCAGGTTGACCGCAGCAGAATGTTTGATTCACTGAAAAAAGTGAAAGCATGGGTGCCGATTGACGGGACTTACGATTTGGGACCGGGACCGAGAATGCCGGAAAAACGCCGCCAGTGGGCATATGAGTTGTCTAAATGCATGACCTGCGGCGTCTGCCTTGAAGCCTGCCCGAATGTCAACAGCAAATCGAAATTCATGGGGCCTGCCCCGATGTCGCAAGTGCGTCTGTTTAACGCCCACCCGACGGGCGCGATGAACAAGTCCGAACGTTTAGAAGCTTTAATGACAGACGGCGGTCTCGGAGATTGCGGGAATTCACAAAACTGTGTTCAATCCTGCCCGAAAGGCATTCCGCTCACGACTTCAATCGCTGCTTTGAACAGAGATACCAACTTACAAGCATTCCGCAATTTCTTCGGAAGCGACAGAGTATAAGATAAAGAAAAAGAGCCTCTTCCGCACGGGAGAGGTTTTTTTATAAGGAGCTGAAGGTGATGAAACAACCGCAATACATTGACATCCCGTTTGAAGAATGGAGACAGTCGTTTTCTTTCTTTACTGAAGTGTCGGTTCGCTTTTCAGAAACGGATATGTTCGGCCATATGAATAATGTAACCCCTTTCATCTATTTTGAAGAAGCCCGGATCGCCTACTTTAAGCAGCGCGGCATGGAAGCGCAAAATGCGGAAAGGATGACAGTCGTCGCAAGCCAGCAGTGTGACTATATGCGTCAGGTGATGCCGTATGAAAATCTGCGGATTTATGTCAAAGCAAGCTCTGTCGGAAATGCGTCCGTCACCCTTCATTACCTTGGAGAAAACGAGTCAGGCCTGCCGTGCTTTACCGGTTCCGTCGTTATGGTACAAGTATCAAAGACAAGCGGAAAAGCGGTCAGCTGGACGGAGCGGGAGAAAGGCATTCTGCTCGCCTGAACGGATAACTATTTCTTTAAGTGACGTCACCTCCGAAGCGGCTTTTACATATGATATCTTGACTATATAAACCCATTCGTTTCAGATTCGCTCTCACCTTAGCAAGGAGGGTTACAATACTTGAAGGAGAAAGATTTTCAATCAAAGCCGCTGCTGACCAAAAGAGAAAGAGAAGTATTCGAATTGCTCGTTCAAGACAAGACAACAAAAGAAATTGCAAGCGAGCTATTTATCAGTGAAAAAACTGTACGGAATCACATTTCAAATGCCATGCAGAAGTTAGGTGTGAAAGGGCGTTCGCAAGCTGTTGTCGAGCTTCTTAGAATGGGTGAGCTAGAGCTCTGATTCTTGCCGGTTTTCCTTCTTTACGAGAAGGAGCCGGTTATTTGTGTTGGCGCCCGGGGTGATAGGCATGCGATGAAAATCCCGGTTTTTCCTTTTTCTCCGTCAGTCTTGCATTTTCTTAAAAAAAGAAGGAAAATAGACACGGAGCGTGAATAGCCCAGAAAGATCCTTGAGTGAGGGATGGACAAATGACATCAAAATCTGTAGAGCATGTTGCGGATATCGAAAAATCACTCCGCCATATCGCTGCGATCATTAAACAAAAAGGACGAGAAATCCTTAACCAATATGCAATTACACCGCCGCAATTCGTAGGCCTTCAATGGCTTTATGAATTGGGGGATATGACAATAGGCGAATTATCAGGCAAAATGTATTTGGCTTGCAGCACGACGACGGATCTGATAGACCGCATGGAAAAAAATAAGCTTGTCGAACGGGTGAAAGACCCTGCTGACAGACGGGTCGTCAGAATTCATCTTCTCGCTGAAGGAGAGCGCATTATTCAGGAAGTGATTTTAAAAAGGCAGGCATATTTGCGGGATATGTTTGAGACATTTTCCGAAGAAGAAACAGCCGTCTTCGAAAAATCATTATTGAAACTGCAGCATGAAATGAAAAGAAAATGAGGCGATTTTGTTGGAACAGCCGATAGGAGTCATTGATTCCGGGGTTGGCGGGTTAACCGTTGCTAAGGAAATCATGAGACAGCTACCGAAGGAAAATATCATCTATGTGGGAGATACAAAACGCTGCCCGTACGGCCCGCGTCCTGAAGAAGAAGTTCTTCAATACACATGGGAAATGACCGATTACCTGCTGGAAAACCACCATATCAAAATGCTCGTGATCGCTTGTAATACTGCCACGGCCATTGCCTTGGAGGATATTCAGCGCAAAACGGATATTCCGGTTGTCGGCGTCATTCAGCCGGGTGCGAGAACGGCGATAAAGGTGACGAAAAACCAGCATATCGGCGTCATCGGCACGATAAATACCATTAAAAGCAGAGCGTATGAGCAGGCGCTGCTCGGATTAAATGCAGACCTTCAAGTCGAGAACACGGCTTGTCCGCTGCTGGTGCCGTTTGTGGAAAGCGGACGGTTTCTGCAGGAATCGGCGGAGGAAGCGGTCGAAGCATCGCTTGAGCCTTTAAAAGGTACAGCAATTGATACCTTGATTCTGGGATGTACGCATTATCCGATTTTGAAAGAACCGATTCAGGACTATATGGGAGATCATGTGAAAATCATTTCCTCCGGTGACGAGACAGCGAGAGAAGTGAGCACCATCTTGTCTTATAAAGGTTTGTTAAACCAATCGAATCGTGCACCGGAGTATCAGTTTCTTACAACGGGAGAGCGGAACGGCTTCGCAAAAATTGCCGAAGACTGGTTCGGCCATGAAATCGGCCATGTCGAGAGCATCTCCCTTCAAGAGCCGATCAGAAAATAAATCAAAAAAACCCGCTGTTTACGGCGGGTTTTTTTGCGCATCCCGGTCTATTTCCCGGACAGGGCTCGTATACATCATAGTACAAACAGCCTTAGGAGGGAAAAGTATGCTGAAAAAAGGACCTGCAGTCATTGCTGCAACATGTCTTACTTCGGCTTTTGTATTATCAGGATGCGGTTTGTTTCAATCCGATAAAACAGCCGGGGAAATTGACCCGCCTCAAGACATTTCATATGTAAAGGGTGAAGCGGGGATACAGGCAAAATCAAAGCAATCAGAAAAAAACGGCACGTCTAAAGCCGACCAGCCGGCCAATACAGTCATGAGAGAGCTGTATCTGATTGATAAAAACGGCTATGTCGCAGCACAGACACTGCCTCTTCCGAACAGTGAGGGAACCGCAAAGCAGGCCCTTGAGTATTTGGTTCAGGGGGGGCCTGTCTCAGAAATCCTGCCGAACGGATTCAGAGCGGTGCTTCCTGCGGATACGACGGTAAATGTTAACATTAAAAAAGACGGTACCGCCGTCGCTGATTTTTCGAAGGAATTTAAAAACTATAAAAAAGAAGACGAACAAAAAATCCTGCAATCGATTACATGGACGCTTACCCAATTCAGCTCCATAGATAAAGTCAAAATCAGAATGAACGGGCATGAACTGAAAGAAATGCCTGTAGGCGGCACGCCGATTACGGGCGACTTAAGCAGAAAAGACGGAATTAATATTGAAACCGCCGGAGTGAATGATCTGACAGACACCCATCCGCTGACTGTATACTATCTGGCGGAAACAGAGACGAGCGAATATTACGTGCCTGTCACAAAGCGGATTGACAATTCGGAAACAAATGACATCACCGCTGCCGTTGAACAGCTCGCCGACGGGCCGGGCAAAGCAAGCGGGCTTTTGACGGACTTTAATAACGATGTTAAGCTGCTCAGCAAGCCGGAAGTAAAAGACGGCCGGGTTACACTTGACTTTAACAGCTCTATTTACGGAAGCGCTGATGAAAAAACAAAAATGGTATCATCGGGCGTACTGGACAGCATCGTTCTCACATTAACAGAACAGCCGTCGATAAAAAGTGTTTCTATAAAAGTAAACGGAAAATCAGAACTGGTGAATGAAAAGGGTGAATCCCTTTCAAAACCCGTTTCAAGACCGTCACAAGTGAATACGGGTAGTTTTTAATTTGTGATTTTTGATATACTAGTAAAAAAGAGGTTAGCGTTCCGGGCTGCCTCTTTCTTTATTCACAATCCGGAACAAAAGGTTTATGTACATATAATCGGAGGTAAAATATGAGACACGACGGAAGACAGCACGATGAGCTGCGCCCTATCACATTTGATTTGGATTTTATCACTCACCCGGAGGGCTCTGTTTTAATTACAGCGGGAAATACAAAGGTTATCTGTAATGCATCTGTGGAAGACCGGGTGCCGCCATTTTTGCGCGGCGGAGGAAAAGGCTGGATCACAGCGGAATACAGCATGCTTCCCCGCGCCACGAATCAAAGAACGATAAGAGAATCTTCAAAAGGAAAGGTCTCCGGCAGAACGATGGAAATCCAGCGTCTGATCGGGCGTGCGCTTCGGGCCGTCGTTGATTTGGAAAAGCTCGGCGAACGGACGATCTGGATCGACTGTGACGTCATTCAGGCGGACGGCGGAACAAGAACGGCTTCCATTACCGGCGCCTTCTTGGCAATGGCCATTGCGGCCGGAAAACTCGTGAAAAGCGGCGTTATCAAAACTTCTCCCGTGACAGATTATCTTGCGGCCATTTCTGTCGGGATGGATAAAGAAGAAGGTCTGCTTTTGGATCTGAATTATGAAGAAGATTCAGCGGCTGAAGTCGACATGAATATCATCATGACGGGAAGCGGACGTTTTGTGGAGCTTCAAGGGACGGGCGAAGAAGCCACATTCTCCCGTGAAGATTTAAACGGACTGTTAAGCCTTGCCGAAAAAGGAATCCAGACGCTTATTCAAAAGCAAAAAGAAGTGCTGGGAGAAACATTGCCTGAACTGAAATAAAGAAAGAGAGGCCTGATCAGCGTGAAAGAAGCTATTATTGCGACACACAATCCGGGAAAAGTAAAAGAATTTAAGGAAATACTCGAACCGAAAGGCTACAGCGTCTCTTCTTTGGCGGAAATCGGATTTACGGAAGAAATTGAGGAAACCGGACACACCTTTGAAGAAAACGCCATCTTAAAAGCGGAAGCCGTGGCAAAAGCCGTCAACAAAATGGTCATTGCAGACGACTCCGGTTTATCAGTGGACAACCTTGGAGGCAGACCGGGCGTTTATTCAGCCCGTTATGCCGGCGAAGCAAAAGATGATAAGGCGAATATGGACAAGGTGCTGTCAGAATTAAAAGGCATCGAAAAAGAGCAGCGTACGGCCCGTTTTCGCTGCGCCCTTGCCGTCAGCATGCCGGGGCAGGAAACAAGAACGGTCGAAGGTCATGTTGAAGGGTATATTGCGGAAGAACCCGAAGGAGATAACGGGTTCGGCTATGATCCCATTTTTATTGTAAAGGATAAAGATAAAACAATGGCTCAGCTGACAAGCGCTGAGAAAAACAAAATCAGCCACAGGGCGGAGGCGCTCAAGAAACTGTCAAAGCTGCTTGACGCGTAAGGGGGAGCGTAATGCAATGAAAATGCTGATAATAAGTGACAGTCACGGCCTCGAAGACGAATTGGAGACGATCTCGAAGCGGCACGAAGCCGAAGCGGATCTGATGATTCATTGCGGTGATTCAGAGCTTGATGCCGCACATCCCGCGCTTGTGCCGTATCACACGGTGAAAGGAAATTGCGACTTTGGCGACGGGTTTCAGGAGGAGCTCCTGCTGGACGCCGGTTCAAAGAAAATTCTGGCCGTACACGGACATCTTCACGGCATTAAACAGTCACTTTTAACTGTTTTTTACCGGGCGGAAGAGCTTGGAGCGGATATCGTCTGCTTCGGCCACTCGCATATTGCCGGGAGTGAAGTGCTTCGGGGCAAGCTTTTGATTAACCCTGGCAGCATCCGCCTTCCGAGAGTCCGCAATGTGAAAAGCTATGCCATTCTTACTCTTACAGAAAGTGAAGGCACTGTGACGTTTTACGACGAAACGGGTCAGGAATTGAAGGACTTGGGGAGTACAATCAGCTTTTAACTTTTGATGGGGAAGATTTCTTTCTCCCCCATCAAAAGTTTCTAAAAAAATATTGACTTATGATATGAACCTGTATATAATAAATCTTGTCGCTGATACATAAAGCAAAACCTGTCCCAGTAGCTCAGCTGGATAGAGCAACGGCCTTCTAAGCCGTCGGTCGGGAGTTCGAATCTCTCCTGGGACGTACAGAAAAAGAGCTGGTGACATCAGAGTGAAAACTGATGACGCTGGCCTTTTTTATCTGATGACCATATTGTCAATTCGCTGACATCATGGTAAAATGATCAGCAGAACGATTTGATTTTCATGTCCCAGTAGCTCAGCCGGATAGAGCAACGGCCTTCTAAGCCGTCGGTCGGGAGTTCGAATCTCTCCTGGGACGTATAATAAAAAACCTCAAGCCCTGACAATGGGTTTGAGGTTTTTTTGTATTTGTTTTTTGTTTTATGAAATAAAAGTCCTGTATTTAATGAAAATTGTAAAGAAATTTTAATATAAATGAAACTTAATGAAATATTTACCGTAAGAAATATATGTATAAAGATACTTAAGGCGCCCTTGAGTGATAAAATATCTGATTTCTATTATTTATTTTGTTAATATTTGATAGAAAGACAGCGGGAGGAATTAGCTTTTGAAGTACGCATTTGCATATAAAAATGACAAGATAGAAACGATCTTTTGCGGAAAAGACGAGCTGTTTGAGGAACTGAAACAATTTTTAATGACTCAATGCGGTTTAATCATTGTTGAGGTTTCAAAGGCTGATTACGATACGGAGCAGGAAATAAATCAATGGAATGACCGTTATACATTGTAAGTAAGAAAAAACCGGCCGTGGGAGACCGGTTTTTATATCATCTGAATCCGCTCGGAGCGCTGAAGCCCCCGGCATGGCCGCTGAAACCGCCCCCGAGCGCGCCGGGATGGGACCCTGCGCCGAGGCTTCCGCCGACATCACTGAAGGTTTGACCGTAGTACCCGCTTGTATAAGGGTATGGGACGAATTGCTGCCCGGCGAATGACAGCGAGCTTTGCGGGGTCTGCTGTCCGTATCCGGATGGCGGAAATCCCTGCTGAAAAGAAGGGCCGCCCTGAAACGGAGCTGTATGCATCGGTGCCGGAGGATAATAAGACTGCGGCGGCAGAACCGGTAAAGGCGGAAATCCGGGTGGCAGGCCTTGCATGCCTGATAACATCTTATTCATGACATCACTCATTTCTTCACGAGATAAGAACAGTGTATGCGTATGTCTGTATAAAGAGCCTGTTCAATTCGAACGGAATATCTGACAAGCAGACCGGAAAGAACATGATAAATTGTGTAATAAAATGTGACATAATCGTATAAGAACGGAAAAATTTCATGTAATCTTGAGAGATTAACAAAAAAATGATAAAAACTTTTAACATTTACAGATCCCTTTGTACCAGTAATGAAAGCGTATACAAAGTAGATTGATTAATCTAAATTGTCTAATAATTATAAAAATGCTGTTGACACTGTCTGCAAACGGGCGTAATATGAGTTCAAACAAAAATAAATAAATGATTCACACTAAAAAGAAAAATCATAAAACACTGAAAAACAAACAAATGAGGGTTCTTTTTTTAAATAAAAGAGCCGCCATAATAAAAAGCGCAGAAGAGGATAAGTAGCTTTGCAGAAGTTTTTTACAGAGAGCCGGTAACGCTGAGAGCCGGCAAAAACAAAGCAAAGTGAACTCACCTCAGAGTGCCGGTCTGAAATGTGAAGAGTAGGACTCGGCCGAGTGAACGCAACGTTTACTCGTTATCAAAACGGATAGTAATTATCCATGAGACGGTCTTCATATGACCGTAAACAAGGGTGGTACCGCGGAAAGCAAAGCCTTTTCGCCCCTTTTGGCTATCGCATGAAATGCTTGGCTGAATGTGGGTGGGAAGGCTTTTTTATTTGCGTCAGCCGGCGCTGCGTTTTATGAATTTGATTTTAGAAGGGAACATTGAAAAGGAGGAACTGAAAATGGGCACAAATGTACAGGCGGATACTGCGTCTGCCGATTGTACAAAGACAATGAACGGGGCTCTGATGCTGATTGAATCATTAAAGAAAGAAAAAGTCGAAATGATTTTCGGATATCCGGGGGGAGCCGTTCTTCCGATTTACGATAAGCTTTATCAATCAGGATTGGTTCACATCCTGCCCCGGCACGAGCAAGGCGCGATTCATGCGGCCGAAGGGTATGCGAGAGTCTCGGGGAAGCCGGGGGTTGTCATCGCTACTTCAGGACCCGGAGCGACAAATTTAGTGACCGGTCTTGCGGACGCGATGATTGATTCACTGCCGCTCGTAGTGTTTACCGGCCAGGTGGCCACTTCGGTCATCGGCAGCGACGCTTTCCAGGAAGCCGACATTTTAGGAATTACGATGCCGATTACGAAACACAGCTATCAGGTCCGCCGTCCGGAGGATCTTCCCGGTGTGATCAAAGAGGCTTTCCATATCGCCACGACGGGAAGACCGGGTCCGGTATTAATTGATATTCCGAAGGATGTCGCAGCATTTGAAGGGGAATTCAGATATGATCATGAGATCAATCTTCCGGGTTATCAGCCGGTAAAAGAGCCTAACTATCTGCAGATCCGAAAGCTCGTAGAAGCTGTCAGCAGTGCGAAAAAGCCGGTTATTTTAGCCGGAGCGGGTGTTTTGCACGGTAAAGCTTCAGAAGATTTAAAAAATTATGCCGAACAGCAGCAAATACCGGTAGCCCACACGCTTCTCGGTCTGGGCGGTTTCCCGGCAGATCATCCTCTCTTTCTGGGAATGGCGGGAATGCACGGCACATACACAGCGAATATGGCGCTTTACCACTGTGACTTGCTTATCAGCATCGGAGCTCGGTTCGATGATCGTGTGACCGGAAATCTGAAGCATTTTGCAAAATCGGCCAAAGTGGCGCACATCGATATTGATCCGGCTGAAATCGGAAAAATTATCGAAACGCAGATCCCGGTGGTCGGCGACAGTAAAATCGTCCTTCAGGAACTATTGAAGCAAAACGGAAAACAGGGACAGTCAGATGAATGGAAACAGCAGCTTTCCGAATGGAAAGAAGAATATCCGCTCTGGTATACAGACGACAGTGAAGAGGGCTTAAAACCCCAAAAGCTGATTGAGTATATTCACCAATTCACAAACGGAGAGGCGATTGTGGCGACGGATGTCGGCCAGCACCAGATGTGGGCAGCTCAGTTTTATCCTTTCCGAAAGGCTGATAAGTGGGTGACCTCGGGAGGGCTCGGCACAATGGGCTTCGGCCTTCCGGCGGCTATCGGAGCGCAGCTGGCTGATCGTAACGCCACGGTCGTTGCCATCCTCGGAGACGGCGGTTTTCAGATGACCTTGCAGGAGTTAGATGTCATCCGGCAGCTGAATCTTCCGGTCAAAGTGATTATTTTGAACAATGAATGTCTGGGCATGGTCAGACAGTGGCAGGAAATCTTCTATGAAGAACGCTACTCTGAATCCAAATTCTCGGCACAGCCTGACTTTGTCAAATTGTCAGAAGCCTACGGCATTAAAGGCATCCGGATTACATCAGAAGAAGAGGCGGAAAAAGAACTGCAAAAGGCGCTTTCATCAAAAGAGCCGGCCGTTATTGACGTCCGGGTCGCCAAAAGCGAAAAAGTATTCCCGATGATTGCGCCGGGTAAAGGACTTCATGAAATGGTGGGGGTGAAACCTTGAAACGCATTATCACATTAACGGTGGTCAACCGCTCGGGGGTATTAAACCGGATCACCGGCCTGTTTACAAAAAGACACTATAATATCGAAAGCATCACTGTAGGCCACACGGAAACAAGCGGTGTTTCAAGAATTACATTTGTCGTCCATGTGGAAGGCGAAAACGACGTTGAGCAGCTGACAAAGCAGCTTAACAAACAAATTGACGTCCTGAAAGTGACGGATATTACAAACCAATCAATCGTACAGCGTGAGCTTGCACTGATTAAAGTTGTTTCTGCACCGCCGACCAGAACGGAAATCAATGGAATCATTGAGCCGTTCAGAGCTTCCGTCGTTGATGTCTCAAAGGACAGCATCGTCGTTCAGGTCACAGGCGAGTCTCATAAAATCGAAGCCCTTATAGAGCTTCTCAAACCTTACGGCATTAAAGAAATCGCGAGAACAGGCACAACGGCTTTTGCGAGGGGAACCCAGCAAAAGGCGTCATCCAATAAAACAATTTCTATTGTATAACACAAAAAAGGGAGAGATTAAAATGGTAAAAGTATATTATAACGGTGATATCAAAGAGAACGTATTGGCAGGTAAAAAAGTAGCGGTTATCGGTTACGGTTCACAGGGTCACGCACATGCGCTGAACTTAAAAGAAAGCGGAATTGATGTCATTGTCGGCGTCAGACAAGGCAAATCATTTACACAGGCCCAAGAAGACGGCCATCAAGTATTTTCTGTAAGAGAAGCGGCTGCCCAGGCTGACATCATTATGGTTCTTCTTCCGGATGAACAGCAGCAAAAAGTATATGAAGCTGAAATCAAAGATGAATTGACGGCGGGCAAATCATTGGTATTCGCACACGGATTTAACGTCCATTTCCATCAGATCGTGCCTCCTGCTGATGTAGATGTCTTCCTTGTCGCCCCTAAAGGTCCGGGACACCTTGTCAGAAGAACATATGAACAAGGCGCAGGCGTACCGGCATTGTTTGCCATCTATCAGGATGTATCAGGCGAAGCGAAAGACACGGCTCTTGCTTACGCAAAAGGAATTGGCGGGGCGCGTGCCGGAGTTCTTGAAACAACATTTAAGGAAGAAACGGAAACGGATCTGTTCGGTGAGCAGGCTGTTCTCTGCGGAGGTTTAACAGCGCTTGTCAAAGCAGGTTTTGAAACGCTGACAGAAGCCGGGTACCAGCCTGAACTCGCATACTTTGAGTGTCTGCACGAACTGAAATTGATCGTAGACTTAATGTATGAAGAAGGCTTGGCGGGCATGAGATACTCTATCTCCGATACGGCTCAATGGGGAGATTTTGTATCAGGACCGCGCGTAGTCGATGCGAAAGTAAAAGAATCGATGAAACAAGTATTAACGGATATTCAAAACGGTACATTCGCAAAAGAATGGATCGTGGAAAACCAAGTGAACCGTCCTCGCTTCAATGCGATCAATGCAAGTGAAAACGAGCATCAGATTGAAAAGGTCGGCAGACAGCTTCGTGAAATGATGCCGTTTGTCAAACAAGGCAAAAAGAAGGAAGCGGTGGTCTCCGTTGCGCAAAATTAACGTTTTCGACACGACCCTTCGTGACGGTGAACAATCTCCCGGGGTCAACCTTAATGCGCGGGAGAAACTGGCGATAGCCAAGCAGCTTGAAAGACTCGGGGTGGACATTATTGAAGCGGGATTTCCCGCTTCATCCCGAGGTGATTTTTTAGCCGTGCAGGAAATCGCAAGAACGATTAAAAATTGTTCGGTAACAGGGCTTGCCCGTTCTGTCAAAGGTGACATCGACGCAGCCTGGGAAGCGCTGAAAGACGGGGCCAGCCCGCGGATTCACATCTTTATCGCCACCTCAGACATTCATCTGAAGCATAAGCTGAAAATGACGAGGGAAGAGGTTAAGGAAAAAGCGGTTGAAATGGTGAAGTATGCAAAAGAACGCTTCCCGGTCGTTCAATGGTCAGCAGAAGACGCATGCCGCACCGAACTTCCGTTTTTGGCTGAAATCGTAGAAGAAGTGATTGATGCCGGCGCGAGCGTCATCAACCTGCCGGACACTGTAGGCTACCTGACGCCGGCGGAATACGGAAACATCTTTAAATATATGAAGGAACACGTTCCGAATATCAGCCGGGTAAAGCTCTCAGCTCATTGCCACGATGATCTCGGAATGGCGGTTGCCAACTCACTTTCGGCAATTGAGAACGGCGCTGATCAAATTGAATGCGCCATTAACGGCATAGGAGAAAGAGCCGGGAACGCCGCGCTTGAAGAAATCGCCGTTGCGCTTCATGTCAGAAATGACGCGTATCAAGCTGATTCATCTCTCACTCTTCATGAATTGAAGCGGACGAGTGATCTTGTCAGCAAACTGACGGGAATGGCCGTTCCCCGCAATAAAGCGATCGTCGGAGATAACGCTTTCGCCCATGAGTCGGGTATTCACCAAGACGGTTTCCTGAAAGAAAAATCAACATATGAAATTATTTCACCGGAACTTGTCGGTGTGACAGCGGATGCGCTCGTGCTCGGAAAGCATTCCGGACGCCATGCGTTCAAAGACCGCCTGAATACGCTTGGATTCCAGTTTGATAGCGATGAGATCAATAAATATTTTACGATGTTTAAAGAACTGACCGAAAAGAAAAAAGAAATCACCGATGATGACTTGATTTCTCTTATTTTAGAAGAAAAAGTGACGGACAAAAAAATCGGCTATGAATTTTTGTCTCTGCAAGTGCATTACGGGACGTCTCAGGTGCCCACTGCAACAGTCTCTTTGAAAAATCAGGAAAACGAACAGCTGATGCAAGAGGCGGCAACAGGGGCAGGAAGCGTAGAAGCCGTTTATAACACGCTCGGTCGCTGTATTGATAAAGATATTGAACTGATAGATTACCGCATTCAATCCAACCGAAAAGGCGAAGACGCGCTGGCTCAGGTTTACGTCAGAGTGACCGTGAACGGAAAAGAATCATCAGGGCGGGGAATTGCGCAGGATGTTCTGGAAGCTTCTGCAAAAGCATATTTGAATGCTGTGAACCGGCAATTGGTGCTGGATTGCAATATAGACGGATTAAAGAGACAGACTGCGGTCGGCTCGTAATAGAAAGGAGAACGTTTGATTTGAAAAAACGCATTGCTTTGCTTCCCGGTGACGGAATCGGACCGGAAGTGGCGGAATCAGCGGCAGATGTATTGAAAAGCGTTGCCGAACAATTCGGACATGAATTTGAATTTGAAAACGGGCTGATCGGGGGAGCGGCTATTGACGTCCATCAAAACCCTCTTCCTGAGGAGACGGTGGCTCTTTGCGAGAGGTCTGACGCCATCCTGCTCGGTGCAGTCGGCGGACCGAAATGGGACCAAAATCCTCCAGAGCTCAGACCGGAAAAAGGCCTGCTCGGCATCAGAAAAAAACTCGGCCTGTTTGCCAATCTGCGTCCGGTGACTGTATTTGAAAGCCTGTCTGAGGCGTCTCCGCTGAAAAAAGAATATATCAGCGGCGTTGACTTTGTAATCGTCAGGGAACTGACGGGCGGCCTCTACTTCGGAGAACCGAGCAGACAGTATGTCAATGAAGCGGGAGAAAAAGAAGCGGTCGATACCCTCTTTTATAAGAAAGAAGAAATCGAACGCGTTGTCAGAGAAGCCTTTAAAATGGCAGCCGGCAGAAAAGGAAAAGTGACATCAGTTGATAAGGCGAATGTGCTTTCCTCAAGCAGACTGTGGCGTGAAACGGCAGATGAAATCGCAAAAGAATTTCCTGATGTGACGCTTGAACATATGCTTGTCGATAATGCTGCGATGCAGCTCATCTATGCTCCGAACCAGTTTGACGTCATCGTAACTGAAAACATGTTCGGCGATATTTTAAGTGATGAAGCCTCCATGCTGACAGGTTCGCTCGGCATGCTGCCGTCAGCCAGTCTATCAAGTTCAGGTCTTCACTTGTTTGAACCGGTGCATGGATCTGCGCCTGACATCGCTGGTAAAGGGATGGCCAATCCGTTTGCGGCGATTTTATCAGCGGCGATGCTTTTGAGAACATCTTTCGGGCTTGAAAACGAAGCGCAGGCGGTAGAAAAGGCGGTTGCAAAAGTGCTTGCAGACGGCAGCCGTACACGTGATATCGCCCGGGACGGCCAATATGCCGGAACGCATGACATTACTGAAAAAGTAAAAGCCGCAATAGCCGGCGCGAATACAAAATCTATAGTGTGACGCTTTAAAGAAAGCGGTCTTAGTTCATAGGTAGAGGGAGGAAACAAAGATGATGCCTCGAACAATCATCGAAAAGATTTGGGATCGGCATGTTGTAAAAAGCGGTGAAGGAAAACCCGACCTTCTCTATATTGATCTGCACTTAATTCATGAGGTGACGTCTCCTCAGGCGTTTGAAGGATTAAGGCAGAAGGGAAGGAAAGTCAGACGGCCGCAGAATACATTCGCGACGATGGATCACAATATTCCGACCGTCAACCGTTTTGACATTAAAGATGAAGTCGCAAAGCGCCAAGTAACCGCGCTTGAAAGAAATTGCGAGGAGTTCGGCGTCCGTCTTGCGGATCTTCACAGCGCAGACCAGGGGATCGTTCACGTAGTCGGACCTGAGCTTGGTCTGACACTTCCGGGGAAAACGATCGTTTGCGGAGACAGTCATACATCGACTCACGGCGCATTCGGGGCGCTTGCCTTCGGTATCGGCACAAGTGAGGTGGAGCATGTTCTCTCCACACAGACACTCTGGCAGCAGCGGCCGAAAACGCTTGAAATCCGCGTTGATGGAACGCTCCAAAAAGGAGTGACCGCGAAGGATGTCATCTTGTCGGTCATCGGAAAATACGGGGTGAAATTCGGTACCGGATATGTCATTGAATACACCGGGGATGTATTCAGAAACATGTCCATGGACGAACGCATGACGGTCTGCAATATGTCAATAGAAGCGGGAGCCCGTGCGGGACTGATCGCTCCTGATGAAACGACGATTGAATACTGTAAAAACCGTAAATACGCGCCAAAAGGCGAGGAATTTGAAAAAGCCGCCGCAGAATGGAAAGCATTAAAAACCGATCCGGGCGCCGTATACGATCATTCCATCGTGTTAGACGGCAGCGAGATTTCTCCGATGGTAACTTGGGGCATCAACCCCGGCATGGTTCTTCCGGTCGATGCCCAAATACCTGCGCCGGAAACCATTGATTCTGAAGACGATAAAAAAGAGGCCATCCGTGCCTACGAATACATGGGGATTGAACCGAATCAAAAAATTGAAGAGATTAAAGTCGAGCATGTGTTTATCGGCTCCTGTACAAATTCGCGGATGACCGACCTTCGCCAGGCTGCTGATATGATCAAAGGCCGAAAAGTCGCCGACAGCGTCAGAGCCATTGTGGTGCCGGGCTCTCAAAGCGTGAAACAGCAGGCGGAGGAAGAAGGGCTGCACCGTGTGTTTCTTGAAGCGGGCTTTGAATGGAGAGAATCAGGCTGCAGCATGTGCCTCAGTATGAACAATGATGTCGTGCCTGAAGGGGAACGATGCGCTTCCACATCCAACCGCAACTTCGAAGGCAGACAGGGAAAAGGCGCGAGAACACACCTTGTCAGTCCTGCTATGGCCGCAATGGCAGCCATTCACGGGCATTTCGTCGATGTAAGAAAGTTTTATCAAGAAAAAACAGTTGTGTAAGGAGTGTGCGAAAAGATGGAACCTTTAAAAACGCATACCGGAAAAGCGGCCGTCTTAAACCGGATCAACGTTGACACTGACCAGATTATTCCGAAACAGTTTCTGAAAAGAATTGAAAGAACCGGATACGGCAGATTCGCGTTTTTTGATTGGAGATACCTTGAGAACGGTGAGCCTGATCCTGAATTTGAATTAAACCGCAAAGTCTATGAGGGCGCGTCCATATTAATTGCCGGAGAGAATTTCGGCTGCGGATCATCCCGTGAGCATGCTCCTTGGGCGCTGGATGATTACGGATTCAAAATCATCATTGCTCCGTCATTTGCCGATATTTTTCATCAAAACTGTTTTAAAAACGGAATGCTTCCTATCCGTATGCCGTATGATCAATGGAAAAAACTCGCCGGTCAATATGAAAATCAGTCTCTTAATATGACGGTTGATTTGGAAAACCAGCTCATCCATGACAGTGAAGGAAGAGAAATTTCATTTGAAGTCGATCCGCACTGGAAGGAAATGCTGATTAACGGCTATGATGAAATTTCATTAACACTCCTGCTGGAGGACGACATTCAGCAGTTTGAATCGAAAAGAAGTTCTTGGCTTCAAGCCTGAAAAAAGCCGCCCGGGATTTATCCGGCGGCTTTTTTTGCCATGTGTGTCATCCTTTCTTGTGTTTCATGACGCGTGTTGATACACTTGAACAAAATAAGCGCCTGAAAGGAAATAGAGTATGACGCATGACAAGAAAAAAGCTGATATCATTCCTTTCCCCCGTCTGAAAGAACGCTTGGTTGATAAAGGGATGGCCGCCATGAAGGATAAACAGTATCAGGAGGCCCTCGAACTGTTTTCAGAGGCGGTAAGCCACGGTGATACCGAGTCCGACGTACATTTAGGCATGGCGATTTGTTTTCTGGAGCTCGGGGAATTGGAAGAAGCAAAACAAGTTTGCGAGAAAATGCTGAACGAAGGGTACGGCCATTATTTTACCGTGCTGCAGGTG
This sequence comes from Bacillus sp. 01N42_2, assembly GCF_056399565.1. NCBI lineage: Bacteria > Bacillati > Bacillota > Bacilli > Caryophanales > Bacillaceae > Bacillus > Bacillus sp. 01N42_2. The sequence continues at coordinate 322,111 of NZ_JBFTRO010000003.1, read as the reverse complement.
TACATGACCATTTTGATTCAGCTGAAACAATATGAAGAAGTCAAAAGCACAATTGAAGCTGTGCTGGAAGAAAACCAGCTCCCCGCAGAAAGTGCGGAGCAATTCTACCGGCTGCTCGAATTCAGCCGCAAAATGACCGATCCCGATCAGCAGGACGAGGTGTGGGAGGAGGAATATGAAGACGTTCTTGATGCGGAAAAAGTGCTGAACAGCCCCGCTGAACAAATGAACCTGATCCATTCTCTCAAAGACCGCAATATTGCGAAACACACGGGTCTTTTAAAAACGATTCTGCAAGATCCGGGCGCACATCCGCTGATCAAGACGATGATTTTGACACTGATGGCGGAGCACGATTACAGCAAGCCGGTCCATATTACAAAATTCGGCGATTCAATGACCGCGATACCGAGTGAAACAATTCAGCCTGATGCGGCGCCGATTTTGCACCGCGTTCTCCGGGTGCTTGATGAAACGCTGGGCAATGAAAACCCTACATTATACGCCGCCGTTGAGGAACTGTGGAGAAGGCATCTGTACGTCCTGCACCCTTTTATGCCGAAGCTTTTGAACGCTGATTTATGGGCTGCAGCGCTTCATAAGGTCGGTTACGAGATGCACGGCATTGACATTGAGCCGGAGGAACTTCATATGATGTACGAGTTTGACAGCCGCGAACTCGAAGAAGCCTGCACGATGATTAAGGATATTGAAGAAATTTCTTATTTGTAAATCACGCCATATAGTTGAAAGCGATAGGCGTTATGTTATAATATAGTGGTTGTATTTATGTATAGCGGTTTAACTGAAATGAGAATTACGGTTGGACAGGCTGCCAGTTCATTACATAATGATTCTGATTCAAAGCGGTTTTTTCTTTGACAAAGCCGCGGATTGCTTTAGAATGGAAGACCGACACAACCTGAATAGATTTTTGGAGGGAAATACATGTCTGTAAAATGGGAAAAACAAGAAGGCAACGAAGGCGTATTAACGGTTGAAGTTGATGCGGAAACGTTCAAAACAGCTCTTGATGATGCATTTAAAAAAGTAGTAAAACAGGTTTCTATTCCTGGATTCCGCAAAGGGAAAGTTCCGCGCGGTTTATTCGAACAGCGTTTCGGCGTTGAAGCTCTTTACCAGGATGCTTTAGATATTTTACTTCCTGTAGAATACCCTAAAGCGGTTGAAGAAGCCGGCATTGAGCCTGTAGACCGTCCTGAAATCGATGTTGAAAAAATCGAAAAAGGCGAAAGCTTAATTTTCACTGCAAAAGTGACTGTAAAACCGGAAGTGAAACTTGGCGACTACAAAGGCTTAGGAATCGAAAAAGATGACACTGCCGTTACTGATGAAGACGTACAAAACGAACTTAAAGCGCTTCAGGAGCGTCAGGCTGAGCTTGTCGTAAAAGAAGAAGGCGCTGTTGAAAACGGCGATACAGTCGTTCTTGACTTCGAAGGTTTTGTTGACGGAGAAGCATTTGAAGGCGGAAAAGCTGAGAACTACTCACTTGAAGTAGGATCAGGTTCATTCATCCCGGGATTCGAAGAGCAGCTGACTGGTCTTGAAGCAGGAGCTGAAAAGGATGTTGAAGTAACATTCCCTGAAGAGTACCACGCTGAAGATCTTGCAGGCAAACCAGCTGTCTTCAAAGTGAAAATTCATGAAATCAAAGCGAAAGAGCTTCCTGAGCTTAACGACGAATTCGCAAAAGACATTGACGAAGAAGTTGAAACGCTTGCTGAATTAACTGAGAAAACAAAAAAACGCCTTGAAGAAGCGAAAGAAAACGAAGCTGACGCTAAATTGCGTGAAGAGCTTGTGCTGAAAGCATCTGAAAACGCTGAAGCTGATGTTCCTCAAGCGATGATCGATACTGAGCTTGACCGCATGCTGAAAGAATTCGAACAGCGTCTGCAAATGCAAGGCATGAACCTTGAGCTTTACACTCAATTCTCAGGTCAAGATGAAAACGCGTTAAAAGAGCAAATGAAAGAAGATGCCGCAAAACGCGTAAAATCAAACCTGACTCTTGAAGCGATCGCTCAAGCTGAAAACCTTGAAGTGACTGACGAAGAAGTTGAAGCTGAGCTGACTAAAATGGCTGAAGCTTACAACATGCCGGTTGAAAACATCAAGCAGGCTATCGGTTCAACTGACGCGATGAAAGAAGATTTAAAAGTTCGAAAAGCAATTGATTTTCTTGTAGAAAACCGTTAATATGGTTCATAATAATAGACATAATGAAACAGGGCGCGATTATTTCGTGCCTTGTTTTGTACAATTATGATATAACTCTTTTTCTTGGGGCAAGATAGTCATTGCCGGGCTGTTTTTTGTCATACATATAGAATGTGCAAGCGCGAAACACATTGTTACCGTCTTACTGGAAAGTATGGTAAAATGCAATACATACTCGATCGTAGCAAGAACCGTTTTCTTTTGCCCTTCAGGTAAAAGAAAAAGTGAGACAAGATTAAGGGGTGAAAGAATGTTTAAATTCAACGAGGAAAAAGGACAATTAAAATGCTCGTTCTGCGGAAAAACGCAAGATCAGGTTCGTAAGCTGGTTGCAGGACCGGGTGTATATATATGCGACGAATGCATCGAGCTCTGTACAGAAATCGTAGAGGAAGAGCTTGGTACAGAAGAAGAAGTCGAATTTAAAGACGTTCCGAAGCCGCAGGAAATCCGTGAGATTCTGAATGAATATGTCATCGGACAGGATCAGGCGAAGAAATCACTTGCGGTTGCGGTATACAACCATTACAAACGCATCAACTCCAACAGTAAAGTGGATGATGTCGAGCTTTCTAAAAGTAATATTTCATTAATCGGGCCGACTGGAAGCGGGAAAACACTTCTTGCCCAGACGCTTGCGCGTATTCTGAACGTTCCGTTTGCGATCGCGGACGCTACATCTCTGACTGAAGCCGGATATGTCGGTGAGGACGTAGAAAACATCCTCCTCAAGCTGATTCAGGCTGCAGACTATGATGTGGAAAAAGCAGAAAAAGGCATTATTTACATCGATGAAATTGATAAAGTAGCGCGAAAATCTGAAAACCCGTCCATTACACGCGACGTATCAGGCGAAGGCGTTCAGCAGGCGCTGCTGAAAATTCTTGAAGGAACGGTTGCAAGCGTGCCGCCTCAAGGAGGACGCAAACATCCTCATCAGGAATTCATTCAGATCGATACGACGAACATTCTGTTCATTTGCGGCGGTGCATTTGACGGCATTGAACAAATCATCAAACGCCGTCTCGGACAAAAAGTCATCGGTTTCGGCTCAGATAATAAAGCGGCAGACCTGGAAAAAGAAGAACTGCTTTCTAAAGTTCTTCCGGAAGACTTGCTTCGTTTCGGTCTGATTCCTGAATTCATCGGCCGTCTTCCTGTCATTGCAAGCCTTGAGCAGCTTGACGAAACGGCACTGGTTGAAATTCTGACTAAACCTAAAAACGCACTCGTCAAACAATACAAGAAAATGTTAGAACTAGATGATGTCGAGCTTGATTTTGAAGACGAGGCATTATCTGAAATTGCGAAAAAAGCGATCGAGCGAAAAACAGGCGCACGCGGCCTGCGTTCTATCATTGAGGGCATCATGCTTGACGTCATGTTTGATCTGCCGTCCCGCGATGACATTGAAAAATGTGTCATTACCGGAGCGACAGTGGCAGACGGTGAAGCACCGCGTCTTGTATTAAAAGACGGCACTGTTGTCGGCCAAGATAAAACATCTGCGTAACGTTACAAAACCTCCTGATTCGGATTGATCAGGAGGTTTTTTTCTTGTCCCGACCCTTCTGAAAAATGTTTATTCCGGGCTTTGCTGGGAGATACTAGCGGACAGAGGAATGAATTGGATACATAAATCGTTTTCAGGAGGGACCAGCATGAGTTGGACAGGGATCGCATTATTTGTACAGCTGTTTTTCGGGATAGTCATCGGATTATATTTTTGGAATCTGCTCAAAAACCAGCGTACACAAAAAGTGACGATAGATAAAGAATCAAAAAAAGAAATGGAACAGCTTCGCAAAATGCGCGCCATCAGTTTATCAGAACCTTTATCAGAAAAGGTGCGGCCGAAAAGCTTTCAGGATATTGTCGGCCAGGAGGATGGGATTAAAGCGTTAAAAGCTGCGCTTTGCGGTCCGAATCCGCAGCACGTGATCATTTACGGGCCTCCCGGAGTCGGCAAAACGGCTGCGGCGCGTCTGGTATTGGAAGAAGCGAAAAAGCATAAACAGTCACCATTTCAAAATCAGGCCGTTTTTGTTGAGCTTGATGCGACGACCGCGCGATTTGATGAACGGGGTATTGCCGATCCGCTTATCGGTTCGGTGCATGATCCGATTTATCAGGGAGCGGGAGCGATGGGTCAGGCGGGCATTCCGCAGCCGAAGCAGGGGGCTGTGACTCATGCGCACGGCGGCGTCCTATTTATTGATGAAATCGGTGAGCTTCACCCGATTCAGATGAATAAAATGCTGAAGGTGCTTGAAGATCGGAAAGTCTTTTTAGACAGTGCGTATTACAGTGAGGAAAATACGCAAATCCCGAATCACATTCATGATATTTTTCAAAACGGGCTTCCCGCGGATTTCCGTTTGATCGGAGCGACAACGAGAATGCCGACTGAAATTCCGCCGGCCATCCGTTCGCGCTGCCTTGAAGTGTTTTTCCGTGAGCTGGAAAAGGATGAGCTTAAAACCGTAGCGAAAAAAGCGGCCGACAAAATTCAGAAAGAGATTTCTGATGAGGCACTCGATGTACTGACTGCATATACGAGAAACGGCCGTGAAGCCGTCAATATGATTCAGATTGCTGCCGGCATGGCGGTAACCGAAGACAGAAAAGAAATTACGACAGAAGATATAGAATGGGTTGTTCATTCCAGTCAGCTCACACCTAAAAATGAGCAGAAAATCGCCGATGAACCGCAAGTCGGCATCGTGAACGGACTTGCCGTATACGGACCGAACAGCGGCGCATTGCTGGAAATCGAAGTGAATGTCACGCCTGCACAGGACAAAGGAAGCCTGAATATTACGGGGATTGCAGAGGAAGAGAGCATCGGCAGCCAATCGAAGTCGATCCGCCGCAAAAGCATGGCGAAGGGATCGGTGGAAAACGTTCTGACGGTTCTCCGCACAATGGGCATCAAACCTTCGGACTATGACATTCATGTCAATTTTCCGGGCGGAGGCCCGATTGACGGACCGTCAGCGGGTATCGCGATGGCCGCGGGGATTTTTTCCGCGATTCACCGCATCCCTATCGACCATACGGTGGCGATGACGGGAGAGATCAGCCTGACGGGCCTTGTCAAACCGATCGGCGGCGTCATTCCGAAAATTAAAGCCGCGAAACAGGCTGGAGCTAAAACCGTCATTATTCCTTACGAAAATCAGCAGTCCATTCTGAAACGAATAGACGGAATCACCATTAAGGCGGTAAAAACGTTCCAAGAAGTACTTGACGCCATATTGGTTGATCCGCCTTCAGAACAAAAACCGTTTGATATCCAAATGAATAAAGAATCCGTATAAACCCCATTTTTATAATGGGGTTTTTTTATGGAGGACATCTTTTCCTTTTTCAGAACAGAAAGAAAGGGTATACTACGAAGAGACTGTTTTATATACAGGGGCAGGCGGTAAGCCGATGAAAGCCCGATCCCGGAATTGTACAACGATGAAAAAGTTGTATTATAATGGTTCATACTAAAGTCACGGAGGTGTCAGTCATATGGCAGAAGATACAAAACGCAGCATCCCGCTCCTCCCTTTAAGAGGTTTATTGGTATACCCGACGATGGTTTTACATTTAGATGTAGGCCGGGACAAGTCGGTTCAGGCTCTTGAACAGGCAATGATGCACGATCATATGATTTTTTTAGCCACTCAGCAGGATATTTCGATAGACGAACCGGGTGAAGACGACATTTTCACCGTCGGCACTTATACAAAAATCAAACAGATGCTGAAGCTGCCCAACGGTACGATCAGAGTGCTTGTAGAAGGTATTCAGCGGGCGCAAATCCTTGAATACACCGAACTAGAAGATTATACTTCGGTCGATATACAGCTGATGCATGAGGACGATTCGAAAGACGTCGAAGATGAGGCGCTTATGCGGACGCTGCTGGACCATTTTGACCAGTACATAAAAATTTCAAAAAAAATCTCCGCAGAAACGTATGCGGCTGTGACTGATATTGAAGAGCCCGGCAGAATGGCGGACATCGTCGCTTCTCATCTCCCGCTGAAATTAAAGGACAAGCAGGATATTTTAGAAACGGCGGATATTAAAGAACGTCTGAATAAGGTCATCCGTTCGATTAATAATGAAAAAGAAGTGCTGGAGATTGAGAAAAAAATCGGTCAGCGCGTCAAACGTTCGATGGAGCGCACCCAAAAAGAATACTACTTGCGTGAACAGATGAAAGCCATTCAAAAGGAACTTGGCGACAAAGAAGGTAAAACCGGCGAAGTTCAGTCCCTCACGGAAAAGATAGAAGAAGCGGGCATGCCTGAGCGTGTCAAAGAAACGGCGCTTAAGGAATTGAGCCGTTACGAAAAAGTGCCGTCAAGCTCAGCGGAAAGCTCTGTTATCCGCAACTATATTGACTGGCTCATCGCCCTGCCGTGGTCGGATGAAACAGAAGATAAACTGGATATTAAAAAAGCCGGGGAAATCTTAGACAAAGAGCATCACGGTTTAGAGAAAGTGAAAGAACGGATTCTGGAGTATCTGGCCGTGAAACAGCTGACGAAAACGCTGAAAGGGCCGATTCTTTGTCTGGCCGGACCGCCGGGAGTCGGAAAAACATCTCTTGCAAAATCAATCAGTACGAGCATGGGACGCCGGTTTGTGAGAATTTCACTGGGCGGAGTGCGCGATGAATCTGAAATCCGCGGCCATCGGCGTACATACGTCGGAGCGATGCCGGGCCGGATTATCCAAGGAATGAAAAAAGCCGGCAAACAAAATCCGGTCTTTCTCCTCGATGAGATTGATAAAATGTCATCTGACTTCAGAGGCGATCCGTCTTCGGCGATGCTTGAGGTGCTGGATCCGGAACAAAACAGCACATTCAGCGACCACTATATTGAAGAGACGTTCGATTTATCGAAAGTGCTTTTTATCGCGACTGCGAATAACCTTGGTTCTATACCGGGCCCTCTCAGAGACAGAATGGAGATTATCAGCCTGTCAGGTTATACTGAGAACGAAAAGCTGGAGATCGTAAAGGATCACCTGCTTCCGAAACAGATTAAAGAGCACGGGCTCACAAAGAGCAGCCTGCAGATTCGGGATCAGGCCATTACTGACATCATCCGCTACTATACGAGGGAAGCCGGCGTGAGAACGCTTGAACGCCAGATTGCCGCCATTTGCCGAAAGGCTGCAAAAGCCATTGTTTCTGAGGAGAGAAAACGCATTACCGTTACAGAGAAAAATCTGGCCGACTATCTCGGAAAACGGATATTCAGATACGGACAGGCGGAAACCGAGGATCAAGTCGGAGTTGTCACGGGTCTCGCGTACACGACGGTCGGCGGAGATACGCTTTCAATCGAAGTGTCACTGTCACCGGGAAAAGGAAAGCTGATTCTGACCGGGAAGCTCGGAGATGTCATGAGGGAATCCGCGCAGGCCGCTTTCAGTTATGTCCGCTCGAAAACGGAGCAGCTCGGAATCGACCCGAAATTCCATGAGAAGTATGACATTCATATCCATGTCCCTGAAGGAGCGGTGCCGAAAGACGGCCCTTCTGCGGGAATTACGATGGCTACTGCGCTCGTATCGGCATTAACGGACCGTGCGGTAAAACGCGAAGTCGGTATGACCGGGGAAATCACGCTGCGGGGCCGCGTGCTTCCGATCGGCGGACTGAAAGAAAAGGCGCTCGGCGCGCACAGAGCGGGCCTGACCACGATTATTGCGCCTAAAGATAACGAAAAAGATATAGAGGATATTCCTGAAAGCGTCAGAGAAGGGCTGAAATTTATATTTGTGTCTCATCTCGATGACGTTTTGGAACATGCCTTAGTAGGAGAGAAGAAATGAAAGTCACAAAGTCAGAAATCGTGATCAGCGCGGTCAAACCTGAGCAGTACCCTGTTGGGGGGCTTCCGGAAATCGCGCTGGCGGGAAGATCAAATGTAGGAAAGTCATCTTTTATCAATTCATTAATCAATCGGAAAAACCTGGCCAGAACGTCATCAAAACCGGGGAAAACACAGACCTTAAACTTTTACATCATCAATGATGAATTGCATTTTGTCGACGTTCCCGGGTACGGGTTTGCGAAAGTTTCCAAAAGCGAGCGGGAAGCATGGGGGAGAATGATTGAAACTTATATGACGACCCGTGAAGAGCTGAAAGCCTGCGTGCAGATTGTCGACCTCAGACACGCGCCGTCTGCTGAAGACGTGAACATGTATGAATTCCTGAAGTATTACGGCATTCCCGTCATCGTCATTGCGACAAAAGCGGATAAAATTCCAAAAGGAAAATGGGACAAGCACTTAAAGGTTGTCAAGCAGACGCTTGATATGGACCCTGAAGATGAGCTGATTTTATTTTCCTCTGAAACAAAAAAAGGCAAAGATGAGGCGTGGGGAGCCATTAAAAAAATGATCAGCCGGTAATGAAAAACCCAAAACGCAGTGCGTTTTGGGTTTTATCGTATAGTTTTGTTCCGCTTGATAAACAATAATAAAAGGCTGATTCCGATGAAAACATACGGCCAGTATGTTTTGAAATATTCGGTCGGAATGTGGACGGATTCCAGCCACGCCGTAATTTGTTTAAAGAAGTATAAAAAGAGGGAAAAACCAATCATGGCAGCCGCTTCGTATACATATTCTTTTCTGGCAGCCGCAAATAAGGAGAACCCGAATACAAAGAGCAGCATTTCAAAATCTCCCGGCCACCATGAGAGCTCAGGTTTGGCGAAAAAATGCAAACCTATACCGAACAAAAGCATGCCGATTAGGACGTGAGATCCCGCAGTTTCCTTTTTGCCCTGATACAAGAGTACGGCGCCCAAAAGCATAAGGAGCACTGGCCATTCTCCCTGATTTGCAAACAGGTGAACCTGTCCGCTCTGAAGCCAAGCGAATAATGAAGCGGCAAGCAGAAGTCCCGGTAATAAAATTGATGTTTTTTTCATCCTGTCACCTACCCGCAGTAAAGGATTTTTAGTATGATGATTACAGAGGAAACGAAGCTTTTTATACTATAGCATAACATGTTTGAAATCTGTTCACATTTTCACGAAGAAACTATGTTATAATCATTATAAATAATAAATTCTATGTTAGAATGATTATAAATAAAATGCGATGTACGGGGGTGCATGAAAGGCTATGCATATTCTTGTTGTGGGAGTAGATTATAAATCCGCCCCTATTGAAATACGCGAAAAAATAAGTTTTCAGCCGGATGAGCTTGCAGAAGCGATGCTCCGTTTAAAAGAAGAAAAAAGCGTTCTTGAAAACATTATCGTGTCAACCTGCAACCGCACTGAAATTTATGCGGTGGTCGACCAGCTTCATACCGGCCGTTATTATATAAAGACATTTTTATCCGAATGGTTTTCTCTGCCGAAAGAAGAGCTGTCTCCGTTTCTGAAATTTTATGAGAGCGACGCGGCGATTGAGCATTTATTCCGAGTGGCGTGCGGTTTGGATTCCATGGTCATCGGAGAAACGCAAATCCTCGGCCAGGTCCGTTCGAGCTTTAAAACAGCGCAGACAGAAAAGACAATCGGCACCATTTTCAATGAGCTGTTTAAACAGGCGGTGACCGTCGGTAAACGCACGCATGCTGAAACCGATATCGGCGCCAATGCCGTATCCGTCAGTTACGCAGCCGTTGAACTCGCGAAAAAAATCTTCGGCTCTCTGTCAAATAAGCACATTTTGATTATCGGTGCGGGAAAAATGGGCGAGCTTGCCGCAGAAAACCTGCACGGCCAGGGCATAGGGAAAGTAACGGTCATCAACAGAACGTTTTTAAAGGCAAAAGAACTTGCTGACCGTTTTTCCGGAGAAGCGCGCAGCTTAAACCAGCTTGAACATGCACTTGCTGAAGCTGATATTTTAATCAGCTCGACAGGCGCAAGTGATTTTGTCGTGTCTAAAGATATGATGGAGAGAGCGGGCAGACAGCGGAAGGGCCGCCCGTTATTTATGGTGGATATCGCTGTTCCGAGAGACCTTGACCCTGCGCTGAACGATCTTGAAGGTGTTTTTCTGTACGATATTGACGACCTTGAAGGAATCGTTGAAGCCAACTTACAAGAACGCCGTGAAACTGCTGAAAAAGTCGAGCTGTTCATTGAAGCGGCAATTGTTGAGTTTAAGCAGTGGCTTAATACGCTCGGCGTTGTGCCGGTCATTTCGGCGCTTCGTGAAAAGGCGCTGTCTATCCAGTCCGATACGATGCAGAGCATTGAGCGCAAGCTGCCTCATCTGACGGTAAGAGAGAAAAAGCTTCTCAGCAAACATACGAAGAGCATCATTAACCAAATGCTGCGCGATCCGATTCTGAAAGCGAAAGAGCTTGCGGCTGAAGCGGATTCTGAGGAAAAGCTGAAGCTGTTTATGCAGATTTTCGATATTGAGGATGAAGCCGGCCGTCAGCTGGACAAAAGCCTGGATAACCGCCAGACGGTTCATTCGCTTCAAAAGGCAGAAACAAAAACGGGCTTGCGTCCGCTTGTAAGTGAGTGAGCGCTGTATGATTGATACAGCAATGGCAAGGCTTAATGAAGCGACAATTGTGATTTACGCAATAAGCGTCCTTTTTTACTTTATAGATTTTCTTCAACACAACCGGAAGGCTGGGAAAATGGCCTTCTGGTTGCTTTCTATTGTCTGGACTCTGCAAACCGTCTATCTTTCTTACTTTATGTGGAAGACGGGCAGATTTCCGGTCTTAAATATTACAGAGGCCCTTTACTTTTATGCGTGGGTGCTTGTCACGCTCTCACTTGTTGTCACGCAGATCCTGCGGGTTGATTTTATCGTGTTTTTCACGAATGTCATCGGTTTCTCGATGATTGCGATCCATACATTTTCACCGACGGATCAGCATTCGGCCGCCTTTTCCGGCCAGCTGGTCTCAGAGCTTTTGGTCATTCATATTACAATGGCGATTCTCTCATACGGCGCGTTTTCCCTTTCTTTTGTCTTTTCGCTTCTTTATCAGTTTCAATATTCTTTATTAAAGAAGAAAAAATGGGGAAAATGGCTGTTGAGAATTGAAGATTTGTCAAAACTTGATTATATGGCTTACGTTTTAAATGTCATCGGGGTTCCGATGCTGCTGTTAAGCCTGATATTAGGCGTGATCTGGGCGTATGTGTCTCTGGAAACGCTGTACTGGTTTGATTCAAAAGTGCTCGGCTCGTTTATTGTGCTGCTTTTATACAGCTACTATTTATATATCAGAATGATTAAGGAACTGCAGGGAAAAGTGGCGGCGTTATGGAATTCAGCATGTTTTCTCGTGCTGATGATTAATTACTTCCTGCTCGGAAGCCTGTCGCAATTCCATTGGTTCAGTTAACGTCACGCGCCCAAACAGATTCGGGAGGAAAGAAAATGAGAACGATTAAGGTAGGTTCCAGACGGAGCAAGCTGGCTATGACCCAGACAAAATGGGTGATTAACAAACTGAAGGAATTGAATCCTTCCTATAACTTTGAAATCCGGGAGATTGTCACAAAAGGCGACCGCATCCTCGATGTCACACTGTCAAAAGTGGGCGGCAAAGGTTTGTTTGTCAAAGAGATTGAACAGGCGCTGCTGCATCTGGAGATTGATATGGCGGTCCACAGCATGAAAGACATGCCCGCTGTTTTGCCTGATGGTCTTGTCATCGGCTGCATACCAAAACGTGAGGATCCGCGTGATGCGCTGATTTCGAAGGGGCATCAAAAGCTGGAGGACATAAAAGAAGGCGGCATTATCGGCACCAGCAGTTTAAGAAGAAGCGCCCAGATTCTTGCTGAGCGTCCTGATCTTACTATTAAGTGGATCAGAGGAAACATAGATACGAGACTTCAAAAGCTTGAGACGGAGGATTACGATGCGATTATTTTAGCTGCTGCGGGTCTTTCAAGAATGGGCTGGAAAGATGATGTCGTATCTGAATTCCTCGAACCGGACCGCTGTCTGCCTGCGGTCGGCCAAGGCGCTCTTGCCATTGAATGCAGAGAGTCGGATGAGGAGCTTTTGAAGCTGTTTGCGCAATTCACCGATGAGTATACGCAGCGCACGGTGGCAGCCGAACGGGCTTTCTTACACGCGATGGAAGGCGGCTGCCAGGTGCCGATTGCCGGGTATGCGTCCGTCAATGACAGGGATGAAGTTGAGCTGGTCGGTCTGGTTGCATCTCCGGACGGAAAGACGATTTATAAAGAAACAGCGGCGGGACATGATCCGGAAGAAATCGGGAAACGCTGTGCGGCGCAGATGTCTGAAAAAGGAGCGAAAGACTTAATCGACAGCGTGAAACAGGAGCTCGATCAGGATGGCAAATGACCTTCCTTTACAAGGAAAGACCGTGCTTGTCACCCGGAACAAAAGACAGGCCGCTCCGTTTCGAAAAAAAGTGGAGGCGCTCGGCGGAACGGCTGTTTCCGCTTCGCTGATCGCTTTTCAGGAAGCGCTCCCGGATGAATGCGCGGACAGTCTCCGGGAAGACCTTTCTGAGCCGGGATGGCTTGTGTTTACAAGCGTAAACGGCGTCCGGTTCTTTTTTTCCTACCTTGATCGGCACGGTCTTGCGCTTTCCGGACGGAAAAAAATCGCAGCCGTCGGTGAAAAGACTGCGCGCGCCTTGAAAGAGCGGGGAGCCGGGACGGATGCGATGCCTGACGAGTATGTGGCCGAATGTCTGGCTGATACATTAAAACGGCACGCATCAGCTGCCGAACCCATTTCAGTGATAAAGGGCAATTTATCACGCGATGTCATAAAAGCGGAGCTTGAGCCGCTTGGCTATCAAATAAGGGAATGGGTATTGTACAATACCATTCAGGATGAACAAGGCATGGACGAGCTGAGACAGGCTGCATCCCGCTCTCATTTTGATTTTATTACGTTTACCAGTTCATCCGCGGTGCATACGTTTATGCATGCGGTCGGAAACGGAGAAATAGTGTGGAAAAACAGCGGTGCGAGCTATATCAGCATCGGCCCTTTGACAGAGAAAGCGCTATTGGAATACGGGATCTCATCCCATGTGCCTGACACTTATACGATTGAAGGCATGCTGGACGTCATGTGCAGCATGTCGGGAAAGGATAGATAATGATGAATCAAACATTTAACAGACACCGCCGTTTGCGCGCGAACGCTGCGATGAGAGATTTAGTAAGAGAAACACGTCTTCACCCTTCAGATTTTATTTACCCTCTATTTGTCGTTGAAGGGCTTGAAGGAAAAAAAGAAGTTTCTTCCATGCCGGGGGTTTACCATGTATCCCTTGATTTATTGAAGGATGAGATGGCTGAGCTGATATCACTCGGCATTAAATCGGTCATCGTTTTCGGCGTGCCTGAAGAAAAAGACGCCTGCGGAACCCAGGCTTTTCACGATCACGGCATTGTGCAAAAAGGGATTGCTGAAATTAAAAAGCATTATCCTGAAATGATCGTCATCGCTGATACATGCCTCTGTGAATACACGGACCACGGCCATTGCGGCGTCGTCAAAGACGGAGAAATCCTCAATGACGAGTCGCTTGAATTGCTGGCTCAGACAGCCGTCAGCCAGGCCAAAGCAGGCGCTGACATCATCGCTCCTTCAAATATGATGGACGGTTTCGTCACAATAATCAGAGAAGCGCTTGACAAAGAAGGGTTCACAAATATTCCGATCATGTCTTATGCAGTGAAATATTCAAGTGAATTTTACGGTCCGTTCCGCGACGCGGCTGACAGCACACCGCAGTTCGGCGACCGAAAAACTTATCAGATGGATCCGGCCAACCGCCTGGAAGCGCTTCGTGAGGCAGAATCAGACACCGCAGAAGGCGCTGACTTTTTAATCGTCAAACCGTCTATGTCATACTTAGATATTATGCGTGATGTGAAAAACCGCCATCACCTGCCGCTGGTCGCTTATAATGTGAGCGGGGAGTATTCCATGGTGAAAGCTGCAGCCCAGAACGGCTGGATTAAAGAAAAAGAAATGGTGCTTGAAATTTTAACGAGCATGAAACGTGCAGGCGCTGATCTGATTATGACGTATCATGCAAAAGACGCAGCAAAATGGCTTGCTGAGTAACGATTTCATTTGACGGGAGCTGAGGCAGATGAGAAGCTATGAAAAATCAAAAGCCGCTTTTAAAGAAGCGCAGAAACTGATGCCGGGCGGAGTGAACAGTCCGGTGCGCGCGTTTAAATCAGTTGATATGGATCCGATTTTTATGCAGCGCGGCAAAGGATCGAAAATTTTTGATATTGACGGCAATGAATATATTGACTATGTGCTGAGCTGGGGACCGCTCATTTTGGGCCACACCAATGACCGCGTCGTTGAAAGCCTGAAAAAAGTAGCAGAAAACGGGACAAGTTTCGGGGCATCCACTGAAGTGGAAAACGAACTGGCCAAATTGGTCATTGACCGTGTGCCGTCTGTTGAAATCGTGCGGATGGTCAGCTCCGGCACAGAGGCGACAATGAGCGCCCTTCGTCTGGCAAGAGGATATACCGGCCGCAACAAAATTTTAAAATTCGAAGGCTGTTACCACGGCCACGGTGATTCACTGCTGATCAAAGCGGGATCGGGAGTGGCGACACTCGGTCTTCCGGACAGCCCGGGTGTACCTGAAGGGATTGCGATGAATACGATTACCGTTCCGTACAACGACTTGGAAAGCGTTGCACTCGCATTCCGGGAGTACGGTGAAGATATCGCCGGAGTCATTGTTGAGCCGGTAGCCGGCAATATGGGCGTTGTTCCGCCGCAGGAAGGGTTTTTACAAGGGCTTCGTGACATTACGGAACAATATGGCGCGCTGCTCATTTTTGATGAGGTTATGACCGGTTTTCGCGTGGACTATAACTGTGCGCAAGGATATTTCGGCGTGACGCCTGATTTAACTTGTCTCGGCAAAGTCATCGGCGGCGGTCTTCCTGTCGGTGCGTATGGCGGCAAAGCCGAAATCATGGAAAGAATCGCTCCGAGCGGTCCGATCTACCAGGCGGGAACCTTGTCAGGGAATCCGCTTGCCATGACAGCGGGACTTGAGACGTTACAGCAGCTCACACCTGAATCTTATCAAGAATTTGTGAAAAAAGGCGATATGCTTGAAGAAGGCATTTCAAAAGCCGCTGAAGCACATGGGATTCCGCACACGTTTAACCGTGCGGGTTCAATGATCGGATTCTTTTTCACAAACGAGCCTGTCATTAACTATGAAACAGCCAAATCATCTGATTTAAAGCTGTTCGCCAAATATTATAAAGGGATGGCTGACGCAGGCGTATTTCTGCCGCCGTCTCAATTTGAAGGATTGTTTCTCTCCACTGCGCATACAATGGAGGATATCGAAAAAACCATTCAAGCCGCTGAGAAAGTGTTCCAGGCGATCAGCCGCTGATACCGAAAAGCCGATGCAAGCAAGTCTTGTATCGGCTTTTTTCAATGCCTCCCTTATCATATTTATCCATATTGCGGCATACACCTTTAGTGACATCTAATTGTAAGGATTAGATGAAAGGAGGATATGAACTTGCCGCATAATCACCGGTTGCAATTTTCTGTTGAAGAATCAATCTGTTTCCAAAAAGGACAGGAAGTTTCTGAATTACTTTCGATTTCATTAGACCCTGATATCAGGGTGCAGGAAGTAAATGATTATGTCTCAATTAAAGGATCATTAGAACTTACTGGCGAGTACAACATAGATCACAGCAGTCAATTCGAAGAGCTTGGAAGAGAGCTGAGACATGTAGAGGAAGTGAGGGCGAGGGAGGATGGCACAGCTGAGCTCCTTCATTGCTTCCCGGTGGACATCACGATTCCGAAAAATAAAGTGAGCCACCTCAATGACGTTTTCGTTTTTATTGATGCCTTTGATTATCAGTTAACGGATTCAAGGATTTTAACCATTCAGGCTGATTTGGCAATTGAAGGGCTGCTTGAGGAATCCGAGCCAGAAGAGCCGGAGATCCCTCTGTATGTGGCGCCTGAATTTGCCAGAGAAGAAATGATCAATCTGGCTGACCATCGCTCTGAGGAAGAAAACGAACCTGAATTAGTGATACGCCATAGGCATGAAGAACCTCTGCCTGAAGCTGAAGAACCCCTGGCTCTATCAGAAGAAGCGGCACAAGAAGCCGGGGAGAATGAGGAAGAGACTCCGCCTATACTCAGGCAGGAGGAAGAAGAGGAGGCTGAGGAAACTGAAGAACCTGCCCCTGTTCTGAGGCTGGAAGAGGCGCCGGAACCTGTCTCATATACTGAGCCTCCCCCTCCCGCTGCCATCCTGGAGGAAGAAGAGCCGGAAGAGGCTGAGGAGCTTGAGGAGCCTGCAATCATGGCGGCTGAGAGGAGTGAACCTGTATCTGAGGATGATTCAGCGGAAATGCTTGAAGAAACAGCAAATGATGTTGAACCGTTTTCCCCTGCTTTTACTCTGACCCCGCATGCCGATAAAGCAGAGATTGAGGAACAGCCCGTCCTTCAAAAAGAAGAGGAGCCTGAGGCCGAACCGCTTCTCCGTCAGAGTGATCAAGAGGAGGCGGAAGAAGCCGAAGATGAGCCTGCGGTTTTTGAAGAAGAGCAGGCGCCTGCTTATCGCGAGTTCGTTCCGGAACCGCGGGAAGAGGAATTTTACAGCGCACCTAAGTTTCTTGAGGAAGAAGCTCAGGCTGATGAAGGATTTGAAGTTGAGGTGAGGAAGATGGCGCAGCCGGAGGAGGAAACCGGGGAGCCTCTTGATTTGTCCTTTCAGTTTTCCAAACTGCCTCCTGAGGAACCGGCGGCATCTGAGCCGTCTGAGCCGCTTAAAGCAAGAGAGAATCAAGAAGCGGCATCGAAAACGGAGCAGAAGGAAAATGACAACTCTCATTATTTGACGAAATTATTTACAAGAGAAGAAGAAAAGTTTTCAAGAATGAAAATCTGCATCGTACAGCAGCAAGATACAATCGACCGGGTGTGTGAACGATATGACATCACATCCCAGCAGCTCATCAGAACGAATGCTTTATCGTTTGATGACGAACTGGAAGAAGGTCAGCTTCTGTATATACCTGAATATAATAACAGCCATGCGTAAGCACAAAGAGGCCGTAAAAATGTGGTGAATGGAATGGAAGCAGTCCAATCAGTGCTTCAGGAATACGGGCTGGCGGCCGAGTATATTGAGCCTGTCAGCCCGCATGTATGGAAAGTCTACTCAAACCACGGCATTTTTGCTTTGAAACAGCTCAAGCCGGCCCGCAGCAGTGAATTTACGGACTATATGATTGAGATTGAGGAGAAAGGCTACCGTTCATTTGTTCCGATTTACCGCACGCATGCAGGCGATTTTTTTGCGGGAAGCCGGACGGAGGCGTCTTATTATTTAATGCCCTGGCTTCAGTACGATCAGGAAGAAGAACGGGATCAAAAACATGTTTACCTTTTTAAAGAGGTGGCGAAGCTCCATTCCGCGACCGTGAGGGACATCCAAATCCGGACTGAAGACATCAGCGGCTTTTATGAACTGACGAAAAGAGATTGGGAAAATGATAAGCTCGTCTATGAACAATTTGCCGACCGGGCGGAAAAAGAGTGGTACCTTTCTCCTTTTGAATTGCAGGCTGTTACGTATCTTACAGAAACGGTTTCAGCCGTTAATTTTGCTCTTGAACGTCTGGAGGAATGGTTTGACGCGGCAAAGGATCATGACAAAACGAGAGCGGTGATCAATCACGGCAGCTTATCGAGCCGCCATTTTCTATATAATGATGTGGGAACGGGCTTTTTTACAAATTTCGAGAAAGCCGGGCTCGGACCTCCGCAAAATGATCTGCTCGGCTTTTACTCCAGAATGTTCAGAAGCTATCCGAAAGCGTGTCCGGAGTGCCTTGAATGGTTTTATACGTATCACAAATCATTCCCCCTCCGTGAAGCGGAAATCAGCCTGTTCCTCAGCTATATGGCTTATCCGAGCGGCATGTACAAAGTGCTGAAACGGTATCAAACCGCCCAAAGGGGTTCTGAGAAAGAAGAGTGCACGCAGTTATTAAGAGCGTTTTGGCAGATGAAAAATGTTGAACCTTTTCTCATGAAGGTGTATCAGATTGAGCAGGAGAAAAAAAGAAAGGCGGAAAACGAGTCCTCTTCATAGCGGGACTCGTTTTTTTATATCCATTCCAAATGCAGGGCGCATGCTAAAAACAGCAGGATGGCAAGCAGCAGGACGTCAAAAGTCGTCGGAAAGAAAATCGTCCTGATCCCCTGAAAGATCGTAATCGGTACAATGACTTGCGCTGATACAAGGCGGACCTGTCTGGCCCACGGGGGGAGCGAATAAGAATTGAATTTTTTTCTCACGGCAATTCCTCCTTACATTCGCCTTTCTTTGTATCGTATGTGAGGGAAAGGGCGGGGTGCATGCCCATTTATGTATGACGGCAGCGGTTTTTGGAAAAGATGATTGACGAAACAAAAACACTTTTACTATAATAAAGAACATAATAAATAAGATCATGAGCTGATATAAATACACCTGCTTTGAACGGGAAGAGTACAAGAAAGACGCATGAAGAGAGAGAAGCTACTGTGCTGAAAGGCTTCTTATGCCGTCTCATTGGAAGGTCGCCCGGGAGCATAATTTCTTGAACATACAGTAGAGAAATTCGGGCCGCACCCGTTATCCGTTTAAGTGCATGAACAAATCTGTTCATGAAAAAAGGTGGTACCGCGAAAGAGCTTTTCGTCCTTTATCAGGATGAAGGCTCTTTTTTAGTTGCTCAGCCATTTCTAAACATGCTGGAGGGTTATCATGGATACAAACGAACAAACAATGCCGACAAAATATGATCCGTCTGCGATTGAAAAAGGCCGCTATGATTTTTGGCTGAAAGGAAAATATTTTGAAGCGGGCGGCGATCAAACAAAACAGCCGTATTCTGTCGTCATTCCGCCGCCGAACGTGACGGGCAGGCTACACCTCGGTCATGCGTGGGATACGACGCTGCAAGATATCGTTACGCGTATGAAACGTATGCAGGGCTATGACGTGCTCTGGCTTCCGGGGATGGATCACGCCGGGATTGCCACTCAGGCAAAAGTCGAAGCGAAACTCCGCGAACAGGGTACAAGCCGCTATGACCTTGGCCGCGAAAAGTTTCTTGAAGAAACGTGGAAGTGGAAGGAAGAGTACGCTGATTTCATCCGCAGCCAATGGGCCAAAATGGGGCTCGGGCTCGATTATTCGCGCGAACGTTTTACTCTTGATGAAGGGCTGAACAAAGCCGTGCGTGAAGTATTCGTCAAATTGTACGAAAAAGGTTTGATTTACAGAGGCGAATATATCATCAACTGGGACCCTGCCACAAAAACGGCTTTGTCCGATATTGAAGTGATTTACAAAGACGTACAGGGCGCGTTTTATCATTTGCGCTATCCGTTAGCAGACGGTTCAGGCTCAATTGAAATCGCGACCACCCGTCCGGAAACGATGCTTGGCGACACGGCTGTCGCGGTTCATCCTGAAGATGAGCGCTACAAGCACTTAATCGGCAAAACGGTGATTCTGCCGATTACAAACCGCGAAATTCCGATCGTCGGCGATGATTACGTAGACATGGAATTCGGATCAGGAGCCGTTAAAATCACGCCTGCCCATGACCCGAATGACTTTGAACTCGGAAACCGCCACAATTTAGAACGGATTCTCGTCATGAATGAAGACGGAACAATGAATGAAAAAGCGCTGCAATATAACGGAATGGACCGGTTTGAATGCCGCAAAAAACTCGTCAAAGACCTTCAGGAGACAGGCGTTCTCTTTAAAATCGAAGACCATATGCATTCAGTCGGACACAGTGAGAGAAGCGGCGCCGTTGTTGAGCCGTATCTGTCCACACAATGGTTTGTCAAAATGCAGCCGCTGGCCGATGCGGCGGTTGACCTTCAGTCGAAAGAAGAGAAAGTTCACTTCGTTCCTGACCGTTTCGAGAAAACGTACCTGCACTGGATGGAAAACATCCGTGATTGGTGTATTTCCCGTCAGCTTTGGTGGGGCCACCGCATCCCGGCTTGGTATCATAAAGAAACAAAAGAAGTGTATGTCGGCCTTGAAGCGCCTGAGGACAGCGAAAATTGGGAACAGGATTCAGACGTGCTTGATACATGGTTCAGCTCCGCGCTGTGGCCGTTTTCTACAATGGGCTGGCCTGATGGAAATGCTGAAGACTTTAAGCGTTATTACTCAACCGATGTGCTTGTGACAGGGTATGACATTATCTTCTTCTGGGTATCCCGGATGATTTTCCAAGGTCTTGAGTTTACAGGTGAGCGCCCGTTCAAAGACGTGCTGATCCACGGCTTAATCCGTGACGAGCAGGGCAGAAAAATGAGTAAATCCCTTGGGAACGGCGTTGATCCGATGGATGTCATCGACAAGTACGGAGCGGATTCACTGCGCTACTTCCTGGCAACCGGAAGCTCACCTGGGCAGGATCTCCGTTTCAGCTATGAAAAAGTGGAATCCACATGGAATTTCGCAAATAAAATTTGGAACGCTTCCCGTTTTGCTTTAATGAACATGGACGGCATGACGTATGACGAACTTGATCTGTCCGGTGAAAAATCAGTTGCTGATAAGTGGATTCTTACAAGACTGAATGAAACGATTGAAGACGTTACCCAGCTTGCGGATCGTTATGAATTCGGTGAAGTCGGACGCCATCTGTACAACTTTATCTGGGACGATGTGTGCGACTGGTATATCGAAATGGCGAAGCTTCCGCTGTACGGGGAAGATGAAGCGGCGAAGAAAACAACCCGCTCTGTTCTTGCTTACGTGCTTGACCAGACGATGCGTCTTCTGCACCCGTTTATGCCGTTCTTAACAGAGGAAATCTGGCAGCACCTTCCTCATGAAGGCGAGTCAATCACGATCAGCTCTTGGCCTGTTCCGGTTCCGGAACATACGGACAAAGAGGCAGCGGCGGATATGAAACTGCTTGTTGAATTAATCCGTTCTGTCCGCAATATCCGAAGTGAAGTTAACACGCCGATGAGCAAACAGGTTGAACTTTACATTAAAACATCTACGGAAGATATTGCCGGACGCCTTGAGAAGAACCGTTCTTACGTTGAGCGTTTCACAAATCCGAGCACGCTGAAAATCGGGACGGATATCACCGCGGCAGACAAAGCGATGACAGCGGTCGTCACCGGAGCGGAAGTGATTCTGCCGCTTGAAGGGCTGATTAACATCGATGAGGAAATCGCCCGTCTGCAAAAAGAATTCGACAAGCTGACAAAAGAAGTCGAACGCGTTCAGAAAAAACTCGGCAACGAAGGATTCATCAAAAAAGCTCCTGAGCAAGTCATTGAAGAAGAACGCGCAAAAGAGAAAGACTACACGGCAAAACGCGAAGCTGTCCGGCAGCGGATCGCAGAGCTGAAAGGCTGATAAAACAGCGGGGCGGTTTCCTATGAAACCGCCTTGTTGTATAAAAGAGGGGATTTCATTGTTTAATACGTACAAAGAAGCGATCAGCTGGATTCACGGCAGACTTAAGTTCGGCGTTAAGCCGGGCCTTCTCCGTATGGAAAGGCTGATGGAAAAATTGGAACATCCGGAAAAGAACATCCGCGCCATTCATGTCGCGGGCACAAACGGCAAAGGCTCCACAGTCTCTTTTATCCGTTCCGTGCTTCAAGAAGCCGGTTATACGGTCGGCACATTCACATCTCCCTACATCATTACGTTCAATGAGCGTATCAGCGTAAACGGCACGCCGATTTCTGATGAGGAATGGAGAGCGCTCGTTAATGAAATCAAACCGATAGTCGATGAGATTGATAAAACCGATGCCGGAACGGTGACAGAATTTGAAATCATTACAGCGTGTGCATTTTTATATTTTGCGAAGCGGGATGATATCGATTTTGTTATTTTTGAAGCGGGGCTCGGCGGCACATTCGATTCAACCAATATTGTGAAACCGCTTTTGTCGGTCATTACAAGCATCGGACATGACCATATGGCGATTTTAGGCAATACCATCGAGGAGATCGCCGGGCAGAAAGCCGGTATTATTAAAAATGCCACTCCGGTCATTACAGGTGTCAATCAGCCGGAAGCACTCGGCGTTATTGAAGCGGAGGCCGAAGAAAAGCAGGCTCCGTGCCAGTCGCTATATAAAACATGCAGACTGTTTAATGGTGCGGCGCTTCCGTCCGGCGAAAGCTTTTCGCTGGAAACGGAAACGAAATGTTATGAGGACGTTCAAACGTCGCTGATCGGCATTCATCAAAGGCAGAATGCGGCCTTGGCGATATTGGCCGCTGAATGGCTGAATCGCCTGAAAATCACTGCCATTTCTGAAGAAGCATTGCGAAACGGTCTGAAAAAAGCTTCATGGCCGGGCCGGTTTGAACAGCTTCAAAGCCGCCCTTTAGTGTTTGCGGACGGCGCCCATAATGAAGAAGGCGTTGATACGCTGACAGAAACGATCAGGCAGCGATTTGCCGATAAAAGCGTCCATGTCGTATTCAGCGCATTAAAAGACAAACCGTATCAGGAAATGATTAAAAAGCTTGAAACCGAAGCAGATTCCATTCATTTTGCGTCATTTGACTTTCTGCGTGCCGCAAGCGCCGAAGACCTTTACAATGCAAGCGGTCTTGCGGATAAGAGCTTTGATGAGAACCCGGACAGTGTGAAAGAGTGGATAGAACAAAAAGACGGAGCGGATGATGTCATCATCATTACCGGTTCTCTATACTTTATTTCAGAAATGAGAAAGCGGCTGATCTGACAGCCCCTGGAACACCCGGCAAGCCATTTTACGGTTTTGCCGGGTGTTTTTATGAGGAAAACACATTTTCAGCCATTTCAGGCATGATATTTTTCTATGCTACAATCTGAGCCAGATTGATAGAAAAGGTGTGATCTGAGTGCTTTTCATTCTGTTTGTTCTCGGTCTGATTTTCGGTTCTTTTTTTTATACAGTCGCATGCCGTATTCCGCTTCGAATCTCGGTTATTTCGCCGCGTTCATCCTGTTCGTTCTGCGGCTTGCCGCTCTCCTGGGGGGAGCTTGTGCCCGTTGTTTCCTATATCCTGCAAAGAGGAAGGTGCAGACACTGCCGTACGAAGCTGTCAGTGATGTATCCGGCAGCGGAATGCTGGACGGCATGTTTATTCACGGCTGCCGGTATCCATTTCGGTTTCTCAAAAGAGCTGCTAATCGCGCTGTTATTTCTGTCTCTGCTGATGATTGTTACTGTGACGGATCTGCAATATATGCTGATTCCTGACAAGGTTCTGCTGTTTTTTCTTCCGCTTTTTATCGCCGGCCGTATTTTTTCTCCGCTGGATTCATGGTATGCGGGGTTTGCCGGAGCTGTTTGCGGATTTGCTCTGCTTGTTTTTATCATGTTTGTCAGTAAAGGAGGCATCGGCGCAGGTGATGTGAAGCTGTTTGGAGTGATCGGGCTTGCGCTCGGTGTGAAGCTCGTCCTTATTGCATTCTTTCTTTCCGTTATAATCGGAGCCGTATACGGTATGTGCGCCGCAGCGGGGGGCAGGCTTGGTAAAAAGCAGCCTTACCCGTTTGCGCCGGCCATCGCAGCCGGGAGCGCTGTGAGTTACTTATACGGTGAAGAGCTGTTCGCGTTTTACATCACACTCGCTTCAGGCGGTGCTTGAAAAATTTGGCGAACGTTTTTTGGACAAGACGACAAAAGTCTTGTTCTTTTTTTTTACGCCTATGCTAAAGTGTGAACCATGATCAGTTCAAGGTACGGCCAAGACGAATGCAAGGGGGAAGAGACGTTGAAAAAAAGGAAAAGCAAAAAGAACAGCAAAGCCAAAAACAATGCCCTTAAAGTAACGATTAACGGAAAAGAAGAAACGATGTATGGACAAGAAGATGTGAATGAAGGCGGGGAGAAAACCGTCACATTTTCAAATTGGGAAGAAACAAAGAAGGCGGAGCAGGAGATTGCAGCATCTCATGAAGATCCGAAAGAAGAAGATTTCAATTGGGATGATGAGAAGAATCAAGAGGTATTTGAAGACGATCCGAAAGTCGTCCCGCCATACCAGAAGAAAAACACGGGTCCTCATTTTCCGAAAAAGAAGCAGCCGTCATCTCCAGTTAAAAAAGCGGTCACGACAATTGCCGTTGCGGCTGTTTTAGGCACCGGCCTCGGCCTTGTCGCCTTAAATATGTCGGGAAGTAAAGAAGCCTCCGCCCCCGCCTCCGCTGACAAAGGTTCACAAGGACAGACGGTGAAAGCGGGAGACGTTTCAAAAGACAAATCAGAAACAAGCGGCACAGGAAACGCGGAACAGTCAGACGGAAACTATAAAACATTTGCGGTGCAGGCCGGAAAATTCTCATCAGAAAAAGGAGCGCAAACGCTTGTTGACCAGCTGACTGAAAAAGGATACTCGGCTGTCTCTCTGGCAAAAGAAGACGGGTACACATACGTGATCGCGGGTCTTGCAGCGGAAAAAAGCTTATCACAGCAATTGGGCCAGACACTGATAGACCATGATTTTGAGGCTTGGGGCGGAAAAGAGCTCAGCTTTGCGGTCGATTCAGGATTGGAAGGCTCTTTTAAACAAGCATCTGAGCTCTCGGCCAAAGCGATTACCGGCAAAGACATTTCAAAAACGGATGTGGCTGAAGCAGCCAAAGCCGCAGACGGCGCAGACGCAGCTGACAAAAAGCAGAAAGAGGCCGTGCTTCAAGCGCTGAAAGAACTGGAAACGTCCGGTTCCGAATCCGGCTGGAAAGCTCAAAAACAGCTTTTAAGCGTTGTGAAATAATAATCTCTCAATTCCCGTCATCCGGCGGGATTTTTTATTTTGTCATCAAAAAGTTATTTTTCTGAAATTGTGGTTGCCCGTTTGATTTGGTAGGATAGACAAGTATCTTTTTTTCTTAAGCAAACCCTGAAAGGATGACAATCATGACAAAACGCTTAATACTCGCATCACAATCTCCGCGAAGAAAAGAACTCCTTAATCTTCTTCAGATTCCTTACAGCATTATTGCGAGCCGCACAGATGAAAAATTAAATCGAAACCTTTCGCCGGAAGAAAACGTCCAATGTTTGGCCGAGCAAAAAGCCGGTGCTGTATTGGCCGAAAATCCCGATGCAGCCGTTATCGGCGCTGACACGATGGTGTGCATAGACGGCGAGTGCCTCGGCAAGCCGCGTGACAGAGAAGAAGCGGCACGCATGCTGCGGAGGCTTTCCGGCCGAAGCCATCAAGTCATTACGGCGGTCAGCATTCAGACGCATGACCGGAAAGAAACGTTCTGTGACACGACGGAAGTGACGTTTTGGCCGCTCAGTGAAGACGAAATACAGCTCTACATTGAAACTAAAGAACCGATGGATAAAGCAGGTGCATACGGCATCCAAGGAAAAGGCGCGCTTTTAGTGAAAAAAATAGACGGTGATTTCTATTCTGTCGTCGGGCTTCCTGTCGCTAAAACAATGAGAGCCCTGAAAGAATTTAATATAAAAGCTTGATGTTCAAACCGGGAAGGGGAACAAGGAGGGGTTGATCATCCGTGATCTGCCGTTAAAATTAAGAGATTTCCCCGAAAATGAAAAACCGAGAGAGCGGCTTCTGCACTTCGGAGCCGAACATCTGTCTAACAATGAACTGCTTGCCATCCTGCTGCGGACGGGAACGAAACACGAGTCCGTCATGAACCTCTCTCACCGGCTGCTGCGGACGTTTGACGGACTGCGCCTGTTAAAAGGCGCTTCTGCTCAGGAGCTTTCCAGCATTCCCGGAATCGGCACGGTGAAGGCCGTTCAGATTCTTGCCGCAATTGAGCTGGGCAGCCGTATTCATAAGACTGCCGCCGGGGAGCACCGGGTCATCCGTTCTCCCGAAGACGGGGCGAAGTATGTGATGGAGGATATGCGCTTTTTATCCCAGGAGCATTTTGTCTGTTTATATTTAAATACTAAAAATCAAGTCATTCATAAACGCACCGTTTTTATCGGAAGTCTGAATTCATCTATTGTCCACCCGCGGGAGGTGTTTAAAGAAGCTTTCAAACGATCCGCCGCATCCTTCATTTGCGTTCACAATCATCCTTCAGGAGATCCTACACCGAGCAGGGAAGATATAGAGGTAACCAGGCGGCTTTTTGAGTGCGGAAATTTAATCGGCATCGAGCTGCTCGATCATTTGGTCATTGGTGACAAAAAATTTGTGAGTTTAAAGGAAAAAGGATATTTGTAACACTTTTTTTTTCGTTGATTTAAGATATAATAGATTTTATGAGTTTTTCCCTTTAGGGTATTTTTGCTTTAAGAAAGGAAGATACATACATATGTTCGGAATTGGTACAAGAGACCTTGGTATAGATTTGGGAACTGCGAATACGCTTGTGTTTGTTAAAGGTAAAGGAATTGTTGTGAGAGAGCCGTCAGTCGTTGCTCTGCAAACGGATACGAAATCGATCGTTGCGGTCGGTAACGATGCGAAAAACATGATCGGAAGAACTCCGGGCAACGTGGTTGCGCTCCGTCCGATGAAAGACGGCGTTATCGCTGATTATGAAACAACTGCGACAATGATGAAATATTACATTAATCAGGCTGTGAAAAATAAAGGATTATTTGCGAGAAAGCCGTACGTTATGGTGTGTGTGCCGTCAGGTATTACTGCCGTTGAAGAACGGGCGGTCATTGACGCGACAAGACAAGCGGGCGCACGCGACGCTTATCCGATTGAAGAACCGTTTGCGGCAGCAATCGGCGCGAATCTTCCTGTATGGGAGCCTACGGGCAGCATGGTCGTTGATATCGGCGGCGGAACAACTGAAGTGGCGATCATTTCATTAGGAGGCATTGTCACGTCTCAGTCAATCCGCGTAGCCGGTGACGAAATGGACGACTCAATCATCAGCTATATCAGAAAAACATATAATCTGATGATCGGTGACCGTACGGCGGAAGCCATTAAAATGGAAATCGGTTCAGCAGAAACCGGTGAAGAAAACGCGTCAATGGAAATCCGCGGCCGCGACCTTCTGACAGGTCTGCCGAAAACGATCGAAATTACGGGAACGGAAATTGCAAATGCCCTGCGTGATACAGTTCTTTCAATCGTTGACGCGGTGAAGAGCACGCTTGAAAAAACACCGCCTGAGCTGGCCGCTGACATTATGGACAGAGGTATTGTGTTAACCGGGGGAGGCGCCCTGCTCCGCAATCTCGACAAAGTCATCAGCGACGAAACGAAAATGCCTGTACTTATCGCTGAAGATCCGCTGGATTGTGTTGCGATCGGCACTGGAAAAGCACTGGAGCACATCCATCTTTTCAAAGGAAAAACAAGATAATCAGGAGTTAAATAGAAGAGGTGTATCACGATGCCGAACAAACGGTTAATGCTATTACTTCTGTGTATTATCATATTGGTGGCTATGATTGGATTCTCGCTGAAGAACGGCCGTAATACCACCTGGCCTGAAAAGCTGATCGGTGATACGACGGGAGTATTTCAAAATATTTTTCACACGCCTGCCGAATATTTTGCAGGGTTCTTCGGGGACATAAAAGACCTGAAAAACACGTACAAAGAAAACGAACGCTTAAGACAAAAGCTGGACGGACAGACACAATATGAAGCGAAGCTCCAAGAACTCAAAGATGAAAACAAGAAGCTGCGTGATGAACTCGGACATGTCAAATCGATTTCCGACTATGATCCGATTTTAGCGACCGTTATCGCCAGAAATCCTGATCAATGGTACAAGCAGATCATGATCAATAAAGGAACGAAGCAGAAAGTGGCCAAGGACATGGCGGTCACAAACGAAAAGGGTGCGCTTGTCGGGAAGATCAAAAGCAGCGGACTCAACAGTTTCACATCAGCCGTTCAGCTGCTGAGCGATGTTGACCGCAACAACAGAGTGGCCACCAAAATCTCCGGCAAAAAGGGAAGCAAAGGCTACGGTTTAATTGAGGGGTATGATAAAAAGAAACAGACCCTGAAAATGACCATCCTTGAACCGGATGAAAAACGCGAAGTGAAAAAAGGCGACCTTGTGGAGACCTCCGGAACGGGCGGCGTATTTCCTCAAGGGCTGACGGTCGGCGAAGTAACCGATGTCGAATCAGATGCTTACGGCCTGACGAAAATCGCTTACGTTAAACCGGCTGCCAACCTGTATGATCTTGACCATGTCATCGTTGTCAATCGAAGCGTAGCAACAGGGGAGGAAGGATCGTGAAACGTTTCCTTCTCCCTTTGATTATGATTTTGGTCTTTTGTGCGGAAAGCATCTATACAGATCTGGTGCATTTTCCTTTCGTTTCCGACGAGCAGCAGGTCGTTCCGCATTTTCTTTTGCTTGCGCTGATTTTTATGTCCGCTTATATCAACCAAAAGCATGCGGTGATCTACGGTCTCATTTTCGGACTTCTTTATGACATCAATTATACGGGTGTTTTAGGCGTTTATATGTTTGGTTTTGCCGGTTTATGCTACCTGGCGGCCAAAGCGTTTAAAGTGCTGCAGACAAATGCCCTGATGGTCATTCTGGTCGCTGTGCTGAGCGTATGTGTGCTTGAATTTTACGTTTACGGCATTCAGACGTTAATCCGCAGCGGCACAATGACGTTTAACGACTTTGTCATTCAGCGGTTTTTGCCGACTGCTGTGCTGAATATTGCGGGAGCCATTATATTAGTCCTGCCCTTTAGGCTGTTTTATATAAGTCTGAAGAAAGAATTAAGAGATGAGTAAAAAGGATTTTATCTTTTTTTGACGAAAAGAGTATGTTGTTGAGGTGAACATTGATGAAGACCAAAAAGCAGCAATATGTAACAATAAAAGGAACAAAAAACGGCTTAACATTGCATCTGGATGATGCGTGTTCTTTTGATGAGCTTCTCGATGGTCTTCAAAATATGCTGTCGATTGAACAATATACTGATGGCAAAGGCCAAAAAATCAGTGTTCATATCAAACTAGGGCATCGGTATCTGTATCAGGAACAGGCAGAGCAGCTGACTGATCTGATCGCGTCAAAGAAAGATTTAGTCGTGCATTCAATTGACAGTGAAGTCATCGCCAAAGAAGAAGCGCAGCGGATGAAAGAGGAGCAGGAAATTGTTTCTGTTTCTAAAATCATCCGTTCAGGTCAGGTGCTTCACGTAACGGGAGATTTGCTTTTAATCGGAGATGTGAATCCCGGCGGTACGATCAGAGCCGGAGGAAATATATTTGTTCTCGGTTCATTAAAAGGGATTGCCCATGCGGGTTATAACGGAAATAACCGGGCTGTGATCGCCGCATCCGAAATGATGCCGACACAATTGAGGATCAATCATGTGTTAAATCGCTCCCCAGACCACATTCAAAAAGGGAACGACATGGAATGTGCTTATTTAGATACTGACGGAAATATGGTCATTGAACGCCTTCAACAATTGGCTCATTTAAGACCTGATCTAACAAGGCTTGAGGGAGGAATGTGAAATTGGGTGAGGCTATCGTAATAACTTCGGGAAAAGGCGGAGTAGGTAAAACAACAACATCTGCAAACCTCGGTACCGCCTTAGCCATTTTAGGGAAGCGCGTCTGTCTGGTAGACACAGATATCGGACTGCGCAACCTTGATGTCGTAATGGGTCTTGAAAACAGAATTATTTACGACTTAGTAGATGTAATTGAAGGCAGATGCAAGACGCATCAGGCGCTTGTCAAGGACAAACGTTTTGATGACCTGCTTCATTTAATGCCGGCTGCCCAGACAAGCGACAAAACGGCTGTTGTCCCTGAGCAGATCAAATCGCTTGTGCAGGAGCTCAAGCAGGAATTTGATTATGTCATTATCGATTGTCCGGCCGGAATTGAACAAGGCTATAAAAATGCCGTTTCCGGAGCTGATAAGGCGATTGTGGTGACGACGCCGGAAATATCAGCGGTTCGGGACGCTGACCGCATTATCGGACTTTTGGAGCAGGAAGATATTGAACCGCCGCGCCTCATCGTCAACCGCATCAGAAATCACCTCATGAAAAACGGTGACACGATGGATGTGGATGAGGTTGTTCATCATCTGTCTATTGATCTCCTCGGAATCGTTGCTGACGATGATGAAGTGATCAGAGCTTCAAATATCGGCGAACCGATTGCCATGAATTCTAAAAACCGCGCCAGCATTGCTTACCGCAATATCGCCCGGCGTATTTTAGGAGAATCCGTTCCTTTGCAGGTGCTTGAAGAGCAGCAAAAAGGGATGATGGCGAAAATCAAGTCGTTTTTCGGCGTGCGTTCATAAATATACTGGAATACAAAGATCTGATAAAGCCCAGCTTATCAGGTCTTTTTTGTTTTTTAAGAGCGCATATTTGCAATGGACAAGACATAAGATGTACAAACCCAACGATTGCAAAGGATGATGGCGATGAGTCACAGAGCTGATGAAATTAGAAAAAGACTGGCCAAAAGGAGAAAACCGCGCCCTGAACCAAAACGGACTTTCGTTCAAAATGCCCGACCGCAGAAGCCTCCCGCATGGCAGACGGTCAAGGAGCAGGAAAAGCACAGGCTCCTTCCGGACTATGAATATCAAACGGAACATCCGCCCGAATTTAACGGACGGCATCCATTGATCAACGCTCATTCTATTATTTTGAAATGCCTGCTGGCCGCCTGTCTCGTACTGATTTCCGCTATCGCCTATAAAACTGACAAACTGCCGCTGAGTCAGATTAAACCGGCGATTGCACAAACCTTTCAAAAAGAATTTCAGTTTGCTGCCGTGAATCATTGGTTTGTATCCTCATTCGGAAACCCGCTCGCTTTTCTCACCCCGGGAACGAAAAAGAAGGACGGTCAGGTAGCGGTCAGCCAGGATATGGCCGTTCCCGCCGCGGGGAAAATCCAGCAGAACTTTCAGAATAACGGAGAAGGCGTCGTTGTTGAAACGGCCAGTGAAGCCATTGACAGCGTAAAAGAAGGCTACATTACGGAAGTGAGCAAAGATGAAAAAACAGGGCTGACTGTGAAGGTGCAGCATGCCGACAATACAAGCAGCATTTACGGCCGGCTCAAAGATGTTGACGTATCATTGTATGACTTTGTCGATAAAGGAAAAAAGATCGGTTCGATCAAGCTTAACGATAAAAGTAAAGGACAGTATTATTTCGCGATTCAGGATGGCGATAAATTCATAGATCCGATTCAGGTGATCACATTTGATGAATAAATGGCTCAGCCTTCTCTTCAAAATTCATGTCCATCCTTTTCTTTGGATTATCATGGGGCTTGGTCTTCTGACGGGGCACATTAAAGCGCTGCTGTGTCTTTTGCTGGTCGTATCCGTTCATGAGCTGGGGCATGCTGCTCTGGCTGTGTTTTTTTCGTGGCGCATTAAACGCGTCTTTCTGCTCCCTTTCGGCGGGACGGTTGAGGTGGAGGAGCACGGAAACCGGCCGCTTAAAGAGGAATTCGCGGTCATTCTGGCGGGCCCGCTCCAGCATGTGTGGCTTCAGGCGGCAGCCTGGCTCCTTTTTATGTCCGGCTTTACAAGTCAGCAGACATTTGAGATGTTTACCTTTTATAATCTCTCCATTCTTTTCATCAACCTTTTGCCGATCTG
This sequence comes from Bacillus sp. 01N42_2, assembly GCF_056399565.1. Lineage (NCBI taxonomy): Bacteria > Bacillati > Bacillota > Bacilli > Caryophanales > Bacillaceae > Bacillus > Bacillus sp. 01N42_2. The sequence goes on along the minus strand of NZ_JBFTRO010000003.1, from coordinate 290,242 downwards.
GCCGCTTGACGGCGGAAAGTTTGTGTTTTTATACTTCTCTAAACAAATGGCTTTTCAAAAAGCGCATCTCCTCAGCCTGCAGACATCAGCCGTTTTTGCGCTTTTGCTCTGCTGCTGGATTGTGCTGGCCGTCCCCCTCCAGGTCAGCGCATGGGTGCTGTTCGTCTTTCTCGCCGCTTCTTTATGGGATGAATACCGCAAGCGGCATTATATTCAGCTGAGGTTTCTTTTAGAGAGATATTACGGTAAAAACCGCGATGTCGCCATGCTGCATCCTTTGACTGTCGCAGCCGATGCCAAAGTAAAGCATGTCATGGCCGAATTTAAACGGGGCTGCAAGCATCCCATTATCATAGAAAAAGCCGGCGAGAAGATCAGCCAGCTTGATGAAAATGAAGTGCTTCATGCATATTTTGCCGATAAACGGACAGATTCCTCCATGGAAGACCTGCTGCTGCCTTACTAGAAATAGATTGACATATCTCTTTAGGTCTGATATATTTTTTAATGTTATGGATATGTAGCACCAATGCTACAACCGCTCGGGACAGGTGATAAGAGCTTTAAAGCCCCCTGTTGCTGGCGAGTCTTAGTCTAATAGGAGGTGCAGAGAATGTACGCAATCATTAAAACAGGCGGAAAACAAATCAAAGTTGAAGAAGGTCAAACTGTTTACATCGAAAAACTTGCTGCTGAAGCAGGTGAAACAGTGACGTTTGAAGACGTATTGTTTGTTGGCGGAGACAGCGTGAAAGTCGGCAACCCAACAGTTGCAGGCGCGACAGTTACAGCTAAAGTTGAAAAACAAGGCCGTGCGAAAAAAATCACTGTTTTCCGTTACAAGGCAAAGAAAAATGTTCATAAAAAACAAGGTCATCGTCAGCCTTATACTAAATTGACAATCGAAAAAATCAACGCGTAAGCATGATTGAGGCAACAATTCGAAGATCCCGAAATGACGGGGGCATTTTGTCCTTTGAAATGACGGGACATGCCGATTTTGCTGAACATGGACGAGATCTCGTTTGCGCCGGGGTTACGGCTGTCGTTTTCGGGGCGGTCAATGCGGTTATCGCGCTGGCTCCTCTCGAACCGATTCTTGATATAGGCGAGGACGGGGGTTATTTCTACTTTGAATTCCCTGAAGCCGCTGATCAGGAAGCTTTGCAAAAAGCGCAGCTGCTGATTGAAGGCATGATTGTTTCTCTTGAAACGATCGAGCGGGATTACAGTGAACACTTACGGTTGACTGCAAACCAAATATAGGAGGTGAGTTACATGCTTAGATTAGATCTTCAGTTTTTCGCTTCTAAAAAAGGTGTAGGTTCTACAAAGAACGGACGTGACTCTGAATCTAAACGTTTAGGCGCTAAACGTGCAGACGGTCAATTCGTAACAGGCGGATCTATCCTTTACCGTCAACGCGGAACGAAAATCTACCCAGGTGAAAACGTGGGCCGCGGAGGAGATGACACTCTTTTTGCTAAAATCGACGGAACTGTTAAATTCGAACGTTTCGGCCGTGACCGCAAAAAAGTGAGCGTATATCCTGTAGCTCAATAATGACACAAAAAACTCCGGTCGTTGACTGGAGTTTTTTTTGCAGTAAGCGGAGTAACATCAAGAATGAAAAGCAGAGGATGCGTGAGTGAACCCCGCCTTGAATGAGGACATCAGCTTCTCATACCCACTGGATATGTTCCCCAAGCAGTGATACCAAAAATGTTTCTGCCTGGCATCCGCAGTGCATGCGATCCGAAAAAGGAACATGATGAACCAGGAAAAACAAGTGTTTTTTTAACAAAGCCTTCTCTGTTATAATTCATAGTACACACTTATCAAGACTCCTAAAAAGAAATTAAACGATTGGGAGTGCGAAAATGAAGGATGTATCGAAGAAACAAGAAGAACCTGTAAGCGATGCGGCTCTGATTAATGAGCTGATCCAATTAATGGGCCATTTCCGTCATGATTGGATGAATAAGCTGCAGCTGATAAAAGGAAACTTAAGTTTGCAGAAGTATCACAGGGTCGTTGAAATAATCGACGAAATGGTCATAGATGCAAAGCACGAGTCAAAGCTCTCAAACCTGAAAATCCCGCACTTGGCGTTTGACTTTCTTACATTTAATTGGAAGTCCCGTTATATGAGGCTCGAATACGAAGTGCTCGGAGAAATTAAAGATTTATCGGCATATGATCAAAAGCTGTCGAACCTGATGAGAAAACTGTTTCATCTGTTCGGTCTGGCGGTAAGCAATGAAAGTGAAAATCATCTGACCGTATCGCTGCAGACGGATCACCCTGACAGACAGCTTATTGTATATCTCGATTTTCATGGAACGATTGCGAATGCAGATGTGTTTGATGAATTTCGCAAATCGCGGTATGAGGACTTTGATGTCATGCAATTTGAGCTGACCGGCCATGAATGTGTGGCCGAAATTGGAATGAACTAGCGGTTTTTTACGGTTTAGAACGGAGGATATTATGTTTGTAGATCAGGTGAAAGTATATGTAAAAGGCGGCGACGGCGGTAACGGAATGGTTGCGTTCCGCCGTGAAAAATATGTGCCGAAAGGCGGTCCTGCCGGCGGTGACGGAGGGAATGGAGGCGACGTCGTCTTTGAGGTTGATGAAGGATTGCGCACGCTTATGGACTTCCGGTACCAGCGCCATTTCAAAGCGATACGCGGCGAGCACGGCATGTCTAAAAACCAGCACGGCAGAAACGCGGACGATATGGTTGTTAAAGTTCCGCCCGGCACAGTCGTTACGGATGACGATACAAAACAGGTCATTGCCGATCTGACTGAACACGGACAGCGCGCCGTCATCGCAAAAGGCGGACGCGGCGGACGCGGGAATACCCGTTTTGCGACACCGGCTAACCCGGCACCGCAGCTGTCAGAGCACGGAGAGCCCGGAAAAGAGCGCTATATCGTGCTTGAACTGAAGGTGCTTGCAGACGTAGGTCTCGTCGGCTTCCCGAGCGTCGGAAAATCTACGCTTCTGTCTGTCGTTTCATCGGCAAAGCCGAAAATCGCCGATTATCATTTTACAACGCTTGTTCCGAATCTGGGCATGGTGGAAACGGATGACGGAAGAAGCTTCGTCATGGCGGATCTGCCCGGCCTGATTGAAGGAGCGCACGAAGGAGTCGGCTTAGGCCACCAATTTCTCCGCCATATCGAACGGACGCGCGTCATCGTTCATGTCATTGACATGTCAGCGATGGAAGGCCGTGATCCGTATGAGGATTATGTGACCATTAATCAGGAGCTCAGTGAATACAATCTGCGGCTGACGGAGCGTCCGCAAATTATCGTTGCGAATAAAATGGACATGCCAGAAGCGGCTGAAAATCTTAAAGCGTTTAAAGAAAAGCTTCAGGATGACCATCCTGTCTTCCCGATCAGCGCGGTGACGAGAGAAGGGCTCCGCGATCTTCTGTTTGAAGTCGCCAACCAGCTGGAAACAACGCCTGAATTCCCGCTGTATGATGAAGAAGAATTGGCGGAAAACCGCGTGATGTACACGATGGAAGATGAAGAAATTCCATTTAACATTACCCGTGATCCGGACGGTGCGTTTGTGCTTTCAGGTGACAGTCTGGAACGCCTCTTTAAAATGACTGACTTCTCCCGTGACGAATCCGTCAAGCGTTTTGCAAGACAGATGCGTGGAATGGGCGTTGATGAAGCGCTCAGAGAACGCGGGGCTAAAGATGGCGATATCATCCGGCTTCTGGAATTTGAATTTGAATTTATTGATTAAAAAGACGGAGAGCTTGCGATGCAGGCTCTCTGATGTAAGAGGGAGGGGTGCAGGTGAAAGAAGAGACATTTTATTTAGTGCGTGAAGACGTTCTGCCTGATGCGATGCGGAAAACCCTTGAAGTCAAAAAACTGCTGGACAGAAAAAAGGCTGAATCGGTTGCAGATGCCGTGCAGAAAGTTGATTTAAGCAGAAGCGCTTTTTACAAATACCGAGATGCGGTTTTCCCTTTTTACACGATGGTTAAAGAACAAATAATCACACTTTTCTTTCATTTGGAGGATCGGTCAGGCGCGTTGTCCCAGCTTTTGCAGGCGGTGGCTGACTCAGGAAGCAACGTGCTTTCCATTCACCAGTCGATTCCGCTTCAGGGCAGGGCGAATGTCACGCTCTCAATCAGCACATCCGCAATGGAAGAAAACATTCATACGTTAATGAATAAACTGAGAAAATTTGATTTTATAGAAAAAGTTGAGATCTTAGGGTCAGGCGCGTAAGGAGAGAAGAGAAACATGAGAGTCGGTTATTTAGGGCCAGAAGCCACATTTACACATCTAGCAGTCAGTTCCTGCTTTCAAAACAGCGTGACACAAGCACCTTATCATACAATACCTGCGTGCATGGATGCGGCGGTTGCGGGAGAAGTGGATCTTGCATTTGTTCCTTTGGAAAACGCGCTGGAGGGATCGGTTAACTTAACGATTGACTATTTGATTCATGAGCAGCCTCTTGCGATTGTGGGGGAAATGACGCTGCCGATTTACCAGCACCTGCTCGTTCACCCTTCGAGAGAAAATGAGTGGAAAAAGCTTGAGAAAATTTTTTCTCATTCACATGCGATTGCGCAATGCCACAAATTTCTTCATCGGCATTTTTCGTCTGTTCCTTATGAGTATGCGAAGTCAACAGGTGCGGCTGCTAAGTATGTGAGTGAGCATCCGGAACTTCCGATCGGCGTGATTGCGAATGAAATGGCGGCTGCTACATACGGATTGAGCATCGTGAAACGGGATATTCAGGATTATCAGGATAACCACACGAGATTCGTCATTCTTTCGCCTGAAAAAGACGTCTCATTTGAAGTGAATGCAAAACTGTCATCAAGATCAAAAACGACGATGATGGTGATGCTTCCCCAAGATGACCAATCAGGCGCACTGCACAGGGTGCTGTCCGCTTTTTCATGGAGAAACCTGAATTTATCAAAGATCGAATCGCGCCCGACAAAAACGGGTCTCGGCAACTATTTCTTTATCATTGATATTGAACAGGCGATGGATCAGGTGCTCATTCCCGGAGCCGTTCAAGAGATGGAAGCCCTCGGCTGCCGGGTCAAGCTTCTGGGAACATATCAATCCTATTCGATATAAAAAAAGCCCTTCTGGGGGCTTTTTTTTAATCTTTTATTAATATACCCGCCTCGTCTAAGGCTTGGCAGGCTTGATCAATCCGCTCTTTCGTCGGCGCGCTTAATGTATGGAGATGCACGCCTCCTGTCAGTTGTGAAAGGTAAGCGGCATTTGTCGAGTTAATGTGATCCATGAATTGTTTAACTTCTTTCCGTGTGCTGACTCTTATGGCAGCGGTTAAATCGCCGTATACGGGGTGTTCAATGATGACGTCCTTTATGGTGACCCCTTCATCGACGATGAGTTCAAGCTCTTCTTCCGTCCGCTCCGGGCCGTGCAGGCAGGCGACAATCCGTTCGGCGTTTTTTTCGCTGCCGGCATTCATGCTGATGTATAAATAGCCTTGGCTCGTTGCGATAATCGGTTCGCTTTTTGCTTTCAAGAGTGATATATCTTGTACGATCACCTGTCTTGAGACATTTGCTTTTTTGGCCAATTCGCCCCCTGTTAATGGTGAGCCGGCTTCTTTCAGCCATTGAAGCAGCATGTCGCGTCTTTTCGCCCCCGTAAGCTTCGTTCCTTCTGTCAAATTGCTGATTCTCCTTTCTTTTGCTCCCATAGCGCCGTAAGTGTATGTATCAGCATATCGAGCTGTTCACATGTTGTTTCATTTCCGAATGAGATCCGGAAAAACTGCCGCGCTTCCCGTTCGGTTTTTCTCAGCGCCTTCATAGCTGAAGAAGGGCCGTGACTGCCGGCGGAACATGCGCTCCCGGTTGAGATGCAAATATCATTACGATTACATTCTAACATAACATATTGTCCTTCAAAGGAGTGAAAAAAACACCCGACAATGTGGGGCAGGCATTCACCGTCGGTTTCTTTCTCCGAAAATGTAATAGGGAGGCCCTGAAGCCGGATTTGTTCATAAAAATATTTCCTCAGCCTCTCTGCATGCTCACGGTGTTCCGCCATGTGTTTCACTGCATACTCCGCAGCAGCGGTAAAAGCGCCGATGGCCGGTACATTCACGGTACCGGGCCTGAACCCGTTTTCATGCACGGTATGCGGATAAACCGGCTTCCAGCTGACGCCGGGCCGAATGTAAACAGCCCCGGTGCCTTTCGGGCCGTATACTTTATGACCGGAGACGGAAAGGGCATCGATTCCCGTCTGATCTGCATCAATCGGCAGTTTGCCGAAACTTTGAACACAATCGCAATGAAGCAAAATGTTTCGATGGTGAAGAAAAGCGGCCAGGCGATCCAATGGCTGGATGAGACCGATTTCTGAATTGGCGTGCTGTATAGAAACAAGCCCTGTATCAGGACGGATATGAGCCGCCAATATGTCCTCGGTTATAAGGCCGTTTCTGTCGGGGTAAATGACAGTGACTTCAATTCCCTGATCAGTTAAAAACGCCGCGGCATTATGGATCGAATGGTGTTCCATTGCGGTCGTAATAAAATGTTTTTTGTGAGAGGGAAGACCATGCAGCAATGATTGGACGGCCAGAATGTTCGCTTCCGTGCCGCCGCTTGTAAAATAAATGCCGTCTGACGCTCCGCCGATCAATTTTCCTGCAGACTGTCTGCAATATTCCAGCACATCCGCCGCTCTCCCTCCGGCATCATGAAGGCTGCTTGCATTTCCGAAAACTTCTGTACTGAGATGCTGAAAGACTTCCGCGGCTTTTTGGCTTAAAGGCGCTCCCGCCGCATAATCAAGATAAATCATACAAGCCGTCTCCTATCCGTTTATGTTAAAAAAAGCTTGAGTTTATTTTATCCTTGTGTAAATATAGGTGTCAAGACAGGTGTAAATATAACAGGAGGGTGATTATGTCTGGAAAAACAATTATCATCATTGGTTCGGGGACGGCGGCCCTTGCCTGTGCTTCTGCATTTCCTCCGTCATACCAAGTGACCGTCATAACGAAAAGAAACGTAACAAACAGCAATTCGCATTATGCTCAAGGCGGGATTGCTGTTTCATATGCAGAAGATGACTCCATTGACTCCCATGTGAACGATACACTGTATGCGGGCTGCGGCCATAATGACGTGACAGCCGTGCGGGATTTGCTGCAAAGCGGACAAAGCATGATAAACAGGCTGATAGAAAGTCAATTTCCATTTGATACGAAATCAGACGGAACATTTTGTCTCGGCAGGGAAGGCGCTCATTCCAAAAGACGAATTCTGCATGCCGGGGGAGATGCGACCGGGCGGATTTTGGTTGAGTATCTGCTTCGGCAGCTGAGGGACGGCATACGGATCATTGAACACGTAACGGCTGTTGAGCTTCTGATTGAACACGGACGGTGCGCGGGCGTTGCCGTAAAGGATGCTTCAGGCTCCGTTTCTTACAGAAGAGCGGATTGCGTAGTGCTTGCATCAGGCGGCTGCGGCAGTCTGTATCAGTATCATACAAATGATTCCGCCATAACGGGAGACGGCATCGCTCTTGCCTTACGTGCGGGAGCAGAGATCACGGATATGGAGTTCACCCAGTTTCATCCGACCCTCCTTGTGAAAAACGGGACTGTGTACGGGCTGATTTCTGAAGCTGTGAGAGGGGAAGGCGGATATTTAACGGATCGTTCAGGGCGCAGAATCATGACGGGCAGACACGCGCTTGAAGATTTGGCGCCGAGGGATGTCGTTTCACGGGCGATTTTCGAAGAAATAATGAAAGAAAATCCAGTTTACATGAATTGCAGCCGAATCGCCGATTTTAACAAACGTTTTCCGACCATAACAGAAATTTGTAAAACAGCCGGCGTTGATATTGAAAGCGGAATTCCCGTAGCCCCGGGGATGCATTTTTTAATGGGCGGAGTAAAAACCGATACATGGGGGAAAACGTCTGTGCCTGATCTCTACGCCATAGGCGAGACCGCCTGCACAGGCCTGCACGGGGCAAACCGGCTTGCGAGCAACTCGCTGCTGGAAGCCTTGGCAAGCGGACAAAGGTGTGCGGAACATATCATTCAAACACCGTTAAACGGAAGATATAAAAAAGCTTCGAAAAAATCTGACGTCATCTTACAAGTGCCGGATACAACGCTTCACATGCTCCAAGCCAAAATGACAGCCGGAGCGGGCATCGTCAGAGATAAAGAAAACATGCAGGCGCTGGCATTCTGGCTTAACAAAGTACCTGTTCATCATATGAATGTGAAGGATATCACAACGGAACAAGCCGAGCTGTCCTGCTTATGGCAGACCGCACAACTCGCCGTATCTTCTGCTCTTATCCGGGAGGAAAGCAGAGGCGCCCATTTTCGCGCTGATTTTCCCGGGACAGAGAAAGAGTGGCATGGAAAACAAATCATTCATTCAACATCAGGAACAGTTATCAGAAAAAACGAAGGGATTGGAGAAATATGGACATTCTGCAGCTGAAGCAAATGCTGACACATTTTTTTCAGGAAGATATCGGAACGGGTGACGTAACGTCACAAGCAATTTTTTCGGATCAGCAATGTAAGGCGGAGATTATCGCAAAAACAGACGGTGTGTTTGCCGGAGAAGCCGTTATCCGTGAAGGGTGGAAGCTTTTAAACAACGATATCCGCGTCCGCTCTCTGAAAAAAGACGGAGAACGGATGAAAAAAGGGGACGTGCTTGCTGAAATGGAAGGCCCGGCGGCGGCTCTTCTAACGGGGGAGCGTGTCATCCTGAATCTTATCCAAAGAATGTCAGGCATTGCGACAATGACGGATGAGGCCAAAAGGCGTCTTGATGATTCGTCCATTAAGCTTTGTGATACGAGAAAAACGACACCGGGGCTCAGAATGCTGGAAAAATACGCCGTCCGGATCGGCGGCGGCTGTAATCACCGCTTCGGCCTATATGACGGCATCATGATTAAAGATAATCATATTGCCGCCTGCGGATCGATAAAGGCGGCCATGGAGCGGGCGAGAAAAGCTGCGGGGCAAATGCTTGCGGCAGAAGTCGAAATCGAATCCGAAGAGCAGCTGCTGGAGGCAATAGAAGCGGGCGCAGACGTTATTATGTTTGACAACTGTCCGCCTGAGACCGTCCGGCGTTTTGCAGCCATGACACCGGCCCATATCAAAACGGAAGCATCCGGAGGCATAACGCTCGACACATTGCCTGCTTATAGAGGAACAGGCGTACAATATATTTCACTCGGATTTCTGACTCATTCAGTAAAAAGCGCCGATATCAGCATGGATGTTGCGGCGGCGGAACAGGGGGATTTTTCATAATGTCTATCTTTGACGTGTTAACTGCATCAGCTGACATGATGCCGAGCCATTATAAAAACTTGAGTACCGAAGAAATGGAGGAGCGGGTCGCCGCGATTAAACGGTCCTTCGGAAAACGTCTGTTCATTCCGGGACATCACTATCAAAAAGATGAAGTGATACAATTCGCCGATACTGCCGGTGACTCCCTGCAGCTTGCCCAAGCAGCCGAAAAAAATAAAGATGCGGAATATATTGTGTTTTGCGGCGTGCATTTTATGGCGGAAACGGCTGATATGCTGACTGATGATAACCAAACCGTCATTTTGCCCGATATGCGTGCCGGCTGTTCGATGGCTGATATGGCTGATATACAGCAGACAGATAAAGCATGGCAAGAGCTTCAAGAGCTGTACGGTAACACCATCATTCCGTTAACATATGTTAACTCGACGGCGGAAATTAAAGCATTCGTCGGGCGGCACGGCGGAGCAACCGTCACTTCTTCGAATGCCCGGAGCGTGCTGGAATGGGCCTTTAAACAAAAGGAAAGAATTTTATTTTTGCCGGATCAGCATTTAGGCAGAAATACAGCATATGACCTCGGCATTCCGCTGACAGAAATGGCTGTATGGGATCCGGCTCAGAACCGATTGCTTACAGACCACCCGGAAAACATTAAGGTCATTCTTTGGAAAGGACATTGCTCCGTACACGAAAAATTCACAGCGGAAAATATTTCTCAGCTGCGGCAGCGGGATTCTGACATCCGTATTATCGTTCACCCGGAATGTTCGCGGGAAGTGGTCTCACTAAGTGATGACAGCGGATCTACCAAATACATTATTGATACGATTGAACAGGCTGAGCCGGGAAGCAAGTGGGCTGTCGGCACGGAAATGAATCTTGTGCAGCGCCTCATTCAATCGCACCCGGATAAACAGATTGAATCACTGAATCCGGATATGTGTCCGTGTCTGACAATGAACAGAATCGACCTTCCGCATTTATTGTGGTCGCTTGAGCAGCTTGAAAAAGGTGAGCCGAAGGGTGTCATTAAGGTTCCGGAAGCGGTTCGGACAGAAGCGCTTCGTGCGTTGAACAGAATGCTGAGCCATACGTAAAAATAAAAAACTCCCCTCCTTTCCAAATTTTTTATCATCATGCCCAGCTCGCCTGCATATAGTGTGAAGAAACGTATTGTAATGACAAATGTACCGTTCACGTTTTGTGCATAGGAGGGGAAAACGTTGAAAATTCATATCGTTCAAAAAGGCGATTCGCTCTGGAAAATAGCTGAAAAATACGGAGTTGATTTTGAAGAATTAAAGAAATTGAATAATCAGCTGAGCAATCCAGACTTAATTATGCCTGGAATGAAGATAAAGGTGCCTTCAGAAGCCGTTCCGGTCAGAAAAGAACCAAAGGCAAACTTCGGAACGTCTGCGCATAAGCATGAGCATCCATATGCCAAAGAAAAACCGAAATCAGTTGTGGATATCGAAGACACCATACCGGAAGAACCAAAGCCGTCAATTCCGTATGTGCCGCCGATCTCTGAAAAGCATGAAAATGTGCTGCCGGAAGCTGATATGAATCAGTATTATCCGACCAATCAGCTGTTTCAGCCGTGGTCGCCTCCTAAGCCGGAGGAACCGGTGACACATTTTGTCGAGCCGAAAGAAAAAGAGCATGACAATAACATTCCACAACAGGAGGAAATGATCAACATGGAAAACGCGAATTACCCGAATATGCCAAAGGCGCCTGAAGCCGGAAAGATGGAAGAAGAAAACGCAGCTTATCATCTGCCGAACATGCCAAACATCCCGAATGTCCCATTTCCGAATATGCCGGCCGTTGAACCGCCTTTTATGCATTATCCGATTCCGTGCATGCCTTGTCCTTGTCCGGTTCCGGTGACACCGATGCTGCCGGGTTCGGGATTATGCCATCCGTGCTTCCCGGTAGGCGGAGGTTTCGGCGGTTTTGGAGGAGGTTATGGAGGCTTTCCGGTAATGCCGATGCCGTTACCGTACGGATTCCATCATCACGGATTCCATCACCCGGGATTTGGGCCGCAAGCGGGTTACGGTGAATATGAAAACGAGGCCCATGAAAATGCAGAGCATTTTGATGGTTTTACATCTGGTTTCGGCGGTGCTCCATACGGACATATGCCGTATTACGGCGGCTATTCATCACATTACGCAAACGAGCCGCATCACGATGGGAAATTTAAGGACGATGATTGCGGCTGCAATGATTCGCATCATCACCATCATCACCACCACGGTTCACATCATCATGGTTCACATCACCATCACGCCAATATGCCTGTGCAGCCATATCCGAATATGGGCGCAAATGCCGGATATTTTATGCCTTACGGCGGAGCAAATCCCAATGCCGCGCCGAATCAGCCGAGTCCAAATCAAGTATTCGGACGGCCGGAGGAAGATGAAGACTAATCTGTCGGGACGATGTATGTCGTTCCTTTTTTTATGTCCGAAGAAGAATGGACATAACTGACAAGCTTAAACCCGCCGCCGGCCGCACATCCTAAACATGAGCGGAAAACGCTCACACAGCGATGAATCCACGGGGGGTTTTTCCATTGGGCAAAAAACTGATGACAATCGCAGGCGTTTTAGCCGTGACTGCAAGTTTAACGGCATGCGGAGCAAATAATGCCATGAATGACGGACGCTACAATCAGACAACACGTCCGGTCGGGTATTATTCAAATGACAATGATAACGGCAGACGCCAGTACGGAATGGACCATCAAGGACCTGTTTCCGAAATGATGGAAAACCGAAACGGCCGCCGGGATACGACAAACGTGTCTTACCGAAATGCGCCGAATAACGGGGTTCCGTTAACAACGGACGGCACATATAATGGCCGCAACGCCAATACGCCGCCGGCCTCTATGTCTTATAATGGGTATGACAACGCCGAAAACATTAGAATGGCGGCAAAAATTGCAAACCGCGTGAAAAAAGTAAAAGGCGTACAGGATAGTCAGGTCGTCGTAACTGACACGAGAGTCGTCATTGCTGTCAGAACAAATCATCCTTTCACGAAAAATGATGATAAACATGTCAAACATGCAGCCAAAAAATTCGCGGACGGCCGCGCAATTCAAGTATTTACTGATAACGCCACTTTTACAAAGCTTCAAGACATGAACAAAAACAGCCGTTAGACGGGACTGCCGGATGATTTCATCCGGCAGTATTTTTTCATCATTTCTTTACATAGTCTTAAAACGCTCTTTATATTGCGCTGTTAACATTAAAGCAAAATAAAATGTAACGGAGGAGCCGGGATGAAAAAAACGGAGCGCGACAAAAGCTGCGGGACAAAAACTGTGTATTTGACTGTAAGAGGATACCGACTCAAACTGACGCCCGGACAGATGAAACTGATATCAGCCTGCCGGGCATAATAAAGCGGGGCAGTCTTCATAAGAGGGCTGCTTTTTTTTCGGCGAAACCGTCAAAAGAAAGAAAACGGTTAAGCACCGGCATCTTTGGTCAAACTAGCATCAAGAGTTTGATTGAATAAAGAGGTGTTATTGGTGAAACGAATTTACGGTGGGCGTCTTTTATTTATGCTTATCTTATCAGCTGCAGTCCTGATTTGCGGAGGAAACAGTGCATACGGGGCAGAGGTCGAGCATTACGGGCCGCTTCGGGTGCACGTCCAGCTGGAAAAGGTTTATCTTGACGGTGATGTCGGCATCGAACATACGGATGAAACCGTTTTGGCGATGGAAGACTTTTGGGCCGCATACGCCGGCTGGACGCTCGTTGAGCAGAAAAAAGGCTTCGTCCTTTTCCGTAAGCATGTTGATGATATTTCTCCGCTCAGTAAGGTAAACGGTTATATCGGTGTCACGGACGGAGGGGTGATTTCCACTTTTCACGGCCGTCCCGGATCGCTGTCGGAGCCGATCCAGTCTTTCTTCCAAATTGATTTAGAGCGGTTGGAAAGCCGATTGCAAAAGCATTTGGAACATGGTATACCGTACAGGACAAAAGCGGAGTTTGAGAGCGTGATCGATCATATTAAGACTTACAGCGGCTGACTTTGACGCAAGACATGTGACACATGTCTTTTTTTTCTGAACGGAAGGTGTCAAAGCGAACATACGTTAACTTTTCTATAAGACTTTGGCTGTTTTTGTGTTACAATGATAAGCAGTCAAAGAGGTGAATAGGTGTGATTGAATTCGTGAAGGGGACGATTGATTACGTATCTCCCCAATACATCGTGATTGAAAACGGCGGAATCGGCTATCAGGTCTTCACGCCGAATCCGTTTATTTATAAGGTAAGCAATCAAGAGACCATTTTTACGTATCATCATATAAAAGAAGACGCCTTTTCTCTGTACGGCTTTTCAACCAGGGAAGAAAAAGCGCTTTTCACAAAGCTGCTGAACGTCACCGGCATCGGGCCGAAAGGGGCGCTCGCCATTCTCGGTTCCGGTGATCCGGGAGCCGTCATCGAAGCGATTGAACAGGAAGATGAAGCCTTTTTGGTGAAATTTCCGGGTGTGGGCAAAAAGACGGCGCGGCAGATTATTCTTGATTTAAAAGGCAAACTGGCCGATGTCGTGCCTGAAATGATTGACAACTTGTTCAATCATGAAGCGCGCATTGAAAAACAAGAGGCTGAAACGGCGCTTGACGAGGCGCTTGAAGCGCTCAGGGTTCTCGGCTACGCCGAAAAAGAAATTAAAAAAGTGCTTCCTCACTTAAAAGAGGAAACGGCGCTTTCAACAGATCAATATGTGAAAAAAGCATTGCAAAAATTATTAAAGTAAGGTGATGTTCATGGATGAACGGCTCGTTTCAAGTGAAGCAGACAGCCATGAATCAATAATCGAGCAAAGCCTCAGGCCGCAGAATCTCGCCCAGTACATCGGCCAAAAGAAGGTGAAAGAAAATCTGCGCGTGTTTATCGATGCGGCGAAAATGAGGCAGGAAACCCTTGACCACGTTCTTTTATACGGGCCTCCGGGTCTCGGAAAAACAACGCTTGCGTCGATCGTGGCCAATGAGATGGGTGTGGAGATGCGGACAACGTCAGGGCCGGCCATTGAAAGGCCGGGAGACTTGGCAGCCATTCTGACGGCGCTCGAACCCGGTGATGTGCTGTTTATAGACGAAATTCACAGGCTGAACCGTTCAATTGAAGAAGTGCTGTACCCGGCGATGGAGGATTTCTGCCTTGATATCGTCATTGGTAAAGGCCCGTCCGCCCGATCCGTCCGTCTTGACCTTCCGCCTTTTACGCTGGTAGGAGCGACGACCAGGGTGGGATTATTGACCGCACCGCTCAGAGACCGGTTCGGGGTGCTGTCGCGCCTTGAATACTATACGCAGGAAGAGCTGACAGATATCGTGTCACGAACGGCTGAAGTATTTGAAGTGGATATCGAAGAAGCGCCGGCTCTGGAAATCGCCAGACGGTCAAGGGGAACGCCGCGGGTTGCAAACCGGCTTCTCAGAAGAGTGAGAGATTTTGCCCAGGTGCTTGGCGACAGCCGCATCACTGAAGAAATCGCTCACGACGCGCTCGAACGTCTTCAAGTCGATGCGCTCGGCCTTGATCATATTGACCATAAGCTGCTGATGGGCATGATTGAAAAATTCAGCGGCGGTCCGGTCGGCCTTGATACGATTTCCGCGACAATCGGCGAAGAACCGCATACAATAGAGGATGTGTACGAACCGTATCTGCTGCAGATCGGATTTCTTCAGAGAACGCCGAGGGGACGGGTCGTGACCCCGGCTGTATATGAGCATTTTCGATTGGAGGCGCCCGCCTGTGACTGATTTTCCGAAGGTTCTCATGGTTCTCGGTGCTGTTTTGCTTATTGCCGGCGCAGTCTGGCACTTTGTCGGACGGCTGCCCGGAGATATTTTCGTTAAAAAGGGAAATGTCACATTTTTCTTTCCCGTTGTTACTTGTATTGTAATCAGTGTGATACTATCCATCCTGCTCAATTTTTTCGGCAGAATGAAATAACAATAGACAGAATAAAGGTGAAATGATGAAAGTCGATTTATTTGATTTTGAACTGCCTGAACGCCTCATTGCCCAAGTGCCGCTGAAAGAGCGTGACGCATCACGGCTGATGGTGCTTGACAAACAGACGGGCGTGCTGACGGACAGTTCATTTAAAGAGATTGTCAGCTTTTTTAAAGAAGGGGATTGTCTCGTCTTGAACAATACCCGCGTGCTCCCTGCCAGATTATTCGGCACAAAAGAAGATACGGGAGCGAAAGTGGAGCTCCTGTTGTTAAAACAGGAAGAGAATGACACATGGGAAACGCTTGTAAAGCCGGCGAAACGCGTAAAAAAAGGAACGGTCCTGACATTTGGGGACGGCCGGCTGACAGCGGTCTGCACGGAGGAACTTGATCACGGCGGCCGGAAAATAGAATTCCGGTATGACGGGATTTTTTACGAAGTGCTTGAATCGCTCGGTGAAATGCCGCTTCCTCCTTACATTAAAGAGCAGCTTGATGATAAAGAGCGGTATCAGACCGTCTTTTCAAAAGAAATCGGGTCCGCCGCAGCCCCGACTGCCGGACTTCATTTTACGGAAGAGATTCTGGACGAGCTGAAGCAAAAGGGTGTGCGGATTGAATTTATCACCCTGCATGTTGGACTCGGCACATTCCGCCCAGTCAGTGCGGATGATGTGGAAGAGCATAACATGCACGCGGAATTTTATGAAATGACGGAAGAAACCGCCGCCTCTTTAAACGAGATCAGAAAGTCGGGAGGGCGCATCGTGTCAGTCGGGACGACATCCACGCGCACCCTTGAAACCATTGCCGGCGAGCATGACGGCGTATTTACCGCTTCAAGCGGCTGGACGTCGATCTTCATTTATCCGGGATATGAATTTAAAGCGATTGACGGCATGATCACCAATTTTCACCTGCCGAAATCTTCGCTTATCATGCTTGTTTCTGCGCTTGCCGGCAGAGAGCATGTTCTTTCCGCCTACCGTCATGCGGTAGAAGAGGAATATCGTTTCTTCAGCTTTGGCGACGCCATGCTGATTATCTAATTTGAATGACAGGAGGCCTCATACAAAGTGGCTGAACAACCGATACGTTATGAATTTATAAAGGAATGCAAACAAACGGGAGCGCGCCTGGGCAGAGTTCATACGCCCCACGGCTCCTTTGAGACGCCTGTATTTATGCCGGTCGGCACGCTTGCTACGGTAAAGACGATGTCTCCGGACGAGCTGAAATCTATGGATGCGGGTATTATTTTAAGCAATACGTACCATTTATGGCTCCGCCCCGGACATGACATTGTAAAAGAAGCGGGCGGGCTTCATCAGTTTATGAACTGGGACCGCGCGATTTTAACGGATTCCGGCGGTTTTCAGGTCTTTTCATTGAGCAAGTTTCGTAATATAGAAGAAGAAGGCGTACATTTCCGCAATCACTTAAACGGAGACAAGCTGTTTTTATCTCCGGAAAAAGCGATGGAAATTCAAAACGCCCTCGGTTCTGATATCATGATGGCGTTTGATGAATGTCCTCCGTATCCGGCAGAGTATGATTACATGAAACGCTCTGTGGAACGGACCAGCCGCTGGGCGGAACGCTGCCTGGAGGCGCACGGGCGCTCTGATGAGCAGGGGCTGTTCGGAATCGTACAGGGCGGAGAGTATGAAGACTTGCGGACACAAAGTGCCAAAGACCTGGTTTCACTTGATTTTCCGGGTTATGCCATAGGCGGATTATCTGTCGGCGAGCCGAAGCACGTCATGAACAGAGTGCTTGAGTTTACAACTCCGCTTTTACCGAAGGACAAGCCGAGATATTTAATGGGGGTCGGTTCACCGGATGCCTTAATTGACGGCGCCATCCGCGGCGTGGATATGTTTGACTGCGTGCTGCCGACCCGGATCGCCCGAAACGGCACGGTGTTCACGAATGAAGGGCGTCTGAACATGAAAAACGCCAAATATGAGCGCGATTTCCGACCGATTGACGAAGAGTGCAGCTGTCATACATGCAAAAATTACTCCCGTGCTTACATCAGACATTTGATCCGCTGCAATGAAACGTTTGGAATTCGATTAACAACTTACCATAACCTTCATTTTCTGTTACACTTAATGGAGCAGGTCAGACAAGCTATCCGAGAGGATCGTCTTGGTGATTTCCGAGAAGAGTTCTTTGAGCGTTACGGCTATAATAAGCCAAATGCGAAAAGCTTCTAAATAAAACCATTTTTGAAAGGAGGGTAACAGATGGGTACTTTAGGTACAATCGTTCCTATTATTTTGATGTTTGCAGTGCTTTATTTCCTGCTCATCCGTCCGCAGCAAAAGCAGCAGAAGGCCGTACGCCAGATGCAGGAAGAGCTGAAAAAAGGAGATTCAGTGGTGACAATCGGAGGATTGCACGGCACTGTTGAGTCAATTGATGAAAGCAAGGTCGTCATTAAAACCGGTGATAACACCCGTTTAACATTTGACCGCCGCGCAATCAGAGAAGCTTCTGCTGAATAACAGCGAAGCTCATACATACTAAAAAAGAGCGGAGAATCCGCTCTTTTTTTATTACGCTGATCTGCTTCCCTTCAAATTCACTCCGAAAATCCCGCCCAGCATACTGACTCCCAAAAAGCCGAGATGAAACAAAAGCTGACCGGATGTAAATGATTTTCCGAACCCTAAATATTGAAAAAGCAAGATGATTAATGAGAAACAAACGGCGGTTAACGCTCCGATCATCCAGCCTTTTTCTTTTGCTTTGCCGCCGGAAATAAAACCGCCGGCAAATAAAGAAAGAAAAGAAAGCGCGGTGACCAGCCAGCTGAAAGATGACTCTTCCATTGACGTAACCGTCAGCAGCAGTGAAATCGCCAGACTCGTAAGAAGCATCACTGCAAAGATAGCCACTAAGCCGTACAAGACGCCTTTTCCCACTTGTTTCGTTTCTTCCATTTTGATCTCCTCTCCGCTCTGCGGCCTGATATGACAAGCCGGAGCCTGTCTTTTTCTAAATGTATTCTCTGAATGTTCGGATTAGACGTAAAAGCATCATGTTCAGTTCATTTCTTACATAAAACAGAGCGGATCGCAAATGCTATGACCGTTGGAGGTGCGATATGGGAGATATTTTCATTATTACGTTTCGTACGATAGTGCTTTATTTTATCATTCTTGTGATTTTCAGACTGATGGGAAAACGGGAAATCGGAGAACTGAGCATTTTAGACCTTGTCGTGTCCATTATGATTGCCGAGATTGCCGTATTGGCAATTGAAAATGTAGAAGATAAGCTTTTGCATACCATTGTGCCGATTGTCATTTTAATGATTATTCAAGTAAGCCTTGCTTTTGTCTCGCTCAAAAGCCAAAAAATACGGCAGCTGCTTGACGGAAAACCCACCATTATTATAAAACAGGGGAAAATTGACGAACGGGCGATGAGATCGCAGCGCTACAATTTTGACGATCTTCTTATGCAGCTGAGGGAGAATAACATCGATAGAATCTCTGACGTGTCGTACGCCATTTTGGAGTCTTCGGGCAAACTGTCAATCGTCAAAAAGAAAAACAATAAGGATAAGCAGATGGAAACATCGCTTATCGTTGACGGGGTCATTCAGAACGAGCATCTGGACAGAATCGGGAAAGATAAACACTGGCTCGAAAAAAACTTAGCGAAAAGAGGATATCAGGATCTTTCGGAAATATCATTCTGCACGTTTACGGACGGCGCTTTTTTTATTGATCTTAAAGATGAAAAAGGAGAGCCTTAACCGGTTTCACCGCGTCACGAACTTGCCGATGACCGGAATCCGGATCAGCTCCTCCCTTTTAATCAGCCTGAATAACAGCAGAAGCACAATGTATATTATGACGGTCATGGCAATCCAGCCTGTAAGATTAACAGCCTCTGACCCTGAAAAATGAACGGCGCGCTTTATGAATCGGCTCACATAACCGCAGATGAATATGACCGCAAAACAGAGCGCATATTCTTTTATTTTGATGCTGATCGGAAGCACTTTGCTTACAGTGGCCGCATGGAGAAGGGTGACGAGCACCATTCCTGTCACAATCGCCAATGCCGCGCCCATAATGCCCAGAGAAGGCCTGGTCGCCAGCACAAAAATAAGGCCTGTTTTAACAGCTGCGCCGATAAAACTGTTCATCATGGCGGCCCCGGCTAAATTGAGCGCCTGCAGCACCGCCTGAAGGGGCCCCTGAAAATAGTAAAGCAGAAAAAACGGCGCCATGACTTTAATAAAAACGGCCGCATTGGTCGATCCGTACATGACGGACATCAGCTCATCAGCGAAAGAGAATAAAATAACCACCGAGATGCCCCCGCTTAAAAGGCACAGCCTCATCGCCTGTTCCAGACGGTATTCGACAACCTGCAGCTTTTTTTGCTCCATTCCTTCACTGATCGCAGGAACAAGGGCCGTTGACAGAGAATAGGTTATAAAGCTGGGCAGCGTCAAAACCGTCATGGCAAATCCGGTCAGCTCCCCGTACTGGCTGGTGGCAGCAGCGGTGGCGACTCCTGCAATTGCAAGGCTCTGCGCGACGACAATAGGCTCAAAAAACCAAGACAAGTTTCCGATGAATCGGCTTCCGGTTGTCGGGAGCGATACGCTCATCAGCTGACGGAAGGTCTCTTTTCCATTTGCAATCGATTTGAAAAATTGTTTTCTGATTCTGATTGTTTTTTTAGCTTTGAAACAAATGAATAAATAAATAAGAGAGGCGAGCTCTCCGATGACAGACGAAATCATGGCTCCGGCTGCGGCATATTCAATCCCGTACGGCAGAAACACTGTCGTGCAGACCGCGACAAGTGAAATCCGCACAATCTGCTCAAGCACTTGGGAAAATGCCAGCGGGTTCATATTCTGCCTGCCCTGAAAATAACCGCGCAGCACGCTGGAGATTGCGATAATCGGCACGACGGGCGTAATCGCCAGAAGTGGGTAAACCGTGCGTTGGTCAGTCAGCATCGTTTCCGCCATAATCGGCGCAAAGCATAAAAACAGCGGCGTAAAGATGAGACTTAATATCCCGGTGATGGTAAGCGACATCACTAAAATGTGTTTCATTTTCTGCCGGTCCCCCCGGGCGCTTGCTTCAGCGACAAGCTTGCTGATGGCAACAGGGAGGCCGAATTGGGTCAAAGTGGTGGCCAAGAAAAATGTCGGGGCAGCCATCATGTACAATCCGACCCCTTCTTCACCGATAAACCGGGCGATGACCACCCGATTGACAAAGCCGAGCATTCTTGTAATCATCCCCGCTGCGATGAGAATAAGAGTGCCCCTTAAAAAAGTCTGTTTTGCCATTTTATAACCCCTGCCTTCTCAAACTACCTGGAATCATATACAATAAAGATATGCGCCGATGTCGTCCGAGCATGACAAGTCTTCGAGAAAAAGGGAAAAAGGAGCGAGCGCCCATGGAGAAGCATCCCGCCGAAATGTATAAGGATCATTTGCGGCCTTTTTTGTACAGTAAACTTGAAGAGTTCAAAATCCTTGGATACGATGATGTTGAACACGAGAGTTTATGGTCATACCTAATACATAAAAAGTGGAAACAGAAAACGGAAATGCCGCTGTATGAATTGGCCGGCGATATTTTATCAGTTAAAATTGGCGATTTTATGAACTATGCAACCGTTGAAGCTTTTAAGTCGTCTAATTGGCTGGAAAGCGATGAAGGTCAGGAAGCTTTGGATGAACTGCTGAGATAATGATTTGACGGCATAGGTTTAAGGAGGAAATACATAATGAAAAAAGGACGCTTGATTGCGTTTTTCCTGATTGTATTATTAATCGGCACAGGGCTGGGGTATTTTACAAAACCGGCTGCCAATAATATTACGTTAGGATTGGATTTACGCGGCGGGTTTGAAGTACTGTACGACGTGCAGCCCGTCAAAAAAGGCGATAAAATCACAAAAGACGTGCTCGTCAGCACGGTGCAGGCGCTGAACCGCCGGGCTAACGTTCTCGGCGTAAGCGAGCCGAACATTCAGATTGAAGGGAACAACCGCATCCGCGTACAGCTGGCGGGCGTCACGAATCAGAACAGGGCGCGCGAAATTCTCTCAACGGAAGCGCAGCTCTCATTCAGGGACACGAATGATAAAGAGCTTTTAAACGGCTCTGATCTCGTGGAAAACGGCGCGAAGCAAACTTTTGACCCGACAACGAACGAACCGATTGTCAGCGTGAAACTGAAGGATGCGGACAAGTTCGGAGAAGTGACGAAAAAGGTCAAGAAAATGGCGCCTAATAATCAGCTCGTCATCTGGCTCGATTATCAAAAAGGCGATTCATTTAAAAAAGAAGTCGGCAAAAAACATCCGAAATATGTATCCGCTCCGAATGTGAGCCAGGAATTAAATACAAAGGATGTCACGATTGAAGGCCAGTTCACCGTTCAAAAAGCAAAGGACTTGGCCAATATTTTAAACGCGGGCGCACTGCCTGTGAAACTGACCGAAAAATACTCTACTTCAGTAGGGGCGCAATTCGGACAGCAGGCTTTACATGATACGGTCGAGGCCGGCATCATCGGGATTGCAATTGTTTTCTTATTTATGCTGCTTTATTACAGACTGCCGGGACTCATAGCGGTCATTACGCTTTCTGTATACGTGTATATTACGCTGCAAGTGTTTGACTGGATGCAGGCTGTGCTGACTTTGCCGGGTATCGCGGCGCTCATTTTGGGTGTCGGGATGGCGGTTGACGCCAACATTATCACCTATGAACGGATAAAAGAAGAGCTGAAACTCGGCAAATCCGTCCGCTCGGCTTTCCGTTCAGGGAACAGACGGTCATTTGCGACGATTTTCGATGCGAATATCACAACGATCATCGCAGCGGTCGTGCTCTTTATTTTCGGGACAAGCTCTGTAAAAGGGTTTGCGACGATGCTGATCTTGTCAATACTGACAAGCTTTATTACAGCGGTCTTCCTTTCAAGATTCCTGCTCGCCCTTCTTGTGGAAAGCAGATGGCTTGACCGGAAAAAAGGCTGGTTCGGCGTCAAGAAAAAACACATTATGGATATTCAGAAGACCGACGAAAATACTGAACCGCATACGGCATTCCAGAAATGGGATTTCACGAGCAAACGAAAATACTTCTTTATTTTCTCAAGCGTTGTAACCGTTGCGGGAATTATCATCTTGCTGATCTTTAAGCTCAACCTGGGAATCGATTTTGCAAGCGGTGCGCGGATTGACGTGCAGAGCAATCATGCCTTGACGGCACAGCAGGTTGAAAAAGACTTTGACTCTCTCGGCATGGATCCGGAAAACATCGTGCTCTCGGGTAAAGAGAACCATGTTGCCGCAGCCCGGTTTGTCGGAGAGCCATCTAAAGAAAAGATCGCTGAAATCAAAACGTACTTTAAGGATAAATACGGAGCTGAACCGAATGTCAGCACGGTATCGCCGACAGTCGGAAAGGAACTGGCACGTAATGCCTTATATGCCGTGGCCATTGCATCAATCGGCATCATTATTTACGTGTCAATCCGTTTCGAGTACAGAATGGCTGTCGCCGCGATTGTATCCCTGCTGTATGACGCTTTCTTTATCGTCGCGTTTTTCAGCATTACAAGGCTGGAGGTTGACGTAACCTTTATCGCCGCTATTCTCACCATAATCGGTTACTCGATAAATGATACGATCGTTACATTTGACCGGATCCGCGAGCAGATGAAAAAACGCAAGCCGAAGTCATTTGCCGATCTGGAACACATCGTGAATCTGAGTTTGCAGCAAACCTTTACACGCTCGATTAATACGGTCTTGACCGTTGTGATTGTAGTCGTCGTGCTGCTTATTTTAGGCTCATCGTCAATTACGAACTTCTCACTCGCCTTATTGGTCGGTTTATTGACGGGTGTTTATTCTTCTCTTTACATCGCCTCGCAGCTGTGGCTTGTATGGAAAGGAAAAGAATTTAAAGGGAAAAAATCAATCGAAGAGTAAAATGGGAACAGGCTGTCTTGCAGAAGGCAGCCTGTTTTTTAGGCTGCGTTGAACTTAAAACCTGCATTTGCTATAATGACATACGCTTACATAATCAATCATCATTGTAAAAACATGTAGGAGGGTTCTTATGAATGTTCGTGAGTCGGAACTTCC
This sequence comes from Bacillus sp. 01N42_2, assembly GCF_056399565.1. Classification (NCBI taxonomy): domain Bacteria; kingdom Bacillati; phylum Bacillota; class Bacilli; order Caryophanales; family Bacillaceae; genus Bacillus; species Bacillus sp. 01N42_2. The sequence continues at coordinate 266,691 of NZ_JBFTRO010000003.1, read as the reverse complement.
GGGCATCGGCCAGAAAGTCGAAATCATTACGAAAAATCATGATAAAATCAGTATTATTCTCCATGATGACGGCAGAAGAGAGCTCTATTACTTCGATGAGAAAGACCATGACGAATGCTTGGCATCCGTTGAATTTAACGATGAAGAGGCGAGGCAGATTTCCGCTATTTTAGGCGGGATGACGTATAAGCCGAAAGCGCTGGAATCTGTGGAAGTTGCACTTGATGATCTCGTTATTGAGTGGTTTAAAGCCGAATCCCGCGCACCGGCTGTCAGCCGCACAATCGGAGATTTGGATATCAAGAAGCATTACAACGTCCAGATTATTGCGATCGTTAAGAAAAGCCGGCAAAAACAGCTGAGTCCCGGCATTGATACTGTAATTGAAGAAGGGGACACCCTCGTCTTATCCGGGGAAAGAAGCGGATTGAAAAGGCTGGTCCGTGAGCAGTTAACGGCCCGGATTTCCTGAGACCGGAGTTTAATCCCTGGAAAATGAGGGAAAAGATAAGAATTAATAATTGGGGGCTGACGTATGAATAAACAATGGACTATTATATTCGCTTTACTATTTACTCTGATTGTCGCCATTTTTGCTGTCATTAACGTGCGGGCGGTTGAGGTTGATTATCTGTTCGGCACCGCTGAATGGCCGCTGATTTTAGTCATTTTAGGCTCTGTGTTAATGGGAGCGCTCATCGTATTTTCAGCCGGTATATTTCAAGTGATGAAGCTGAAGCGGGAAATTAAAATGCTGCGGAAAGAAAACAGATCCGCTGCTGAATTGCCGGCTGATCCGGACGGCAGAAAACCGGCCGCACCTCCGGAAGAATTACCGGAAGAGAAAAAAGGATCAGAATAACATTTGAAACCCCTCAGTCCGCTCTAGTATAATAGGGTGGTTGAGGGGTGAATTTATGTTAGCGTCAAAAATGCGCTGGGAAATCCAGCAGCCGGATCAGGAAAAGGTCAAATCACTCACAGAACAATTGGACATAACACCTCTTGTGGCATCGCTGCTTGTAAAAAGAGGTTTTGATACTGCCGAAAGCGCAAGGCATTTTTTACATACAAAGGATGCAGACTTTTATGACCCGTATGAATTAAAAGGAATGCGGGAAGCAGTTGATCGGATAAAGCTGGCGGTTTCTCAAGGGGAACCGATTATGATTTACGGAGATTACGATGCAGACGGCGTTACAAGCACATCAGTGATGCTGACGGCACTCAGACAGCTGTCAGCAAACGTTGACTTTTATATTCCCGACCGTTTCACAGAAGGCTACGGCCCGAATGAACAAGCTTTCCGCTCCATAAAAGAGCGGGGTTTTTCGCTTATCATTACAGTGGATACGGGCATCGCCGCCGTTCATGAAGCTGAAGTCGCAAAAGAGCTGGGCCTAGACGTCATTATTACCGACCACCATGAGCCGGGACCCGAGCTTCCTGACGTATTTGCGATCATCCACCCGAAGCAGCCGGGCTGCAGCTATCCGTTTAAAGAATTGGCCGGCGTCGGTGTGGCGTTTAAGCTTGCCCACGCGCTTACGGGTTCTTTGCCGGAAGCTATGCTGGACTTAGCGGCAATCGGTACGGTTGCGGATCTGGTGCCGTTGCACGATGAAAACAGATTAATTGCGTCACTTGGGATCGAAAAGCTTCGGACGACAAATCGGCCGGGTCTCAAAGCTCTGATTAAGCTTTCCGGCGGGGATATCGGACAAGCTGATGAGGAAACGATCGGGTTTCAGGTTGCACCGAGGCTGAATGCCGTCGGAAGAATAGAACAAGCTGATCCCGCCGTGCACCTGCTGATGACCGAAGACCAGTTTGAAGCGGAGGAATTGGCTTCGGATATTGACCGGCTGAATAAGGAACGCCAGAAAATGGTGAAAACCATGACCGAAGAGGCTGTTGAAATGGTTCAGCAGCAAGACGGAAACCCGTCTGCCATTGTAGTGGCAAAAGCCGGCTGGAACCCGGGGGTTGTCGGGATTGTCGCATCGAAGCTCGCTGAACGTTTTTATCGCCCCGCTGTCGTGCTGGGGATAGATGAGGAGCAGGGAATCGCCAAAGGATCGGCGCGAAGCATCAGGGGTTTCAACCTTTTTACGAGCCTTTCACAGTGCAGAGACATTCTTCCTCATTTCGGCGGGCATCCGATGGCCGCAGGAATGACTTTAAAGGCTGAAGATGTGCCGGATTTAAGAGACAGGCTGAATCAATTGGCTGAAGAAACCCTTACGGAAGAGGATTTTATCCCGATTCAGGAGGTTGATCTTGTCTGCGGCGTCGAAGACATAACCGTTGAAAGCATTACAGAATTGAATATGCTCTCGCCGTTCGGCATGCTTAACCCTAAACCGCATGTCATGGTGGAAAACGCCGTGCTTGATGAAGTGCGCCTGATCGGAGCGAATAAAAATCACGTGAAAATGACGGTGAAAAATGATGCTGCCGTTCTCGATTGCGTCGGCTTTAACAAAGGAGAGCTGGAAGCCGGAATTGTCCCCGGATCAGCGATTTCCATTGTCGGCGAAATGTCCATTAATGAATGGAACAACAGAAAGAAACCCCAGCTGATGATTAAAGACGCTGCGGTGCTGGAATGGCAGCTTTTTGATATCAGAGGCAAGCGGACGTGGGAAGATACGGTTGCTGCGCTGCCGAAGGAAAAACGGGTGCTCATCAGTTTTAATGAAAAAACTGTCCGAAAACTTCGTGGCGAAGAGCTGCCGGACGACCTGGTTCAGATCACGTCGGAATCCGAGGCGGAGGCTCTTCCGCTTGACGGAAAGTATGCCGTCTTTCTGGATGTGCCGCCGTCAGAGGAGCGGCTCAAGCGTTTGCTTGACGGGAAGAAGCCGGAACGGATTTATTTTGTTTTTATCAACCATGAAGAACATTTTCTGTCCTCATTTCCATCGCGGAGTGATTTCAAGTGGTTTTACGCATTTCTCTTGAAAAGGGGCAATTTTGACTTAAGTAAGCATGGTTTGGAACTTGCGAGACACAAAGGATGGTCAATTGACACAATCAATTTCATGACAAAGGTGTTTTTTGATCTCGGTTTTGTTAAAATAGAAGATGGTGTGCTGTCTGTCGTGAGCGGCGCGAAAAAACGCGACCTCGCAGATTCGCAAACCTACCAGGTAAAACAGCAGCTGATGGAATTAGACCAGAAGCTCAATTATTCCGCGGCCCATGAGCTGAAGGAATGGCTGAATAAGCTGATGAACCAAGGTTCAGAGGCTTATGAAAGTACGAGGAGGACATAGAACAGATGGATCTTAAAAAATACGTAACAATTGTGCCCGATTACCCGAAAGAAGGCGTACAATTTAAAGATATTACGACATTGATGGACAAAGGCGACGTATACCGTTACGCCACTGACCAAATTGTTGAATATGCAAAAGAAAAAGAAATTGACTTAGTTGTCGGACCTGAAGCGCGCGGCTTTATTATCGGCTGTCCGGTTGCTTACGCTCTCGGAGTCGGTTTTGCGCCGGTTCGGAAAGAAGGAAAACTTCCGCGTGAAGTCATTAAAGTCGATTACGGTTTGGAGTACGGAAAAGACGTACTGACGATTCATAAAGATGCGATCCTGCCGGGGCAGCGCGTGCTGATTACTGATGACTTGCTTGCAACAGGCGGCACGATCGAAGCAACGATTAAGCTTGTCGAAGAACTGGGCGGCGTCGTAGCCGGTATTGCATTCTTAATCGAGCTTTCTTACCTTGACGGCAGAGACAAGCTTGACGATTACGATATTTTAACATTAATGAAATATTAACCGCATATGGAAAAAAGCACTCGTGTCAGGGTGCTTTTTTCCTATTATTTCATCATCCTGACAGATTCTTTAGGTGTTTTGAACTTCTGCCCTTTACATCTCTCGTTTTTTTCTTGATAATAAACTAATACAGTTTACATTTAAAAAAGGTGATTCCATGGCGAACGAACAAGTATTGACTGCCGAGCAAGTAATAGATAAAGCGCGCACGTATCTGCCGGAGGAGCAGATTGCGTTTGTTGAGAGAGCTTACCTGTATGCGCAAGACGCGCATCGCGAACAGTACCGCAAATCAGGTGAGCCGTACATCATTCATCCGATTCAGGTGGCGGGAATCCTCGTCGATCTGGAAATGGACCCTTCCACGATTGCGGGCGGTTTTCTGCATGATGTGGTGGAAGACACGGATGTCACCCTCGATGACCTGAAGGAAGCATTTTCTGAAGAAGTGGCGATGCTTGTCGACGGTGTAACGAAGCTCGGTAAAATTAAGTATAAATCTCAAGAAGAGCAGCAGGCGGAAAACCACCGAAAAATGTTTGTCGCTATGGCTCAGGATATCAGAGTCATATTGATCAAGCTGGCGGATCGCCTTCATAATATGCGGACGTTAAAGCATCTTCCGCAGGAAAAGCAGCGGAGAATTTCAAATGAGACGCTGGAAATTTTCGCTCCGCTGGCACATCGGCTCGGGATTTCGAAAATTAAATGGGAGCTTGAAGACACCGCTCTCCGTTATTTGAATCCTCAGCAATACTACAGAATCGTCAACCTCATGAAGAAAAAGCGCGCGGAACGCGAACTTTATGTCGAAGAGGTTGTCAATGAAGTGAAAAAACGCGTCGAAGAAGTGAATATCAAAGCGGACTTTTCAGGACGTCCGAAGCACATCTACAGCATTTACCGCAAGATGGCGCTGCAAAATAAACAGTTCAATGAAATATATGATCTGCTCGCCGTCCGTATTCTTGTCGGAAGCATTAAAGACTGCTACGCCGTACTCGGCATTATTCATACGTGCTGGAAGCCGATGCCGGGCAGATTCAAGGATTATATTGCGATGCCTAAGCCGAATATGTATCAGTCCCTGCATACGACCGTAATCGGGCCTAAAGGCGACCCGCTGGAAGTGCAGATCAGAACATTTGAGATGCATGAGATCGCTGAATACGGGGTGGCCGCGCACTGGGCATATAAAGAAGGCAAGGCTGCAAATGAAGAAGCGACATTTGAGAAAAAACTGTCCTGGTTCCGCGAAATTCTGGAATTCCAAAACGAGTCTACCGACGCGGAAGAATTTATGGAATCGCTGAAAATCGATCTGTTTTCTGACATGGTATACGTATTTACGCCAAAAGGCGATGTCATTGAACTGCCGTCAGGCTCTGTGCCGATTGATTTTTCCTACAGGATTCACTCGGAAATCGGCAATAAAACAATCGGAGCGAAAGTGAACGGGAAAATGGTGACGCTTGACCATAAGCTCCGGACGGGCGACATCGTTGAAATCCTGACGTCCAAGCATTCGTACGGACCGAGCCAAGACTGGGTCAAACTCGCTCAGACGTCGCAGGCCAAACACAAAATCCGCCAGTTCTTTAAGAAACAGCGTCGTGAAGAAAACGTCGAAAAAGGCCGTGAACTTGTCGAGAAAGAAATTAAAAATCTTGATTTTGAAGTGAAGGATGTTTTAACGCTCGAAAACCTTCAAAAGGTTGCCGACAAGTTTAATTTCTCAAATGAAGAGGATATGTACGCGGCTGTCGGGTATAACGGCATTACCGCTTTGCAGGTGGCCAACAGGCTCACTGAAAAAGAACGGAAGCAGCGTGATCAGGAAGAGCAGGAAAAAATCGTTCAGGAAGTCGCTTCCGAGCCGAAACAGTATCCGCAAGGAAGAAAACGGGAAGCGGGTGTGCGCGTGAAAGGCATCGACAACCTTCTCGTCCGTTTGTCGAAATGCTGCAATCCCGTGCCCGGAGACCATATTGTCGGTTTTATTACAAAAGGCCGCGGTGTATCCGTTCACCGTGATGACTGTCCGAATGTAAAAACGAATGAAGCGCAGGAACGTCTGATCCCTGTTGAATGGGAACATGAATCACAGGTTCAAAGACGCAAAGAATACAATGTTGAGATTGAGATTTTGGGGTATGACCGTCTCGGGCTGTTAAATGAAGTACTCCAGGCCGTAAATGAAACGAAAACCAACATTTCGTCTGTATCCGGCAAATCCGACCGCAATAAAGTCGCTACGATTCATATGGCGATTTTTATTCAAAACATCAATCATCTGCATAAAGTGGTCGAGCGGATTAAGCAGATCAGAGACATCTATTCAGTCCGACGGGTTATGAACTAAAAGGAGCTTGCTATGAAATTAGTTGTTCAGCGTGTAACAGAAGCGAGTGTGACGGTTGACGGCGCTGTCGCCGGCCGGATCGGACCCGGTATTATGGCGCTTGTCGGCGTCACTCATGAAGATACAGAGGAAGATGCCGCTTACTTGGCGGATAAAATCGTGAATCTCCGGATTTTTGAGGACGAAAGCGGCAAGATGAATTTATCGCTTTTAGATACGGGCGGAGAGATTTTATCAGTTTCCCAGTTTACGCTTTACGGCGAAACGAAGAAAGGGAGACGCCCGAATTTTATGAATGCGGCCAAACCGGATCAGGCTCTGCTCCTTTATGAAAAGTGGAACGAACTTCTTCGGGAAAAAGGAGTCAAAGTTGAAACGGGAATATTCGGGGCCATGATGGATGTTCAGCTGACGAATTCCGGGCCCGTTACATTGATTATGGATTCTAAACAATAAAAAAGCTGCCGTTCGGCAGCTTTTTTTATGATTGAAAATAATGTTCCAATCCGCTTTCAATTCCGTCTGTCACTTTTTCCTGGTAAGAGCCGCTATGTATGATTGTTTCTTCTTGCGGTTGACTGAGATAGCCGAGCTCATACAGCATGGCAGGCCGTTTATTTTCCCTCAGGACGTAATAATCTCCAAACAGAACGCCGCGATCAGGAATAGGTGAACGCTTCGCTACTTCAGAATGGACGTCTGAGGCAAGCTGGCGGTCCTTAGACGGACTGTAATAATAAGCCGTGCTTCCTCTCGTTGACGTATCGGCATAGCTGTCATAGTGGATGCTGATAAAGGCATCCGCATTCCGGTAATGGGACGTTGAAACCCTGGCCTGCAGGCTGATAAATGTATCATCCTGCCTTGTAATATACACGTTTGCCCCGGCCGCTCTCAATTTTCCGGCTAACAGCTTAGCTGTTTTAATCGTTACGTTTTTTTCAAACTTTCCGGAGTAGCCGATCGTTCCGCTGTCTTTTCCTCCGTGTCCGGGATCAACGACGATCGTTTTGTTTTTGAGCGATCCGCTGCCGCCTGACGTGTTGGGAGAAGGTGCTTCTCCTGTTTCTTCACCGCTTTTTGACGTTTGCACGACCCAGTTTGCCACATATGCCGTTTGACCGTTTTCCAGCCGGACTTCATACCAATTGCCGCTTGAACCGACAATCGGATAGGCTGAGCCTTTATCCGCTCTTTTTACGATAGAAGCGGAAGTCGAGGCTGAGCTCCTTAGGTTGGTGCCGCCGTAAACGATATACGCTTTTTTCGAGGAGCCTGAGCCCTCAGAGCCGTCTCCCGATTCGGACGGGGTGTCCGATGAGTCGGAATCCTTTATGATGTAGTGGCTTGCTGCCCAGCCTTTTTGCCCGTTTGCTTCAATTTTCAGCCAGCCGTGGTCTTCGCTTAAGATGGAAACCTTTGCTCCGCGTGATAATTTAGTGATAATCGCTGAATCATGTGACGCTGCACTTCTGACATTCAATGAAGAAACGCCTACCGTCCCGTTCTTTGAACCGTTTTGGGATGAAGTTGCTTTCGTATCCGATCCGCCGCTGTCTGCGGTGACGTATTCGGAAGAAACCCACCCGCTTGTGCCTTGATAAGAAATATTCACCCAGCCGCTGTTCTTGTCCAGCACAGAAGCATGTGCGCCTTGCGGAAGTTTGCCGATGACTTCATATGATGTCCCCGGGCCTTTTCTGATGCGAAGATCAGGGTCGTTGGAAGTGACCGTTCCGCTTGTTGCGGATGAATGGTCTGCTCCTCCGGCTGTTTTTGATATCAGCCAGGAAACGACCCATCCGGTCTTACCGGGACTCAGCTGGAGCTGTACCCAGTCTCCCTCTTCTTTTGTGATCGGGTATCTTTCTCCTTTTTTCACTTCAGCCTTTATTCCATAGCTCAGGCCGGGACCGCCTCTGACATTAATCTTGTCTGTCGCGATAACCGCTTCTCCCTCAGCGGCGATTGCGGTATGAAATGACGGAAGAAGTGCCGTGATGATGACGCCGCATAAAATAAGAGCAAGAGTTTTCTTATTCATGGCTGTCCTCCTTTCTGAACTAACTAAAATACATTCTTGTATAATATCGTATTTTCCTTGTTGAATGTTAAATAAAAATAAAATGGTTTGTTTATACTAGTTGTAAATACAGCGAAAAGGTGTGCAAATCATGAAATATCAACCAAAAATGGGACGCGCGCTGCATGATGCGGAAGGAAATCTGCACTTCAGTGATCAGAGCGATAAAGAGAAGGCGGGTTTTCTTGAAGAGACGGCGACGGAGTTCGGTCTTTTATCGAAAGATGCAGTCGCAAGGAAAAACAGACGGAATAAAACTTGACAGGGGAGTGCAATCCCATTATTATAATAGAAATTGATGTACATAAGTCAAAATAACGATTTTGAACCGATAATGGAGAAGAGTAGGTCAGAATGCATGGAGAAGAGAGGAACCGTCCCGGGCTGAAAGCGGATCCGCACTGCATCTTTCTCGAAACAACACTCCGGAGGTTCCCTGCTGAACGCTTTTGCGAGTCATTAGGCAGCGGACGTGAACCTGCGTTAACGGTCAGAGCGGGGATGCTTCAGCATTCCAACTAGGGTGGCACCACGGGTATAACTCTCGTCCCTACTATACATGTATAGTAGGAGCGGGAGTTTTTTTATTTGAAGAAAGACATTAAGGAGGCCTGTTACATGGCATATCACATTCCAAGAGGCACACAGGATATACTGCCGGGTGAATCAGACAGATGGCAGTTCGTCGAACAAATTATGAGAGAGACGTGCCGCACTTATCAATATAAAGAAATCCGCACGCCGATTTTCGAGCATACGGAATTGTTCGCAAGAGGCGTCGGTGAATCTACAGATATCGTGCAGAAAGAAATGTACACGTTTGAAGACCGTAAAGGGAGAAGCCTGACGCTTCGGCCGGAAGGAACAGCCGCCGCAGTCCGCGCGTTCAATGAAAATAAATTATTTGCGAACCCGGTGCAGCCGACGAAGCTGTATTATGTCGGACCGATGTTCCGTTATGAACGTCCGCAGACGGGACGCTTCCGCCAATTCTATCAATTCGGAATTGAAGCGATCGGCTCCAAAGATCCGGCTGTGGATGCAGAAGTCATTGCGCTTGCGATGAGCATTTACCGTAAAGCCGGTTTGAAAAATGTCAAGCTTGTGCTGAACAGCCTCGGTGACCAGGAGAGCCGCAAAGCCTACCGTGAAGCACTCGTCAAACATTTTGAACCGCGCATCGGAGAATTTTGCTCAGACTGCCAGTCGCGCCTGCACACAAACCCGCTCCGAATTCTTGATTGCAAGAAAGACAGAGAACATGAACTGATGAAATCGGCACCGTCCATTCTTGATTACTTAAATGAAGAATCAGCCGCTTATTTTGAGAAAGTCAAACAATACTTAAACGGTCTCGGCATCCCGTTTGAAATTGATCCGAACCTTGTCAGAGGGCTTGACTACTACAATCATACCGCTTTTGAAATCATGAGCAACGCGGAAGGTTTCGGAGCGATTACAACACTTGCCGGAGGGGGCCGCTATGACGGGCTTGTTGAACAGATCGGCGGACCTGAAGCGCCGGGTATCGGATTTGCGATGAGCATCGAACGTCTGCTGGCAGCCATTGACGCTGAGAAAGCAGAGCTTCCCGTCAATCAGGGGATTGACTGCTATATCGTGACGCTCGGAGAAAAAGCGAAGGATTATTCCGTTTCCCTCGTGTACAAACTGAGAGAAGCGGGCATCTCAAGTGAAATCGATTATGAAAACAAAAAAATGAAAGGCCAATTCAAAACGGCTGACCGCCTCGGCGCACGCTTTATTGCGATTTTAGGGGAAGATGAACTTGCCCAAAATAAAATCAATGTAAAAGATGCGGAAACAGGCGAGCAGCGTGAAGTGGTGTTAGACGAGCTGATACAAGTGTTAAAGGCAGATCAAAAGCAGTGAAGGAGAGGAACGCTATGTTTGGAAGAACATATTATTGTGGCGAGATAACTGAAAAAGCGATTGGCGAAACCGTCAAACTGAAAGGATGGGTGCAGAAACGGCGCGATCTCGGCGGTTTGATTTTCATTGATTTGCGCGACCGTTCGGGTATTGTGCAAGTCGTGTTCAATCCTGACGTCTCGAAAGAAGCCCTTGCCGCGGCAGAAGCAATCAGAAACGAATATGTGCTTGATATCGAAGGCACGGTTTCTGCCCGTGAAGAAGGCACGGTGAACCCTAACCTGAAAACCGGTAAAATTGAAATTAAAGCCGAAACAGTGACGGTACTCAGCACGGCGAAAACGCCGCCGTTTCCGATCAGTGACCAGGCGGCTGACGTTTCTGAAGACGTCCGGTTAAAACACCGCTATTTGGATTTGCGCCGCCCGGCGATGTTTCAAACATTGCAAATGCGCCATCAAGTCACAAAATCCATCCGCCATTTCTTGGATGAAAACGGATTTCTTGATATTGAAACCCCGATTTTAACGAAAAGCTCTCCGGAAGGCGCCCGTGATTACTTGGTGCCGAGCCGGGTGCATGAAGGGGAATTTTACGCTCTTCCGCAATCGCCGCAGATTTTTAAACAGCTTCTGATGGTATCTGGTTTTGAACGGTATTATCAAGTGGCCCGCTGTTTCCGCGATGAAGACCTGCGTGCCGACCGCCAGCCGGAATTTACGCAGATTGATATCGAAATGTCCTTTATGAGTCAAGAAGACATCATGGCTCTGGCGGAAAAGATGATGGCGAAAGTCGTGCTCGAAACAAAAGGCGTCGAAGTATCGCTGCCGCTTCCGCGAATGACATATGAAGAAGCGATGAACAGCTACGGTTCCGACAAGCCTGACACCCGCTTCGGCATGCTGCTGACGGACGTATCAGACATTGTGAAAGATACTGAATTTAAGGTGTTCTCATCAGCTGTAGCCAACGGCGGTGTTGTAAAAGCGATCAATGTTAAAGGCGCTGCCGGCGACTACTCCAGAAAAGATATTGATGCGCTCGGCGTTTTTGCCGGAAATTACGGCGCGAAAGGTCTCGCTTGGGTCAAAGTTGAAGCTGGCGGCATAAAAGGCCCGATTGCGAAATTCTTTGATGATGAGAAGCAGGCAAAACTGGCTGAAGCGCTGGATGCTTCTGAAGGCGATCTGCTCCTGTTCGGCGCTGATAAGTTTGACGTTGTGGCTCAATCCCTCGGTGCGCTGCGCTTAAAGCTCGGTAAAGAACGCGGCCTGATTGACGAAAGCCTCTTCAACTTCCTGTGGGTTGTGGACTGGCCGTTACTGGAGCATGACGAGGAAGAAGGCCGTTTCTATGCGGCTCACCATCCGTTTACTATGCCTGTCCGTGAAGACCTTGATCTGATTGAAACAGCGCCTGAAGATATGAAAGCGCAGGCTTACGACCTTGTCTTAAACGGTTATGAACTCGGCGGAGGCTCCATCCGGATTTTTGAAAAAGACGTTCAGGAAAAAATGTTCGGGCTTCTCGGCTTTACACAAGAAGAAGCGGAGGAGGAGTTCGGATACCTTCTTGAAGCCTTTGAATACGGCGCTCCTCCGCACGGCGGAATCGCGCTCGGTCTGGACCGTATCGTTATGCTTCTTGCAGGCCGTACAAACTTAAGAGATACGATCGCTTTCCCGAAAACGGCAAGCGCAAGCTGCCTTCTTACGGAAGCGCCCGGCGAAGTGAGCGACGCCCAGCTTGAAGAACTTCACCTTTCTGTCAAAAGAAAAGTGAAACAGTAAAGATCAGCAGTTTGTTTCTTGAAAATCAAAATCTGCTGTGATATGATTTTGACAAGTTAAATAAAGTCCTGATGTGTTAGTTGTACACCTAGTTTTGACCGAACATTTTTTTGCTTTGGGAGCCCGTATTTTTAAATGGCGTACATGCCTCTTTTCATTCGGTAAAGAGGACTTACAAGATTTGAAAAAGGGCACCCACCTGCTGAGAGCGGGTTCAAAACGAAGGAAAGCTGCAACGGCACAATTGGGACTTTATTTTTTGTGCGCTGAAACCAGCGGCTTTTTGACAAGCCGAGTTTATAAAACCAGAATGTGGAGTGAGGTTCTTGTTACATCAGTTTTCCAGAAATGAGCTAGCGATTGGAAAAGAAGGGCTGGACACGTTAAAAAACAGCACGGTGGCCGTTCTCGGCGTCGGCGGAGTCGGTTCATTCGCAGCCGAAGCACTGGCGAGGTCCGGAGTGGGACGGATCGTCCTTGTCGATAAAGATGATGTTGACATTACAAACGTAAACCGCCAGCTGCATGCGCTCTTGTCAACGGTGGGACAGCCGAAAACGGACTTGATGAAAGCGCGGATCGCGGATATTAATCCGGATTGCGATGTCGTCGCCTTAAAAATGTTTTATACAGAAGAGACATATGAGCAGTTCTTTGAGTATCCGCTCGATTACGTCATTGACGCGTCGGATACGATTCATTATAAAATTCATCTGATGAAAGAATGTCTGAAACGGGATGTTCCGCTGATTTCGAGCATGGGAGCGGCGAATAAAACAGACCCGACACGCTTTCAGATTGCTGATATTTCAAAAACCCATACTGATCCGATTGCCAAAGTCGTCCGCACAAGGCTTCGTAAAGAGGGCATTAAAAAAGGCGTACAGGTCATTTTTTCTGATGAAAGCCCGATCGTCATCCGTGAAGACGTCAGAAAAGAAGTCGGGAATGATGAAGCGAAAATCCGCAAAGCGCAAATGCCGCCGTCTTCCAACGCCTGGGTTCCGTCAGTGGCCGGTCTGATTATGGGCGGACATGTCGTGATGGAGCTCTTAAAGGACATCAAGATTAAACGGGTTAAAGATAAATAAAAAGAAAAACAGCCTTCTTTAAGAAAGGCTGTTTTTTATTTGAATCCGCCGCTTGTACGAGGTTTGGCATGTATCAAACAAAAAAGACAAGAACACATGGGGTGTCCTTGCCCGGTTATTTTTTCTTCATCAGTTTTTCATATACTTGCTTTATGGCGGCTTCAAATTTCCCCGTTTGTTTCGGTTTATAGTATTGTTTGTTTTTTAACGGATCGGGCAAGTATTGCTGTTCGACCCATCCGTTCTCGAAATCATGAGGATATTGATAGCCGATCCCGCGTCCGAGTTCTTGGGCCCCTTTATAGTGGGCGTCTTTTAAATGTTTCGGCACATCGCCGATTTTACCCGCTCTGATATCTTTAAGCGCCTCATCAACGGCTGAGATGGCGGAGTTTGATTTTGGTGAGAGGCATAATTCGATGACCGCATTGGCCAGCGGAATTCTCGCTTCCGGAAAGCCGATCCGTTCTGCGGTCTGAATCGCGCTCAGCACCCTGGGGCCTGCCTGCGGGCTTGCAAGGCCGATATCCTCATAGGCGATCACGAGAAGTCTTCTTGATATGCTTTCAAGGTCGCCGGCTTCGATCAGACGGGCCAAATAATGAAGGGCGGCGTTTGCGTCAGAGCCCCGGATTGATTTTTGGAATGCGGATAAGACGTCATAATGCGCATCTCCGTCTTTATCATGGGTATAGCTTTTTTTCTGCAGACATTCCTCCGCTGTTTCCCGTGTAATCCGGATCGTGCCGTCGCTTGATTCCTTTGTGGAGAGCACGGCAAGCTCCAGCGCGTTCAAAGCGGAGCGGACGTCTCCTCCGCACCCTTGCGCGAAATGATCCATCGCGTCGTCGTCCACCGACACGCTGTAGGAACCGAGTCCGCGGTGTTCATCTGTAAGCGCTCTTTTCAATGCCTGCTTAATCAGATCGGGTGTTAACGGTTCGAGCTCGAATATCTGGGTCCGGCTTCTGATGGCCGGGTTAATGGCATGATAAGGATTGGCAGTCGTCGCGCCGATTAAAATAATCATGCCGTTTTCTAAATAGGGCAGCAGAAAATCCTGTTTCCCCTTATCAAGCCTGTGCACTTCATCTAGGATTAAAATGACCTGGCCTGACATTTTCGCTTCCTGTACGACAATCTCCATGTCTTTTTTATTATGAATGACGGCATTCAATTTCCTGAATGCGATGCTTGTCGATCCTGCGATCGCCGTGGCGATGGACGTTTTTCCGATGCCCGGCGGACCGTACAGGATCATGGAGGATAAGTGCTTTGCACGCACCATTCTGCCGATGATTTTATCTTCTTTGACCAGATGTTCCTGGCCGATAATGTCTTCGATATTGGCAGGCCGCATCCGATACGCCAGTGGTTTCATGAACATCTCTCCTTACATATACAGGGTAACGGAAAACGGACGATTAGAAAAGCGAATTGCGGCAGGCCCCGTGTTTCAATGAAAATTAGGATAAGTTATGTTATAATAACAGTTGGTCTATAAGATACTAAACAGATTATTCATATCCATTTACTTGTATAAATTAACAATTAGAATTGACTGGGGTGTTCATATTGAAAATATCGACAAAGGGAAGATACGGGCTCACCATTATGATCGAATTGGCGAAAAAGCACGGAGACGGTCCGACGTCGCTCAAAAGCATCGCCCAAACAAACAGCCTTTCTGAGCATTACTTGGAACAGCTTGTATCACCGCTCAGAAACGCCGGACTCGTAAAAAGCATCAGAGGCGCTTACGGGGGTTATGTGCTCGGCGGGCAGCCTGAAGAGATCACGGCCGGAGATATTATCAGAGTGCTGGAAGGACCGATCAGCCCGGTGGAAGTTCTTGAGGATGAAGAGCCTGCCAAGCGGGAGCTATGGATCCGCATCCGCGACGCCGTAAAAGACGTGCTGGACAGCACGACGTTAGAAGACCTTGCGAGCTACACGGACGGCGAGCAGGAAGCTTATATGTTCTATATTTAAACCAGAGGTGTAAAAAACAATGGAACGGATTTATTTAGATCACGCCGCGACTTCCCCGATGGATGAGCGTGTGCTTGAAAAAATGAAGCCGCATTTCTTCGGCAGCTTCGGCAACCCGTCAAGCATCCATTCATTCGGAAGAGAGTCCCGGAAATGGGTTGACGAAGCGAGAGCGGACATCGCGCGCGAAATCAGTGCGAAAGAACAGGAAATCATTTTCACAAGCGGGGGCACGGAGGCTGATAATTTAGCGATTTTCGGAACGGCTGCCGCCCGGAAGAATGAAGGGAAGCATATCATTACGACCGCTGTTGAGCATCATGCCGTACTGCACGCTTGCGAAAAGCTGGAAGAAGACGGTTTTGAGGTGACATACCTCAATCCCGGCCCTTCAGGACGGATCAGTGCAAATCAGGTGAAAGAAGCGCTCCGTGATGATACAATCCTTGTTACCGTCATGTATGGCAATAACGAAGTCGGAACCATTCAGCCGATTGACGAAATCGGAGAGCTGTTAAGCGGGCATCAGGCCTATTTTCACACAGATGCCGTCCAGGCATTCGGTTATATGCCGATTGACGTGAAAAAAAGCAGAATTGACATGCTGTCTGTTTCCGGTCACAAGCTTAACGGGCCAAAAGGGACAGGCTTTTTATATGTAAATCAAGAGGTGAAGCTGTCACCGATTCTTCTCGGGGGAGAGCAGGAACGAAAGCGCCGCGCGGGGACGGAAAATGTACCGGGCATCGCCGGCTTAAAAGAAGCGGTCGTTCTTTCAAACCGTGAGCGGGAAGAGAAAACAGCGAAGTTTAAGGAGTTTAAAAACATCATCATGAGCACGCTGGAAAAAGCCGGCGTGACAGCGGAGGTGAACGGAGATGCCGAGAACTGCCTGCCTCATATTTTAAATCTTTACTTTCCCGGTGTGCCGGTGGAAGCGCTGCTGGTCAATCTTGACATGGAAGGCGTTGCCGTCTCCAGCGGATCCGCGTGTACGGCGGGATCCGTTCTTCCGTCCCATGTGCTTACGGCCATGTTCGGAAGTGAAAGCGGCAGACTGACCTCGTCAATCCGTCTCAGCTTCGGCCTCGGCAATACGGCGGAACAAATCGAAACAGCCGCCGAAAAGCTTGCCGACGTCGTTAAACGGCTTGCTTAAAACGGCGGACTTACGTTTTTAATGGAGTGAATGCAAATGGAA
Organism: Bacillus sp. 01N42_2; assembly: GCF_056399565.1. Lineage (NCBI taxonomy): Bacteria > Bacillati > Bacillota > Bacilli > Caryophanales > Bacillaceae > Bacillus > Bacillus sp. 01N42_2. The sequence goes on along the minus strand of NZ_JBFTRO010000003.1, from coordinate 250,480 downwards.
AAACGGCCGGAGAATACAAGAGTCGTAGTCGGCATGTCCGGCGGAGTGGACTCTTCTGTGGCGGCCCTTCTGCTGAAGGAGCAGGGCTACGATGTAATCGGAATTTTTATGAAAAACTGGGATGATACGGACGAAAACGGTTTTTGCACGGCGACGGAAGATTATGAAGACGTCATCCGGGTCTGCAACCAAATCGGAATTCCGTATTATGCCGTCAATTTTGAAAAGCAATATTGGGAAAAGGTATTTCAGTATTTCCTTGATGAATATAAAGCCGGAAGAACCCCTAATCCGGATGTCATGTGCAATAAAGAAATTAAGTTTAAGGCTTTCTTGGATCATGCTTTATCACTCGGCGCGGATTACCTTGCGACGGGCCATTACGCCCGCGTGGACAGAAGCGCAGGTACAGTGCGCATGCTTCGCGGTCTGGATGAAAACAAGGACCAGACTTATTTTCTGAATCAGCTCAATCAGGAACAGCTCAGCAAAGTCATGTTCCCGATCGGTGATCTGCAAAAAAGCCGCGTGCGGGAAATCGCCAAAGAAGCGGAACTTGCGACAGCTGCGAAAAAAGACAGCACGGGAATCTGCTTTATCGGCGAACGCAACTTCAAAACGTTTCTCAGCCAATATCTCCCTGCTCAGCCGGGCGATATGATGACAATGGACGGAGAAGTAAAAGGGCGTCATGACGGACTGATGTATTATACGATCGGACAGCGCCACGGTCTTGGAATCGGCGGAAGCGGCGAGCCGTGGTTCGCAGTCGGTAAAGATCTCGAGAAAAACATTCTGTATGTCGATCAGGGATTCCACAATCCGCTTCTGTATTCCGATAAAATCACGGCGACAAATATCAGCTGGACGCGTCCCGGTCTGATGGACGGCGGCGAAATGACATGCACGGCGAAATTCCGCTACCGTCAGGAAGATCACAAAGTAACGGTGAAAATGACGGGTGCCGATGAAGCGGAAATCATTTTCGACGGGCAGGTCCGCGCCGTAACGCCGGGACAAGCCGTTGTTTTTTATGACGGAGAAGAGTGCCTCGGCGGCGGAACGATAGATGACGTTTATAAAGACGGAACAAAATTGTGGTACGTATAACACATGTAAAAAACCTCAACTCGCATGTTGGGGTTTTTTAGCGAAAGGAAGTTAAAAATGGATTATAATAAAAGCGGAATTGATGCCATGCAGGAGGGCGATTTTGAAAAAGCGGCAGAGGCTTTCACAAAAGCGATTGAGGAAAACGGCCAAGATCCGGTGCCGTACATCAACTTCGCAAATCTGCTTTCTTCAGTGAACGAACTTGAACGCGCGCTTGCATTTTACAACAGAGCGCTTGAATTGGACAATTCAGCGGCAGCCGCTTATTACGGAGCGGGAAATGTATACGTGATGAAGGAATCGTTTTCCGAGGCGAAGGATATGTTTGAAAAAGCGCTTCGCTCCGGAATGGAAAACGGAGACTTGTTTTATATGCTCGGCACCGTTCTCGTCAAATTAGAGCAGCCGAAGCTTGCGCTGCCGTATTTGCAGCGGGCCGTTGAATTAAACGAAAATGACACGGAAGCGCGCTTCCAGTTCGGAATGTGTCTCGCAAACGAAGAAATGCTGGATGAAGCATTGGCGCAGTTTGAGACGGTGATTGAACAGGACCCAAGCCATGCGGACGCATTTTATAATGCCGGGGTCGCTTACGCTTACAAAGAAAATCGTGAAAAGGCGCTTGAGATGCTAGAAGGCGCAATCGGCATACAGCCTGATCATATGCTCGCGCTTCATGCGAAACAGCTTATCACTCAGTCATAACAAAAGGAGGGAAGGCTCGTGGATCAGCTGAACATCGAGGAACAGCCGTATGTAAAAGGCGTCATTCATACGGTCATTTACCACAATGACACCAACCTGTATACAGTGCTGAAAGTCAAGGTTGCAGAAACGTCTGAGGCGATCGAAGACAAGGTCGTATCCGTAACGGGCTACTTCCCTCTGCTGCAAGAAGATGAGACTTACACATTTTACGGAAAAACCGCCACACACCCCAAGTTCGGCCTGCAATTTCAGGCCGAACACTTTAAAAAAGAAATTCCGACCACAAAAGAAGGGATCATTCATTATTTATCAAGTGATCTGTTTGAAGGAATCGGAAAAAAAACGGCGGAAGAAATCGTCAAAAAGCTTGGAGACGGCGCGCTCAATAAAATTCTGGCTGATGCATCGGTGCTTTATGATGTGCCGAAAATGTCAAAAAAGAAAGCGGACAAACTGGCGGGAGAGCTGCAGCGGCATCAGGGGCTGGAGCAGATTATGATCTCTCTGAACCAATACGGTTTTGGGCCCCAGCTATCCATGAAAATTTATCAGGCTTACGAAACGGAAACCCTGGAGAAAATTCAGGAAAATCCTTATCAGCTTGTAAAGGACGTGGAAGGCATCGGTTTTGTGAAAGCCGACGAGCTGGGCGGGAAAATGGGGCTGTCAGGAAACCACCCGGAGCGGGTCAAAGCGGCTATCTTATATACGATCGAATCAACCTGTCTTTCAGAAGGCCATACGTACATAGAGACAAAGCAGCTGATTATCAATACGCAAACGCTTCTGAATCAGTCAGCTGAAGGCGGCCGCGTCACGGAAATGGATGCGGCTGACGGCATCATCGCCCTCGGGGAGAGTAAGGACATCATCATAGAAGGAGAACGCTGCTATTTTCCGTCATTGTTTTACGCCGAACAAAACGTCGCAAAACGCGTGCTCGACATTGCGGCCCAGACGGAGTATGCCGATCAGTTTCCTGAATCGGAATTTCTTCTTGCGCTCGGTGAACTGGAAGAACGGATGAACGTTCAATACGCTCCGAGCCAAAAGGATGCGATTCAAAAAGCGCTGTCCTCGCCAATGCTTTTACTGACCGGGGGACCGGGTACGGGAAAAACGACCGTGATCAAAGGCATCGTGGAATTGTACAGTGAACTGCACGGAGTATCGCTTGACCCTGGTGATTATAAAAAAGATGAAGCCTTTCCGGTGCTGCTTGCCGCGCCGACCGGAAGAGCCGCAAAGCGAATGAGCGAATCAACGGGTCTGCCGGCTGTTACGATTCACAGGCTGCTCGGCTGGAATGGCGCTGAAGGCTTTACCTACAATGAAGATCAGCCGATTGAAGGGAAACTGATTATTATAGACGAAGCGAGTATGCTCGATATTTGGCTCGCCAGCCATTTGTTTAAGGCGCTCCCTAAGCACATTCAGCTTATCGTCGTCGGTGATGAAGACCAGCTTCCTTCCGTAGGTCCCGGGCAGGTGCTGAGAGACCTTTTGGCTTCTGAGGTGCTGCCGACCGTGCGTCTGACAGATATTTACCGTCAGGCGGAAGGGTCATCCATCGTTGAACTTGCGCATGATATGAAAAAGGGACTGCTTCCCAAGGGGCTGACCGCGCCGACAAAGGACCGCTCGTTTATCCGCTGTAATTCTTCACAAATTAAAGAAGTCGTGGATCAAGTCGTCTCAAACGCGCTAAAAAAGGGATATACGTCCAAAGACATTCAAGTGCTCGCGCCGATGTACAGGGGAAAAGCGGGAATTAACGAACTGAATGTGCTTCTTCAAGACATCATGAATCCGCCGAAAGAAAAAAGGCGGGAGCTGAAATTCGGAGATGTCGTCTACAGGACGGGCGATAAAATATTACAGCTTGTCAACCAGCCGGAAAACAATGTGTTTAACGGAGATATCGGCGAAATCGTGTCTATCTTTTATGCCAAAGAAAATACGGAAAAAGAAGACATGGTCGTCGTATCGTTTGACGGGAACGAAATCACCTTTACGAAAAAGGATTTCAGCCAGTTTACCCATGCTTACTGCTGTTCCATTCATAAGTCGCAGGGCAGCGAATTTCCGATTGTCGTCCTGCCTGTCGTCAAAGGCTATTATCGAATGCTCAGGAGAAATCTCCTTTATACCGCCATTACAAGAGCCAAAAAATTTCTGATTCTTTGCGGAGAAGAAGAAGCGCTTGAATGGGGCGTCAAAAACAATGATGCCACCGTCAGACAGACGTCACTTAAAAACAGGCTCACAGAGCAGACTGAAGAGATGGATGCAGAACTGGCCGCCCTGCAAAAAGAGCTGCCGTTCAGTGTATACGATGCGAATATCGGAATGGAAGGCATCACGCCTTTTGACTTTATGGAAGAAAAAGCGTAAATAAAACCCGGCGTATGTTCATGCGCCGGGTTTTCGCCTGTGGAAGTCATTTCAAAGTATGGCGCCCGGCTTCTTGGCAAAACCTATACGTGTTCAACAAAAGGTGGTTGATCACACTTTGAGAACATGCCATGCAGCTGAAGGACGAACCGTATATGACGAACACACCCGGCGCAGCCTGGGGATGATATCGGATGTGTGTTTCTCTCTTGACGGCCGGTTTCTCGGTTTCGTGCTTGAGCAGAAACGCCTGTTTCACAACCGCCATCTTTTTTTAGCAGCCAGTGATATAAAAGAGATGGAACAAAAAGCCGTAGCTGCCGCCGGAGCTCACTTGCAGCCTTTGCCTAAGAGCTGTTTCACCTTTGAACAGATTAAGATGCAGCCGGTGAAATCGCCTGATGGTGAAATGTTCGGTTTGCTGGAAGATGTATACTTTTGTTTGGACAAGGGCATAATCGTAGCATATGAACTCTCGGACGGCTTCTTTTCAGATCTGGCAGGCAGACGCCAAGTGCGGCGCGCTGCCGATACGCTTATTGAAGCGGGGAAAGACGGCATCGTCCTGAACGGATAAGAGGTGTAGTCTGTGCTTGTATGTCCGAACTGCAAAAGTAAAGATATCGGCAAAATCGGAGTAAACCAATACTATTGCTGGGGCTGCTTCATAGAGCTGACGGTGGCCAAAGGCAAAATTGCGACACATCAAGTAGAGGAAGACGGCACGTTAAGCAGTCTTGATGATTTGTTTTCTGAGGACGAACGCAGTATCAATTTTTAATGTTGAAAGGAGATACGCGCGATGGGCAGAACAATGACCTCTCTATTGGCTTTAGGAGCTGGAGCCGTTATGTATCGTATGGCTTCTCAGTCCGATATGCTGAATAAAAAAGGTATGAAACGGATGAGAAGACGAGTTATGAAAATGTTCTAAGCAGAAAAAAGGATACTTCTTCGGAAGTATCCTTTTTACGTTTGTCTCGCTTCCAGCCGCCGGGCTAGAAGAGATAAGCTGTAATTGACCGCAAAATACATCAGGGCCGCCAGCAGAAAAACCGGAAAAAAATAACCCCCGTCAGCGCTTTGTCCGTTTAAAATCTGCGCATTATGAATCAGCTCGGGCAGAGCGATGACCACCGCAAGTGACGTATCCTTTAATAAAGAAATAAATTGGCTCACAATCGGAGGGACCATACGCCTGAGCGCCTGCGGCATGACAACGAGAAAAAGAGTCTGCGTGTAGGTCAGTCCTGAAGAACGCGCCGCTTCAATCTGGCCTTTCTCAACGGATTGCAAACCGCTTCTGATGATTTCTGACAGCATGGCTGATTCAAAAATCGTCAGCGCTGTGATGGCGGCTGCGGTAATTTCCAGTTTGATGCCGATTTCCGGAAGGGCAAAAAACGTAAAGAAAATGATTAATAACAGCGGCAGGTTGCGGATGGTTTCGACAATGGCGGCTATTATGCCAGAGACGGCAGGGATTTTCGCATAGCGCAAAGTGCCGGCGGCAAGCCCGAAAATAAAACTCAGGACAATGGAAATAAGCGCAACATAAAGCGTGATCAAAAAGCCGTTCCATAAAAACAGCAGATGGTCAGGTGTATAGGCGCCGCTAAAATCCATGTTGTTCACTCTCCTTCTTTAATAACTTTTTCCGAGGCGTCTTTCCAAATAGTGAACCCCGATGCTGAGCGGTATCGTTAAAATCAAATAAAAAAGCGCCACAAAGATATAAACATCAAACACGACGAGAGTGCTTGAAGAAACGAGATCGGCCTGATACATCAAATCCAGTCCCGCCACCACGCCGAGAATTGATGAGTTTTTGACAAGGTTGAGAAATTGGTTTCCGAGCGGGGGAATCACGATTTTAACAGCCTGAGGGAGAATCACGTATCTCATTGCCTGACTGTAGGTGAAGCCTGACGATCTGGCCGCTTCCATCTGTCCCTTGGAGACAGTCTGAATTCCGGCTCTGATGGCTTCTGCGATAAAGGCGGACGTGTAAATCGTAAGCGCGATCGTCCCGGCCTGAAAGCCGTCCAGTCTCAATCCGGCGTTCGGAAGTCCGAAATAAAAAACGAATGTGATGAGGAGAAGCGGGATGTTCCGGATAAATTCCACATACGCAGTGCCGATCCATTGGAGGGGTTTGAACGTCGTGATTCTCATGACAGCGATCAGAACGCCAAGAGCGAAGCTGCCGGCCAGCGCGATGAAGCTCGCAAGCAGTGTGTGCAGGAAACCGTCCAGATACATATCGAAGTTTTCCGTTAAGATTGTAAAGTTCATGTTTTTGTCACTCCTTATAAAACGGGGATGAGCATGTCTGCTCATCCCGCGGTCGATTCTATTTTGCCGGTTCTTCTTTAATCCATTTTTTATAGATTTTTCCGTACCTGCCGTCGGCTTTCATTTTTTTCAAAGAGGCGTTGATTTCTTTGACGAGCCCGGATTGGCCTTTTTTAACGGCGATTCCGTAAGGTTCATCGGTGAATGTGCCGCCTGTCAGCTGATATTGTTTATTTTCATCTGCCATGCCGTATAAAATCGCATTATCCGTGGTGAGCGCATCTCCCTGTCCCGCTTTAAGCGCAGTGAACGCTTCGGCGTAATTTTCAAATTCCAGCACTGAGGCGTCGGGCGCTTTTTCCCTGATGTTCTGTGAGGAAGTGGAGCCTTTTACCGCCAATACTTTTGAGCCTTTTCCCAGGTCTTCGGTGCTTTTGATGCGGCTTCCTTTTTTGACGAGCAGGGACTGCCCGGCTTCAAAATAAACGTCTGAGAAATCAACTTCTTTTTTCCGCTCATCCGTTATCGTCATCGTGGCCGTGATGGCGTCGATATCGCCGTTTTGCAGCATCGGAATTCTCGTTTTTGACGTCACTTCTTTAAACTCCGCTTTTTTCTCATCTCCCAGAATATCTTTTGCAATCTGTTTGGCGATATCAATATCAAACCCTTCGATATCCCCGGAGCTTGGGTTTTTCAGTCCGAATAATCTCGTATCGGTTTTAACGCCGAAGATGATTTTGTCTCTGTCTTTAATAGAAGCTAACGTGTCTTTTCCCGTGCCCTTTGAACCCCCGGACGTTTCTTTCCCTCCGCAGGCGGCCAGCATCAAGACGGCCAGCAGTGAGATCAATCCGAAAGATAACCATTTTGTTACGCGTGACATAAGCGTTCCCCCGTTTCTTTTCAGTGATTTAAAATACGGCTTAAGAATAAACGCGCCCTCTCTTCACGCGGGCTTTCGTAAAACTCAGCCGGTGCAGCTTCCTCTAAGATGGAACCGCTGTCGATAAACACGATGCGGTCAGCCACTTCTTTGGCGAATCCCATTTCATGTGTGACGACTACCATGGTCATGCCTTCCTTTGCGAGTGTTTTCATGACATCCAGCACTTCTCCGATCATTTCCGGATCAAGCGCGGATGTCGGTTCATCAAACAGCATCACCTCGGGCTTCATCGCAAGTCCTCTGGCGATGGCGACGCGCTGCTGCTGGCCGCCTGAAAGCTGTGAAGGGTAAGCGTCCGCTTTGTCGGGTATGCCGACTTTTTTCAAGTAATATAAGGCCGTTTCTTTTGCTTCTTCTTTTGATTGCTTGAGCACTTTGATCGGCGCGAGCATAATGTTTTGCAGAACGGTTTTATGCGGATACAGATGAAAATGCTGAAACACCATGCCGATATTGCGGCGGACTTTATTCATATCCGTTTTTTTGTCATGGATGGAGGCGCCGTTTACCGTTAAAACGCCTCCATCAACTGTTTCCAGCTGATTAATGCAGCGGAGAAGCGTGCTTTTTCCCGATCCTGATGGTCCGATGACAACGACGACTTCTCCTTTTTTAATGTGCAGATTAATGTTCTTCAGCACGTGGAACTGTCCGTAGTGCTTATTTACATCCTGAAATGAGATCATGGTCATCCTCCTTAGAAAAACATGCGTCATATTGACTAACAGTTATGGAAATTTCTTTAACGTTACGATGATTATACAAATTTCCGGAAAATATATTCAAACTTTTTTGTAATTTCAGATAATTAATTCCGCCATGAGGTCTGCGACATAAGGCTGACTTTAGGAAACGGGAATAATTCCGGCTTTCTGTCAAAAGATAAAGCAAGAGGTGAAACATCATGCTTCAAAAACCGCTGCAGCTCTTAATGTGGACGGCTGTATGTCTGCTCGTTTTGTTAACAGTGTATGTCTTTTGTATGCTCGATATGTTATGGTCACCCATATGGCTTGTTATAAAATCTCTCTTTATTCCTATATTCATTGCAGTATTTATTGCTTATCTTTTGCTTCCGATTACTGAATGGCTTCATAAGAAAGGAATGTCTAGAACTTTAAGCCTGCTTCTGATTTATTGCCTGTTTTTCGGCGGAATCGGCTGGGGGGCTTATAAAGGGGTTCCTGTTTTAATTGAACAGCTGCAGGATCTGTCTGAGAGCATTCCCGGTCTTGCCGAAAACTACAACAGCATGCTGAGACACCTGCATAATCATACAGATCATTGGCCTGACGGCATGCACCATCGGATGGATAAAATGATTCAGCAGACAGAAACGTTTCTTGCCGGCACGATTGAGAGCACGATCAGAAGCATCCGTTTCGTGCTTGATTATATCCTGATCGCGGCAACGATTCCTTTTCTCGTTTTCTATATGGTGAAGGATATAGACGTCATGAAAAAGACGGTCTGGTATTTGACGCCGAAGTCTTGGAGGAAAAGGGGGAGTGAATTTCTGCGGGATGTGGACGACTCTCTCGGCGATTATATCCGCGGGCAGGTTCTCGTTTGTTTTTTGCTCGGATTAATAGCCGGCGTTTCTTTCTGGCTGTTCGGCCTTCCTTATCCGCTGATCTTAGGTCTTGCCATCGGGATTACGAATGTCATACCGTATTTCGGTCCGTTTATCGGCGCTGTTCCGGCGCTGCTCCTTTCGCTGGCGATTTCTGCTAAAGCTGTGATCATCGTAATCGTCACGATTTTTATTCTTCAATTTATAGAAGGAAACATTTTGAGCCCGCTTATTGTCGGGCGCAGTCTCAGAATGCATCCCGTCGTGATTATGCTTGCACTTCTTGCCGGAGGAGAGCTTGCGGGCATTCCCGGCATGATTCTCGCTGTTCCTGCAGCAGCCGTTTTAAAAGTGACGGCCATTCACTTTTTGCGGATCAGGACGGAACATTGACATTCGGGTTCTGCTTGTCTATAATTTCGAGTAGAATACATACGAATCTCGAGTGACGGATATGAGTACGCCGAAGCCCTGTTTAAGAGAGAAGCTCCGATACGCTGAAAGGAGCTTCAGCAGAAGATCGGCCGAAGCTAATCCTGAGTGCAGTTAAAGGCTGCCGCAGTCCTGCGTTACGGGATGAAAGGTGACGGGCCTTTTTCGGCCTGTAATCAGGGTGGTACCGCGAGACAGCTCTCGTCCCTGTGTGAACGCATGGTTTGCATAGGGAGAGGGCTTTTTTGCTGTCGCGAAAGAGAATTTCGGGTAGTGATAAGGAGGAATATAGATGAAACACTTAACTTCTGCTGAAGTGCGTCAAATGTTTTTAGATTTTTTTAAAGAAAAAGGCCATGCCGTTGAACCGAGCGCCTCATTGGTTCCGCATGAAGATCCGTCTTTATTGTGGATCAACAGCGGCGTTGCGACGCTGAAAAAATATTTTGACGGCCGCGTTGTGCCGGAGAATCCGAGAATTGTGAACGCGCAAAAATCAATCCGCACAAATGACATTGAAAATGTGGGAAAAACGGCGCGCCACCATACGTTCTTTGAGATGCTCGGAAACTTTTCCATCGGCGATTATTTTAAAGAAGAAGCCATCACGTGGGCATGGGAATTTTTAACGAGCGAAAAGTGGATCGGCTTTGATCCGGAGCTGCTGTCTGTAACGGTTCACCCTGAGGATGAAGAAGCTTATACGCTATGGGCGGAAAAAATCGGCGTTCCGGAAGAAAGAATCATCCGCCTGGAAGGAAACTTCTGGGATATCGGCGAAGGCCCGAGCGGACCGAATACGGAAATTTTCTATGACCGCGGCGAGAAATACGGCAATGACCCGTCAGATTCTGAATTGTATCCGGGCGGCGAAAATGATCGTTATCTTGAAGTGTGGAACCTGGTATTTTCAGAGTTCAACCACAATCCGGACGGCACGTACACACCGCTTCCGAAGAAAAACATTGATACGGGCATGGGGCTTGAACGGATGGTCTCCGTTATTCAAGACGTTCCGACAAACTTTGACACTGATTTGTTTATGCCGATTATTGAAGCGGCAGAGCGTATTTCCGGAGATGCTTACGGAAAGGATGCAGTGAAGGACACAGCCTTTAAAGTAATTGCCGATCATATCAGAACGGTCGCATTTGCGGTAAGCGACGGAGCTCTGCCGTCAAACGAAGGGCGCGGGTATGTTCTGAGACGCCTCCTTCGCCGGGCTGTGCGATACGCGAAAACAATCGGTATCAGCCGTCCGTTTATGTACGAGCTGGTACCGACTGTTGCAGGAATTATGGACGCTTTCTATCCGGAGGTGAAAGAAAAGCAAGAGTTTATTGCCAAAGTCATCAAAACGGAGGAAGAGCGCTTCCATGAAACATTGAACGAAGGTCTTGCCATTTTATCTGACGTGATAAAGAAAGAAAAGGAAAAAGGCAGCGGCATCATCTCCGGAAAAGACGTATTCAAACTGTACGATACGTACGGATTCCCGGTTGAATTGACGGAGGAATACGCGGAAGATGAGCAAATGAAGGTTGACCATAAAGGCTTTGAAGCCGAAATGGAAAAACAGCGTGAACGGGCGAGAAATGCGCGTCAAGATGTAGGAAGCATGCAGGTGCAGGGCGGCGCATTGCGCGACATTACTGCAGAAAGCACGTTTGTCGGCTACAGTTCCGTAAAAACTGAAGCGAAGGTGATTGAGCTTCTTCATGACGGGCAATTAATCAGCGAGGCGCATGAAGGGGATACCGTTCAGATTCTTCTTGATGAAACGCCTTTCTATGCTGAAAGCGGCGGACAGATTGGTGACAGAGGAGTGCTGAGAAGCGCACAGGCTGTCGTAAACATTAAAGACGTGAAAAAAGCTCCGAACGGCCAGCATGTACACGAAGGCACAGTGGATAGCGGCACGCTTCAAAAAGGCGCAAGCGTCACGGCTGAAGTGGAGGACCAAATGAGAAGCGGCGTGGTGAAAAACCATACGGCAACCCACCTTCTGCATCAGGCGCTGAAAGACGTTCTCGGCACACATGTCAACCAAGCCGGCTCACTCGTTACCGAAAACCGTCTGCGTTTTGACTTCTCTCACTTCGGTCAAGTAACGAAGGAAGAACTTGAACGCATTGAAGGAATCGTCAACGAAAAAATCTGGGAGAGCATTCCGGTAGCGATTGATCTGAAACCGATCAATGAAGCAAAAGAAATGGGTGCAATGGCCCTGTTCGGCGAGAAATACGGCGATATTGTACGCGTCGTACAAGTCGGCGATTACAGCCTGGAGCTTTGCGGCGGATGCCATGTCACGAATACGGCTGAAATCGGCCTGTTTAAAATCGTATCCGAATCAGGGATCGGCGCAGGTACGCGAAGAATTGAAGCCGTGACAGGAAAAGGCGCTTATCAGGAAATGAACAGCCAGCTCAGCCTCCTGCAGCACGCTGCGGACGAGCTGAAATCAAACGTAAAAGACGTGCCGAAGCGAATCCAGTCTCTTCAAGCGGAACTGAAAGAAGCGCAAAGAGAAAATGAATCATTGCTCAGCAAACTCGGCAATGTGGAAGCCGGAGCCATTCTGTCTAAAGTAAAAGACATCGGCGGCGTAAAAGTGCTTGCTGAAAAAGTAAATGCGAAAGACATGAACCACCTTCGCACAATGGTGGATGACCTGAAGGCGAAGCTCGGTTCTGCGGTCATCATTCTCGGCGCCGTGCAAAATGACAAAGTCAACCTGTCAGCGGGCGTAACAAAAGACTTGATCGAAAAAGGCCTTCACGCCGGCAAAATGGTCAAACAAGCGGCAGAAGTCTGCGGAGGCGGAGGCGGAGGCCGTCCGGACATGGCGCAGGCCGGCGGAAAGCAGCCTGAGAAATTGGAAGAGGCGCTCGCATCTGCGGAAGATTGGATAAAATCCGTTTTATAATCCTTTCAACTAGTGTAGAATGATGATAAGATGAGGACCTCAGGCTGAACTTTGCCTGCGAATTTGGGAAAGAGGTGCAAAACGGTGAGCTCGTTTGATAAAACGATGAAATTTAATTTCTCCGATGATTCTGCTGAAACAAACGTCGAAGAAGTGCTGATTACAGTATATGATGCGCTTCAGGAAAAGGGGTACAATCCTATCAACCAGATTGTCGGATACTTGCTGTCTGGAGACCCTGCATACATTCCTAGGCATCGCGACGCCCGGAACTTAATTCGCAAACTGGAACGTGACGAATTAATTGAGGAATTGGTAAAATCCTATCTAGAACAGCATAAAGAGGCGTAAATACACTCATGAGAATATTGGGACTTGATCTGGGAACGAAAACACTCGGCGTCGCTTTAAGCGATGAGATGGGCTGGACCGCTCAGGGCATTGAGACGATAAAAATAAACGAAGCTGAAGGAGATTACGGTCTGGACCGTTTATCCGAACTGATGAAAGACTATAATGTAGATAAGATCGTACTCGGTTTTCCGAAAAACATGAACGGGACGATCGGTCCGAGAGGCGAAGCCAGCCAAACATTTGCGAAACTGCTTGAAACAGCGTACAATGTCCCTGTTGTGCTGTGGGACGAGCGTCTGACGACGATGGCGGCTGAAAAAATGCTGATCGCGGCTGACGTCAGCAGGCAAAAACGAAAAAAAGTCATTGATAAAATGGCGGCTGTCATGATCCTTCAAGGATATCTGGACAGTTTAAACTAAGAGGTGAAAGAAATGGAACACGGCGAAAAACACATTACAATTGTCGATGATCAAGGCAACGAACAGCTTTGCGAAGTGCTGTTTACATTTGAAAACGACACATTCAACAAATCTTACGTTCTTTATTATCCGATTGATGCTCAAGACGATGATGAAATCGAAATTCACGCTTCAAGCTTCGAGCCGAACGAAAACGGCGAAGACGGCGAACTGATGCCGATTGAAACGGATGAAGAGTGGGAAATGATCGAAGAAACGCTGAATACGTTTTTAGCGGAAGAAGACGAAGAATAAAATGAACAGAAAAAGCCGGAGCGCATATGCCGCTTCGGCTTTTTTGTAATAAATTGCCGAATGCGCACGAATCATGTAGTATAAGAGCTGTTGGGAGGGAAATACTTGTATGAATATCAATCAGACTAAAAATTCATTTCTGCGCAAAAACAAAAAAACGACGATAATACTGTCCTCCGTGATCGCTCTGATCATCATCATTTGCGGTGCTTTTTTCTATGGAAAATCTCTGCTGTCCCCGGTTGACAAAGGCAGCAAAACGACAGTCAATATTAATATTCCGAGCGGTTCTTCGGTTTCCGCAATTGCCGGAATTCTTGAGGATCAGCATGTCATTAAAAGCAAAAAAGCATTCCAGCTGTATGTGAAGTATAAAGGCGCTTCCGGATTTCAGGCGGGATTTTACCATCTGAATAAAGGAATGGACGCGGATGCGATTATCAAAAAACTGACCGCGGGATCTGCGGGGTATGCCTTTCAGATCACCGTTCCCGAAGGAAAACAGCTGACACAGATTGCCGACGCGATCGCAAAAGAAACATCATATTCTAAAGAAGAGATTATGGCAAAACTGGACGACAAAACATTTATCGACAAACTGAAAAAACAGTTTCCTGATACAATAACAGACGCTCTTTCAAACAAGAAGCTTAAGCATCCGCTCGAAGGTTATTTATACCCGGCCACATATCCGTTTAATGATCCGGATGCATCGCTTGATAAGATTTTGACGGCAATGATTCAGGAAACAAACACCCGTATCGAAACATATAAATCTGAACTGGAAAAAAAGAAACTTTCCGTCCATAACGCGCTGACGATGGCATCGCTTATCGAAGAGGAAGCCACAGCCAAAGCCGACCGTCACAAAATCGCAAGCGTCTTTTACAACAGACTTGCAGAAAAAATGCCGCTGCAGACTGACCCGACGGTATTATATGCGGCCGGAAGGCATAAGAGCCGGGTCTTCTACAAAGACCTGAAAATTGATTCTCCGTTTAACACGTATAAACATAAGGGGCTGCCGCCGGGACCGATTGCAAACGCCGGGGATTCATCGTGGGAAGCGGCTCTTAACCCTGACAAAACGGATTATCTCTATTTCCTGGCAAAATCTAATGGTGAGGTCGTATTCACGAAAACATTAAAAGATCATAATAAAGCGAAGGAAAAGTATATTTCCAAAAAAGACAGTGAATAAAGGAGGGCAAAAGCTCTCCTTTTATTCCATTCTGAAAGGTTTTATGATAAAATATATCGGGTTGTTTACTTATGGATAAAGAAGTGTCTTAAGAGAGTGTCCCCGCGGATTCGTCAGGGGCACTCCTTTTTAGAACGGAGGCTGTTTGCCGTGAATGATCGGTATGAACAAATAAACGAGTATATTAACGCGATGCTGAAGCCTCGGCCTGATAAAGTGAAAAAGCTTGAAGCCTATGCAAAAGAGCACCATGTTCCGATTATGGAAGAAGCGGGCATTGAAGTGCTGCTTCAAATGCTGTCGATTCAACAGGCGAAAAACATCTTGGAAATCGGCACGGCAATCGGATATTCGGCTATACGGATGGCGCTTGAACTTCCGGATGCGAATATTTACACGATTGAACGGGACGACAAACGCTATGAAGAAGCTGTGAACAATATAAAAGACTTTGAAATGGAAAATCGGATTCACGTAATGCACGGGGATGCGCTTGAACTTTCTGAGTCTGTCCGTGTCACGGCTCCTTATGATGCCATTTTTATCGACGCGGCAAAAGGCCAGTACACGAACTTTTTTGAGCTCTATGAACCGATGCTTGCGCCGGATGGGGTCATTTTCACAGACAATGTTCTGTTTAAAGGGCTGGTGGCACAAGATCACTCGGAAATTGAGCCGAAAAGAAGACGGAAGCTTGTTGAAAAAATTGATCAATATAACCAATGGCTGATGAACCGGCCTGACTATCAAACGGTCATACTGCCGGTCGGAGACGGCATCGCCATCAGTAAAAAGAAGAGGTGAATGATCATGAAAAAACCTGAACTTTTGGTGACTCCGACTTCCGTACAGGATATTCTTCCGCTCATTCAAGCGGGGGCAACGGCGCTGTTAGTCGGAGAACAAAGATACGGCCTGAGACTGGCCGGGGAATTTTCAAGAGAAGATATTAAAGAAGCCGTAAAAATAGCTCATCAAAAAGGCGCGAAAGTGTACGCTGCCGTCAATGCTATTTTTCACAATGAAAAAGTGGACGAGCTGAACGGCTATCTTGCTTTTTTGCAGGAAGCCGGCGTGGATGCGGCTGTTTTCGGTGATCCGGCCGTTTTAATGGCGGCGCGTGAAGCGGCTCCCGGGCTCAAACTGCACTGGAGCACGGAAACAACGGGAACCAACTACTATTCCTGCAATTACTGGGGACGCAAAGGCGCACGGCGGGCAGTGCTGGCTAAGGAATTAAATATGGACAGCGTCATTGACATAAAAGAAAACGCCGAAGTGGAAATTGAAATTCAAATCCACGGTATGACATGCATGTTCCAATCTAAGCGTTCATTAGTGGGCCATTACTTCGAATACCAAGGAAAAGTCATGGACATCGAACAGAAGAAAAAAGAAGCGGGCATGTTTCTGCATGACAAAGAACGGGGCAATAAATACCCGATTTTTGAAGACGAAAACGGCACGCACATCATGAGTCCGAACGATGTGTGCATGATTGATGAATTAGAGGATCTGATAGACGCCGGCATTGATTCTTTCAAAATCGACGGAGTGTTGAAGTCTCCTGAATACTTAACCGAAGTGACACGCATGTACAGAGAGGCAATCGATTTGTGTATCGAAAGCCGCGAGACATACGAAAAGAAAAAAGAGAGCTGGATAGAGCGGATTGAAAGCATTCAGCCTGTGAACAGAAGCATCGACACAGGATTCTTCTTTAAAGAAACGGTCTATTAAAAAGGAGGGTGCAACGGATGACAGCCGTAAATCAAACCATTTCCAAAGTCGTAAACGGAAAACGCGTCATTACGAAAAAACCTGAACTTCTTGCTCCGGCAGGAAACCTTGAAAAATTAAAAATTGCCGTTCATTACGGAGCGGACGCGGTTTTTATCGGAGGACAGGAATACGGGCTCCGCTCTAATGCGGATAACTTTTCTATAGAAGAAATTGCAGAGGGCGTAGAATTTGCCAAAAAATACGGGGCGAAAATATATGTGACAACAAACATTTTCGCTCATAATGAAAATATGGACGGTCTGGAAGAATACTTAAAAGCGTTAGGAGACGCAAAAGTTGCCGGAATTATCGTCGCTGATCCGCTGATTATTGAAACATGCCGGAGAGTCGCCCCGGACGTAGAGATTCATCTCAGCACACAGCAGTCCCTTTCCAACTGGAAAGCGGTGCAGTTCTGGAAAGAAGAAGGTCTTGACCGTGTGGTGCTTGCCCGTGAAACGAGCGGACTGGAAATTAAAGAAATGAAGGAAAAGGTGGATATTGAAATCGAAACCTTTATCCATGGCGCCATGTGTATCGCTTATTCAGGCCGCTGCGTGCTGAGCAATCACATGACGGCCCGTGATTCCAACCGCGGCGGCTGCTGTCAGTCGTGCCGCTGGGATTATGACCTGTATCAGACAGACGGTGCAAACGCGGTCGCGCTCTATGACGAAGAAGACGCTCCGTTTGCGATGAGCCCGAAAGATTTAAAATTGATTGAATCCATACCGCAAATGATCGAGATGGGTATCGACAGTCTAAAAATTGAAGGCCGGATGAAATCGATTCATTACGTTGCGACGGTTGTCAGCGTGTATCGCAAAGTCATCGACGCATACTGCGCTGATCCTGAAAACTTTGTCATTCAAAAAGAATGGCTGGATGAGCTGGACAAATGTGCAAACCGGGATACCGCGCCTGCTTTCTTTGAAGGCACGCCCGGTTTTGAGGAGCAGATGTTCGGCGAACACGGAAAGAAAACAACATTTGATTTTGCCGGTCTCGTGCTCGCATATAACGAGGAAACTCAAATGGTGACGCTCCAGCAGCGCAATTTCTTTAAACAAGGTGACGAAGTTGAATTTTTCGGTCCTGAAATTGACAATTTCACATTCACCATCGGCACTATTTGGGACGAAGACGGAAACGAGCTTGATGCTGCCCGCCATCCCCTGCAAATCGTTACATTTAAAGTAGACAAAAAGATTTATCCGAGCAACATGATGAGAAAGGGGAAGTAATCCCAATGGGTAAGAGTCCTGTAGTTATAGGCATCGCCGGAGGTTCCGGATCAGGAAAAACAAGCGTCACCCGTTCCATATACGAACAGTTTAAAGGACACTCGATTTTAATGATCCAGCAAGACCTTTATTATAAAGACCAAAGCCATCTTCCGTTTGAAGAAAGGCTCAACACAAACTATGATCATCCGCTCGCATTTGATAATGACTATTTAATCGAGCATATTCAAGAGCTTTTGAATTACCGGCCGATAGAAAAGCCGATTTATGATTATAAACTCCATACGCGTTCTGAGGAAACCATTCCGGTTGAGCCGAAGGATGTCATTATTTTGGAAGGCATTCTCGTTCTTGAAGATAAAAGGCTTCGCGACCTCATGGACATAAAACTTTATGTCGACACGGACGCGGATCTCCGTATCATCAGACGGATTATGAGAGATATTAACGAAAGAGGCCGTTCTATTGATTCTGTCATTGAGCAGTATGTATCCGTCGTCAGACCGATGCACAATCAGTTTGTTGAACCGACGAAACGCTACGCGGACATCATTATTCCGGAAGGCGGCCAAAACCACGTCGCGATTGATCTGATGGTCACGAAGATTCAAACGATCCTTGAACAAAATGCAATTTTGTAATACCATAGCATAGACATAAATAACTCAGACCATATTATGTATAGGCTGGAAGGGAATGAGACAGTTCCCTTCTTTCCCTGTTTATAAACCGAAACATTTGCAGAAAACACACATTCAGTTTAAGATAAACAGTACCTATATGGGAGAGAAGAACGAGGACTGCCCTGTGTTCTCATTCTTGATTTTTTCGTTTATGCTCTCATACATAATCACACGTTATTGTTGAGGGACAACCACCAAGGAGTGAAGGAACATGGCACAAGAAAAAGTTTTTCCAATGACTCAAGAAGGAAAACAAAAACTTGAACAAGAATTAGAGCAATTGAAAACGGTTAAACGTAAAGAAGTAGTAGAACGCATCAAAATCGCAAGAAGCTTCGGAGATCTGTCAGAGAACTCTGAGTATGATTCTGCAAAAGAAGAACAGGCATTTGTGGAAGGGCGCATCACGACGCTTGAAAATATGATCCGCAATGCGAAAATCATCGAGGACGACGGCGGTTCAAATGTTGTCGGTTTGGGAAAAACTGTATCATTCATCGAATTGCCTGACGGTGAAGAAGAATCTTACACGATCGTCGGAAGCGCTGAAGCTGATCCGTTTGAAGGGAAAATCTCAAACGACTCGCCGATTGCCAAAAGCCTGCTCGGCAGAAAAGTGGACGAAGAAGTTACTGTTCAGACGCCGGGCGGAGAAATGCTCGTGAAAATTGTGAAAATTTCATAAGATCCGTTTAACAATGAAACACCTCGTCCAAAATATGGATGAGGTGTTTTTTATGATCGTATCAAAAAGGCTGAAAACGGCCGTGATTTGTTTTCTGCTCGTGTTTTTCTTTTTGCTTGCCAGGCTGGCTGAAATTCAGCTGTTTTTTACAGAATCTTTTTCAAAATCTAATATTAATCTGATTCAGGAAAGCGTCAAGCAGCGGACTGAAGAAGTCCTTATTTCAGACGGACGCGGCTCTTTTCTTGATCGGAACGGCAAAGAGCTGACCGGAAAAAAGCAGCCTGCCGTCGTTCTGTTTCCCTTTCTCGTGACGCAGGATTGGCCGATTGACCGGGTATCCGCCATTCTCGGGATGAAACAGGATGAGCTCGGGCAGCTTCTCACGGAAGCGAAAAAACCAGTGATCCTAAACAGCAGAAAAATAAAACATCTGACGAAACAATCCGTGTCAAATATCAATTCTTTGAAATATCCGGGCATTTACGGCGTATATATGAAAGACAGCAAAGAAACAAACATAGCCGCTCATCTGTTGGGCGCGACAAATCAGGACCCGGAGCTTTTGAAAAAGAAATATCCCGGCCGTAAGGAACTGCCGATCACGGCAAAAATCGGGACAAGCGGGATGGAACGGACGTTTGATGAGTTTTTGCTGGCGGATCAGGACACAAAACTTTTGTATCATGTCGACGGAAGGGGAAACCCTTTATTCGGAATGGACGTCAAATATACGGCAGAAGCAAACGCGTTTTATCCGCTGCAAGTCAAAACCTCCATCGACCGCAATATTCAAAAAGCAATGGAAGATGTATTGAAAGACCGCGGGTTAAAAAAGGGGGGAGCCGTCCTTTTAGACATTGAAAAAAGCAGTGTGCTCGGAATGGTATCAAAGCCTGACGCCGACATGTCAAAGCAGCAGACACTGCAAAATTACATGCTGACGCCGATTTATCCGGGATCAGTGTTTAAAACGGTGATCGCCGCAGCCGCAATAGAACAAAACGAAGTGAAGCCGGGCACATCCTTTAACTGCAGTCTCAACCTGTACGGAGAGCCGGGTGACGACAAAGGCACGCTCAATTTTGGAGAAAGCTTTGCCCAAAGCTGCAATTATACGTTTACAAGTCTTGCGGAAAAATTGGTCAAAAAAGATGACTCCGCTATTGAAAACATGGCGGAAAAACTCGGTCTCACACAGCGGGCGGGCTGGGAAGGCAAGCTGTACCGGGAAGACGGATTCAGGCAGCTGTATAATGAAAAAAGCGGCGTCATTTGGGGAGATGCCAAAGACAAAACCGTCAAAAGAGCAGTAGCCCAGACGGCGATCGGACAGAAAAACGTGAAAGTCACCCCGCTTGAAGTCGCCAATATGATGGCGACGATCGCGCGCGGCGGCGAAAAAAAACAAGTCAAAATCGCGGACAAAATCGAATACAAAAACGGAACGACGATGGCGTCATTCAAAGATCAGCCGTTAAAGGGGAAAACGATCGATAAATATACGGCCCAGCAGCTTCAAAAAATTCTCAGAGAAGTCGTTACGTCACCGAAAGGAACCGGCAGGAGATTTCAGGATCTGCCGTATGCGGTGGCGGGAAAATCCGGAACGGCCCAGACGGGAATGTTTACAAAAGATAAACAGACGCTTTACAACAAATGGTTTGCGGGATACTTTCCCGCGGACAAGCCGAAATACGCTCTCGTTGTGCTGCACATGGACACGCCGGGAGATAAGGCTCTGACAAATACAGTGTTTTATGATATTGTTAAAAAGGTACATGAAAATGAAACAAATCAGACATAGAACAACCGCTCAGCCCATGTTAAAATATATGCTGAGCAAGAGGGATAAAGGAGTGCAGAATGATTGAGCAATAAACAATCTCGTTTTGAAAACCGTGATAAGCGCAGAAAAGCAAATTTGGTGCTTAACATTTTAATTGCTATCGTATCTATTCTTATTGTCGTCGTTGCAGTCAGCCTCTTCATCAACAGTCCGTCCAGCGACGTGAGCCAGAAACAGGAAACCCCTGCATCAGGCAAGACGAAGCAGACCTCAGATGAGGACATAAAAGACAGCAAAAAAGATACGGCCTCAGACGATGACAAAAAAGATAAACAGGATAAGGACAAATCCGATTCATCTTCAGACTCTGACAGCAAAAAAGACGATGATTCATCAAAAAGTGATGACAGCAAAAAAGCCTCTGATTCAAGCGACCCTTTTAAAGGAGCAAAAATAACAGAGGGCGGCTCATCCAGCGATGTCGATAAAACAATTGTTAACTCAAAATGGAAACCAGTCGGCACAAAGCAGACGGGAGAACATGCGGCGACGTATGACTCGAGCTCTGAAGACTGGTCCGAAATGCTTGACGCTATCTCTTACGCAACCGGCGTGTCAAAAGATCACATGACAGTGCTGTGGCTCGGAAACAATGGAAGCCCGCAAGATGCGAAGGGTAAAGTTTTAGACAAAACGAACGGCAAAAAGTATCAGGTCACCATCACTTGGGAAGACAAAAAAGGCTGGAAGCCGACAAAAGTAGAAACCTTAAAATAACCGCAAAAAAGCAGCTGATTCTTCAGCTGCTTTTTTCTGTCATACGTCAGCTGAAAAATGCACCGACGCGCTGTAAAGGATTCTGCCGTCAACGGCCGTCACCTGATGGGATACAGAACGGACGCGAAGCATAATCGCCTGGTTGTTTTCAATCTGTACGTTTATTTTCTTTTCCAGCTCCTGCAAAGATGCCGCTTCAAAAAATTCTACTTTATCTTTTATTAAATCCAATTGAAAATTCATCAGTATAGATCCTCCTGATTTTTCTTCTGAGTCAATGAAAGTATAAGCCTTTCTGCTGTAATTGCGCAATAATCCCAAAGTATTTTAGTACCCTTTCGCTCTTTTTTGTGATAGGATAGGAACTGTTCCATGATTAATCCATACTATACTCATAGGAATTATAAATTATGGAGAGTGAAAAATATGGGCCGTGAATTTATTCCTTTATTTGAAGATTGGGCAGCGACTTATGACGCCACGGTGCACGGAGCTGACGAACAATATGCTGATGTTTTTAAAGGGTATGACAATATTCTTGACAGCATCGTCGCACTTTCGGGTTCTAACGTTTTAGAGTTCGGACCGGGCACAGGGAATTTAACGGCGAAATTAGCCGCCGCGAACAAAAAAGTGTTTGGTGTAGAACCGTCTCCGTCAATGAGAAAACTGGCAGCTGACAAGCTTTCTGACAGAGCTGTGTTCAGTGACGGGGATTTTCTGGAGTTTCCCGCTCCGCCTTTCCAAATAGATACCATCGTCAGCTCGTACGCATTTCATCATTTAACCGATGAAGAAAAGCAAGCGGCTGTAAAGCAATATGGCACAATCCTTCAGAAGCATGATAAAATAGTGTTTGCCGATACCGTCTTTAAAGATCATGAAGCATACGGGGAAGCCGTCAGAAAAGCAAACCGAAACGGCTATCACCAATTAGCGGACGATTTAAAGACGGAACATTATCCGACACTCGAGACAATGAAAAACATCTTTTCAGCTGAGGGATTTGCCGCAAGATTTACGCAGCAAAACGACTTTGTCTGGATAATGGAGGCGATTAAACGGTAAATCGAAGGGATTGTGTATAAATGAAACTGGCAGTCATCGGAGCAATGGAAGAAGAAGTTACGATTTTAAGAAGCAAACTGAAAGACGCAAAACAAGAAATGATCGCTCACTGTGAGTTTACGACGGGCAGCTATGAAGGCGTCGAAGTTATCTTGCTGAAATCAGGCATCGGAAAAGTCAACGCGGCGATCAGCACGACGCTTCTGCTTGATCGTTTCAAACCTGATTATGTGATTAACACAGGCTCAGCGGGCGGATTTCATCATACATTGAATGTAGGAGACGTCGTCATCTCAACAGATGTCCGCCATCATGACGTGGACGTGACGGCGTTTGACTATGAATACGGACAGGTGCCGGGTCTTCCGGCAGCATACAAGGCTGATGAAAAGCTGATCAGCATTACCGAGGAAGCGGTTTCTGAACTGAACGGCATTCAAGTCGCGAAAGGCACAATCGCTACTGGAGATTCTTTTATGAATGATCCGAAGCGGGTTGAAGACGTACGCGCCAAGTTTGCGGATTTGTACGCGGTTGAGATGGAAGCTGCAGCTGTCGCACAGGTGTGCCACCAGTTCAAAACGCCTTTTGTTGTCATTAGAGCTCTATCTGATATTGCCGGAAAAGAATCTGACGTTTCATTTGATAAATTTTTAGAACAGGCAGCCGTTCATTCAACTGAGCTTGTCCTGAATGTCATCAAACGAATTCACTAAGCGGGGGATTCTCGTTCTCCTCCGCTTTCAGGGGGAGGACACCATATTGAACGTGATAACAGATATTACAGAACTGATCGGACATACACCGCTGCTCCGTCTCAAGCATTTTGATATACCGGAGGGAACAGCGGTTTATGCTAAGCTTGAGATGATGAATCCGGGCGGCAGCATTAAAGACAGGCTGGGCGAGATGCTCATTGAAGATGCGCTTCACACGGGCAAGGTGAAACCGGGCGGCGTTATCATTGAAGCGACAGCCGGGAACACCGGAATCGGACTCGCTCTGTGCGCCAGAAAGCACCGGCTTCGCGCCGTTTTTTGCGTCCCGGAGCATTTCAGCAGAGAAAAGCAGCAGATTATGAAAGCGCTCGGAGCGGAGATTGTGCATACGCCGAGAGAAGAAGGCATGCAGGGAGCCATCCGAAAAGCGCTTGAGCTGGAGAGAGAGATTAATAATTCTTATGCCGTTCTGCAATTTAAAAACCGAGTAAATCCATTGACTTACTATAAAAAACTCGGTCCCGAAATTTGGAACGCGCTCGGCGGCAATATCCACACCTTTGTCGCCGGAGCGGGTTCCGGCGGGACTTTTGCCGGCACGGCAGCTTATTTAAAAGAAAAAAATCCTGCCGTCAAAACGGTGATCGTTGAACCGGAAGGCTCCATCCTGAACGGCGGAGAACCGCATGCCCATAAAACGGAAGGCATCGGTATGGAGTTTATCCCGGATTATATGGACGAGAGCCATTTTGACGCCATTTACACGGTGGAAGACGATAAGGCGTTTTCGTTTGTCAGAGAAGCGGCCGAGAAAGAAGGCCTTTTAATCGGAAGCTCATCAGGGGCGGCTCTATATGCGGCGCTGGAAGAAGCGAAAAAAGCGCCCGCCGGCTCAAATATCGTCACCATTTTCCCAGACGGCAGCGATCGTTATATAAGCAAAAACATTTTCCAAGGAGGTCAGTAAGATGAAGAAAAAAACGCTGATGGTGCACGGAGGAATTACGGGAGATGAAAAGACCGGAGCGGTTTCCGTACCGATTTATCAAGTAAGCACGTACCAGCAGCCGAAAGCGGGCGAGCACACGGGCTATGAATATTCAAGAACGGCCAATCCGACGCGGACGGCTCTTGAAAGTTTAATTACGGAGCTTGAAGGCGGCGCGGCGGGATATGCATTCGGCTCAGGCATGGCTGCGATTACAGCCGTTATGATGCTGTTTGACAGCGGCGATCATGTTATTTTGACGGATGATGTATACGGCGGCACTTACCGGGTGATGACAGGTGTGCTGAACCGCTTCGGCATTGAAGCGGACTTTGTCGATACGAGCAGCAAAGAAAAAGTCCAAAAAGCCATCCGTCCGAATACGAAAGCGATTTATATCGAAACGCCGACAAACCCGCTTTTGAAAGTGACTGACCTCAAACTGATGTCTGACATCGCAAAAGAAGCGGGCATATTGCTTATCGTCGATAATACGTTTTACACGCCGTATTTCCAGCAGCCGCTCAGCTTCGGCGCTGACATCGTGCTGCACAGCGCGACAAAATATCTCGGCGGCCACAGCGATGTCGTCGGCGGCTTAGTCGTGACGGCTGATAAAGAGCTCGGTGAAAAGCTTCATTACGTGCAAAACTCAACAGGCGGCGTTTTAGGACCGCAGGATTCATGGCTTTTAATGAGAGGCATTAAAACACTGGGACTCAGAATGGATGCCATCAATCACAGCGCCGGAAAAATCGCCGAGCTGCTTGAAGCGCATGATGCCGTTCAGACGCTCTACTATCCGGGATCAGCGAAACACCCGGGCCATGAGCTGACAAAAGCGCAAAGCTCCGGTTTCGGCGGAATGATTTCCTTTGATATCGGCAGCAGCGAACGCGTCGACGCATTTTTAGAAAAATTGAACCTGTTTACGATCGCGGAAAGCTTAGGAGCGGTTGAAAGCTTAATCTCCGTGCCGTCCAGAATGACGCATGCTTCAATCCCGCGCGACCGCCGGCTTGCACTTGGCATAACAGACGGGCTCGTCCGGATCTCAGTCGGTATTGAGGATACTGAGGATTTAACGGCGGATGTGAAACAGGCGCTTGATTCACTTTTATAAAGATTGGATAGATTTACATTCTCTGTCGGCTGCCAGCTTATATTATAATGTTGTTAGACTATAAAACTGGCAGGTGACCTTATATGGAGAACAAAAGACTGAAATCATTAATAGAAGATTTTAAGCATTACGCATTTATTCTGCTTGCAGTCAGCACCTTCATTTATATCGGCGCGGTTCTTCCCGGACAAGGGCTGACTTCGGGCCAGAAAATGCTGATGTTTGTAACGGATTGTGTATTTTTAGCGGGCGCTTATTTCTGCGTTGACCGTTCACTTATTTATAAAAAGAGGCTGGAAGAAGCCGAGGAATAAAAAAAAGCCATTGTCTTTTGACAATGGCTTTTTCATTTCTTATTCAGACGGGGTTTCACGTAATTCTTTTCCCATTCCTTTTAAAAACTGCAGACCGAAGCCGAGCGCACGGTTAATATCGGGATCACCGGCGGCTTTCATCAGTTCAAACATACTGACTTTCCGGTCTTCTTTTAAAAAGCTTTGCGCCTGATCCGTTCCGGCCATGACGCTCTCTAAAAGTCTGCCCATAAATTCAGGATCAGCTTTTGACAGCGCGCCTCCCGCTGCCATCATCGTATTCAGGAGATTTGTGACAGGTTCCCGGGAAATTTGTCCAAGCGCGATTTTCGCAATTTCCTCTTTCGCCTGGAGCATATAGCCGGCGGCATCAAAAATGCCCAAGCCATTCAGCTCCGTCATAATAGACATCGTTTTCGCGACGGCTTCTTCATTTTCTGCGAGAAGTGTTTTCAGTTCTTCCAGCTTTTCTGCTTTCAGCTGTTCCTCCGTTTTTGTTTCTTTTTGAATTTCAGTAATTGGGCTTGCCATAATGCTTCCTCCTTTCCTTAATCCGTTAAGTGCACATAGCCCGGACGGTTCCATTTTCGCTGAGCTTCCACACCATTTTGCGGATGACGTTTTTTGTTCCGCGGATTCGTTTTCGGAAGCGGCGGAGTATCACAGGAACCGAGCACTTCCATGCGGACTTTTGTCTGCTTATAGGCAGGCGTATGTGTCCGTGAATCATACGCTGGCCCGGTCAGGAAATTAATCGCCGAATCTTTATCTGTAGAGTTCATCGGCAGATAAAGCTCATTTGCGCGGACGCGGTCTGTTACAAGCGCGTTCAATTTAACCGCTCCAAAAGGAGAGACGAGGCGGATCATTGTTCCGTCGCAAATTCCGCGTTCAGCCGCGAGCTCCGGCGATACTTCAACAAATACGCCCGGCACTTTAGACTGAATGCCTTTCGATTTGTTAGTCATATTTCCTTCGTGGAAATGTTCAAGCATCCGCCCGTTATTAATGTGCAAGTCATATTCTTCAGGGAATACGGCAGGCTCCACCCAATCGCTAAGGGCAAAACGGGCTTTTTTGTCAGGGAAGTTAAAGCCGTCTTCATAAAGAAGCGGAGTGCTTTCTCCCGTAAAGCTTCCCCACAGGAAGCTGTTCCAGCCGGTAAGTACGTCATAGCTAGCTTTTCCGAACAGCGGAGAAAGGCTCGCCATTTCTGAGAAAATATCGCTTGGATGCGTGTAATTCCAATCAGCGCCTAAACGATTGGCGACTTCCTGAATAATCCACCAGTCCGGTTTTGCATCACCAAGCGTCGGAAGCGCCTGATACAATCTTTGCACACGCCGCTCTGTGTTTGTAAATGTTCCGTCTTTTTCAAGAGAAGGAACCGCAGGCAGGATGACATCCGCGTATTGCGCCGTTCTTGAAAGGAAAATATCCTGCACAACAAAGAAATCAAGGCTGGATAAAATGTCATGAACATGGTTGGCGTTTGAATCGACGAGCGCCATGTCTTCACCGACAAGATACATCGCCTTCATCTTTCCTTCTTCAATCGCATGGAGCATTTCAATATTATCAAGACCCGGCTTGCCGTCAATCTCGACACCGTAAGCTTTTTCGAATTTAGCACGGGCCGCATCATCGGTAATATGCTGATATCCCGGAAGCCAGCCCGGGAGAGTTCCCATATCGCAAGCGCCTTGAACGTTATTATGTCCCCGCAGCGGATAAGCTCCGGCACCCGGGCGGCGGTAGTTCCCTGTGGCTAGCAGCAGATTGGAAATCGCCGCTGATGTATCAGAGCCGCCTGTATTTTGAGTAACGCCCATGCCCCAAAGAACACAAGTGCCGTCTGCATCACGAATCATTTCGGCAATGCGGATGATCGTATCCTGAGATAGTCCGGTGATGCGCTCCGCATAGTCTAATGTATACTTTTTCAGCGTTTCTTTATAATCTTCAAAGTAGTTGACATTCTCATCAATAAACGCTTGATCGTGCCAGCCCTGGTCAATCATATATTTCGTCACTGCCATGAGCCATACTTGGTCAGTCCCTTGTTTCGGGCTGATAAAGAGGTCGGACCGTTCAGCCATTTCATTTCTGCGCAGATCGGCAACAATTAATTTTTGTCCGTGCAGCTTATGCGCGCGTTTCACGCGTGTGGCCAGAACGGGATGTCCTTCCGCCGGATTGGCGCCGACGATGAGCACGAGGCCCGCTTTTGCAATATCTTTAATTGTGCCGGCGTCTCCGCCCATACCGACGGTGCGGAATAAGCCGTCCGTTGCCGGTGACTGGCAGTAGCGTGAGCAGTTATCCACGTTGTTGGTTTCAAATACTTGGCGCGCTAATTTTTGGATGACGTAGTTGTCTTCATTCGTAATTTTAGAAGAAGAAATAAAACCGACAGAACCGCTGCCGTGCTCCGCCTTGATCGAACCGAGTCTTGAAGCGACAAGGTCAAGGGCTTCTTCCCATGACGATTCAACAAATGCGCCGTTTTTCCGGATGAGCGGTTTTGTAATCCGTTCTTCCGAATTCACGAAGTCCCAGCCGAATTTCCCTTTGACACAAGTGGAAATCGCATTAACCGGAGCATCGGAAACAGGCTGAATTTTCAGGATGTCACGTCCTTTTGTCCATACTTCAAAAGAGCATCCGACACCGCAGAACGTGCAGACTGTTTTTGTTTTTTTCGTCCGTTTATCGCGCATAGCCGCTTCCACTTCTGACACAGCGAAGATGCTTGTATAGTCGGGTTCCACATTTTTGACTAAATCAATCATCGGCTCCATGACATCTTCTTTGATGCCGGTCATAAATCCGGCCTGGCCGAGCATTGATTTTTCCATCAGTGCGTTACAAGGGCAGACAGTGACACACTGGCCGCAGCTGACACAGGAAGATTCATTAATGGCAACGCCTTCGTCCCAAATGACCCGCGGGCGGTCGCGCTCCCAATCAATGGAAAGGGTCTCATTCACCTGAAGGTTTTGGCACACTTCCACACATTGGCCGCAGGCGATACATTGATTCGGATCATAGCGGTAAAATGGGTGAGACATATCCACCGCGCACTTTGAATCGTCTTTCGGCGTATACGGATATTTCTGGTGCTCAATTCCCATCATTTCCGCTGTATTATGCAGCGTGCAGTTTCCGTTGTTGTTATCGCATACTGTACAGTAAAGCAGATGATTCTCGAGCAGGCGGTCCATGGCCTCTGTCTGAGCTTCTTTTACTCTTCCCGACGTAAGCGAGATTGACATTCCGTTTTCTGCTGCGGTGGAACAAGAGCGCTGCAATTTTCCGTTTACTTCAACAATACAGGTGTCGCATGTTTGAATCGGATCCACTTCCGGTACATGGCATATTTGCGGTATCTCAATTCCGTTTTGATTTAAAATATCTAAAATTTTAGTCCCCTCTGGTGCTTCATACTCCGTGCCGTCGATTGTGACACGGATAGACTGAACGTCTGTCACTTCCAATTCCCCTCCATCTTTTAAAATCGAAAAAAGCCATGCACATAGATACCGGCCTCCTGTGCAGAGATCGGTATAAATACGCATGGCGGAATAGTTCACTAGCAAGTCTTACTAACAGACCAATCCTATCTGTATAAAACGATAGACTCATAACACGTTTCCTATTACGAATCCATCTTCACTGCTTTTATTATAAGGTGATATTTATTATAATACAATACGAAAGGAAAACTTTAACCAGGTGAAATGCTGCAAAGGGGAACCGGGAATGTCTTTCATAGGCTGAAATCGGAGGGGACAATATGTCTAAAAAAATCCATGAATTTAACGATATTATTCGGAAATTGCGCAAAGAATTATTTGGAAAAGGGCCGGAACGAATTCACACCGTTTTTGTGGATAACATGGCGGTATCTACGCTTTACGGCAATTTAAGCGCAAGTGAGCAGTTTATCGCACGCACCCCTGAAGGAAGAGAAATGGTTCACGCGGCGCGGACCAGCTTAATTCAGGAGCTGTATTCCAAACAAACGCCTGAAGGAATGGAAGAGCTTATCGGGGCAAAGCTCGTGCATCTGTTTTCAGACATCAAGATCGAAGAGAATATTGCGGTGTCTGTATTTGTATTTGACCGAACAATTGAAGAGCGGCGTGAAGAAATCAAAAGCTGAAAAAATTCAATTGACACGAAATTGTCACATTTGATATGATATGAACTGCCAGCAGTGGCTTAAGGACGATTTTTTATGGAATGTGTGCATGAGCTGTACATGTTCTATAGCTAACATTTTCATTCTGCTTGATATTGTTGTATGGGTATGCATACAAGTTAGGCAGCATTCAAACCCGTTTCAGACGGGCTGTTTGAATGCTGCCTTTTTTATTAAGTTCCTTTTGAAAACTGCCGGATGAATTGATAATGGAGGGGTTTAATGATGGCTTTTCGTAAACCTGACGAAATAGCGGAGCTTGCGGTCGAATCAGGGGTAAAAAAGGTGCAATCACCGCTTTCAGCACTGATCGTATTAGGATTTTTAGGAGGAGCGTTTATCGCACTCGGTTATTTGCTTGATATCCGTGTCATCGGAGATCTTCCGAAAGAATGGGGCAGCCTGTCAAGTTTAATCGGCGCGGCCGTGTTTCCCGTCGGACTGGTGCTTGTCGTTCTTGCCGGCGCGGAGCTGATTACGGGAAATATGATGTCAGTATCCATGGCGCTGTTTTCCAGAAGAATATCCGCCGGTTCTTTAGTGAAAAATTGGATGATCGTGACGTTAATGAATCTTGTCGGCGCGCTGTTTGTCGCTTACTTTTTCGGACATGTTGTCGGATTAACTGAAACGGGGCCGTATTTGGAAAAAACGATTGCGGTCGCACAAGGCAAATTGGATATGCCGTTTGGAAAAGTCATTGTGTCGGCGATCGGCTGCAACTGGCTTGTCTGTTTAGCCGTCTGGCTTTCTTTCGGGGCAGAAGACGGAGCCGGTAAAATCGCGGGTATATGGTTTCCGATTATGGCGTTTGTCGCAATCGGTTTTCAGCACGTTGTCGCCAATATGTTTATCATCCCGGCTGCGATTTTTGCAGGCTCTTTTTCATGGGGGGATCTGATTCTTAATCTCATTCCGGCTTTTATCGGGAATGTGATCGGCGGCGCAGTGTTTGTCGGCCTTATTTATTTTATTGCATATGCAAAAAAGGATCAGAATAAACAAGGGATGAAAAGAGTTTCCTGAGGTAAGAAAGATGCCGGAAAACAAGGACAATTGAAGCGGAATTCCAGCACATTTTCCGTCCAAATCTTGAAAATAATGTTTACAAATTGGAAGACGGTGGATATACTTACAAAGTAAGAAAAAAAGCAAAGGGAGGTTGAGTCACATGACAACGTTAAACGGCAAGCAAAACCGAAAATTGAACCGATTCAGCCTGTGGAAGAGTTCGTGTCCTTCCTTAACCTCTGCCTGTCAAGCACGTTAATTTCGGAGTATCAGGACATTCGCAGCTCCCCGCAGGGAAAGAAGCACCTGCTTCTTTTGTCTGCGGATTTTGTCTGCCCGCAGCACATATGAAGTTTGCTGCGGGTTATTTTCGCCTGTGCGGATATTGAAAGGGGGTGAGCGATAATGACCATTAATCTCTTCTTTTTGACACTGACCATTTCAAAGCGTTTTAAAAGTGCTGAAGAATATGAACGAGAACAGCAGGTCGAAGAGTTTTACAATGAAGCGAAAGAACGCCAGATGAAACATTTTTATATGAACTGAGTGAACAAAAAGAGCCAAAATGGGGAAGAAGGAGGAGATCATCATGTTCAGAATTGAACTGCTGAATCATTACACAATGGAGAAGGACCAGGTTTAGCTGGAATTTTGCTGTCACCGCGCAGACGGCCTGCATACCATGGTAAAGAAAGATAAATCGGTAAGCGGGTGATAGCATGCAGAGCGGGCAGAACAAAATTCCATCTATCGGACACGGGTATGCGTCAATGCCCCATTCCTTTAAACACGGCTACGGCAACCCGTATCGCCGTCAGAGAATGGCGGCGCTTTCCCGGCAGACAAGATATATAACACCGTATTATTGGTATTAGAGCAGGCGGAAAACCTACGTTTTCCGTCTTTTTTTTAAAACTGATATAAATTTCAATTAAATCGAAACATTTATGAAGAGAAGTGCGTCTAATTAGCACCTCATACTAATAGGAGGTAATATTATTTCTGAATAATAAATCTCAGAAATAGAAAAGCGGGTGTTATACAATGTTGCAACATACATCTTCAGCATTAAAACGAATGCGCGCGAAATACTTTGCTACATCAGAACCGGCACAACCAGTCATTCGGCAAATTATGATGGATATACAGGAATACGACCGCATTCTGGAAATTGGAACCGGAAACGGCTCAATGTTTAAACAAATCATCGGACAGCTTGAAAAGGGCAGTCTTAAAAGTATAGAAACATCAAAACGTAAAATACGGAAAACACAGCGCGCAAACCGTTCGGCCATAAAGGCCGGACTCGGAAACATTCAGCATGGGCGGCCTGAAAGCATTCCGTTCGACGACCGCAGCTTTCATAAAGTCTTCTCGTTACATACTGCTGAAACGGTCAGCGATTACCGGACAGCATGTAAAGAAGTGTACCGCGTGCTTCAAATTGACGGGTCCTTTTATATGGTTTTGAAGCCTTCACGAATGAGCGAAAATGATGTAATTCAGGTGCTGCGTGATCAGCATTTCAGAGACATTTCAGTTGTCAGCAGAGATGCATTCCATTTTATTACTGCCATTAAATAGAATATTTCTTGGGAAATAAAAGAGCTGCTTAAGTCATGGCAGCTCTTTTTTATAATTTGGGCATATTTCCTTATTTTTGGCTATTTCACACATGTTTTATATTAAAAAAAGTTTTTTTCTTATACAATAATGATCAGATGACCGTACATTAAAAATTTTGAACAAACGGAATGAATATTCATTCCGTATTTAAAAGGGGGATTAGATGACAGCTTCAAACAAAGTTGAACTCATTATGAAAGCGTCGCTTACTTTGTTTACAGAGAGAGGATTTGACGCAACGACGATCCCGATGATTGCCGCTCAGGCGGATGTCGGAACCGGCACAATTTACCGTTACTTTGACAGTAAAGAAACGCTTGTTAATGTGCTGTATCAGGAAAGTGCGCAGCGTTTTATGAAAAAAGTCAAAACTGATTTTTCGAAAATATCTGTAAGAGAAGGGTTCCATCACCTTTTTTATTGCCTGATTGATTTTACAAAGGAAAGCGAGTATGCATTGTTTTTTCTTGAAACGAATAAGGACGCCTACTTTCTGAATGAAACGAGCCGTAAGCTTCTTGATGAAATCACACAGATGCTTGACGTCTTTTTTCAGCGCGGCAAGTCTGAAGGCGTGCTCCGGAATCTGCCGTCCGATGTGCTGATGGCGATTTTGCTGGGGGCATATCTCAAACTCTATCAGCTTGTCCGGACGGGAAGCGTTGAAATCACAAAACCGTTTCTGAAAGAATTGGAGCAATGCTCTTGGGACGCCATCCGAACTCATTAATTATTCGCCGAAGGAAGGAAGATCGATATGAAACAGCTAAACGCTATACCGCAGCCGAAAACATACGGACCACTGAAAAACCTCCCTCACTTGGAAAAAGAAAAACTTTCACAATCGCTTTGGAAAATTGCCGAAGAATACGGCCCGATCTTTCGTTTTGAATTTCCGAGCTCTGTCGGGGTTTTTGTATCAGGCCGTGAACTTGCGGCAGAAGTCTGTGATGAAAAGCGATTTGACAAAAACCTCAGCAAAGCCTTGCTCAAAGTCCGTGAATTTGGCGGTGACGGATTATTTACGAGCTGGACAAACGAAAAGAATTGGCAGAAAGCGCATCGGATTTTACTGCCGAGTTTCAGCCAGAAAGCAATGAAAGGCTATCACTCAATGATGCTTGATATTGCCATGCAGCTCGTGCAGAAGTGGAGCAGATTAAATCCGAACGAAGAAATTGACGTCGCTGAAGATATGACGCGCCTGACGCTGGATACAATCGGTCTGTGCGGATTTCATTACCGCTTTAACAGCTTTTACCGCGATACACAGCATCCTTTTATCACGAGCATGCTTCGTGCGCTGCAGGAGGCAATGCGCCAATCACAAAGACACAGCCTGCAGGACAAGCTGATGATCAAAACGAGGCATCAGTTCCAGCGGGATATTGAAGTGATGAATGAACTCGTAGACCGGATTATTGCTGAGCGGAGGGAAAATCCGGATGAGAATCTGTCTGACCTTTTATCATTGATGCTTGAAGCGAAAGATCCTGTAACGGGTGAAAGGCTGGATGATGAAAATATCCGCTATCAAATCATTACTTTTTTGATCGCTGGGCATGAAACCACAAGCGGACTGCTTTCATTCGCGATTTACTGCCTGCTGAAAAATAAAGATAAATTGGAAAAAGCCGTTGAGGAAGCTGAACGGGTGCTGACGGGAGAGGCACCTGAATATAAGCAGATTCAGCAGCTGACATATATCCGCATGGTGTTAAACGAAACATTGCGGCTTTATCCGACTGCCCCGGCATTTTCCCTGTACGCGAAGGAAGATACGGTTCTCGGCGGAAAATATCCGATTGAGAAAGGACAGCCGGTGACGATTCTGACTCCGCAGCTGCACCGGGATAAAAGCGCGTGGGGAGAAGATGCCGAGTTATTCCGCCCGGAAAGGTTCAGTGATCCCGCGGCAATTCCGGCCGATGCGTATAAGCCGTTCGGAAACGGACAGCGCGCATGCATCGGGATGCAGTTTGCCCTTCAGGAAGCGACAATGGTGCTCGGGCTTGTCCTTAAACACTTTGAACTGATTGATCACACGGATTATGAGCTTACGATTAAAGAAGCTTTAACCATTAAGCCCGGTGATTTTAAAATCCGTGTGAAAAACAAGGACGTGTCCAATCAGCAGTCCGCACAGAACCATAAAGCTGAAAACAGCGGTCACAAAGAAGAAACGGAAGAAATACCGTCTCATGGAACTCCGCTTCTCATTCTTTACGGATCAAATTTAGGAACTGCGGAAGGAATCGCGGAAGAGCTGGCTGACATCGGCAGAAGCAAAGGTTTTTCAACTGAAACCGGCCCGCTCGATGATTATGCCGGGAAATTGCCTGTAAAAGGCGCTGTCGTTATTGTTACGGCTTCTTACAACGGAGCGCCGCCTGATAATGCGGCGGGTTTTGTGAAATGGATGGAAACCCTTGAAGACCAGGAATTAAAGGGTGTTTCTTACGCCGTCTTCGGCTGCGGAGACCGCAACTGGGCCGCCACTTACCAGAGGATCCCACGCCTTATAGACAAAGTGCTTGAAGAAAAAGGGGCAGCACGGCTGACCTCTCTCGGAGAGGGCGACAATGCCGATGATTTTGAGTACAGTCAGGAAGCTTGGGAAGACTCATTCTGGCAGGACATCATCAAGGCTTTTCATATAGAAGCCGCTCCAAAACAGCAGAATAAATCACAGTTATCAATAGAATACGTAAGTGAAGCAGCTGAAACGCCGATTGCCAAAACGTATAAAGCATTTGAGGCGGAAGTGATTACAAACAAAGAGCTTCATACCGAAAGCAGCAAGCGCTCAGTCCGGCATATTGAGCTGCGTCTTCCGGAAACAGAAACTTATCAGGAAGGAGACCATCTTGGGGTGCTTCCGCAAAACAGCGGGAAACTGATCAGCCGTGTTATTCGCCGGTTCGGTCTTGATCCGAATCAGCCCTTTAAGATCAAGGGGCGGCAGTTGCCTCATCTCCCAATGGACCGGGCAGTTAATGCGCCGGAGATTTTGGCGTCATATGTAGAGCTGCAGGAACCGGCAACGAGAGCCCAGCTTCGCGAACTCGCGGCTCATACCGTATGCCCGCCGCACCAAAAAGAATTGGAGCATCTTTATTCTGATGACGCGGCATATAAAGAAAACGTGCTGAAAAAACGAATGACCATGCTGGATCTGCTTGAAGAATATCCGGCTTGTGAACTGCCGTTTGCACGCTTTTTAGAACTTCTGCCGTCATTGAAGGCGCGCTATTATTCAATCTCAAGCTCACCGAAGGCAAAAAGCGGAGAGCTCAGTATCACAGTCGGCGTTGTGACGGCTCCGGCGTGGAGCGGCCGTGGAGAATACCGGGGCGTGGCTTCGAACTATTTAGCCGGATTACAGAATGGCGATCATGCCGTATGTTTCATCCGCTCACCGCAGTCCGGTTTTTCACTGCCTGAAAATACGAAAACACCTCTCATTATGGTCGGGGCGGGCACCGGAATTGCGCCGTTCAGGGGCTTTATCCAGGCGCGGGCTGCCGAAAAAATGTCCGGTCACAGCCTGGGCGAAGCTCATTTATACTTCGGCTGCAGGCATCCTGAAGAAGACGATCTGTACAAAGATGAATTCGACCAGGCGGAGAAAAACGGCCTTGTGACCGTGCATCGGGCGTATTCCAGGTTAGATCAGGATTGTAAAGTATATGTACAGGATGTCCTGCTTCGCGAGGCTGCACAGATTATTGCGCTTCTTGACCAAGGCGGCCATCTCTATATATGCGGTGACGGAAGCAAAATGGCTCCGGCTGTGGAAAACGTACTGCTTCAGGCGTATGAAAAGGTGCATAACACTGATTCAAAAGTTTCCTTGAATTGGCTTGAACAGCTGCAAGCGGAAGGAAGATATGCGAAAGATGTTTGGACAGGTGTGTAACAGAAGCGTGAGGCAAATGAAGAATGTTATTTAATTGAAGAAAGCCGGCACGATATTTGAAATCTACTGAATCAAAAGGAATAGTTATAGGGAGTATCGTGCCGGCCTTATTTTTATTATCGGACAAAAGACACAAATCTTTAATGTTTTTATTGATTTATATGCAGGCGGCTATGTTTTCTTTTTTTGAATTCCGCCATAAATAAAACCGGATAAGACAACACCAGCAAAGCCGAAATAAAAGAAATGATGCCGATCCAATGAAAATGCGTCCAAAAGAAACCGCCGCAAGACCCAGCCGCACTTGAACCGATATAATATGCAAGCAGATATAATGAAGAAGCTTGCGCGCGATGATCACCGGCTGCTCGGCCGACCCAGGCGCTTGCGATTGAATGTGCGCCGAAGAAGCCGAAGGTAAACACGGCAATGCCTGCAATTTTAAGGGCAAGCTGGGGCAAAAGTGTCACCGCTGCACCGGTCAGCATAATCAAAATCGCAATCTTAATCATTTTTGAGCTTCCGAAAAGGTCCGCTTTTTTCCCCATATAGACAGAGCTGAACGTTCCCGCGAGATAGACGATAAAAATAAAGCCGATCACAGTCTGCGACAAATGATAAGGAGCAGCCATTAGATGAAAACCGATATAGTTATATAAAGTGACAAAACTCCCCATTAATATAAACCCCAGAGAAATTAATAAAAGCAGCCGCTTGCGGTGTATGACCGCTCCATATTCTTTAAATGCCGCTTTTACGCCAGCATGCCGCTGAAATGAGTGGCGCGGAGCCGGAAGAAAACGCCAAAACAAATAGCTTAATATTATAGAAAGAATACCGATGATGGCAAGCGCCGGCCGCCAGCCGAATAAATCGGTCAGAAGCCCAGTTAACAGCCTCCCGCTCATTCCCCCGATGCTTGTGCCGCTGATATACAGGCCCATCATTTTCCCGAGGCCCTTCGGATCAAACTCCTCGCCTACATATGTCATAGCGACAGCCGGAACGCCTGCCAAAAAAATACCGAGCAGACCTCTCATCGCCAAAAGCGCCGGAAAAGCCGGACTGAACGCTGTTAATAGACCTAAAACAGAAGTGGCGGTTAGCGACAGCACCATCAATTTTTTTCTTCCGAATCCGTCAGATAACGAAGCGGCTGCCAATAATGAAAATGCCAAAACGGCTGTTGAGATGGATAAAGTTAAGCTGGCAGCCGCAGCAGAAATATGAAACTCTTCCGAAAACAAAGGCAAAAGCGGCTGTGTCGTGTAAAGCGTGGCAAATGTCACAAATCCGCTGATAAACAGAGCCAAGCTGGCCTTTCTGTACGCCTTTGTATGAGGCTGAATAAACGTCATGAATGTCCCTCTTTTCTCATTGTTGCTTATATGTGTATCGTACGCTTTTCATTTCAATGTGTCTAATTTATAATAACTATGGAATTAATGCGTATAGGTTATGAAGGAAGGAGAGAAGCCGAAAATGAACCTTCATCATCAAATTGACAGCTTCATTGCAGCGGCTAAAATAGATCATATAAAACAGAAAGAAATACAGGTAACGGAGGAGCGTCATGGCGAAAAAAACAGTTAAAACAAATGCCGTCCGTATCATTGAACAGCAAAACATTTCCTATGAGCTATTAAGTTACAAAACAGATGGGGGACAGCCTGCAGACGGCCTTTCCGTTTCGGAGAAAATCGGATATCCCGCCGAAAATGTCTATAAAACGCTAATAACATCGGCAGGAACAGAGCGTTATTACGTTTTTGTTGTTCCCGTTGCAAAGGAACTGAATCTGAAAAAGGCAGCAAAGGCAGCAGGTGAGAAGAAAATAGAAATGATTGCCATGAAGGACCTTTTGAGAATCACCGGCTATATGCGCGGAGGCTGTTCTCCGATCGGCATGAAAAAATGGTTTCCGACTTTTATTGATAAATCCGCCGAAACACTGGAGTTTATGATTGTCAGTGCGGGGAAAATCGGATTGCAGGTGAAATTAGCGCCTCAAGATTTAGCCGCAGTAAGCCGGGCATCCTTTACAGACATTGTATAAATGTCCGATGAATCGAACGAAATACACGTTTCAAGGGAGAATGATATGAGAAAAAGATACGAAAACTTGAATGGCGTGAAGAATGAACATGGATTCAGGGACATGTGGAAATGGATGAAGGAACGAAGAGAGAAAAGTAAAGACTTAAGCGAGAACATTCCGAAAGCGGCCGGCAGGGATGTTCATGGTGTTGCCGTCAATCGGACAAAAACGGCCATTACATGGATCGGCCATTCTTCATTTCTGATCCAAATACAAGGGCTTAACATGATCACCGACCCTGTATGGGCGCGGCGGATGGGCTTTCAAAAACGGCTGACAGATCCCGGATACGAATTGAGCGAACTGCCTGAGATTGATGCCGTGCTCATTTCACACGGGCATTATGACCATCTTGATTTTCCGAGTATAAAAAAACTGAGAGGAAATCCGGATTTTTACGTGCCTGCAGGACTGAAAAAGCTGTTCATCAAAAAAGGCTGCAAAAAGGTATTTGAAATGAATTGGTGGGATCGTTTTGAGATGCGGGGAGTGAACATATCATTTGTGCCTGCCCAGCACTGGACACGGAGAACGCTTTGGGATACCGATACCTCTCACTGGGGAGGCTGGGTCATAGAAAGCGAAAACGGTGAATCCATCTATTTTGCAGGAGATACCGGCTATTTTGAAGGCTTCAAAGAAATCGGAGAAAGGTTTCATATTAAGGCGGCTCTGATGCCGATAGGCGCGTACGAACCGGAATGGTTTATGAAAGTGTCACATATCAATCCGGAAGATGCCGTGAAAGCGTTTTTGGAGCTGAAGGCTGACAGCTTCATTCCCATGCATTACGGGGCATTCCGGCTTGCTGATGATACAGGCCCGGAAGCATTAAGCAGACTGCACAGCGAATGGGACCGACTTGCATTACCTCCGGAAAAACTGAAAGCATTAGCGCTCGGAGAAACATTTTGGCTGTAACGGCTGGCCTTTTCAGAATAGAAGAAGCCAATTCCGAGACGAAAAACCGCTGTTCGGCTGTTTAAAGTTTCTGGTTCAGCCAAAGCTGTTTAACATATCGATTTTCCTGCCCCCCAGTTCTCTTTCTGGGGGTATTTTGCATGAATGTTTATTCTCTCAGCTTGTATACTTCCCGTGCCATGGATTCAAGTATGTACATGGCGGGGATTTGGGTGGTGATATTCGCATTTTCAACCCATTCTTCCGTCACGTAATATGAAAGGTTTACATCGGACATTTTGGCGATGGTCGAGTGTTTATGGTTTGTAATACTGATGACCCGGCTGCCTTCTTGTTTCAGCTGATTCAGATGAGTGACCGTAGAGTGGCCTTCACCTGAAACCGA
The DNA here is from genome assembly GCF_056399565.1 of Bacillus sp. 01N42_2. Taxonomy (NCBI): domain Bacteria; kingdom Bacillati; phylum Bacillota; class Bacilli; order Caryophanales; family Bacillaceae; genus Bacillus; species Bacillus sp. 01N42_2. The sequence goes on along the minus strand of NZ_JBFTRO010000003.1, from coordinate 210,480 downwards.
CAGAGCGATTGTTATGCTGTTTTGGCGGAAATGGGAATGGACCGGAAAGTAAGGATCTTTAATGTACATGGAGAGTTTCCCTAAGCATGAAAAATATCTGGCTCCGTATTCGGCAAGAATTCCCGAACTTCCCACTCCGATAAAAATGACGCTTTCTGCATCGGCCGCAAGGGCTGCGGCTTTCTTCAGCTTTTCTTCCATGCCCCCGCTCATTGTCCTCTCAAAAAATTCGGCAACGGAATGATGGGGACTTTTTACATTTGTTTTTTTATTTGCCTCCGCATGCATTTTCAGCTTGACCTTAAATTCCGAAAACCCTTCACAGTTTATTTTTTTGCAGAAACGTAAAATAGAAGCCGTAGATACATGGGTTTCATCTGCCAGCTCACGGATCCGCATATAGACGACTTTTTCGCTGTTTTGAGAGATGTAGTTGTATAAAGAAGTTTCAAGCTCGTTAAATGAAGCAATCATTTCATGTTTGAACATGCAGGGGGATTCTCCTTTTCATGAGAATGGTGAATGTACATCTAATCGTAACATATCATTTTATAAGAAACATAGCGTTATATGTACGTGACAAATCACTTATTGTGTCATTCAGAACAAGACGTCACCCAATGATTTACGGGACGAATAAACTGCGGATATAATTCGTTCATACGCTATTCGAATCAATTCTTCAAGGGTCTGAAAAAAGGAGGACAATATGGGTGTTAAGCTGATAGCCGTTGATATGGACGGGACGTTTCTGAATGATGAAATGGCATATAACAACGAGCGTTTTATGAATCAGTATCGTGAATTAAAAGCGCGGGGAATTAAATTTGCCGTAGCAAGCGGCAACCAATATGCCCAGCTGAAATCTTTCTTTCCGGAAATCGAAAGTGAAATCGCTTTCGTTGCTGAGAATGGCGCCTTCGTCGTGAATGCCGGAGAAGAATTATTCGCGGGTAAAATGTCTGAAGATACAATACAAGCGGTATTCGATGCTTTAGAGCGGTATGATGTGAAAAACGTCATTGTCTGCGGAAAAAATAGCGCGTATATTCATGAAAATGCCGGAGAAGATGAATATCTGCATGCCGGTAAGTATTATCATGTGTTAAAAAGGGTGCCGCATTTTGAAAACATCGATGATGACATTTTTAAATTTTCCATCAGTTTCCCCGCCGAACATTGTTCCGCACTGCTGAGCCATTTGAAAAACGACATCGGATCTTTCGTGACGCCTGTATCAAGCGGGCACGGTGACATAGATCTGATCATACCGGGGCTTCATAAAGCAAGCGGGATGAAGCTTCTCCAGAAACAATGGGGGATAAATGATGAAGAATGCGCGGCCTTCGGAGACAGCGGGAATGATTTGGAGATGGTGTCCGCCGTGAAATACGGAGTCGCCATGGACAATGCGCATGAAAGCATTAAACAGGCTGCCGCGCATATCACGCAATCCAACAATGAAGAAGGGGTCTTAAACGCGATTGATGCCATTCTCAAAGATGAAAAACCGTTTGTCTGAAAAAGACGTTTTAACTGCGGAGGTGCTGAACGATGATTAAGTTAGTGATTACGGATTTAGACGGCACATTTTTAAATAATCAAGGCGATTTTGACCGAACATTATTTGAAGAGACTAAACGAGTAATGGCGGAACAGCATGTCGCTTTCGCCCTCTGTACCGGAAAACAGTGTGAAAGGGTGGAGGCTTTATTCGGAGAAGATGCGAAGGATTTTTGGATTTTAGGAGACAGTGCCACACGTATGAAAAAGAACGGCAAATTCATATATGAATCTTTGATCAGCAATGAAGCGGGACTGTCAATTATAAAGGTTTTGGAAAAAATCAGCTGCGGGCACAGCATTATTGCCTGCACAAAAAAAGGCGCGATGGTGAAAGAGAACCTGTCTGAAAGTGAAATGAAATTCGTGAATGCCTCTTATGCTCATGTAACAAAAATAGCTGATTTCACTGAGATAAAAGACGACTTTATCAAGATTACGGTTCATGACCCCGACGCCAACTGCCAGGAAACGAGAGAAAAGCTGCATGAATTTTTTCATCAATTATATATCGTAGCATCAGAAGACACCTGGATGGACATATCAAATATCGGAATACACAAAGGAACAACCGTACAGGAACTGCAGCGATTGTTAGGGGTTTCGCCTGATGAAACAATGGCGTTCGGAGACGGACGCAATGACAAAGAATTGATGGAAGCGGCATCCTACAGCTTTGCGGTCAAAAACGCCATTGACGAAATAAAAGATGCGGCGCATTTTGTCATTAAATCAAATGAGGAAAGCGGCGTCATGCATACGATTATGAGAATATTAGCGCTGCAGGAACAGAACATGAAGACATCACATGGGTAAATCGCGTGTGCTGAAGTCGGTGCGGCAGGACTTGCTAGGGGACGAAAAAAAGCAGACTACCCGAAGGCTGCTTTTTTTCTGCAATAATGAATATATATCTATAAATGATTGAGTGTATCAGTGTAATATGTAATAAATGGAATGGAACGTATGGGAAAATCACTTCATATCACTTGATATTAGACAAAGCGCTGAATAAAAGCAGGAAATTTCCCGTTTTGAAATCATGAGGAGGTGTTTGTATGAGTCCGCTGTTGAGTCCTGCGTATATCATTCTCATCATTCTTCCGGGAACTTCTTTTCTGTTGGGGATTTTAGGATATTTCATCTTCAAAAAAGTATGGATGATGGTTGTTATTGTTTTTATTTTGTCCTTGATATTTATGTTTATTGTAATAGGGGCCGAGCCGACATTTTTCATTTGGGTGGCTATGATGACGGGGAGCTGTTTTATCTCCGGTTCAATCACTAAAACGATATGGACTTTTGTAACGCGAAACAATTAGATAGAAGAATCCTGTTGGAACAGCTATACTTCTTTTTATCGATTATCTGTTGGATTCTTATTTTGTATGTTATTGTCAGATCGGGCTTTCTGTTAAGAATGTCATTAGACATGTCTGTTTAAAGTTTTGTTCTTTTTACTTAACGGAGCATGATTATTGAACTCGGGCGCATGGAAAAAAGGAGGATTTTTATGTTTCAAACCTTAGATCATTTTTTGAAATCTTGGGAGTTCGAAGCCGATGCGACACAGAAACTATTAAATACTCTGACTGATAAATCACTAAAACAAGAAATCACTTCACAGAACTGGACTTTAGGCCGTATTGCTTGGCATACTGTTGCTGCTATTCGCATCATCACATTAAACACAGATTTAACGTTTCGCGCCCCAGCTGAAGATTATCCCGTTCCCGATTCGGCCCAGTTGATAGCTGACGGCTATCATCAAGCAAGCAATGCGTTCGTGCAGGCGTTAAAAACGCAATGGACTGACGATACACTTGAAGAACGTATCAACTTTATGGGTCAGCAGCTGCCCAATGGTTCACTTTTACTGTTTTTAATTCAACATCAAAGTCATCATCGGGGACAAATGACCGTTCTTATGAGACAGGCGGGTTTACCTGTTCCGGGTATTTATGGCCCGGCAAAAGAGGAATGGACAAAGTTTGGGTTGGAAGCTCCGGAATAGGATGTTGTTGTAAGAGCTCGAATGAATAGATAATACCAATCGATGTTGGTATCTTTTTTGTTTTAGTCTTAGAATTATTAAACCGGGATCCATGAAATGCCACGAATCACAGTTAAAAAGACGTAAAGCAAGGTGAATAAATGCAGAAAGGTGATTAATGATAACTAAAATGACTCGATTCAATATGAAAGACTTCAATAAACCAAACGAACCTTTCGTTGTTTCAGGGAGAATCATCCCTTCATTTGAAAAATGTGTGGACATATACAGAGGAGATATTTGCTGAACCTTATGTCAAAAAATATGACGATGAAGAAATTGATGTCAGTTATATTGAAGAAGAGGATAAAGTTGTCTTTTTTTATTACGCAGAGAACCACTGTGTCGGCCGGAGTAAGCTTCGTTCTAATTGGAATGGATACGCACTGATTGAAGACATTGCCGTTGCAAATAGAAAAAATGGTGTCGGGACGGCTATATTGGATAAAGCGATTGAGTGGACAAAGGAGAATCATTTATGCGGTCTTATGCTTGAAACACAAGATATTAACGTTTCAGCTTGTCATTTTTATGCCGAAAATAACTTTGCCATAGGAGCGGACGATACGATGCGTTATTGCAATTTTTCAACAGCATATAGCGGGTATGTGTCGCAATGTATTCATAATATCGGATTGAGGATTTTTCTTTTTTTGCATCCAGCCTTATTGTCGTATACCTTAATCTGTATATAATAAGATATATCAATCTATGCAGGGGGAGTTAAGTATGAAGTGCAAAAAAATGAACAGGGTACAATTAAAAGAGGGAAGCGTATCAATGGCCCTATAAACTGCGTCGGCCCTCATTAATGGAGGGGAAATTGTGAATACGCCTTATTCACAATCAACTTTACGGCACAACCAAGTGTTCATTTGGCTTTGTGTTCTGTCATTTTTCAGCGTATTAAATGAAATGGTTTTGAACGTCTCGTTACCTGATATCGCCAACGACTTTCATAAACTGCCAGCGAGTGCAAACTGGGTGAACACGGCCTTTATGCTCACCTTTTCCATCGGAACTGCTCTGTATGGGAAGTTATCAGATCAGCTGGGCATCAAAAAGCTGCTCCTGTTTGGGATTATGGTCAATGGCTTCGGATCAATCATTGGATTTGTCGGACACTCTTTCTTTTCTGTACTCATTCTGGCCCGATTTATTCAAGGGGCTGGTGCTGCCGCATTCCCGGCACTTGTAATGGTTGCAGTAGTACGCTATATTCCGAAAGAAAACAGGGGTAAAGCATTTGGTCTGATCGGGTCGCTGGTGGCAATGGGGGAAGGTGTCGGACCAGCTATTGGCGGAATGATCGCTCATTATATTCACTGGTCATATTTGCTGCTTATTCCAACAGCAACAGTTATCACCGTTCCATTCCTGATAAAACTGCTTGAAAAGGAAGAAAGAATCAGCGGGCGCTTTGATATGGCGGGGATTATATTAATGTCTGCAGGCATCGTATTTTTTCTGCTGTTTACAACGTCATATAGAATGTCTTTTCTGACCATCAGTATTCTAGCTTTCCTGATATTTGTGAAACATATTAGGAAAACTCAAGATCCCTTTGTTGACCCTGCACTGGGGAAAAATGTCTTGTTTATGATGGGCGTCCTTTGCGGAGGCCTGATATTCGGCACTGCTGCAGGATTTGTGTCTATGGTTCCTTATATGATGAAAGATGTTCACCATTTAAGTACTGCGGCAATTGGAAGCGGGATTATGTTCCCCGGGACGATGAGCGTCATCATCTTCGGTTACATTGGAGGATTGCTTGTTGATCGGAAAGGTTCTTTATATGTGCTCACCATCGGGATTGTATTGATGTCTTCCAGCTTTTTAATCGCTGCCTTTTTTATAGATGCGACACCTTGGCTCATGACCGTTATAATCGTTTTTGTTTTTGGGGGGCTCTCCTTCACAAAAACGGTTATATCTACAATTGTGTCTGGCAGTTTAAAACAAAAGGAAGCCGGGGCCGGAATGAGTTTGCTTAATTTTACGAGCTTTCTATCAGAGGGAACGGGCATTGCGATTGCAGGCGGTTTATTATCGATCCGTTTGCTGGATCAAAGGCTGCTGCCTGTTAACGCTGATCATTCCGCTTATTTGTACAGTAATATGCTGGTCCTATTTGCAGGAATCATCGTTATGAGCTGGCTGGTAACTCTGAATGTCTATAAACGTTCGCGGAGAAATGACTAAAAAGGGAAAAGGATCAAACTTGATAAAAGTTTTGATCCTTTTTTGAGGAGCTTCCTTATTCCGAAACCTTTTGTCGATCAATGAAAGGAGAGTTAAGGTGAATTACATTTATAAGAAAAAGGATAAGAAAAATGGAAATTGTATCATATCAATCAGAGATAAATGGGAGAATGCACTTATTGAGTTTGAACAAAAAAATAATCAAATTGAGATTGTGATCAATTACCGTAACGAGAAAACAACTAAGTTTTCACTGCCAATCGAGACTTTTGAAAAAGTGTATGAGGATATTATAATAGGCCGGAGAGAAAGTTAATCATTCTGTTTGAAAATGACCATGAAGTTCGTAAGCAGTATGGTCTTAACACGAATCTGGATTCCCTTAGAAAAGCAAAGGTTTTGGGGATTTATGTTAAAATAATAGTCAGAACCTTGTGCAGCGGACAGGGAGTTTCGTTGCTTCATAAGGAGGGGGAACTATGAAAAATAAGATTCACATACTGGGAGCCTCTGGAGTCGGAACTTCAACATTGGGTGCTGCATTATCAAAGCATTTGCCTCATACGCATCTTGATACAGATGATTACTATTGGACAGATAAATTCACTGAAAAAAGAGAAATTCCTGAAAGAAGAAAGCTGCTTGAAAAAGACTTAACAATAAATGAGAAATGGATTCTTTCTGGCGCAGTGTGCCGCTGGGGCGATGATCTAAAAAGTGATTTTGACCTTGTCATCTTCTTATGGATTCCGCAAGATATCCGGCTTGAAAGATTAAGGCATAGGGAATTTCAGCGTTATGGAAACGAAGTGTTAGCCGGCGGCAGTAAATATGAAGAATCAAAAACATTTTTAGAGTGGGCATCTTTATATGATAATGCTGGAATGGAAGTTAGAAGTAAAGCTTTACACGAACATTGGATGGCAGATTTATCTTGTCCAGTGTTAAGAATTGAAGGAGATTACTCAGTCAATGAAAGAGTTGACCGTGTCTTGGATTATTTGAATTCTAATTAAACGAACAGAAGCATAGAAAACTCACTTCAGGAAACCGTGAAGGCAGGAATCAAAACGGGAGATCTTGGTGGTAATCATCAACGTCAGACTTTGCAGAAGCAATTGCAGAAAGGATCGGACGTTAAAGCGGGAAATAAGAGGCGCGATGCAGAGCATCAAAACGCAATAGGATACCTCAATTTAGATTTTCTGTAAGAAAGGCTCTGCTCATAAAAAAACTCAATTCGTAGATTAGTGGCATCAATATTGCCGCAGATCGGGTTAGTGAGGAAGGGATGAGACCCCTTCCTATAAGATACATTACTTTTTTGAAATGGGTATCCAAATTTCACTTTTAAAAGATGGCGATGTTACATCTTTATGCTCATTCCACAGTATTTCTGGGCCTTCAATTTGTTCATAATTTGACGATGGAAACCATTCGGAATAAATCCGCCCCCATACTTCCTGCAGTGCAGTCGGAAATGATCCGGCTGCTTCGAATACAGCCCACGTTGAGGCAGGGACTTCAAGCTGTGATAGATGATTTGGGCAATGTTTTGTTGTGGCTGCGCCAATATAGTGATCAAGCTCTCCATTTTCCTCTGTCCGGCCTTCAGAAAAGTTCGTGGATGCACTAATGAGTCCTGCAGGCGCTGCATTAGAAAGCTCTTTTAGTTGATTGATTGCTGCTTCATCTAAACTTTCCCACATCGATGCAATGTCAGGATTCACTCCTTTGAACAAAATAGGGACTCTTTTTTTAATGCCGACGATGCGAAATGCCTCTTTTTCTTCAATGCGATAGTTCATTTCACTTCCTCCTTTGATTGATAACTGGAAGGTCATTCGCGGATAAGCTTTAAGTGAATGGCCATTATGTTTAGCTTCTGATGGTCTTATGCCATGCAAATGTTTAAATGCTCGTGCGAAAGAATCTGGTGAGTGATAACTGTATTTTATTGCAAGATCAATCACCTTTACGCTGCTGTCTTTAAGTTCAAAAGCCGCAAGAGTAAGACGTCGTCGACGAATATATTCCGATAATGAAATACCTGCAAGGAAGGAAAACATCCTTTTAAAAATGATATTCAGAGCAGAAAGCAAGCTTTGCTGCTTCTTTGAAATCAATATCGTTCGTGAGGTTTTCTTCAATATACGTTAATGCGCTATTCATCCTTTTAAGCGAATCCATTTATTTGACCTCCTTTAACAAAAGAATAACTGGAGCGAAATGTATCTACCCGACATTCCGTGCACAGTTTTGCAGGATAACTTATATGTAATAAATTAAGTGATTCACCTGTATTTGTACAGCTAAAGAAAACACCTAATAACTGATTGGGTCAAGGTGAAAGAAAGTTATCATTGTTTTATATTAAAAAGAAAATAAGAAAAAGCCGGGATGTCAGATCCGGCTTTTCGCTCATTTCCCCTTCGATTTCTTCCGCTTCTTTTTCTCCGCCCGGTAAACCTCATGAAACTCAAATTGCCTCTGATCGTTTTCAAACTTGATAATATTACATTAAACCTTCTTCATAAATGGAGCTTTTTTATTTAATATCAACAGAAACAATGGAATCAAATGCGATATAATTATTATCCCCTTTTAAGTCCTTGAGGTCTAACCTTATTTTTTGGGGAGAGAAAAAAGGCAATAGGGAACCGCAATTTATATTTTCGGATAGACTGCAATAAGTTTTTTATTTTCGGATTGAAACATAGAAGAGGAGGAGTTAGAAAGCTCACTCCTCTTTAGATTTAGCTAGATAAAATAAGTAATCATTTTTTTAACCAGTTATCATATTCAGTTCTATTTTTTAGAGGTATTGCATCTTTACTCAAAAGTCCAATTAAGCACTTGAATTGTTTTTTACATCTACTTACGTTTTCAATTCTATATTTTAGATAATTGTCTTCTCTTTCTTCTTTTATTACTGCAAAAAGTTGTTCAACCTCTTTTAATGAGAAATTTTTTATCATTCTTTCATAATATGGTGCTGCCGAATTTGAAGTTCCATAGTTATTTCCAACATAACACAAAGCTACTGTAGCAACATATCTTTTTAAGATAGGATTCGGTATTTTTTTATCAAAAGAAGAAGCTAATCTTTCAGCAAATGGTTTTTCGTTATAAAAATTATCCATACCGTGATGTGCTTCCTCCAAGTTTTTAATGGCTGTAAGAACAATTGAAGCTATTTTATCCTTAGGAAGTAATTCTAGTGCTCCAACTTTCTCAAAAAAACGTTCTGAATACTGTTTTTTTGATTTTGATTTAATCATATAAGATGAATATTCCCCTAAAATTTCTCCAATGGCATTATCACTGTATGTTTCCCATGTTTTTTGAGAAATTATTAAGCAGTTTTCTCTTACATATTCATCGTTTTTTTCATCAACATAATTAGCGAAAAGCATTTTTAATATAGCAGACTTTTGTAAGTCATTTGCTCTTAATATTTTTTCTGTAAACGTTTCAATTGTTTGTGAATCCATTTTGCCTTGTTTTATAATGTTCATAAAATCAGATACAGGAAAACCTTCATATTGAATATCATTACCTAATATATGTTTAGTGCATTGATGCATAAAATAATTAAGTTCAATACCATCTAACATTGAATTTGAGGGATGCGCAGATGAATAGTTATTTCTTATCTCTCTACAATTATTGATAAAGAAATATGAATCATCGTTTAAAAATCCCAACTCAACGCATATATCAATTAATTCCTTATCACGAATTTCTCCTAGTTTTTTTTCGTTAATATCTCTCTTTAAAAAAGATGCTGCTTCTGAATACCCAAAATTTTTTACTTTATGTTTTAAGGCTAAAATTGCAGTATTCCACATATCATTTACAGCTGCACTAAACAGTCCAATTCTAATTGATACAACCATTCTAGCAAGCAATTCGTGTCTGTATTCTAATTTTACATTCTCCAAAGTTGACCGCAAATTAGACCACACTGTTTTAATATCTTGTTGTGTAGCAAGGACATTTCTGGGAATGCCTAAAGAGGTAGTTAAACTCGTTATAATAGATTCTGTATCACACTCGGCAAAATCAGGCAAATTTGGTGGTTTTATTGAAGTTAAATAAGACATAAGATCCCCCTTTTTGATAACAATATTACCACAATTTTCTTCAAGTTTCCTTTGGTTTTGTAAAATATTCCGGGTGGAAAGGAGGTCAAAAAATATGGGGATATGCTTGTTCTCTTGTTTGAAAAGCATGTTGCTTGATGTTATTTTTTTGAAGAAAAGATTCTGAATGTTTGTTATAATAAGGAAAAATATGTTGAACAGGGGGAGAATACCTTGTCAAATGATTATTACGAACTAAAAGGTGTACAAGCAATTCAAATGGAAACACTAAAATTAGAATCAAAGTTAGTTTCCAAAATAAATTCTGGAGATAAAGATATATCGTTTGATGGGGAAATACAGTTATATTCTTCATCAATACATACTACAGAAACATTTGAAGAAAGTGTAAGGGTTCAAGTTAAGGGGACAGGAGTCGAAGAATTCTCAGAATCAAGAACTACTCACTCTTTAGAACTTAAACACTATAAAAATTATCTAAATTGTGGTGGGGTTTTGTTTTTTGTGGTTCAGGTAAGGAAAAGGGATGAGAAAACCAAAATATTTTATAAACAGTTGTTGCCACTAGAATTATACAAAATAACTAATCAATATGAAAATCAAAAGTATAGAGTAATGGAACTAAAGGCGCTTGATGGAACTAGTCTGGAAAATGTGTGCAGATCTTATCTTTCAGAACAAAAAATACAGCCGATTATGTATATTGGTAAAGAATATAAGCCGGATGAATTTTCTTATTACAAACTTAGAAGTTTAACTTACGATTCTTCAAGTAAATTGTTAGATGGAGAATTTTATTTTTATGGTGTAAATAAATATGAAAAGATGTTCCCGATAGATATGATTACTTTAAAAGGAGTTACAGTAGCGAAAAAAAGAAATTTTAAAATTGGGAAAAAGAATTATAATTTATTTAGTGAATTTCATTACGAAGATTCTCAACAGAATTTAATAGTAGAACAAGTTTTAGAAATGAAGTTTTCACAAAACAGACTAACTTATGAAATAAAAAAATTTGGAACATTAGAAACTCAATTAAAGATAATCCCTTTTCTAATAGATATTTTTGAATGTACGGAGTTAGAATGTGAAGAATTTAAATTTAAATTGAATAATAACTCAAAAGTAAGTAGAGCAAAGGAGGTCCTTGAAGAGACGTATTCTAAATTAAATAAGTTGCAGCATATTTTTAAATACTTGAACATTCCGATAAATGCTAATGTAGGTGAGTTTGGGAAAAATTTTAATAATCAGTTGATATTTCTTATAAAAATTTTTTATGAGAGAGATTTAGAACACATAGAGGTTCCCGATGCTGTTACATTTATGGACATGTACTTTGGAGACTTAAGGATTGCTGTGCTTAATGATTCCGGTAAAGAAATAAAAATAAAAAATGCTTTTTCAAAAGAAGTAGCTGAAATGAAAGTGGTCGCTTGCACTGAAAACATTGAAGTTCATACTCCCGTCAGTATATATATTTTGATGAGCTCGAAATTAATGCATAACGTTATTAACTTTAATGAAGTAATTGTTAAGCAATCATTTGATATAGTAGCACCATTTAAAGATAATATGGTATTTGGAAAAACTAACGAATTCTGTTTAGAATGTATTAAAGCATTTGATATAAGTGGGAGGATTGAATTTCTATCAGTTGCTGAATATGTTTATCAAAAATATGATTACATTTCAGATGAAGATTATAATTCAATAGTAATATTTATAAACAAGTGTCAAATAGAATATAGAATTAATGGTAAACTCTCTGAGGAAAGTATAGAAAGGCTTATGAATATAAAGTGCATTCATAATAATATTTATGGTGTCTTATTTAGTGTTAACACATTATTAGGTTCAAAGGTTGAAGCGAGATATATGCTCAACAAGATGCCTCAAGAAGAGAGAAATTATTTTATTACTCTTCCTATTTATAAAATTTATAAAAAATAGTGGATAACAGTAATTGGATGCGTTTTTTCACAGTTTTTATCCATATATAAGAATATAGATATGGTAGTAGAACAAACGTTTTGTGATTTGATGATATAAATTGACCAAATTTAGGGTTGTTCAGAGAAAGTTGAGAAAACACCACCGATGGTTTTAAACCATCGGTGTTTTTATTTTTTCGTATAGATGGAAACGTTTAATAACACTGTAGTTTAATTTGAAATCTCCTCATTTGGACAAACTGCTGTTACATAGCATTACCCAAGGGGTGATGCATTTGAAGGTAATAATCATCGAAGGACCGCAAGCAGACAAATGCATTAACGATTGCCATCATTATTTAATAAAACTTTATAGGAAGGAGATCCAGAGTGTAGCAATATATGTAAGCGTATCGACCGAGGAACAAGCGATCAAGGGATCGAGTATCGACAGCCAGATTGAGGCCTGTATAAAAAAACAGGGACTAAGGATGTGCTGAAGTATGCGATGAAGGATTTTCTGGAGAGCTTTTAGAACGTCCGGCTTTGGATCGCTTGAGAGAATGCAAGCAAGGGACTTATTAGTCAAGTCATCTGCTACGATCCTGACCGTCTTTCTCGGAAATAGATCATTGAGCCATCAATCATACTGCAATAATTAGAAAAATAATTTTCATACTGGTACATCTCTTTTTCAAATATTCTTCCTCTATTAAAAAGAAAATAAGAAAAAGCCGGGATGTCAGATCCGGCTTTTCGCTCATTTCCCCTTCGACTTCTTTCGCTTCTCCTTCTCCGCCCGGTGAAACTCATGAAACATCTTCATCAGCGCGCGTTTTTCAATCCGCGACACATAACTCCTTGAAATGCCGAGCTCTTTAAATCAAGGCCGAAGCGGCCGACAATCACTTCTTTTTCGCGGTCGTCTAAAATGTCGATATATTTTTTGACCTTTTCAACTCCATGTTGATTTCTGAATGGTGTCAATCACATCTTCGCTTTCCGACTTGAGTACATTGATCAGGCTTATTTCATTCCCTTCTTTATCCTGACCGATCGGACCATGAAGGAAACGTTTCGTGCAGGTGCATTAACTGCTTGTTCAATTAGAGGAAGTGATTCTTCCTTAAGGGAGATCACTTTTGCTTATTCGACTAAAGCTGCAGTTTAGCGGAAGAAGGAGAAAGTTGACTTCCTTGAATTCTAAATAGGTCTAAAAAGAGGTTATTAATACGAAGGATTGAAAAAAAAGAACACACAGCAGATTCACTTGCTCTTGTTGGGGGGTAAGTGTTGACAACCCGATTACTGGTTTAATTAAAGAAGGAGTATAAAACCTGTATCAATGATGTTACGAGATATCTGCGACACAGGTTTTATACTTAGGTAACTCTTATATATTTCACATTGCATTTTTTTATTATGCAATCGTTCATTCTATTTCTGCTTTCAATTTTTCGAACCATTCTAAATTAACCAAGTGATGTGAACGGGAATTTTCGTTCATACGGCGAAAGTAATTGATTGTGCCGGGAATTTCTTGAGTGATGGACAGGTATTCATCAAGGAGCTCGATTCGAGTTTTAGTCTGATTGATTTGTGATTGGATCAGATCCAGTAATTTATTTTTGTCGAATTCATCGGCAAAGAGTAACGCCCCATAAAATTGCAGGTTCACATATTCCGATTTGGTGCCGTATTTGATCATTAATTTCTCGAATTCTGCCCTTCCCGATTCTGTGACGTTAAAGTTACGGATTTCACGCCCGCTGGTTGAGGGTTTCTGATGAATCTGTTCGATAAAACACTTTTCTTCAAGTTGCTGCAGATTGTAATAAAATGAACCTTTCGTGAAGTTAACAATGTATTTGTAATGACGTTTTTCCATTAAGGCCAGAAGTTCATAGCCGTGAGCGCCGGGGTTTTGGATGAGCAGGCCAAGGATAAGTAAGGGAATTATGGTTTCATCACCTTCGCCATCCACGCCTCAAATTCCGCGTACGTGATTTTGCCCGAAGCCAAATCCATACTATGAAGGTAAATCTGTTCTGTTTTAGAATAGCCACCCTTCACTTTCAGTGATTGCTCCTCTCCCGAAATAGGTTTCAGGATATGGCACTTTTTCGAAAAAGCCTCGAAATAGCGGTAACCGAATTTGCGTTGTGAAGCTGCGTCTAAATGAATGCCATCAGGATTCGCAGTCAAACCTGTTGCCGTAACAAAATAACGATTCGGTTGTTCATTAGCGAAACGCAGCAATTGTTCATTAACCTGTCGAAATTCGGTCGCATGCTGTCCAAAACCGGTCTTCCCAAGAAAGTCACCAAGCCCTCCAATCATCAACGGTACCTCATCAAGTTTCAACTCGTTTCTTAGCGTCTCGATGATAAGGGTTAATTTCTCGTAATAAGTTTCATGCAGCGAACGATAACTGTCACTCTCACCCTGGTGCCAAAGGATTCCGCAAATTTGACTGGACCGGAGAGCGAAGCGGGCTTCGGACAAAGCATGCTGAAAAAGGATACCTTCCGGATGCCAGTCATTCAATGAACTGCCACCTTCCGCACAAGGGATTAAGCCAATTTCTTCATCGGGATGAGCTTTCGACCATGCATCTGCAAAAGATGCCGCCAGGCCAACGCCGGAAACCGGACGGTCGTAATTAATCGGCTCTGTCATCATCTGCCACTGTCCATTGCGCAACATTTTTATTTTTTCATTATAGATAGGATCTACTTCATTCAAAAATCCACGGCCCGCCATATTCGACTGCCCCAACATCAAAAAAGACTTTATCATCTAATTTTTCACTTCTTTACATCAATATTTGGTCTAATTAGACTATAGTCAATTCAGTTTGTCTTGTAAAGTTTTAACAAGGTTTTATTAGTATGTATGATAAGCGCTCCTGTGGCAGCTACACTCAACCTGCCTATACATAAAAACTTAGGGTTATGCCTGGAAAGGATCAATTCCAGCTTGGATACAAAGGGTACATACAGCTTGCTTTGCAACGTCCATCAATTGCATACCGATTCATGAAGGCGAATTGCAGAAGTGGAATCCGCTGACCGAGGAGATAGAGATTGATTTTGAAAAACGAGAATCAGATGCGGTAATTGGTTATGCAGCTTATTTTGAGTTGATAAATGGCTTCCGAAAAACAGTGTACTGGACAAAGTCACAAGCAGAAAAGCACAAAAAGAAATTCAGTAAGTCTGATGTTGGATGCAAAAATGACTGGGATGCGATGGCTCTTAAGACTGTATGAAAAGCAGTTTTGAGCAAGTGGGGGATTCTTTCTAAAAAGCAGTTATTAATGATTTATCCGAATGGTTCAAGACATGCCAACGATTTTAAGAGATGAGCGAGTTATCCAAATGGATTATGACACAGAGAAAATCGAGAAGAGCGGTTTTGGTCAGCGTATTTTAAGAGCAGCACAACAGGGAGACAGCTGACTAAGGATCAAAAGTCTGTTCCATCAACTAGTACAGTTAACTTAAGCACAAAAGAAGTAATTGCTGAAGTTTAACATTACCTATGACACACTTGAAAACAACATCGAACAAGAAGTCGCATCTTTATGCGACTTCTATCAATTTCTAATTAATAGAAAGTAACCGTAAGAAAAAATTTAAGGATTTGCAGCCCTATGGCCGTATAAACAATTTTAACCTCTCATAATATGTCATCAAACTTAGCATACTCAATATGGATTCCAATTTAGGAGTTTAAGAGCCATTGATGTGCTCACCAAGATCTCTCACACTTTCCGAGCATCCGGCGAGTAAAATACGTCACTATGCATATGCTGTATTTTTTCCCAGTTGGCGGGATTGGTTGTATCAAAAGAGCGGTGCTCCATAATGGCCTGATATAGGGCGGTTTTTTGTTCCAAATGGGCAATGTGCTGTTTGGCTTCTTCGAGCTGGGCGAGCGCATCTTCTTTATGTTCCATCATGAGTGTGTACCGTTGTGGAATGGTCGAATCTCCTTCAAGACAGAGATTCACGTACGTTTTAATGTCTTCAATCGGCATCCCGGATTGCCTGAGGCATTTGACGCCAAACAGCCAGTTAATTGATTCTTCGTCGAACAAACGAATATTGTTTTTATTGCGTCGTACGCTCGGCACCAGGCCTTTATCCGTGTAAAAGCGCACCGCATGCTCGGTGAGTCCGGTTATCATCGCTGCTTCTTTGACTGTATGCATGTGTAATCCTCCTTTAAAAAATTTTTTAAAAAGTGCTTGCCTTCGTGTTACACGAAGATAATAAGCTTATTATAACGCAAACCAGCCGCAGCGGAATTCATTCTGCAGTGCCCGATTTTCGGGATGCGTGCCGTTTGTCGTTCTACATTTGAACAATAGGAGGAATTACAATGCAAACCGTAACATTAAACAATGGAGTGAAAATGCCAATTATCGGCTTCGGTGTGTACCAAGTCCCCGATGCTCAAGAATGTGAAAACGCAGTATATGAAGCGCTGATGGCCGGTTACCGCCTGATTGACACCGCTTCCGGTTACCTAAACGAGGAAGCGGTTGGACGTGCAATTAAGCGGAGCGGCGTACCGCGTGAGGAGCTATTCATTACGACCAAGCTCTGGATTCAGGATGCCGGCTATGAAAGCGCCAAGATAGCCTTTTCCAAATCATTGAGTAAGCTGCAGCTGGATTATCTTGATTTATACCTTATTCACCAACCATACGGCGATTACTACGGCGCTTGGCGTGCGATGGAGGACCTGTACCGCGAAGGAAAAATCAGAGCAATCGGAGTCAGCAACTTCTATCCCGACCGTCTTATGGATCTCATCATGCATAATGAAGTCGCGCCAGCCGTCAATCAAGTCGAAACACATCCATTCTATCAGCAAAAAGAAAGTGCTGCTTTTATGAAAGAGCAGGGAGTACAACACGAGTCGTGGGCACCGTTCGCTGAAGGACGCAATAACATGTTCAGCAACGAAGTGTTGACTTCCATTGCGGAAAAACACAATAAATCTGTCGCCCAGGTCGTGCTGCGTTGGCTTGTTCAGCGTGAAGTCGTTACGATTCCAAAATCGGTGCGCAAAGAACGGATTGTCGAAAACTTTGACATTTTCGATTTTGAGTTGAGCTTAGAGGATATCGAAAAAATTTCCGCCCTTGATAAAGGAGAAAGCCTTTTCGGATCGCATCAAGATCCGAAAATTGTAAGATCGATAGGCGCCATGAAATTCGATCTGTAGCTTTTGATTGAACCGTAAATTGATCATCTATTTATTTGCTATCATAATAGCAGAATTGTACTAAGTGTGTTGCGAAAATTCTGTCAATAAAGCGCGATCCAGCTTTAAATGTTGGTTTTAAAATTGAAGGAGATCAAGTTAGGGCTAAAGGAAGGGAAGGACCCTTCCTTTTTTACTTGGACGGACTGAAAACAGTGCCCTTTTTCTGGCCAAATATAAAAAAACACACAAGTGGATAAAATGAACCTATTTGTTCAATATAATCAGCTGCTTTGAAAGTATATAAAAAAGGACACCAAACCAACAGCACCAGTGCTATAAGTTCAGTGTCCGCAGACTTCTATTTTTTATTTCTCTAAAGCCTTATTCTTATTAACCTCTTCCAGCTTGGAAAGAAGGATATTTCGTCATACCGCCATCTGCAAAGAGTGTAATACCCGTTACATAACTTGCTTCAGAAGATGCTAAGAATGCTGCTACAGAGGCTACTTCTTCTGGTTTACCGATGTAACCCATCGGAATCATGCTTTCAACATCTGCACGTTGTACCGGATCTGCAAATTTTTCAGCATTGATTGGTGTGTTCATTGCTCCTGGTCCAATATTGTTCACGCGAATTCCTTTTGGTGCATATTCGAGTGCCAATGTTTCTGTCATTAGCTTCATACCGCCTTTACTAGCTGCATAGTGAACAAATAGCGGCCAAGGAATCATTTCATGTACACTGGACATGTTAATGACATTTCCTTTAATATCATTTTCTACAAAGTATTTGATCGCTTCACGGCTGCCAAGGAATGCTCCTGTTAAGTTTGTGTCGATTACCTTGTTCCAATTGTCTAAAGAAAGTTCATGAGACGGTACAGGGTTTTCAACACCAGCATTGTTAATCATTACATTCAATGTGCCGAATTCTTTTACAGCTGTTTGTACAAGGTTGATGACATCTCCTTCTACTGTTACATCACCAGGTACAATAATAGCTTGTCCGCCTGCTTCTTCCACTTCTTTTTTAGCTTCTAATGCTTCATTTTCATTATTACGATAGTTAATGACCACTTTTGCTTGTTCTTGACCGAAGCGAACAGCCATTGCACGTCCAAGGCCTGTAGCTCCGCCTGTGATTACGACTACTTTATCTTTTAAATCTTTATACATGATAAGTTCCTCCTGGTTCTAACGATTATTTTTTAATAGATATTCTTACTGTTTAGGTTAATGTATTTTAACTTTTTGCTATTCCCAGCAGCACGCCGCCCAAAATAATGAGCACAATGCCAATTGAAATCGAAATAAGCTGACGGTTTGTTTTCTTTTCGCCTAGTAAGAAGATACCTCCAAGCGTTGAAACGACGATTCCCATTTGTGATAGTGAAAAACTTGTCGCTACCCCTACCTTAGGTTGGGAAATAAATAAGAACATATTACCCGCAGCCCATATAAGACCGGGAATAATGTTGCGAATTGTGTATTTATTAAAAGGCTTATGTTTATAAGTGAGGATGAGTCCGCCGATAAACATACCGATAGCTTGAGGGAATAAAGCCACCCAGCCATCAACGTTAAACAAACGTGCAACGACCACATATACTAAATATCCAATCGTAGATATGATGAGTGTGATAATGCCCTTTTTAAATTGCCCAGATTGCTCTTTACTTTTTTTGCTTTCAAGAGAGGTTAATACAATCCCAATCACGATAAAAATGAGAGCTAGTATTCCCAATAGAACTGTAGTGACTGTTGACCACTCATGAAAAACAATCACCCCAAACAAAGCTGTTGATACGAGCTGCATACCTGTTGAAATCGGCATCGTTTTAGAAACACCAATATATTCAATGGTTTTTAACTGATTACTTTGTCCAACAGCCCAAAACAACCCAGAAACGATTCCTACAATAAAGATAAAAGGCGTCAACACAGGATGGATAACGAGATAGATAACAGCTGAAAAGATCAGTGCTCCAATCGTTGTTCCAAGTGTTTGACTATAAGGTCCTCCGCCTAACTTGACATTGAAGAGGACGATACTTCCCCAAAATATTGCAGGAAGAATGGCTAAGAAAATATCCATTTGATGCAAACCTTCTTTCCCAAACCCTTGATGTATTGAAAGTGGCTAGTTTTGTTTCGTCACTTTACGTTACTAATAGTAACCTAGGTAACTAAAATAGTCAATGATTTCATCTTGCATTTCTTTTTTTCTGATTAGTTCTTCAATTAGACCTTTCTTGATGTTTCGGGTCTGGAATAATAAAAATGGTTCATTTATATGAAATCTGATTTCAAAAGAAAAAATCAGTCGCAACGAAAAAAACTAACCTAAGTTACTATTGGTTACTTAGGTTAGTTTATCGCATAGGTATGAGTGGTTTGTTAACTAACATAAAAAGAAAGGTGAAACTCAAGTGGCAGAAACATTAATATCTGCTGGGAAAGTGTTTATTGAGGGCACAGTCGTATAAATCATGCAGGTCAGAGGTGTGCAGCAGCTATTTATGTTTTAAAGAAAAAGAGGAATCAGTATAGGAAGATGTATAAAACAAAAATGAAGGGCCTTGATAAGGTTCAAGGCCTTATGATGTGTTGGATTAAAATTGTTTAGCCATCTCTTTGGCTTGCTGCATTGCTTTATCTTTAATTTGAGAAGCTTGTTCCGGAAACTTCATTTGCCCTTCAATAATAATACTTTCAAACGATTTGATACCAAAGAAATCCATAACCGCTTCTAAGTATCGATTGCCCATCTCTCTTTCCATTTCAGGACCATGTGAGTAGATGTCTCCCCGCGATTGTATATGGAGAGCTTTTTTTCCTTTTAGTAATCCTTTTGAACCTTCTTTAGTATATTTGAAGGTTTTACCTGACACTGCGATTGCATCAATATAGGTCTTCATGATGGCCGGAACGGAAAAATTCCACATAGGTGTTACAAAAATATATTTATCAGCTAACAAAAACTGTCCGCCTAATTCAGCTAAACGGGCAACTTTTAACCGTTCATCTACTGATAAATCTTGAAGTGAAGCTTGAGAGCGAAGTTTTTTCCAACCATTAAATACATCTGCGTCTAGATAAGGAATATCAGCTTTATATAAATCTAAATGGACAACATCATCTTCAGGATGTGTTTGTTTGTAACTATCAATGAATTCTTTTCCTACGGTCATGCTGAGTGATTCATCTTCAGGCAGAGGATGTGCTGTGATATAGAGAACATTAGACATGGAGATCTTCCTTCCTTATTAGATAATGAAAAACAGCGCTGTGTTTATTGGCATAGATACTAAAAGAACTGTCAATCCTTGACCCAGCTTTCCGCCCATTGACTAATCGGTCCTAATATTTTTCCTAATTCTGTTCCTTTTTGAGTTAAAGAGTACTCAGAACGTATCGGACGATCGGGGATTACATTTCGGACAACAATTCCCTGTTCTTCTAATTCTTTAATCCGTTCCGTTAATATCCTTCTGCTTAAGGAAGGCATGCTCTCGCTTAACTCACTAAAGCGCTTAGGACCGCTCATTAGCACATAAATAATTAACCCTGTCCACTTTTTCCCAATTATCTCGAAGCTTTTTTCTACTTTAGGTTGTAAATCTTTCGACTCGCCCATATTATATGTCCTCCTTCAATAAATATGGATGAAAAATAACTTATGCATTTATTGTAACAAAAATAATGGAAATGTATTTGGGTACTTTGAATTAAAAAGGTTGATATCTCTTTTTTTAGTTACTTTTTGTCACTTTAGTTCCTTTTAGTATCAGGTGAATCAGCAGAATTTCTAAAATAATCAAATCATAATTGTGAAATGAAATATATTTTATTGATAACAATGTGCGGATATTAAAGGGAAATAATTCAATAACTTAAGTATATATGAGTATTTATAATGGTTAAATAAATTAACTCTAAGAGGGAAATGAAATACATCTTATGTTGTATTGATCATGCCGCGTTCGTTATACCTGAATGAACATATAATTGATGAGATATCAAGCTGCATGTGGAGGGGAATACACAGGGGGGGACTCAGCTTTTTGATCCAGGTTGATAGAGTATATGTAAGGAACGATTTTTCATATATTCTGCTGCTTGTGTTGAAAAAGATAAAACAGAAAAAGCCGGAATGTCAGATCCGGCTTTTCGCTTATTTTCCCTTCGACTTCTTCCGCTTCTCTTTCTCCGCCCGGTAAAACTCATGAAACATCTTCATCAGCGCGCGTTTTTCAATCCGGGATACATAGCTCCTTGAAATGCCGAGCTCTTTCGCGATCTCGCGCTGCGTCTTTTCTTTTTTTAAATCAAGGCCGAAGCGGCCGACGATCACTTCTTTTTCGCGGTCGTCTAAAATGTCGATATATTTTTTGACCTTTTCAAGCTCCATGTTGAGCTGAATGGTGTCAATCACATCTTCGCTTTCCGACTTGAGCACATCGATCAGGCTTATTTCATTCCCTTCTTTATCCTGGCCGATCGGATCATGAAGGGAAACGTCTTTTTTCGTTTTTTTCAAGGCGCGCAGATGCATTAAAATCTCATTCTCAATACATCGTGCGGCATATGTCGCAAGCTTCGTGCCTTTTCCGGCTGAATAGCTTTCGATGCCTTTAATCAGCCCGATTGTACCGATGGAGATCAGATCTTCTGCGTCTTCTCCCGTGTTTTCGAATTTTTTTACAATATGGGCGACTAAACGGAGATTATGTTCGATCAGCATATTGCGGGCGTGTTCATCTCCTTCGGCCATAAGGTCTAAGTATTTTTTCTCCTCACTATTTGAGAGCGGTTGTGGAAAGGCATTATTTTTCACGTATGATACTAAAAACACGAGTTCTTTCACAATAAACCCGAGCGCTGCAAAAACACCTGTCACCATCCTCACCTCCACAAAGTTATGTAGGCAAAAGCCTATATGTAACTGTATGTGGCAGTCAGGCTGTTTGTGTCTGTACAGGGAAATTAATCAAAGGCAAGTTTTATTTCTTACAGCCTCTTGATTTTTTCTGATTGAGCCTATATATTGTTAAAAAAAGTAAGGCCGAAAAGAATATAACGTGAAAAGCGCTGAAGAGAAGAGTAGACAGATATCATTCATGACAGAGAGCTCCGGGAGCTGGGAAGGAGTATGAATGGATGTGTTGAAACAAACCTCTTAGCTTCGCATCGGAATCATGCAAAACGAGGATGATGCGGCGGATACTCCTGTTACCGAGTAAGCTTTGTACCGGCAAGGCCGGCGCCAAACCGAATTGAGGTGGCATAGCGGGCTGTTTCCCGTCCTCAAGACTTCATTGTCTTGAGGGCGTTTTTTATTTTCTGAGGGAGGGATAAGATGAAAAACTGGAAGTCTTGGCGGCACCCGGTGCTTTTGTTAACCGGAATCGGGGTGGCGAATATTGGTGAATGGATTTATTTTTTGTCTCTTAATCTTATTGTCTTAAAAGAAACAGGGTCTGCTTTTGCAGTTTCCATTCTTTATTTAATCAGGCCTGCGGCTGTTTTGATGACAAATGGGTGGGCAGCATCATCGACAGGTGTAACAAACGGAGTATGATGATGTCGCTTGATTTCATCCGGGCTGGATTCATTGCCGTTCTGCCGCTGATGTTTACTGCATGGTCTCTATATTCCGTTTATTGTATCGTGTTTTTGATTCATATGGCTAATGCGATGTTTCGTCCGTGTTCCATGGCGTATGTGACGATGCTTATCCCGGCTGAAAGGAGAAAACGATTCAATTCACTAAGGGCTTTGCCGGAATCAGGGGCTTTTCTCCTCGGGCCGGCTGCGACCGGGCTGCTTTTTATCGTCGGCACGCCGATTTTTGCGATTTGGGTGAATGCGGCTGCTTTAATGCTGTCCGGTTTCATCACGATGATGCTGCCGAATCTTGAAAATGAGCCTCACGTACATTCTCCCAGACAGAAGCTTTCTTTGGCAGTGTGCAAAGAAGATTGGAAGCTCGTATATCGCTTCAGCCGAACGGCGCGAAACGTCATGATCATTTATTTTTTATTCAGTCTGGTCATGACCGTGATGTTGTCTGCACTTGATTCGCTTGAAGTCGCTTTTTCAAAAGAGGTTCTTCAGCTGACTGATGCTGATTACGGTTTTCTCGTCAGTGTGTCAGGAGCAGGGGTTATAGCGGGGGCGCTTGCCAATGTGTTCTTTAATAAAAAAATGCCGGCTTCTTTATTGATGGGAATGGGCTCTTTTTTCACAGCGGCGGGATATATGATTTATGCGTTTTCTCACGTTTTTTGGACGGCTGCTTGCGGGTTTTTCATTCTGGCTTTTTTCTTGGCATTTGCCAATACGGGATTTCAGACGTTTTATCAAAAAAATGTTCCGGTGGACATTATGGGGAGGGTGGGCAGCTTTTATTCATTAGTTGAAGCCGTCTTCATTATATTGATAACGGCGGTTTTCGGAGCGGCGGCAGTCAGTTCTTCCGTCCGCCATATCGTCATCACAGGCGCAGCCGTTATGCTGATGTTGGCAGCCGTTTTATGCTCATTCTTACTTGCGGCCGCAAAAAGGAGGACACTTGATGGATTTCAAGCGAATCAATTTAAACAAACATAAAGAGACGGCCGTTTCATTTCGCAAAGATTCGTTTCTCGTCAGTTTTGGCACGGCGGATCATTTTAATAAGGATGAGTATCTCAGATGGCTGTCATCTCAAATTAAGAGCTTTCCCGACGGTTTTGTGCTGCTTTTTCATAACGGGCAGCCGATCGGACAGCTTGAAGCCTCCATTAAACCTTATCGCGATCAAAAAATCGGTTATGTGCACCTTTACTATATTACTGAGCGGCAGAGGGGAATGGGGTACGGGACGAAGCTCCATCAATACGCGAATCAGTTTTTCAGAACGAATGGTGTTTCGGAATATCATCTTAGAGTTTCTCCGGACAATAAAGCGGCCCTGTCATTTTACAAAAAGCAAAACCTGAAAGTGCTCGGTTCAGAATTAAACGGAAAGGTTCTCAGAATGAGAGGAGCCGTACCGCCGGTATAGAGGGCGGTACGCGCTTCATTTTTTCGTCGTTTTTAAAAGGCCGGGAAACTTTTTATAAATGACCGCCATTAACACAAGCATATACATTCCGTAAATTCCGAAAGACAGCAGTTTGTTGCTTGTAAATGAAGCGCCTGCGACTGTCACGATCACAATGTTCGGAATTTTGCCGAGCGCCGATGCGAAAAAAAAGATCGGCCATCGTATGTTGCTCAGCCCGCATACGGTATTCATGGCAAGCGACGGTATAATCGGAATCAGCCGCCCGAAAAGCACCGCTGTAAATGCGTGCTGATGGAATGAATCTTCATATTGGGCCGCGGCCGGGTAAGACCGCAGCTTTTTTCTGGCCCAGTCTCTGAATCCGTACCGGACGAGAAAAAACAAGGCCATTGTCCCGAGCATCGCGCCTGACAATGTAATCCACACCCCGTTTACAATCCCGAAAACCGCTCCGTTTAAGGCCGCAATAATGGCGAATGGAACAATCGGAAAAAATACGTCAGCTGCGACCAGCAGGATACTCATAAGCACGGCGTACATTCCGCCCGCCCGAATCATGCCGAGCCAGACGTCTTTTTGCATAAAACCGATCACCACAACAGCAATGATGACGGCAAGACTGAATCCTTTTTTTATCATCTGTACGTTCACCTCTTTTCAAATAGTATACAGTACAAATCTATCTCCTTCTATTAAAAAAGGGTGTCCGATAAGCGTGCTTTTGCATTGTTTAATAGGAGAGGGATAAAATGGTATCCATAAAAAAAGACCCGATACCGAAATCAAACGGCAACCGGCCGAGATATGCAATGGACCCGGATTATATTACCGTCCATCATACATCCAACACGGACGGCGCAGACACGAAGATGCGCGCAAAAAGCTCATTAAAGATCATAATATACCTCTTGATCGCGTCGTTCCCCATAAAAGATTGCCCCGGCAGGCTGCTGAACAGCTGGGAAGCCTTTTAAAGGCGTAAACGGCTCTGACGACTCTGCAAATAAATCATTAAACTGACGACCCCTTATACAAAGGGCGAAAAGGTGACTCAAGTGCAAAGAGTCCTTGCCGCCGCTTATTTTTGCCCTGATAAAAATACGGAAAATCATGGAGTTGACGGAATATACGGACCCAAAACCGCCCATGCCGTAAAGGCGGTTCCAAATCATGAACGGCTTGCAGGCTGACAGGATTTACGGTCCGAAAACGAAAGACAAGCTGGCAGCAGTGCTGTCATAATTCGGAATTACCTGTTTCTTACAGCAGAAGCGGGTGATGCATTATTTGCGCGAGAATGATTTTTTAAAAAAGGGGACACGTTAACAGTAGTGTTTACTGGAGGTGTAAACGTTGAGATGCTTTCATCTGATCATTATGATATGCGTCCTCACGAGTCTCACTGCCGTGTCCGCCGATGCGAAACCATTAAAAAGAAGTGACATGGAGAAGACGGGAAACGTGTATTGGGATATAAGGTCTGAAAAAAAGAAACTGTCTTTAACCTTCGATGACGGCCCCCACCCTGTCTATACAGAGGCTGTGTTAGACGTGCTGAAACAGTACAATGTTAAAGCGACTTTTTTTTGTATCGGAAGCCGTATAGACAATTACCCTATAACGGCAAAGCGCATTATTGAAGAAGGACATGAAATCGGCAACCATACGATGAACCATGTTTATTTTCACCGTCTGAAACGCAAAGACATTTTAAAAGAGCTTCACAGCTCAGCGCATCATATCACATCGCTTCAGCCGGAAGGGGACAAGTTATTCCGCCCGCCGGGAGGATCGCTGAATCGTACGGCTTTCAAAAGCATCTTAAAAGAGGGCTATCATATCATCATGTGGTCTTGGAACCAAGATCCGAGGGACTGGAGAAGGCCCGGAAAAGGAAAAATCGTCAGACACGTTGTTTCACATGCCAGAGATGGAGATATTATTCTTCTGCATGACGGCGGAGGCAACCGGCGCCAGACGGTTGAGGCTTTGAAAGAAATTATTCCCCAGCTGAAAAAGCAGGGCTACACGTTTGTTAAGGTTTCGGATTTGATCGGAGAGGATGCCGGCCCTTTTCATATCCAGTAAAGAGAGCGCCGCGTTGAAAGCCGCAAAAGAGACGTGTACCATATAGGATGTAAGGTTTGGGGGGAGAAAAAAATGAAGTTTGCTGTTCTTTTTATTACGATAGCCTGTCTGTTATCAGGATGCGCCGCGGGCAAAGAGAAAAGCGCTGTCGCTTTCGGTGACAGCAATACGCGCGGTTCCAATTGGGATTATCGTGATTATCCAAAGGCGCAGCAGTGGGTAAACATGTTAAAAACAACGGAACGCGGCCGTCTTACGGTTATAAATGCGGGAATAGGCGGTCAGACGACTGAGGATGCGCGCCTGCGATTTCAAAGCGACGTGCTTGACCGGAAGCCTCAATATTTATTTATCATGTTCGGAACAAATGATGCGGGCATTTTGACGGGACATCAGCCGCGAGTATCAAAGAAACGGTTTGAAGAAAACCTGACTTATTTTGTAAACGAAAGCCGAAAGCACCGCATAAAGCCGATTTTAATGACGTGCATCCCAGTTATAGAAGGAAACGGAACACATCATCTCTATTACTATTCAAGATATAAAGCTTCAGCCTTTAAAGAAAAAGGCGGAGCGAGAAAATGGCATAATTCCTATAACGGCATTACAAGGCAGGTTGCAAAAGACTTAAAAGTGCCTCTGGTGGATAATTGGAAACACTTTATACGCGCGGACGGCGGCAAAGATACAGACCGGGCGCTCATTCAGTCCGGACTGATAGATCCTTCCGGAAATCACATGACGCCAAAAGGGGCCAGAATCTTACTTGAAGGCATAAAAAATGGGCGGATTTTGGAGCGCTGACGCCGTCAGCTGCCTAAGCCGTTTTGCCCGTGCATCATAGGCTGTAGAAAAACATCTTTTTGGAGGCGATTTGCTATGAACCGCGATTTCCCTCCGCCATATCCTGTATGCCCGCCTCCTCGGGTGAATGCGGGGTACTGGTACGCATTTTTTGTTGTGCTGCTCGTCGTTTTTCTCGTTCTGGGCGGCCTGTATTGGTTCAAAATTTAACAGCCGTCCTCTTAAACACCTCTGTAAGGGGTGTTTTTTGTTGAAAGTGGTAGTAAAGCGTATAACCGAAGTGATATAATATCAGTCATCTGAGTAAAAAAAGGAAATTCGCCCGGAAAATTTTTCTGTTTAAGAAGAAACGGAAATAATGTGTCCGAGCGATCTTCTTTTGATTTCGTTTTCAATTAACTCGATAAATTCACGGCTCAAATTCATTTCATTGGCTTTGAAATAAGATTCTATTAGTAATTCATCAGAAAGCTTTCTCATGCCGGGGACCCAATTAATGGGAGTGGCACCTCCTTAACAATTGTAATCAATCATCAGACGCGAGCATATGATGGAAGGTTGCGTTTCAATCATGGTGAGGTTATCTTTAATCTACCATGAAATACAAATAAGAACAATCGTTCTGTTATCCACACTCATAAGTGGATAACTTGTTAGTATCTTGTTTATAATCTGGATAAATCCGGATGTAATAAGAGTGGATAATGTGTGTAATTTTATCCACAACTGGTGAAGAAACCCAATTTTTGTCGAAATTTTTTTGCTGAGTCCGACTTTGTTTTTAAATCCGACAGGTTTCGACATATAGATGATAGAAAGAAAAAGGGAAGGGTGCGGGTTTTGTTAAAAAAGTTTTTTTTACCTGACGAATTTGTGAAAAATATATTTCATATCACACCGGAAAAGCTCAAGGAGCGCAATGTGAAAGGGATTATTACAGACCTTGACAATACGCTTGTGGAATGGGACAGACCGAGTGCGACACCTCGATTAATCGAGTGGTTTGAAGAAATGAAGGAGCACGGCATTAAAGTCACGATCGTCTCCAATAATAATGAACGAAGAGTGAAATTATTCTCGGAGCCGCTTGGCATACCGTTTATTTATAAGGCAAGAAAACCGATGGGACGCGCCTTTAAAAGAGCCGTCAGCAGCATGGATCTGAAAAAAGAAGACTGTGTGGTCATCGGCGATCAGCTGCTTACTGATGTTCTCGGCGGAAACAGACACGGGTATCATACGATCCTCGTCGTGCCGGTCGCTTCCTCTGACGGGGTTATGACGCGCTTTAACCGCCGGATTGAACGGAGAATATTGAGTTCTTTGAAACGTAAAGGCCATATTCAGTGGGAGGATTAGAAATGGAAAAGGTTGTTTGCATCGGCTGCGGAGTAACGATCCAGACCGAGGATAAACAAGGTCTCGGGTATGCGCCGAAGGCATCGCTCACAAAAGAGAATGTCATCTGCCAGCGCTGCTTCAGACTGAAAAACTACAATGAAATTCAAGATGTTTCATTAACGGACGATGACTTTTTAAATATCTTGCACACAATCGGCGATACTGACTCTCTTATTGTCAAAGTCGTTGATATTTTTGATTTTAACGGAAGCTGGATAAACGGACTGAACCGCTTTGTCGGCGGAAATCCGATCATTCTTGTCGGCAATAAGGCTGATATCCTTCCCAAATCCGTAAAACGGGAACGGCTCGTTCAATGGATGAAACGCGAAGCGAAAGAATACGGCTTAAAACCTCTTGATGTCTTTTTAATCAGCGCTTCACGCGGACAAGGGATGAAAGAAGTCATTGACGCCATTGAACATTACCGCGAAGGCCGCGATGTGTATGTGGTGGGCTGTACGAATGTCGGCAAATCAACGTTTATCAACCGGATTATTAAAGAGGTCTCAGGGGAAGAGAATATCATTACCACCTCTCAATTTCCGGGCACGACGCTTGATGCAATTGAAATCCCGCTTGATGACGGGTCCGCGCTTTATGATACTCCGGGAATCATTAACCATCACCAGATGGCGCATTACGTGGACAAGCGTGACTTAAAGGTGCTGACACCGAAAAAAGAACTGAAGCCGCGCACTTTCCAGCTGAATGAGAAACAAACGCTTTACTTCGGCGGGCTTGCCCGGTTTGATTATGTTTCAGGCGATAAATCGGCGTTTGTCTGCTATATGCCGAATGAATTGATGATTCACAGAACAAAGCTTGAAAATGCTGACGCCTTATACGAAAAGCATGCGGGTGAACTGCTCACCCCGCCCGGGAAAGATCATTTGGATGAATTTCCGGAGCTTACGGCTCACACGTTTACGATTAAAGAAGGAAAGACGGATATCGTTTTTTCCGGTCTCGGATGGGTCACGGTGCAGCAAGCAGATAAAAAAATAACGGCATACGCTCCGAAAGGCGTACACGTATTTGTCCGCCGTTCATTAATATAGAGAGAAGGGGAGAGGGAGCATGAAACAATTGTACGGAGTAATCGGAAATCCGATCGGGCATTCAATGTCACCCGATATTCATAACGCGGCTTTGAAAGATAAGAACATCAACGGGCAGTATTTTGCGTTTCAGGTGGAACCTCACAACCTCAAGGACGCCGTTAACGGAATTAAAGCACTGGGCATCTGCGGAATTAACGTTACAGTCCCGCATAAAGTCGCGATCATGGAGCATCTGGATGAAATACATGAAAGCGCAAAAGTACTCGGAGCCGTAAATACCGTCAAAAGAGAGGGAGACAGGCTCATCGGGTATAATACTGACGGAGATGGATTTTATAAATCCTTAGTCAAAGTTTTGGACAAACCGATATCAGAGCTCTCCATTCTAATGATAGGAGCGGGAGGGGCGGCAAGAGCGATTTTTACGACGATCGTCCGCAAAGAGCCGAAACAGTTTGACGTTTGCAACCGCACGCCGGAAAAAGCAGAAAGTCTGATTGCGGCCGCTCCCTCTTTTCAGCAGAAACGCGCTCTTACATTAGAAGAAGCTGAAAATCAGCTTGAGCAATATGACGTCATTATTCATACAACATCTGTCGGCATGTATCCGAACACGGATGCCGTGCCGCTCTCACTGGAACGGGCCAAAGCGGGCGCCATCGTTTGTGATATCGTATACAACCCGATTCAAACGGCGTTATTAAAAGAAGCCGAAAAAAGAGGTTTGACTACCCTTGACGGCATCGGCATGTTTGTAGAACAGGCCGCACTGTCCTTCAAGCTGTGGACGGAACAGGAGCCTGACAGCGGCCTGATGAGAGCAATTGTTGAAGGAAAACTAGGAGGAACACAATGTTAACAGGAAAACAAAAACGTTTTTTGCGTTCAAAAGCGCATCATTTAACGCCTATTTTTCAAGTGGGAAAGGGCGGAGTCAACGAAAACATGGTGAAACAGATTGCCGAGGCTTTAGAGGCAAGAGAGCTGATTAAAGTCAGTGTGCTTCAAAACTGCGAAGACGATAAAAACGATGTCGCAGAAGCCCTTGTGAAAGGCAGCCGTTCACAATTGGTGCAGACGATCGGAAATACGATCGTATTGTATAAGGAATCAAAGGAAA
Source organism: Bacillus sp. 01N42_2 (assembly GCF_056399565.1). Lineage (NCBI taxonomy): Bacteria > Bacillati > Bacillota > Bacilli > Caryophanales > Bacillaceae > Bacillus > Bacillus sp. 01N42_2. The sequence continues at coordinate 179,874 of NZ_JBFTRO010000003.1, read as the reverse complement.
ATAAACAAATCGAGCTTCCGTAAGGTGGTTGACATGAAGAAAATCGGAATATTCGGGGGCACATTTGACCCTCCGCATAACGGTCATCTTCTGATGGCTAATGAAGTCCTTCATCAGGCGGAGCTCGATGAGATTTGGTTTATGCCGAATAAAATTCCCCCGCATAAGCAGAATGAAGACTTTACCGACAGCCGGCACCGGGTTGAGATGCTGAAGCTTGCCATCAGCTCAAATCCCGGTTTTAAGCTTGAGCTGGCGGAAATGGAGCGGAAAGGTCCTTCTTATACCTATGATACTGTCCGTTTACTGAAGGAGCGGCACCCGAACGACAAGCTTTTCTTTATTATCGGGGCGGATATGATTGAATATCTGCCAAAATGGTACAAACTGGACGAACTGCTTACACTCATTCAATTTATCGGAGTGCGGCGCCCGGGGTATCATATTGAGACCCCGTATCCGCTGCTTTTTGCTGACGTTCCGGAATTTGATGTTTCGTCAACGATGCTGAGAGAACGTCTCAAAGCAAAAAAAACGACGCAATACTTAATGCCGGATAAAGTGAGGCAGTATATAGAGGAGAATGATTTATATGAATCGTGAGGAAGCACTTGCCTGCGTCAAAGAACAGCTGACCGAGCATCGCTACATCCACACAATCGGCGTGACAGATACGGCGGTTATTCTCGCAGGCCGGTTCGGAGCAGATCCAAAAAAAGCGGAAATGGCGGCTATTTTTCATGATTACGCCAAATTCCGGCCGAAAGAAGAAATGAAGCAGATCATCGTGCGGGAAAAAATGCCGGCTGAGCTTTTGGATTACAATGCCGAGCTGTGGCATGCTCCTGCGGGGGCGTATCTGGCTGAGAAGGAAGCGGGGATCACTGACCCCGAGATCTTAGACGCGATCCGCTATCACACGTCAGGGCGTCCCGGTATGACCCTTTTAGACAAAGTCATTTACGTGGCGGATTACATTGAACCCGGCCGCCATTTCCCCGGAGTGGAAGATGTGCGCCGCCTGGCAGAAAAGGATCTGAACGAAGCGCTTATACAAGCGCTGAAAAATACAATGATATTTCTGATGAAAAAAAACCAGCCGGTCTTCCCGGAGACATTTGCAACCTATAACTGGCTGGTGTCTCAAAATTGACAGGAGGAATATGGAAATGGATCAAGCTTCCGTATTAAAAATCGCAGCAAAAGCATGCGACGATAAACGTGCAGAGGATATTTTAGCGCTCGACATGGAAGGAATCTCACTTGTAGCGGATTACTTTTTAATCTGCCACGGGAATTCTGATAAACAGGTTCAGGCAATTGCACGTGAAATTAAAGATCAGGCAGAAGAAAACGGCATTGATGTCAAAAAGATGGAAGGGTTTGATGAGGCCCGTTGGATTTTAGTTGATCTCGGCGATGTCATTGTTCACGTTTTCCATAAAGATGAAAGAAGCTACTACAATCTTGAAAAGCTATGGGGCGACGCGCCGCTCGCAGAGCTTGAACTCGGCTTGAACTCATGATTTACCAAGGCTTCGCCGGCGTATATGACGAGTTAATGTCCCATGCGCCGTATGATGAATGGGCGGGCTGGATCGAAGCCTCTCTTCCGGAAAAGGGAAGGGTGCTTGATCTTGCCTGCGGAACCGGAGAAATATCCATCAGGCTTGCCGAAAAAGGCTGCGAAGTCACGGGGATTGATTTGAGTGAAGACATGCTGAGCTGTGCCCAGCAGAAAAAAACGGGAAAGCCGATTCTTTTTCTCCAGCAGGATATGAGGGAGCTTTCCGGTTTTGAAGAACAGTTTGATGCCGTAGTCATCTGCTGTGATTCCCTCAATTACTTAAAAACGAAAAATGATGTCTTGAGCACCTTCAAAAGTGTTTTTCAAGTTTTGAAGGAGGGCGGCCTGCTTCTGTTTGACGTCCATTCCCCATATAAAATGACGGAGCTTTTTCCGGACAGCACCCATGCGGACCAGGATGAGCAGATCAGCTATATTTGGCAAAGCTTTGCCGGCGATGAAGAGCTTTCTGTCATCCATGATATGTCCTTTTTCGTATGGAACGGACAAACTTATGACCGCTATGACGAGACGCATGAGCAAAAAACATTTTACATTGAAGAATATGAACAAATGCTTGCAGAGACAGGATTTGAACTGAAGAAAGTGACGGCTGATTTTACAGACCGGCCTCCTTCAACAGAGTCCGAGCGTCTTTTCTTTACGGCAGGCAAACCAAAAACCATCGTTTAAACAAAACGATGGTTTTTAAAATGCATTTTTGCCGATTGGCGCGTTATAGCGTTTTATGGCATACTCATTTACACGTGAAATTGCTTCTTCACTAAAGATATATCTTCATCGTATTTGTCATGTGTACGCTGAAAGACACGGTTGAACATATCCTGTACACCGCTTTCAAGCGCCTTCAGTCCTTCTCCGGTGACGCCGCCTTTTACGCATACTTTTTCCTGCAAGGCGGGAAGGGTGTAATGCCCTGTTTCCAGAAGCTTTCCGAGACCGACAAGCATTTCCGTCGACATAATTACGGCTTCTTCTTTGGTAATGTCCGTTTCTTCCACTGCCGCGTCAATAAAACGCTGAACGAGATAACTCATAAAAGCAGGGCCGCAGCTGACAATGTCTGACGCCGCCCTTGTTATGCCGCTGTTGATTTCTACAGGCTTTGAAATATGAGTGATCAGCGTTTGGATATCCGCTTTTGCAGCCTCACTGCAGCTATTGCCGAATGTAACAAGCGAGACGCCGGCAAAGGCGCGGTTTGTGATGCTCGGAATGACACGGGCCGTCTGGCACGGAACCATATGTTCAATCTGTTCCGTTTGAACAGGGCTGGTAATGGAGATTAAAATGTGATCTTTTCGTAAATGAGGTGTGAGCTTCTTCAGCAAAGGATATATATCCAGCGGTTTTACACAAATGAATATCATTTCATTTTCCTGTACGAGCTTTTCCTGATCCTCGGTGACTTGGATGCCGCTGAAACGCTCTTTTAGTTTTAATGCTTTTTCGATTGTTCTGTTTGTGATGGTGATATGTGAGGGATCGGCAGCGTTTGATTCAATTAACGATTCAATCAGGATCGTTCCCATGTTTCCGGTGCCGATAAAGCCTATTTTCAATGAATTCCCCTCCTTTTCCCTTAATCCTCTAAACCTTATGCGGGGAGGCAATGCAATATGACGAAAGCAATGATGACGGAGCAGATGCGGCGGAACCTGAAAATTCTGGGTGTTTGTCTTGCGGCAGGAGCGATTTTTATCTGCATTTGGCTGTTTCGTCCTGAAAAAGAAGAACCGGTCAAACAGCAGTCCGTGCTCGGCCAAACAGCCTCAGCATCCGGCACGGACAAAACAGACACCGCAGACGATAAGATTATGATTGATATGAAAGGCGCGGTCCGAAATCCCGGCGTGTATGAAATGAAGGCGGGAGACAGAGTGACACAAGCCATTGAGAAAGCCGGCGGCCTGAAGGAAAAGGCAGATGAACTGAATGTTAATTTAGCAGAGCAGCTGCAAGATGGGACGGTCGTTTATATTCCGAGTAAAGGCGAAGAGGAGAATCGCCCGAAAACTGCAGCAGGTGAAAAGGAAGATGCCCCTGTCAATATCAATACGGCAACTCTGGACGAACTTCAGGCGATTTCCGGTGTGGGACAGAAAAAAGCGGAAGCGATTATCGCCTACCGGGAAGAAAACGGACGTTTTCAGACTGCTGAAGATTTGATGAATGTATCAGGTTTTGGAGAAAAGTCATTTGAGCGGATAAAAACTTCCATTACGGTAAAGTGAATTGACGGCTTTGCTCAAAACTATGTAAACTTAGAAAAGCAACAAGACTTTTGGAGGGAACACTTGTGGAACGAATCTCATGGAATCAATATTTTATGGCGCAAAGTCATTTGCTGGCGCTGAGAAGCACATGTCCGAGACTGTCAGTCGGAGCAACCGTTGTCAGAGACAAGCGGATGATTGCCGGCGGGTACAACGGTTCAATTGCCGGCGGCGTCCATTGTGCTGATGAAGGATGTCTTTTAATAGATAATCACTGCCAGCGGACCATACATGCGGAAATGAATGCAATTCTGCAATGTTCTAAGTTCGGTGTGCCGACTGAGGGCGCCGAAATTTATGTGACGCATTATCCTTGTATTCAATGCTGTAAATCAATTATTCAGGCGGGCATCAAAACGGTCTATTATGCCGAAGATTACAAAACCCAGCCATACGCAAAAGAGCTGTTCACCCAAGCCGGAGTCAAGGTGGAGCAGGTTGAACTTGATGAAATGATCATTGATCTGAAAAACCGCGAAAAATTGTCTTTTGTAGCCGGTCTGATTCAGCAATTATCTGATGCGGGAGTTAAGGCGGAGGAACTGAAAAAAATTCATGAACAGGCCAATGAGCTGTTTACCAGTTACGTATAAATGAAATATAAATACCTTCTTCTGCCTCTGGCGGCGGTTTCTGCAACCGCAGGAATTGCCGCCGCAAATTTCTTCTGGGTTCTATTCTTTTTCCTTCTTTATCTTCTCTTTATTTTTGTGAAAACAAAGCAGTACACACCGTTTATCGTCAGCCTCATATTTTTTTGTCTTTATTTCTTTCTGTATACGGTTTATGACGCTGCGAATGTATCCCGGTATCAGGCCGGGAGCTATACTGAACAGGCCGTCATCACAAATATTCCGAAGGTTGACGGGGCGAAAATGTCAGCCGTTATCCGAACTCATGACAAAGAAAAATGGGCCGCTTCATACAAAATCCGGTCTCTTGAAGAAAAAGGTCTCATTGAACAGCTGGAACCGGGGATGCGCTGCGTGTTTACCGGCTCTTTGGAACAGCCCGGACATGCGACGTCTCCCGGAGGTTTTGATTATAAGGAATATCTTAATTCTCAGCATATTCACTGGTTATTTTCCGTGACTTCCATTCAGCAGTGTAAAAAATCCGGCATGCCGCTGTATAAACTGCTGAACATCAGAAAGAATTTGATTTCGATCATTCAAAATCACGTGCCTGAATCCTCTGCCGGAATTGTCGAAGCGCTGACCTTGGGTGAAAGATTTTCTATAGAGGACGATATACTGAACGCTTATCAAAATCTGGGAGTCGTTCACTTAATGGCCATTTCCGGAATGCATGTCGGCCTGATTACGGCGGGAATATTTTATGTTCTGATCAGAATCGGGCTGACAAGAGAAAAGGCGGGGATTTTACTGCTGTTTTTTTTACCGGTGTATACGCTGTTAAGCGGTGCGGCCCCATCCGTATTGCGCGCATCCCTCATGCTGGGATTTTATATCGCCGGAACTCTTTTTAAACGCAGTATTCATTCTTCGGCTGCATTGTCCGTGTCTTATCTGCTGCTCCTGCTGCTTAATCCTTACCTCCTTTGGCAGGCGGGCTTCCAGCTTTCTTTTGCGGTAAGCGCCGCTTTAATTCTGTCATCCTCCATTTTAAAGAAAGCAGGGAAAAGAAGACTTGCCGGGCTTGCGATGGCCTCATTCATTGCGGAGCTCAGTTCGCTTCCGTTTCTTCTCTATCATTTTCAGCAGATTTCGCTTGTCAGTTTTCCGATGAATATGGTGATGGTGCCTTTTTATACGTTATTTGTCATTCCGTTTTCGGTCATCGGTTTCCTTCTTCTCTTACTTTCAAGGCAGATGGGGGAATGTTTGTTTTATATGTTTGACCTTGTGATGAGGCCTGTGCATGATTTCATGACATATGCGGCATCCGTTGATTTATTTACAATGATTGTGTCAAAGCCTGACTTTCTTTCCCTTCTTCTGCTTGCGGTTTCCGTGTTTACGCTTTTTGCAGCTTTGGAAAAGGGAGGTTTTTTGAAACTCAGGAAATCGCCTCTTTTTTTCTGCGCGGTTTTGGTTTATTTAATGTTCCGTCCTTATTTCAGTCCATGGGGAGAAGCGGATATGCTTGATATCGGGCAGGGAGACTCGCTGTTTATAAGTGCGCCGCACCGCAAAGGAACCGTAATGGTTGATACAGGGGGAGTGGTGGCTTATCCGGAAGAATCATGGAAAGAAAAACGCCACCCGTATTCTATCGGTGAGAAGGTTTTGATTCCGTTTTTGAACGGAAAAGGGGTGAAAAAGCTGGATGCGCTGATTTTAACCCATGCGGATCAGGATCATATCGGGGAAGCCGGAGTATTAATCAAAAAACATAGAGTCAAACGGTTGATTGTTCCCATGGGATTCGTGAAGGAACCGAAGGATCAGGACATATTGAAGATGGCGAAAGAAAACAACATTCCCGTTGCCGAAGCAAAGCGGGGCGACACCATTACAGCCGGTAATCTTCAATTTCAGGTGCTGTCCCCGGAGTCATCTGACGGAAAGAGTAAAAATGATTCGTCACTGGTGCTTTGGACGGTTTTAGGCGGAGTGAGCTGGCTTTTGACGGGAGATTTAGAATCGGACGGCGAAACGGAAGTGCTGAAAGCGTATCCGAATCTGAAGGCTGATATATTGAAGGCCGGTCATCACGGGAGCAAAAGCTCTACGAGTGAAGCTTTTTTGAAACAGCTTCAGCCGGAAGCAGCACTGATTTCAGCAGGTGAAGATAATCGTTACCATCATCCGCATGAAGAGGTGCTGGATCGTTTGAAAGCGTACTCTGTCAATGTACTTCGCACCGATCTCAGCGGAACGATTCAATACAGATTTAAAAAAGGCGCCGGAACGTTTTCTGTCTTTCCTCCATATGATATAGAAGAAACCAGGGCGCAGGAAGTAAAAAAGACTGCCGATTGACAGCAGCCCGGAATGCGGCTAAGAGCCGATAAGATGGATGGCTGTTGCCATCACAAACAAAAAGGCGAAAAATCCGAAGGACACGACAAAACCGACAGCTGAGTCAACAGCATCATTTCGTTTGCTTTGAACGTTTTTTTCAAAATCATTCAATTTCATCCCTCCTGACTTCCCTAAGTATACTGGAATTGTTTTGAAAAATCTAGAAGTGATGGTAACGTTTTCTGTTCTTGTGATTATCGCCTTTTTACAAGCAGCCCCGGGAGCTTGTGAATCAGGCGTTTATTATAAATGAGGAAGCTGTCCTTTTTAAAGCTTCCTCTTTACTATTTGCCTGACTCAATTTAGGATAGAAGGGGATCAAGAAAGAGAGGAAGTCATACGATCATGGTATTTGATGTTTGGAAAGCCCTGAAAAAAGGGGATGTCCGCTCCGTTTATTGTTTATACGGAAAAGAAACGTATCTTCTCCAAGAGACTGTCAGCCGGATCAGACAAGCTGTCGTTGATGAGGGGACAAAAGATTTTAACCTGTCTGTTTTTGATCTTGAAGAGGATCCGCTTGACCAGGCGATAACCGATGCGGAAACGTTTCCGTTTATGGGGGAGAAGCGGCTGGTCATTGTAAAAAACCCGTCTTTTTTAACAGGGGAAAAAAAGAAAGAAAAAATAGAGCACAATACAGGCGCTCTTGAGACTTATCTGAAGGAGCCTGCGCCTTATACGGTTTTTGTGATTGTGGCTCCGTATGAGAAGCTGGATGAGCGGAAAAAACTGACGAAGGCGCTGAAGCAGCAAGCTCTGATGATTGAAGCGAAGGAGCTGAATGCAAAGGAGACGACTGACTTTACGATTAATCTGGCAAAATCCGAAAATAAAACGATCGACGCAGAAGCTGCCGAGCATTTGGTTCTGCTTGCAAACGGCCACCTGTCCTCCATATACCAGGAAATACAAAAACTCTCCGCATACACCGGAGACAGACATGAGATTACGCTTGAAGATGTCCGGGAGCTTGTCGCGAGAAGTTTGGAGCAGAATATTTTTGAGCTGATCAACAAAATCGTGAACCGAAAACGGACGGAAAGCCTTCAAATATTTTATGATCTTTTAAAACAAAACGAAGAACCGATCAAAATTATGGCGCTGATCGCCAACCAGTTCCGTCTCATTATGCAGACGAAGTATTTTGCCGGACAAGGATACGGTCAAAAGCAAATCGCATCCAATTTAAAGGTTCACCCTTTCCGGGTAAAGCTGGCGATGGACCAGGCGAGGCTTTTTTCAGAAGAAGAGCTCAGACGTATTATAGAGAAACTCGCAGTGATGGATTACGAAATGAAAACCGGGAAAAAGGACAAGCAGCTCTTGCTGGAGCTCTTTCTTCTTGAACTTCTCCGGACCGAATGAAAAAAACGATCCCCGTTACCAGGGATCGTTTTTGTATTATGCAGAAAGTCCGTTCACTTGTTTCGCAAGTCTAGATTTGTATCGAGCTGCGGCATTTTTGTGTACAAGACCTGTTTTCACTGCTTTATCAATGCGTTTCGCTGCTTCAGAAAGAGCAGTTTTCGCTTTATCCGCTTCGTTGTTGGCAACAGAAGCTTCTACTTGTTTGATTGCAGTACGCATAGCAGATTTGATTGTCGCGTTATGAGCGCGGCGTTCGTTGTTTGTTTTTGTACGTTTAATCGCTGATTTAATGTTTGGCATGTGTTTCACCTCCTAAGATACAACCTGTAGCACAGTGTCTTAAGGTTAAATCTTCTTCACAATAGAACAAATTGTATTCTATCAAACAGAACTTTAGATTGCAATATAAATGTAAAGTATTTTTCGTTGATGGGTAAATTCGCATGATTCGTTTTACAAATGGCCACACTATGTACCACGATGATTGAAGGAGGTCTTCCCCGTGAAAAACAACGAACTGGATGTCAATCAATTTCTGATCCGGACGGATTTAGCGGTAGAAACAAAACAGGCGGTAAAAGACGGACAAGCCGGTCAGAAAAAAGAAATAAACGGGTTTATTGAAAAAGAACGCGACAAGGGCGGCATTAAAGTCAGAACTGTGGATATTACAAAAGAAGGCGCCGAGCTATCGGGCAAAAAGCAGGGGCGCTATGTCACGATCGAAGCGCAGGGTGTGAGGGAGCACGACTCTGAAATGCAGGAAAAAGTAACGGAAGTGTTTGCCGAGGAATTTTCCGCCTATCTGTCGGCATTAAACATTCCAAAGGATGCAAGCTGTTTGATCGTCGGTCTCGGCAACTGGAATGTGACGCCGGATGCACTCGGCCCTCTCGTGACCGAAAATCTGCTTGTGACGCGGCATTTGTTCAGGCTTCAGCCGGAAAATGTGCAGGAAGGGTACAGGCCGGTCAGCGCGCTTGCTCCCGGAGTGATGGGATTAACGGGAATTGAAACGAGCGATATTATTCAAGGCGTGATCAAAGAATCGAAGCCGGATTTTGTGATTGCTGTAGATGCCCTTGCGGCAAGAGCCGTTGAAAGGGTGAACACGACCATCCAATTTTCTGATACGGGCATTCACCCGGGATCAGGCGTCGGCAATAAGAGAAAAGAATTAAGCAAAGAGACGCTCGGCATCCCAGTCATCGCAATCGGTGTCCCGACTGTCGTTGATGCGGTTACGATCGCAAGCGATACAGTGGACTACATATTAAAGCATTTCGGCAGAGAAATGAAAGATGACAGCCCGTCGAGGTCTTTGGTGCCCGCCGGAATGAACTTCGGTAAAAAGAAGGTGCTCACAGATGAAGATCTTCCCGGAGAAAAAGAGCGCCAATCTTTTTTAGGCATTGTCGGGACGCTGGACGAAAATGAAAAACGCCAGCTGATTCATGAAGTCCTTTCTCCGCTCGGCCATAATCTGATGGTCACGCCGAAGGAGATTGACACCTTTATTGATGATATGGCGAACGTGCTAGCAAACGGGCTAAACACCGCCCTTCATGAAAAGGTCTCACAAGATAACAAAGGTTCTTATAATCATTAAAATGGTTCTACCTCCTCTAGCTTGTTCATAGAGTAATTACTAGACAAGCGCTGGAGGGATTCAAATCATGAGAAAAAAACGCAGAAACCGTCAAATTGTCATTGCAGTAAACGGTGGAAATGCGCTCAAGGGCATGTTTTTGTTTATGACAAGCCTTATCGTTATTTTCGTATTATCCGGTGTGCTCACATCGCTTCGCCCTGAACTGAGGCTTTCTTCCGATTCTCTTCACGGAATTGCCGGAGAGCTTCCGGGTGACGCGTTTGCACACCTCCTTGGCATGGAAAATCATTATTTCGCATCAGAGCTTCCTGAAAAAGACTCATTTCAGCTGTCACGGCTTTCCTTAAAACTGGCGACAAGCATTAATCTGGAAGACCCGCGGAGCTTCTTGGGACGCGAGCTGCCGGGATTCGCCCAATACGATACGGAGATCCTGTTGGCGGGGCAGGGGACGGATTATACGAATATGCCGGCTGAATCTCCGCCGCCGTCAAAGGTGATGGAAAAAGAAAAAGAAGTGAATCTTGCAGAAATCGAAAACAAAACGAAAAAAGAAGAAACGGCGCCGCCGAAGCATTCGACCGGCAGCAAAAAAGTCGTCTTTATTTATCACACTCACAATACCGAATCCTATCTCCCTCTGTTAAAAGGGGAAACAAATCCGGATAACGCCCGCCATTCGAAGGCCAATGTCACGCTTGTCGGAGATATGTTCGGAAAAGCGCTGGAAGCGCAAGGCGTAGGAGCGGATGTAGATAAAACCGACATTCAGGGCCGCCTGAACAAAGACGGTTTAAATTATGCGCGAAGCTATGACGAATCAAGACCGGTTGTAAAAAGCGCGCTCGCCAAAAATAAAAATCTGCAATATACCATAGATATTCACCGGGATTCCCGCCGCAAGAAAAATACGACAGCTGATATTAAAGGAAAAAGCTATGCCAGAGTCGCCATCGTCGTCGGCAAAAAAAGCGCCAATTTTGAAGAAAACTATAAGCTCGCAAGTGAACTTCATAAGCTCATGGAGAAAAAATACCCCGGCTTAAGCGTCGGTGTTTTATCAAAAGGCTCTCCGGGAGATAATGGAGTATACAACCAGGATTTAAACGACCGGTCGCTTCTGCTGGAATTCGGAGGCGTGGATAACAACCTTGAAGAACTGAGACGCGCATCCGAAGCCGTAGCCGATGTATTCAGCGAACTGTACTGGGATGCTGAAAAAGTCAGCTCGCAATCAGGAGAGAAGAAAAAACAATAGAAATCAGGTGATGCAAATGATCCGATTTACCGGCAAATGCCTGCTGATCGCCATCGTCATGTTTGTCGGCGTTTTGTTCGGCATGCAGCAGGCAAACAGCGGGATGCTTGATATGAAAGGATACAAAGACCCCTCCTTAAAAGGTGCATTCACGCTTGGCGGCGGAGAGGGGCAGGAAAAAGAGGCATCCATTTTGGGCCAAACCGTTACGGCGAAAGATCTGGAAGAAAAACAAAAACAGCTGGAACAGGCGGAAACCTTCAACCTGTTTTCAAAAGCCGGGGAAACCCTTTCAAATACCGTGACGGACTCGGCTCAGGCGATGTACGAGTGGGTTTCGAAACTGAACCGATAGCATTTTAAGGAGAAAAGCGGACGATTCCAAATAGGAAGCTTTTCTCTTTCTTGTTTTAATTGAATGTTTACAATCCTATTGATATAATCTAAGCTAGTGTATTTTGCGTTTAATAGTAGGAGTGATAGATTGTGACAGATAAAGAAAAGCGTTTAGAGAGGCAGTCAAGAATCCGGAATTTCTCGATCATCGCCCATATAGACCACGGCAAATCGACCTTGGCGGATCGGATTTTAGAAAAAACATCGGCGATCACCCAGCGGGAAATGAAAGAACAATTGCTTGATTCAATGGACCTTGAACGCGAACGGGGAATTACCATCAAATTAAATTCCGTTCAGCTGAAATACAAAGCAAAAGACGGAGAAGAATATATATTCCATCTCATCGACACGCCCGGACACGTCGACTTTACATATGAAGTATCACGAAGCCTGGCTGCTTGTGAAGGCGCGATTCTCGTTGTTGATGCGGCCCAGGGAATTGAAGCGCAGACATTGGCGAACGTCTATCTGGCGCTTGATAATGACCTTGAGATTCTTCCTGTCATTAATAAAATCGATCTCCCGAGCGCAGAGCCGGAACGTGTGCGTCAAGAAGTTGAGGACGTTATCGGCCTTGACGCTTCAGACGCCGTCCTCGCTTCAGCGAAAGCGGGTATCGGCATCGAAGACATTTTAGAGCAGATCGTAGAAAAAGTGCCTGCTCCCTCAGGAGATCCGGAAGCTCCGCTGAAAGCGCTCATCTTTGACTCCCTTTATGACGCGTACCGCGGAGTCGTCGCGTATATCAGAGTCGTAGAAGGAACGGTAAAACCTGGCCAGAAAATTAAAATGATGGCGACCGGAAAAGAGTTTGAAGTCATCGAAGTCGGCGTCTTCACGCCGAAAGCACAGCCGGCTGACGAATTGACAGTCGGTGATGTAGGCTATTTGACAGCCGCAATTAAAAATGTCGGCGACACCCGAGTCGGTGATACGATTACAAGCGCGGTTAAACCTGCGGCAGAAGCGCTTCCGGGCTACCGCAAACTCAATCCGATGGTCTATTGCGGACTTTATCCGATTGACACAGCCAAATATAATGACTTGCGCGAGGCTCTGGAAAAACTTGAATTGAATGACTCCTCCCTTCAATACGAGGCGGAGACGTCACAAGCTCTCGGCTTCGGCTTCCGCTGCGGCTTTTTAGGAATGCTTCACATGGAGATCATTCAAGAACGGATTGAACGGGAATTTAAAATTGATCTCATTACGACCGCGCCGAGCGTTATTTATGACGTATATATGACGGACGGTGAAAAGATCGTCGTCGATAACCCGTCAAACATGCCTGACCCGCAAAAAATAGAACGGGTGGAAGAGCCTTATGTCAAAGCGACGATGATGGTTCCGAACGATTATGTCGGAGCGGTTATGGAGCTTTGTCAGGGGAAACGGGGCAACTTTATTGATATGCAGTACTTAGACGCCAACCGGGTCAGCATTGTATACGAGATGCCTCTTGCGGAAATTGTTTATGAATTTTTTGATCAGCTGAAGTCCAGTACGAAAGGGTACGCCTCTTTCGATTACGAGCTGATCGGCTACAAGCCGTCTAAACTCGTCAAAATGGACATTATGCTGAATGCAGAAAAAATTGATGCGCTGTCATTTATCGTCCACCGCGATTACGCATACGAGCGCGGAAAAGTCATCGTCGAAAAATTAAAAGAGCTGATCCCGCGCCAGCAATTCGAAGTGCCGGTGCAGGCGGCGATCGGACAGAAAATCGTGGCGCGCTCAACCATTAAAGCCATGAGGAAAAACGTTCTTGCAAAATGTTACGGCGGAGACATCTCGCGGAAACGGAAGCTTCTTGAAAAACAAAAAGAAGGAAAACGCCGGATGAAGCAGGTCGGCTCAGTCGAAGTGCCGCAGGAAGCGTTTATGGCCGTCCTTAAAATGGATGACAGCCCGAAAAAATAACGGAAGCCGCCGCAGTCCCGCACTGCGGCTTCTTTCTGTAAAGAAGAAGGTGTTTCAAATGAAATCAGCTTATATTCATATTCCGTTTTGTGAGCATATCTGCCACTATTGCGATTTCAATAAATATTTTATTCAGAGCCAGCCTGTCGATGAGTACTTAAACTCACTCGAAAAGGAAATGATAAATACGATAGAACGTACGGGCCGCCCTGATCTTCGCACAATTTTTATCGGGGGAGGCACGCCGACATCGCTCTCACCCGCCCAGCTTGAAAAACTGATGGATTCCATTCACCGCGTGCTGAAGCCTTCTGACGGACTCATTGAATTTGCCGCGGAAGCGAATCCGGATGACTTGTCCTCGGAAAAATTAAAAATCCTGAAAAATGCCGGTGTCAATCGGCTGAGCTTCGGTGTTCAAACTTTCGAAGACGCGCTTTTGCAGAAAATCGGCAGGGTGCATAAACAAAAGGACGTGTTCAGCTCCTTTGAACGGGCGAGGGCGCTCGGTTTTGACAACATCAGTCTCGATTTAATGTTCGGCCTGCCGGGACAGACGCTGGCTGACCTTGACAATTCTGTTAAAACGGCTTTGTCGCTGGATGCGGAGCACTATTCCGTTTACTCGCTGATCGTCGAGCCGAAAACGGTGTTTTATAATTTAATGCAAAAAGGCCGTCTGCATCTCCCGGCGCAAGAACAAGAGGCTGAGATGTATGAAACGGTCATGAGGCAGATGAGTGAAGCGGGCATCCGTCAATACGAAATCAGCAACTTTGCAAAGCCCGGGTACGAGTCGCAGCATAATCTGACCTATTGGAGCAATGAAGAGTATTTCGGTTTTGGCGCAGGGGCTCACGGATATATCAGCGGCACCCGCACCGTCAACGCCGGTCCCGTGAAACATTACATTCAGCTCATCGAAGAAAAAGGGCTGCCTTACCGGGACACGCACGAGGTGACACGTGAAGAGCAGATTGAGGAAGAAATGTTCCTCGGTCTCAGAAAAATGTCAGGCGTGCAAAAAAAAGCTTTCTTGGATAAATTCGGACGTTCAGTCGACGAACTGTTTCCTGATATTCTCAAAGATTTAACTGAAAAAGGCCTGATCTGTGACTCGGAAAAATCGGTAGCATTAACGCATGAAGGCAAATTATTAGGAAATGAGGTTTTTGGCGCTTTTTTGGGTGAGTTATAATTGACATTTTTCTTTTCGTTTGTTACTTTTGATATAGAATTAGCACTCGCTGACCTTGAGTGCTAACAGGGGTGATGATGATGTTAACAAATCGTCAGCTGTTGATCCTGCAAGTGATTATTAATGATTTTATACAATCAGCGCAGCCTGTAGGATCAAGAACTCTTTCAAAAAAAGACGAGATTACATTCAGCTCTGCAACGATCAGAAACGAGATGGCTGACTTGGAGGAATTGGGCTTTATTGAAAAAACCCATTCATCCTCAGGACGGATTCCGTCGGAAAAAGGGTACAGGTATTATGTCGATCATTTGCTGTCACCTGTCAAGCTGACAAAAACTGATCTGGATTTAATTCACTCGATATTTAAAGAAAAAATCTTCGAGCTTGAAAAAACAGTCCAAAAATCAGCGCAGATCCTGTCCGAACTGACAAACTACACATCGATTGTTCTCGGGCCGACGCTGAGCGAGAATTATCTTAAGCAGATTCAAATCGTTCCGATCCAGCCGGATAAGGCGGTCGCCATCCTCGTTACGAATACGGGGCATGTCGAGAACCGCACGATCAATTTCCCGGCTAAAGTGGATTTGGCCGATATTGAAAAACTGGTCAATATATTGAACGACCGATTAGCGGGCGTTCCGATGGACGAACTGAATGAGCGTATTTTTAAAGAGGTTGTCACATATTTAAGGCAGCATATCGCCAACTATGACAGCATTCTCGAATCGCTCCGCTCCACATTCCATCCGGCGGGCCATGTGGAGAAATTATTTTTCGGCGGAAAAATCAATATGCTGAATCAGCCGGAGTTCCATGATATTGAACGGGTCCGCTCGCTCTTATCCTTAATTGAAAAAGAGCAGGATGTTCTGAAGCTGTTTCAGTCGTCAAAAGCCGGGATTTCAATTAAAATCGGAAAAGAAAACGACTACGAAGAAATGGAAAACTGCAGCCTGATCACGGCCACCTATACGGTTGACACGAAGCAGATCGGATCAATCGCCATTATCGGGCCGACGCGCATGAATTATTCAAGAGTCGTCAGCCTGCTGCAGCATGTGACTTCGGACTTGTCAAAAGCATTCACAAGTTTGTATGATGAATAAGGGAATTTTGGCAATCATTTTCAGTCATCTTTTTACAGCATTTGAGGGAGGTGAACACAATGTCAGAAGAAAAACAAACCGCAGAACAGGTTGAAGCAGCAGAACAAGAAGAAACGACAGAACAGGCAGAACAAGCCGCTTCACAAGAACAGCATGAAGAAACGGCAGGTCAGGAAGAAGCCCTTCAGCACCAAATTGATGAATTGCAGGGTTTGCTTGATGAAAAAGAAAATAAGCTTTTGCGTGTTCAAGCAGACTTTGAAAACTATAAACGACGCAGCCGCCTTGAAATGGAAGCTGCTCAGAAATACCGTTCTCAAAACGTCGTAACGGAAATCCTTCCGGCTCTCGACAACTTTGAACGGGCCTTACAGGTAGAAGCTGAAAGCGAGCAGACAAAAAGCTTGCTGCAAGGTATGGAAATGGTCCGCCGCCAGCTGATGGACGCTCTTGAAAGAGAAGGCGTTGAAGCCATCGAAGCTGTCGGTCAGGAATTTGATCCGAACCTTCACCAAGCCGTCATGCAGGTGGAAGATGAAAACTTCGGCAGCAATATTGTTATCGAAGAACTGCAAAAAGGCTACAAACTGAAGGACCGCGTCATCCGTCCTTCAATGGTTAAAGTGAATCAATAACTACATAGCAGGAGGTAATTCAAAGTGAGTAAAGTAATCGGAATTGACTTGGGTACGACAAACTCATGTGTGGCAGTGCTTGAAGGCGGCGAGCCGACAGTTATCGCCAACGCTGAGGGTAACCGTACTACTCCGTCAGTCGTTGCATTTAAAAACGGCGAGCGCCAAGTAGGGGAAGTGGCAAAACGCCAATCTATCACAAATCCTAACACAATCATGTCTATTAAACGCCATATGGGTACTGACTATAAAGTAGAAATCGAAGGAAAAGACTACACGCCTCAAGAAGTGTCAGCCATTATCCTTCAGCATCTGAAAGCATACGCTGAAAGCTACCTTGGCGAAACAGTTTCTAAAGCTGTTATCACGGTTCCTGCATACTTCAACGATGCAGAACGCCAAGCGACAAAAGATGCCGGTAAAATTGCCGGTCTTGAAGTAGAGCGTATTATCAACGAGCCGACTGCAGCAGCGCTTGCATACGGACTTGATAAAACGGACGAAGACCAAACAATTCTTGTTTACGACCTTGGCGGCGGTACGTTTGACGTATCTGTGCTTGAACTTGGCGACGGCGTGTTTGAAGTCCGTTCAACTGCCGGTGACAACCGTCTTGGCGGGGACGACTTTGACCAAGTCATCATCGACCATCTCGTAGCAGAATTCAAAAAAGAAAACGGCATTGATCTGTCAAAAGACAAAATGGCGCTTCAGCGTTTGAAAGATGCGGCTGAGAAAGCGAAAAAAGATCTTTCCGGCGTATCATCTACGCAAATTTCTTTACCATTTATCACAGCGGGAGACGCAGGTCCTCTTCACCTTGAGCTGACACTGACCCGCGCTAAATTCGAAGAGCTTTCCGCTCATCTCGTTGAGCGCACAATGGCTCCTGTCCGTCAGGCTCTTCAAGATGCGGATCTTTCTGCAAGCGAAATCGACAAAGTTATCCTTGTCGGCGGATCTACACGTATTCCTGCCGTACAGGAAGCAATCAAAAAAGAAACAGGCAAAGAAGCGCATAAAGGCGTAAACCCTGATGAAGTTGTAGCGCTTGGTGCTGCAATTCAAGGCGGCGTCATCACAGGAGACGTAAAAGACGTTGTCCTTCTTGACGTTACACCGCTGTCACTCGGTATTGAAACAATGGGCGGCGTATTCACGAAACTGATCGATCGCAATACGACAATTCCGACAAGCAAATCACAAGTGTTCTCAACTGCTGCTGATAACCAAACAGCCGTTGACATTCACGTGCTTCAAGGTGAGCGCCCAATGTCTGCGGACAACAAAACACTCGGCCGCTTCCAGCTTACTGATATCCCGCCTGCACCGCGCGGCGTACCGCAAATCGAAGTTTCTTTCGATATTGACAAAAACGGTATCGTAAACGTAAGAGCGAAAGACTTAGGCACAGGCAAAGAACAAAACATTACAATCAAATCTTCTTCAGGTCTTTCTGATGACGAAATCGAACGCATGGTGAAAGAAGCGGAAGAAAACGCTGACGCTGATGCGAAGAAAAAAGAAGAAATCGAAGTCCGCAACGAAGCTGACCAGCTTGTGTTCCAAACGGAAAAAACATTAAAAGACCTGGAAGGCAAAGTGGATGAAGAGCAAGTGAAAAAAGCAAACGACGCGAAAGACGCGCTGAAAGCAGCTATTGAGAAAAACGAAATTGAAGAGATCAAAGCGAAAAAAGATGAGCTTCAAACAATCGTTCAAGAGCTTTCCATGAAGCTTTATGAAGAAGCGGCAAAAGCGCAGCAGGCTGAAGGCGCGGCAAACGCTGAAGGCAAAAAAGCGGACGATAACGTTGTCGATGCGGAATACGAAGAAGTAAAAGACGACGAAGCGAAAAAATAAGTTCTTTCCGCAGAACGCGGAAGAACACACAGCATATTCTGATTCAACAGACAGAAAGTCAAAGTCAGGCATCTCTTGGCTTTGACTTTTTTTCTTGCCCGGGATAAAAGGAATTGAAAAAACATAATTCAAAATGATACAATCTAATTTATGTGAGAAATTCGGGAGAGTGAAGCGAGATGAGTAAGCGTGATTACTATGAAGTGCTTGGAGTAAGTAAGAGCGCTTCAAAGGATGAAATCAAAAAAGCCTATCGGAAGCTTTCAAAAAAATATCATCCTGATATCAATAAAGAATCCGGAGCAGATGAAAAATTCAAAGAGGTAAAAGAAGCATACGAAGCGCTCTCAGATGACCAAAAACGGGCTCAATATGATCAATTCGGCCATACTGATCCTAATCAGGGCTTTGGCGGCGGTTTCGGCGGCGGAGGAGACTTCGGCGGCTTCGGTTTCGATGACATCTTCTCAAGCATCTTCGGCGGCGGCACGAGACGCCGTGATCCGAACGCGCCGCGGCAGGGCGCGGATCTGCAGTATACAATGACACTGTCATTTGAAGATGCGGCTTTCGGAAAAGAGACGATCATTGAAATTCCTCGCGAAGAGAATTGTGAAACATGCAAAGGCTCAGGCGCGAAGCCGGGGACAAAGCCGGAAACATGCTCGCACTGCGGCGGTTCAGGCCAGCTGAATGTCGAACAGAACACGCCGTTTGGCAAAGTGGTTAACCGAAGAGTCTGCCACCACTGTGAAGGAACAGGAAAAATCATCAAAAACAAGTGCTCTGACTGCGGCGGCACGGGCAAAGTGAAAAAACGGAAAAAAATCAACGTTACGATCCCTGCCGGTGTGGACGACGGACAGCAGCTCCGCGTTCCGGGTCAAGGTGAACCAGGTGTAAACGGAGGCCCTCCGGGAGATCTGTTTGTCGTATTCCATGTGCGCGCCCACGAGTTCTTTGAGCGTGACGGAGATGATATTTACTGTGAAATGCCGTTAACGTTTGCCCAAGCGGCACTCGGAGACGAAGTTGAAGTGCCGACGCTTCACGGAAAAGTGAAATTAAAAATTCCTGCCGGCACACAAACCGGCACAAAATTCAGATTAAGAGGCAAAGGCGTGCAGAATGTCCGCGGCTACGGACAAGGCGACCAGCACATTGTCGTCCGCGTCGTTACGCCGACGAATCTGACAGATAAACAAAAAGACATCATTCGTGAGTTCGCTGAAGTCAGCGGCAACCTGCCGGATGAACAAGAAATGAGTTTCTTTGACAAAGTAAAACGCGCATTTAAAGGCGAGTAATGATTGGATAGGAGTTGGTAGTTTTGAAATGGTCCGAAATCAGCATTCACACAACACATGAAGCGGTTGAACCCATCTCAAATATTTTGCATGAAGCTGGTGCGAGCGGGGTTGTCATCGAAGATCCGCTTGATTTAATGAAAGAGCGTGAGAATGTTTACGGGGAAATCTACCAGCTCGACCCCAATGATTACCCCGATGAGGGTGTCATTGTCAAAGCGTATCTGCCGATTAACAGTTTCCTCGGCGAAACGGTCGACGGCATTAAAGAGACGATTAATAATCTGCTTTTGTACGACATTGATTTAGGCAGAAACACAATCACCATTTCTGAAGTTAATGAAGAGGAATGGGCGACAGCTTGGAAAAAGTATTATCATCCGGTCAAAATTTCTGAAAAATTCACGATCGTACCCACATGGGAAACGTACACACCCGTGAATACCGATGAACTGATTATCGAAATGGACCCGGGCATGGCATTCGGTACGGGAACGCATCCGACAACCGTTCTGTGCATTCAGGCGCTTGAGCGTATCGTTCAAAAAGGCGACCGTGTCATTGATGTCGGCACCGGTTCAGGAATTTTGAGCATTGCAGCCGCCATGCTTGAGGCTGAATCGGTTCATGCGTATGATCTTGACCCGGTCGCTGTCGAAAGCGCGCGTCTGAATGTGAAATTGAACAAAGTAAGCGATACGGCCGAAGTGAAACAGAACAATTTGTTAGACGGCATCACAGGCGAACACGATGTCATTGTCGCGAATATTTTGGCGGAAGTGATTCTCCGCTTTACATCGCAGGCGTACGACCTGCTAAAAGACGGGGGCCACTTTATTACTTCAGGCATTATCGGCCAGAAAAAACAGGAAGTAAAAGAAGCGTTGGAAAAAGCCGGTTTTACCATTACAGAAATTCTGTCTATGGAAGATTGGGTCAGCATCATCGCGAAAAAATAACAGTTAGTAGGTGTCACAGCGTATGCAACGATATTTTATCGAGCTCACGAAGCAGGAGATGGACGAAACCCCCGATTTTCAAATTACGGGAGAAGACGTCCACCACATTGCAAACGTCATGAGAATGAGTGCAGGAGACCGGATAATCTGCTGTTCGAAAGACGGCCATGAAGCGTTATGCCTGCTCAAAGAGGTTTCTAAAGATCATATATCATGCAGCATTGCTGAATGGACGGGTGAAAACCGTGAGCTGCCGTTAAAAATCAGGATCGCCAGCGGCCTTCCGAAAGGCGATAAGCTTGAATGGATTATTCAAAAAGGGACCGAGCTCGGGGCAAGTATGTTCATCCCCTTTCAAGGCGCCAGATCCGTCGTTAAGCTTGACGACAAAAAGGCAAAGAAGAAGCGGGAAAGATGGGCGAAAATCGCGAAGGAGGCGGCGGAGCAATCGTACCGCAATGAAATTCCCGAAGTGAAAACCGTTCATACGTTCCGGCAGCTGCTTGAAATGGCGGAGAATGTCGATAAATGTGTCGTTGCATACGAGGAGTCATCAAAACAGGGAGAAACGGGCGCTTTCGCTGCGGAGCTCAAAAGCCTTCCGAAAGGTTCGTCTCTTCTCATCGTATTCGGCCCTGAAGGCGGTCTGACTGAGTCTGAAGTTCAGCAGCTTTCAGAAAAAGGCGCCGTCTTATGCGGCCTCGGACCAAGAATTTTACGGACTGAAACTGCGCCGCTTTACGCGTTAAGCGCAGTTTCCTATCATACAGAGTTATTAAGAGGTGATCAGTAATGGCAACTGTTGCTTTTCATACCCTTGGCTGCAAGGTCAATCATTATGAAACAGAAGCAATCTGGCAGCTGTTTAAAGATGCGGGTTATGAACGAAAAGAATTCGAGCAGACAGCAGATGTATATGTCATTAATACATGTACGGTAACAAACACGGGAGATAAAAAAAGCCGTCAAGTCATCAGACGGGCGATCCGCCAAAATCCTGAAGGCGTCATCTGCGTAACAGGGTGCTATGCGCAAACATCTCCGGCAGAAATTATGGCCATCCCGGGCGTTGACATCGTCGTCGGCACGCAGGATCGCGAAAAAATGCTCGGTTACATTGAGCAGTACAGAGAAGAGCGCCAGCCGATCAACGGCGTCGGCAACATTATGAAAGCACGTGTGTTTGAAGAGCTGGATGTTCCCGCTTTTACTGACCGGACAAGAGCGTCATTGAAAATCCAAGAAGGCTGCAACAACTTCTGTACGTTCTGCATCATCCCTTGGGCGCGCGGCCTGCTTCGTTCCCGCGATCCTGAAGAAGTCATTAAACAGGCGCAGCAGCTGGTGGATGCCGGTTATAAAGAAATCGTTCTGACGGGGATTCATACGGGCGGCTACGGCGAAGATATGAAAGATTATAATTTCGCCAAGCTTCTCCGTGAATTGGATACACGTGTAGAGGGACTGAAAAGGATCAGAATTTCATCTATTGAAGCAAGCCAAATCACTGATGAAGTGATTGAAGTGCTGGATGCGTCTGATAAAATTGTCCGCCACCTTCACATCCCGATTCAGTCAGGATCAAACACCGTTCTGAAACGGATGAGACGCAAATATACGATGGAATTTTTCGCGGACCGGTTAAATAAGCTGAAAGAAGCGCTGCCGGGTCTTGCTGTCACATCTGATGTTATCGTCGGTTTCCCGGGTGAAACGGAAGAAGAATTTATGGAAACATATCGGTTCATTAAAGAACATAAATTTTCTGAGCTTCATGTGTTCCCTTACAGCAAACGCACCGGAACGCCTGCGGCCAGAATGGAAGACCAGGTTGACGAGAATGTGAAAAATGAACGGGTGCACAAGCTGATTGCTCTGTCTGACCAGCTTGCCAAAGAATACGCCTCCGATTATGAAGGAGAGGTTCTGGAAATCATTCCGGAAGAGACGTTTAAAGAGTCTGATGAAGACGGCATGTTCGTTGGCTATACAGACAACTACATGAAAGTCGTCTTCAAAGGCACGGAAGATTTAATCGGCAAACTTGTCAAAGTCAAAATTCAAAAAGCGGGCTATCCGTACAATGAAGGACAATTCGTCCGCGTTGTTGAAGAAGAAATGACTCAGAACATTCGCATGTCTTCGTAACAGATAAAAAACCGATGCTTTCACGCATCGGTTTTTTACGGTTTCGGAGGGATCAGCCTGTCAATCAGCCGATAAAATAAATGCGTGAACGGCAGAAATAATAACGCGGTGACAACATTAAACAAAAGGCTGAAATGCGCGATCATTTGCGCGGGATCGTCAGACAGCCGCTCTGTAAAACCTGCTGCTGCGGACAGGAAGGGAAAGACAAGAAGTACGCCGAGAATATTAAAGACAACGTGAGCGCCGGCGGTCTGTCTCGCGGCATAACCCCCTGAAACAGCAGCCATGACGGCCGTGACGCATGTCCCGATATTAGATCCGAGAACGACGCTGACCGCCTGTTCAATGCCGATCATCCCTTCGTTCATAAAGCTCATTAAAATGCCGATGCAGACGGAGCTTGAATGAATGATGGCCGTCAATATCATGCCAATCAAAAGAGCGGACCAGCTTGAATCATTTACATGGCGCAAAACTCCCGCTCCCGCCTTCATTTCTGTCAGCGGAACGGCAAGACGGCTGAAGCACGTGATGCAAAAAAAGATGATGCCGAGACCGAGAAAGCTTACGCCGATCTGCCTGAACGGATATTTCCGGATAAGAATAAACACAAGGCCGCCGATCAAAAGCACCCAGATGAGCACATCCATCTTTATGGCCAAAAACTCCGTCGTAAATGTGGAGCCGACATTCGTGCCGAGAATCATCGGAATGGTCCGTTTAAAAGGTAAAGCGCCTGCACTGACAAAGCCGATCACAATAACCATAAAAGCTGAGCTGCTCTGAAGAAAACCCGTGAATACAATGCTGATGAGAAAAGCTTTCAAAGGGTGGTCGGTAAACAAGAGGAGGCTCTTCTCAATTTTTGAATACGTTAAAGCGATCAGCCCCTGTCTGAGCAGGCTCATTCCGAGTAAAAAAACCAGGATAAGTGCGGTAAAGAGAATCAGTATCAGCAAACGAAACACCCCTTTCCATCATTATATAGACAAGCCGCGTTATTCATGACGGAAAAGTGAACTCACTTAGTTGACCTGACTCATGGCTTATATTATAATGTCAAAGTACATGTTTATATGTGTATCTTTTTAAAGGTAGTCGATTGGTGTATTCGGAGGGAGGGAAAGAGAATGTCAAAAACGGTCGTTAGAAAAAACGAATCGCTTGAAGATGCTCTTCGTCGCTTCAAACGCAGTGTATCAAAGACAGGTACTTTGCAAGAAGCAAGAAAGCGCGAATTTTATGAAAAACCTAGCGTAAAGCGCAAGAAAAAGTCAGAAGCTGCTAGAAAACGCAAATTCTAAAAGAGGGTGGATTTATGAGTCTTCTTGAGCGACTTAACCAAGATATGAAGCTGTATATGAAAAGCCGTGAGAAAGACAAACTGACTGTCGTTCGAATGGTGAAAGCTTCACTTCAAAACGAAGCAATTAAGCTTAAGAAAGACAGTTTGACCGAGGATGAGGAACTTACTGTCCTATCTCGTGAACTTAAGCAACGTAAAGACTCCCTCCATGAATTTTCAAACGCTAATCGTTTAGATTTAGTAGATAAAGTTCAAAAAGAGCTGGACATTTTAGAAGTTTATTTACCGAAGCAGCTTTCTGAAGAAGAGCTGCAGACAATCGTAAATGAAACCATCGCTGAAGTCGGTGCGAGCTCGAAAGCGGACATGGGCAAAGTGATGAGTGCTATTATGCCTAAAGTAAAAGGTAAAGCTGACGGCAGCGTGATTAACAGGCTTGTCAGCAGTCAATTATCTTAATTGACGAAGAAAAAGACATCTTTCCTCGAGAGATGTCTTTTTTTATACATAAAAAAATGAAACTAAAGTACATTTGTTACGTATATAAAGAAGAATGAAACGGGAAGGAGGGTATATCTGCCTTGTTCCGAAAAAAATCCGGAATTGCTGTTGCTCTATTGGGCTTATTTGTATTATCTTTATTAGGAGTTCAATTGAACGCAAAAGCTGATCGTCCATCGGTTTATGTCATCCCGGTTGAGAAAAATGTCGAACAGGGGCTTGCCGCTTTTTTAACGCGTTCTTTCAAAGAAGCGAAGGAATCCGGCGCGTCACACATTATTCTTGACATCAATACACCGGGAGGCGCCGTTCAATCAGCTTTGGATATTGCGGATGTCATCGGCGGCGCGGATGTGCCTGTTACCGCTTACGTGAACAAACGGGCGCTTTCTGCCGGGGCATATATAGCGCTTCAGGCGGATGACATTTATATGGCGCCGGGCGGAAAAATGGGTGCCGCAGCCATCATCGACGGCAAAGGAAACGCGGCAGACAAAAAGGCCCAATCACTATGGCATGCAGAAATGGAGGACGCAGCGGCTAAAAACAACCGAAACCCGAAATACGCCCTGGCCATGGCAGACCCCGCCATCAATGCAAAAGAAGCGGGCGCTCCAAAGGGAAAACTGCTGACACTGACAGCTGAAAAAGCGAAGGAAGTCGGATATTCGGAGGGAACGGTTTCAAACCTCGATGCTTTATATACAAAGCTCGGTTTTGACAAAGCCGATGTTCACCATGCAAAAGAGGGTTTTGTCGGAAAATTGGGAAGATGGCTGACAAACCCGTTTGTTGTCCCCGTCTTATTAACGCTCGCTTTGCTTGGTTTGACCATTGAATTGTTCTCGCCGGGCCTCGGCATACCGGGCGCCGTCGGACTGACGGCCATGCTGCTGTTTTTCACCGGGCATATCGCTGCCGGATTCGCCGGTTATGACAGTGTATTCTTGTTTTGCGCGGGCTTGGTTTTTATCCTTTTAGAGATATTTCTGCCCGGAGGCATAATTGGTCTTATCGGTGTTGCAGGCGTCATCGCGAGCCTCTTTCTCGCTGCGGGCAGCTTTACTGTAATGGCGGTTTCTCTCTTGATCGCCTTTAGTGTGTCTATTGCTGCCTTTATCATATTAACAAGGGTGTTGGGGAAACGAATGAAATTCTTTAAGAAATTGATATTAACTGATTCAACAAGCACGGAGAACGGTTATGTTTCAAATCAGAACCGGACGGAGCTGCTGGGGAAAATCGGTGTTACCGCTACAGCCCTCAGACCGTCAGGCACCGTTATTATTGATGATGAACGCCTTGATGTCGTTTCAGAAGGATCATTCACTGAAAAAGACAGACAGGTGAAAGTGGTGAAAGCGGAAGGCTCACGCATTGTCGTGAGAGAAATATAGATGATAATCTTGAGGAGGAATTAGATGGAACTGTCAAGTTTGGCGATTTTAGCAATAGTTGCAGCTGCCATAATTGTGTTAGCCATATTCTTCACCTTTGTACCGGTGATGCTATGGATTTCGGCACTTGCAGCAGGAGTCAGAATCAGCATTTTCACTTTGGTCGGGATGAGGCTGCGCCGCGTCATTCCAAGCCGCGTTGTCAACCCGTTAATTAAGGCGCACAAAGCCGGCCTGTCCGCAACAACAAATCAGCTCGAAAGCCATTACCTGGCCGGAGGTAATGTCGACAGGGTGGTCAATGCCCTGATTGCGGCACAGCGCGCCAATATTGAGCTGACATTTGAACGCTGCGCAGCCATTGACCTGGCCGGGCGTGATGTATTGGAAGCCGTACAGATGAGTGTCAATCCGAAGGTCATTGAAACACCGTTTATCGCAGGTGTCGCCATGGACGGAATTGAAGTGAAAGCAAAAGCCAGAATCACGGTAAGAGCCAATATCGAGCGCCTTGTCGGAGGAGCGGGAGAAGAGACGGTTGTCGCCCGTGTCGGAGAAGGGATTGTCTCAACAATCGGTTCTTCACATAATCATAAAAAAGTGCTTGAAAACCCTGATATGATTTCGCAGACTGTACTTGGCAAAGGGCTGGATTCAGGCACCGCATTTGAAATTCTCTCGATTGACATCGCCGACGTGGATATCGGCAAAAACATCGGAGCGATTCTGCAGACAGACCAGGCGGAAGCAGACAAAAACATTGCACAGGCCAAAGCTGAAGAGCGCCGTGCCATGGCCGTCGCCCAAGAGCAGGAAATGCGTGCGCGCGTAGAAGAAATGCGTGCGAAAGTCGTGGAAGCTGAAGCGGAAGTGCCGCTTGCGATGGCTGAAGCCTTACGTGAAGGAAACATCGGTGTCATGGATTATATGAACATAAAAAATATCGACGCTGACACAGACATGAGGGATTCTATCGGCAAGCTGACGAATGACCAGCAAGATGAAGACCAACAATAACCTCTCTATTAAGGAGGGAGCCGCTATATGCACGAGATTCTGACAAATCCGCTCGTCATTGCCGCCGTCATCGGCATTATATCGGCAATATTCGGCAAGAAAAACAAAGATGAAAAACGCCCGCCGAATAGACGTCCCGCAGATCAGAAAAAAAAGCAGGATCACACACAGCCGCCGCAAGAGCATAAGCCGGTAGCGGAAGAAATGCCTGCCGTTTCCAAAGAGAACCCTTTTGAGCAAAAAAGAAGGGAAGCTGAAAAGCGCCTTGCAGAGACAGAGAAGATGTTCAATGGGCTTGATCATAAGCTGACATCTCAACGCGCACGAAATGCGTCTCTGAAGAAATCAGCCCTCAAAATTAAGAAAGAAACTGCGGTGCAGGGCATCATATTCAGTGAGATTTTAGGTCCGCCCCGTGCAAAAAAACCGCACCGGACCATGCGGAGCATCGGTAAAAATTAAAGTGTTAGAACCCCTTTTCAAATCATACATATGAGATGAAAGGGGGTTCTTTTTTTATGGGGCAAAGAAAGAATCGTGTAAAGGCGTGGCTGACTAGAGCATTGGAAATTCCCCCGGACGTTATGATGGATCTGCCTCGCATTACGATGGTCGGCAGACTTCATATCTACATAGAGAATCACAGAGGCCTCTTGCTGTTCAGCGAAGAAGAAGTCAGGCTGATGCTCAAGCAGGGGCAATGTATCATATCAGGAAAAAACTTGGTCATTAAGGCAATCCTTCCTGAGGAAATTCTTTTGGAAGGCACGATAGATCACGTAAGATATGTCGATTCATAAAGCCGGGGGGAAATAATGTGAAAAACAAATGGCTGTCATTTTTTTCGGGTAAAGTCCAAATGGAAGTCAAAGGAAAAGGGATTGAACGGCTGCTTAATGAATGCACGAGAAACGGAATCGCCATCTTTGCGGTGAAAAAAAAGCAAGACTGTGTTCTGCTGATGATTCAGCTTCAAGATGTACATGCTTTCAGAAGAGTCATCAGAAAACATGAATGCAAAGCAAGCTTTACAAAAAGAAAGGGCCTGCCCTTTCTGCTTCTCAAATCAAAATTAAACCTGGGCTTTACTGCGGGATTTGTGATATTTTTCATTATATTGTTTCTTTTGTCCAACATGATTTGGGACATTGATATTAAAGGGGCCAAGCCTGAAACCGAGCATCAGATGATGAAGCACCTGGAAGAAATCGGTGTAAAAAAAGGCCGTTTGCAATTTTTGATGATGACGCCGGAGAAAATTCAAAAATCATTAACAAACGGCATCGATAATATTACGTGGGTCGGTGTGGAATTGAACGGGACAGCCCTTCATATGAAAGTGGTTGAAAAAAATGAACCGACAAAAGAAAAGTACGTGAGCCCCCGCCATATCGTTGCCAAAAAGAAGGCGGTCATCAAAAGGATGTTCGTGCAAAAGGGGCAGCCGATGGCTTTTGTGAACGATCATGTTGACAAAGGACAGCTCCTCGTCTCTGGACTGATCGGAAATGAAGACCGGAAAGTCGCCTCAAAAGCGGAAATTTATGGAGAAACATGGTACAAGTCAGAAGTAACTGTGCCTCTTGAAACATCATTTACGCTATATACGGGTAAAGTAAGGACGAAGCACAAGCTGTCTTTCGGATCATGGGGCGTGCCTTTTTGGGGCTTCGGGTTTAATGAGCCGCCGCTGAAACATCCGAAAACAGAGGAAGAAAAGCATCCGTTTCAATTTCTGGGGCTGAAGCTTCCGGTATCTTACGTCAAAGAACAGACAAGAGAAAGTGAAAACTCCGTGCGGTCTTATACGAAGGACGAAGCGGTTCAGGCCGGCATCAAAATGGGCAGACAAGACGTAGAGAAGCGATTAAGCGGCAGCGGAGAGGTGGAAAGTGAAAAAGTTTTGCACCAATCCGTTGAGAATGGTAAAGTAAAGTTGATTATTCTCTACCAAGTTATAGAAGATATCGTGCAAACCACACCTATTGTTCAGGGAGACTAAAGAATGGCAGAACATTTACTTGCGATTAATCACAAACTGAAAAGCCCGGATGAAGCACTTTCTTTGTTCGGCAGCCAAGATGCCTTTTTACATTTAATGGAGAAGGATCTGGGCGTAAGCATCATCACACGCGGTGAAACCATTTACGTTTCCGGCAATGATGAGTCTTTTGAGATTGCTGACAGATTATTGGGCTCGCTCCTTACTTTAATCCGCAAGGGGATCGAGATTTCGGAACGTGATGTGCTGTATGCCGTGAAAATGGCAAAGAAAGATGAACTGGACTATTTTGAAAGCATGTATGAAGAGGAAATAACGAAAACGGCAAAAGGCAAGCCGATCCGCGTCAAAACCATCGGCCAGAGAGAATATGTTGCGGCGATGAAGAAAAACGACATGGTGTTCGGCATCGGGCCGGCGGGAACCGGCAAAACATATTTGGCGGTCGTAAAAGCGGTGCATGCTTTAAAAAACGGCCATATTAAAAAAATCATTTTAACAAGACCCGCTGTGGAAGCCGGCGAAAGCCTCGGTTTTCTGCCCGGAGACTTAAAGGAAAAAGTAGATCCTTATCTGCGCCCGCTGTATGACGCGCTCCACGATGTGCTCGGAAGCGACCATACGGAGCGTCTGATGGAAAGAGGGGTTATCGAAATCGCCCCGCTTGCCTATATGAGAGGGCGGACGCTTGACGACGCGTATGTGATTCTTGATGAAGCCCAGAATACCACTCCCGCTCAAATGAAAATGTTTTTGACGAGATTGGGTTTTGGCTCTAAAATGATCATTACGGGCGACGTAAGCCAAATTGACCTGCCGAAAGGCGTCACATCGGGACTTGCAGTAGCGAGGGATATGCTGAATGACATAAACGGCATTTCCGTGATTGAACTTGACCAGACAGATGTGGTCAGACATCCGCTTGTTGCAAAGATTATTGAAGCTTATGATAAGCAAAAGTAATGCAAAAATGACCCGATCTCCCGTTATCGGGTCATTTTTATATGATGTGTTCCTGATGTTTCAGGGAGGAGGTTCTTGTTTTGAAAAAGAAGGGAAAGGGTAAAAGCGCCCGGGAACGGTTCCGCACTTTCAGACATGCCCGCTCAGCCCATGTGCTGCTGTATCTGCTGCTTTCAGCGATCATGTTTGGTTTGCTCTTTATTCATGTAAAACCTGAATCACTTAATTTGGATTTGTTCTCAGTCAGTGATAAGACGATTTACGCGCCCGCCACAGTGGAAGATCAGCAGGCGACGGAAGCGAAAAAACAAGCGGCCGAAGATGCAGTAGAAGATCAATACACTCTGAAAAAAGGCTATACCGACAACCGGCTTGACCTGATCACTTCCATATTTAACAGCATCGGCGAAGTGAAAACAGATGCGGATAAAGACAAAAAGTCACCTTCAGAAAAATCGCTGGTCAAATCGGTGAAAAGCAAGCTGACACAGGATGTCAATGAATCCATCTCGGAAGATGCCATTAAATCGCTTCTCCATGCGAACAATGAAGATTTTTCATTTGTGAGGGATTCTGTCATAACCGCGGTGAACACGGTGATGAGCAGTGAAATTCCTTCTGAAAAGCTTGCAGAAGCGAAGGATAAGGTCGCCAAAGAGCTGAAAAGCGCCTCCGTGCCGTCAAAATATTTAGCGGCTGCGACTGAAATCGGAAAATATGCGGTGATCCCGAATTACGTATTTGACCCGAAAGCGACCGATGAAAAACGTCAGGAAGCGTCAGACAGCGTTCAGCCGGTGCAGATCAAACAAGGACAGGTTCTCGTGGAAGAGAATGACCTGATCGACCGGGAAGTATACAGAAAGCTCGAACTGACGGGGCTTTTGAATAATTCCAACCTGTTAAAGCCGATCAGCGGTCTTCTTCTGATGATCGGGCTGTTTATTGCCACGCTTGTCTACTATTTCGAGAAACAGCAGCAGGAGCTTAAGCTGAAAAATAAATCCCTATTGCTGTTTTCTATCATTACAACGCTTATTCTCGTCATAATGGAAGTCGTCAGTCTCTTTCAGAAGATTGAATACACCAACATCGGGTATCTGGTTCCGATCGCCGCCGGCGCGATTTTGATCAGGCTGCTGCTCAATGAAAGGCTTGCCATTTTAGGAAGCATCATTCTGGCGATCTGCGGCAGTATGATGTTTAATCAGGGTGTGACGGGCACATTTAATTATGTGATCGGTATCTACTATTTAATCAGCAGCATTTCAGGCATCCTGTTTTTGGGGAAACATAACGCGAGATCTAAAATATTGCAGGCGGGATTGTTCGTCTCATTTATTAATATGATTATCGTGCTGTCGCTTTTATTAATCCAAAACACGGCGCTGTCGCCTGTTGAAATCGGAACGCTGATGCTGATGGGGGTCGTCTCGGGACTGGCTTCATCCGTTTTGATTATCGGTCTGATGCCGTTTTTTGAGACGGGATTCGGCATTCTTTCTACGATGAGGCTGATTGAACTGTCTAATCCGAACCATCCCCTGCTTCGAAAGATTTTAACGGAAACACCCGGTACATATCATCACAGCGTCATGGTGGCGAATTTGTCGGAAGCGGCCTGTGAAGCTGTAGGGGCAAACGGTCTTTTGGCAAGGGTCGGAGCGTATTATCACGATCTCGGCAAAACGAAACGCCCGCAATATTTTATTGAAAATCAAATGAATATGGATAATCCGCATGACAAGCTGTCTCCTCAGCTCAGCAAAAATATCATTATCGCGCATACGACAGACGGTGCGAATATGCTCAGAAGCTATAAGTTTCCGAAAGAGCTTGTGGATATCGCGGAGCAGCATCACGGAACGTCCCTTTTAAAATTCTTTTATTATAAAGCGAAAGAAAAGGGCGACCAGATTACAGAGAAAGAGTTCCGTTACCCGGGGCCGAAGCCGCAATCGAAAGAAGCGGCTATTATCTCAGTGGCCGACAGCGTTGAAGCCGCCGTCCGTTCCATGCATAATCCCAATCCCGAGCGGATCGAAAAACTGGTGCGGGGAATTATATCCGATAAGCTTCAGGACGGACAATTCTCAGAATGTGATCTCACGTTCCGAGAACTGGATACGATCGCCAAAACACTATGTGCGACTTTAAAAGGAATTTTCCACTCCCGGATTGAATATCCGGAGGCTACGAAGAAGGTGAAATAAATGGGTTTACTCATAGATATTGTTGATGAAACGAACAGCGTCTCAGCTGATGCGCTCCAAGAAGTGGAGAAGCTGCTCCAATTCGCGGCAGAAAAAGAAGGCGTTCAGGATCAGGCTGAAGTATCGGTTACGATTGTGACAAACGAGGAAATCAGAGAAATCAACAGAGACTACCGGGGAAAAGACACCCCGACTGACGTCATTTCGTTTGCGCTTGAAGAAGAAGGCGAAGACGAGGTTGAAATCGTAGGCGCCGACATGCCGCCTGTTTTAGGAGATATTATCATCAGTGCCGACAGAACGAAGGAGCAGGCTGAAGAGTACGGCCATTCGTTTATGAGAGAGCTCGGCTTTCTGGCCGTCCACGGCTTTTTGCATCTGCTGGGCTATGATCACATGACAAAAGAAGAAGAGGAAGAAATGTTTTCAAAGCAAAAGGATTTGCTGGATGAGTATGGACTCACGAGATCATAAAAACGAGTGGAGCAGATTCCTGAAAAGCTTTGTCCATGCATGGAGGGGAATCTGGAAAACGGCGCGGTCAGAGCGGAATTTTCAATTTCATATTATCGCGGCCTGCGCCGTTATCCTTTGCGGTTTTCTCACCGGGCTCAGTACGGCCGAATGGGCCGTTATTTTGATCCTGATTGGCGGAATGCTTGCTCTTGAGCTTGTAAATACGGCGATAGAGCATGTTGTTGATTTAGTTACCGATCAGTATCATCCGCTCGCAAAAGCGGCAAAGGATGCGGCCGCCGGAGCCGTTTGCGTCTTTGCCGTGATTTCGTGTATTATTGGTTTACTCATCTTCTTGCCGAAGATATGTTAGCAGAAGATTCTTACAATTATTTTACATTGCCAAAAATGGGCGTGAAAAACCAATCATAATTATGTAAAATAAAAGTGACAGCGGTATCATTCAGGATTAAGGTAAGAGAGGAAAAGTACACATGAACAGACAAGAATTGATTCAAGAAGCATTAACAGCACGGGATACAGCGTATGTGCCGTATTCAAACTTCAGAGTGGGAGCCGCTCTTCTTACCAAAGACGGAAAAGTGTACAGAGGCTGCAACATTGAGAATGCGGCATACAGCATGTGCAACTGTGCTGAACGCACGGCGATATTCAAAGCTGTTTCCGAGGGGGATACGGAATTTGCGATGCTCGCCGTGGCTGCGGACACTCCGGGACCGGTTTCACCGTGCGGAGCCTGCAGACAAGTAATTTCCGAGCTGTGCTCAAAGGATATGCTTGTTATTCTGACCAACTTACAAGGACAAATAAAAGAAATGACTGCGGAAGAATTATTGCCGGGCGCATTTTCATCGGAGGATTTACATGACGAACGAAAGCTTTAAATCAGGATTTGTATCAATCATCGGAAGACCGAATGTTGGAAAGTCGACCTTTTTAAACAGAGTCATCGGTCAAAAGATCGCCATTATGAGCGACAAACCCCAGACAACAAGAAATAAAGTCCAAGGGGTGCTGACAACAGGCACATCGCAGACCATTTTTATTGATACACCGGGCATTCACAAACCGAAGCACAAGCTTGGCGATTTTATGATGAAAGTGGCGCAGAACACGCTGAAAGAAGTTGACTTGGTGTTATTTATGATTAACGCCGAGGAAGGATACGGAAAGGGCGACGAGTTTATCATTGAAAAGCTTGGACAGACGTCCACGCCGGTCTTTTTGATCGTAAACAAAATTGATAAGATCCACCCTGATCAGCTCCTTCTTTTAATTGATGAGTACCGTTCGCGCTATCCGTTTAAGGAAATTGTGCCGATCTCCGCTTTGGAAGGAAACAACGTCGAGACCCTGCTCACGCAGATTGAAGCGTATTTACCGGAAGGGCCTCAGTTCTATCCGAGCGATCAGGTGACTGACCATCCTGAGCGGTTTATTATTTCTGAACTGATCAGGGAAAAGGTGCTCCATCTTACAAGGGAAGAAGTGCCGCACAGCATCGCTGTCGCTATCGAGTCCATTAAAGGGCAGGAGAACGGCTCCGTCCATGTCGCCGCCACCATCGTGGTCGAGCGGGATTCTCAAAAAGGAATCGTCATCGGGAAAAAAGGAGCGCTTCTGAAAGAAGTCGGCAAAAGAGCGCGGGCTGATATTGAAGCGCTGCTGGGCTCACGTGTTTACCTGGAACTTTGGGTGAAGGTGCAGAAGGACTGGCGGAATAAAATGTCTCAGCTGCGTGATTTCGGCTTCAAAGAGGATGAATATTAAGTCATCTGAGGCGCATGCCTGATGTGTGGGATTACCTCACAGAAACAGGGATTCGTTAGCAAAATTTGTTTAACATGAAAAGGAGGACATCAGGTCAAGATAAGGGTAAGAATTTGGATTGGCAAGCTAGTTTAATGATGAAAGGTGGGTTTTTTGTGTTGAATTTTACCTGGAACGTATTTTCTCAAACAGGAAGTGTTGATACGTACCTTCTTTTTAAAGAACTGGAAAAAGAGAACCTGGAAAGACCCGAAGAACCGGAAGATGAGCTAGCCCGTATTGATTTTCCAATTTTGTAAACCTCTTGGCCCCTCCCGTTGTTGGAAGGTGCGGAAATGCTGACAAAATGTGAAGGAATCGTGCTTCGTACGAATGACTACGGAGAGACGAATAAAATCGTGACATTGCTGACGAGGGAACACGGAAAAATCGGCGTCATGGCAAGGGGTGCCAGGAAGTCAGCCAGCCGGCTGTCAGCAGTCAGCCAGCCTTTTTTGTACGGGTCATTTTTAATGCAAAGAACATCCGGACTCGGCACGCTCCAGCAGGGTGAAATGATTCTCAGCATGAGAACGATCAGAGAAGACTTGTTTTTGACGGCATATGCCGCTTTTATCGCTGAACTCACTGACAAAGGAACGGAAGAGAAGAAACCGAACCCCTATTTATTCGAATTGATTCTCGAATCCTTTAAGAGGCTGAATGAGGGGACTGACCCGGACGTGATCACCTTCATCGTTCAGATGAAAATGCTTGGCGTCATGGGGCTGTATCCGGAGCTGAATCATTGTGTCCACTGTAAAAGCCGGGACGGGACGTTTCATTTTTCCATAAGAGATAACGGTTTTATCTGCCACCGCTGCTTTGAAAAGGATCCGTACAAAGTTCCGATTTCGCCGCAAACGGCAAGGCTGCTACGGCTTTTTTATTACTTTGATATCGGAAGGCTCGGCAGCGTCTCGTTAAAGCACGAAACTAAAAATGAAATAAAACGGGTCATTGATCTGTATTACGAGGAATATTCAGGGCTTTATTTAAAGTCAAAGCGGTTTTTAGATCAGATGGAAAGCATGAAGAACCTTTTGGATGAAAACAAAAGTTGACATTCTGCCCATCTTTTTATATGATGATTTATTATAAAATATGTTGCAGTGACAGAAAGAAGTACTTGCGTCCAACTCATATAAGCGACCTTAGGACAGTGTAAGCTAGGGATGAGCGCGCAACGAAAGGCA
This sequence comes from Bacillus sp. 01N42_2, assembly GCF_056399565.1. NCBI lineage: Bacteria > Bacillati > Bacillota > Bacilli > Caryophanales > Bacillaceae > Bacillus > Bacillus sp. 01N42_2. Next base: position 144,354 of record NZ_JBFTRO010000003.1, on the reverse strand, counting down.
TTCTTGAGCAACTCTTTAAAAAGAGGCTGAGCGATTCACATCCTCAGCAACTAGGGTGGAACCGCGGGAGAACTCTCGTCCCTATGTTTGCGGCTGGCAAGCATAGAGACGGGAGTTTTTTGATTGCCGCCGCACTTGTAAAAGAATGGAGAAAGTGGAGGTGCTTGAAATGAACATTCAAGATATGATTTTAACCTTGCAGAAGCACTGGTCTAATGAAGGCTGTGTGCTCATGCAGTCGTATGACGTGGAGAAAGGCGCAGGCACAATGAGCCCGTATACATTTTTACGAAGCATCGGACCCGAGCCGTGGAAAGTGGCTTACGTTGAGCCTTCCAGACGGCCTGCGGACGGACGGTACGGGGAAAACCCGAACAGACTTTATCAGCATCACCAATTCCAAGTCATTATCAAGCCGTCGCCTGATAACATCCAGGAGCTTTATCTAGATTCATTGCGCGCGCTCGGTATTGATCCGCTCGAGCATGATATTCGTTTCGTAGAAGACAACTGGGAAAACCCGTCTTTAGGCTGTGCAGGCCTTGGCTGGGAAGTATGGCTTGACGGTATGGAAATCACCCAGTTTACGTACTTCCAGCAGGTGGGCGGAATTGAATGTAAACCGGTGTCTGTTGAGATTACGTACGGCATTGAGCGTCTTGCGTCTTATATTCAGGATAAAGAAAACGTCTTTGATCTGGAATGGACATCAGGATTCACAGTGAAAGATTTGTTTATGATGGCTGAATATGAACATTCCGTTTATACATTTGAAACATCAGATGTGGATATGCTTTTCCATTTGTTCAGCACTTACGAAAAAGAAGCAATCAGACAAATGGATAACGGCCTTGTGCATCCGGCCTATGATTATGTGCTGAAATGCTCTCACACATTTAACCTGCTTGACGCAAAAGGCGCAATCTCAGTGACAGAGCGGACGGGTTATATCGGACGGGTCCGCAACTTAGCGAGAAAAGTAGCAAAAACGTATTATGAAGAACGGGAAAAATTAGGGTTCCCAATGCTTAAAGAGGAGGGCTCTTCCCATGAGTAAACAAGATTTGCTTTTAGAGATCGGACTCGAGGAAATGCCGGCGCGTTTTTTACATGACAGCATGGTGCAGCTCGGTGACAAACTGACCGGCTGGCTGGCTGAAAAAAATATTGCCCACGGTGAAGTGAAACTTTTTAATACACCGAGACGTCTGGCAGTATATATAAAAGACGTAGCAGAAAAACAGGCTGATATTCAGGAAGAAGCAAAAGGACCGGCGAAAAAAATCGCTCTGGATGCTGACGGAAACTGGACAAAAGCCGCTATCGGTTTTTCCAAAGGCCAAGGCGCCGGAGTGGATGACCTGTATATTAAAGATGTAAATGGCACGGAATATGTTTTCGTCCAAAAATTCCAGGCGGGACAAGAGACGAAAACACTTTTACCGCAGCTGGAAAACTTGATTACCGGAATGCATTTCCCGAAAAACATGCGCTGGGGCACACAGGATCTGCGTTATATCCGTCCGATCAAATGGATTGCCGCTCTCTTCGGAAAAGACGTCATTCCGTTTGACATCACGAACGTAGAGACGGGCCGGAACACACAGGGACATCGTTTTCTCGGCCAAGAAGTATCTGTTGATGCACCGTCATCATACGAAGAGCTGCTGAAAGAACAGCACGTCATTGCCGACCCGAAAGTGCGCAAACAAATGATTCAGGGGCAGCTGGACGCGCTTGCAAACGAAAAGAAATGGAATATTCCGATAGATGAAGATCTGCTGAACGAAGTCAATCATCTGGTGGAATATCCGACAGCGCTTTACGGCTCTTTTGAACCCGAGTTTCTTTCTTTACCTGAAGAAGTGCTTGTGACAACCATGAAAGAGCATCAGCGCTACTTCCCGGTAAAAGATGAAAACGGGAATCTGCTGCCTCATTTTATTACGGTAAGAAACGGGAACAGCCATGCCCTTGAAAATGTTGCCCGCGGAAACGAGAAAGTGCTGAGAGCAAGACTTTCAGATGCTGCATTCTTCTACAAGGAAGACCAAAAGCTGAACATTGATGAAAATGTGAAGAAACTGGAAAATATTGTTTTCCATGAAGAGCTCGGTTCCCTCGGGGATAAAGTAAGAAGAGTGGTCACCATTGCGGGTAAACTAGCCGTCCGTCTGAAGGCTGATGAACAGACGCAAAAACGTGTGAAGCGCGCCGCAGAGATTTCTAAATTTGACCTTGTTACACATATGATTTATGAGTTCCCTGAGCTTCAAGGCGTCATGGGAGAAAAATATGCGCGCATGCTCGGTGAAGATGAAGCCGTCGCTGCCGCGGTAAATGAGCACTACATGCCGAGAGCGGCCGGGGGAGAGGTGCCTTCAACCTTTACCGGTGCGGTCGTGGCATTAGCCGATAAACTGGACACGATTGCTTCCTTCTTCAGCATTGACGTGATCCCGACAGGTTCTCAGGATCCGTACGGATTGCGCCGTCAGGCAAGCGGCATCGTTTCCATTCTGATCGACCGCAACTGGGGCATCTCTTTTAAAGAACTGCTGTCATTGACAGAAACGGAAAAAGAAAATGAGCTTCTTGATTTCTTTACACAGCGTCTGAAATACGTCTTAAACGCTGAAGACATCCGACATGACGTGATTGAAGCCGTTCTGGACAGCACGGAGCTTGAACCTTATGCAGCTGTTTCTAAAGCAAAAGTGCTTGAGAAACACCTCGGCACACCTGGATTTAAAGAAACGGCTGAATCACTGGGACGGGTCATCTCCATCAGTAAAAAAGGCGAGAGCCGTGATATCAAGACGGATCTGTTTGAAAATGAACAGGAGAAAAAGCTGTTTGACGCTTATCAAAAAACAAAAGACAGCGTCGCGGAAAGCTTTGCCTCTAAAAACTATGAACAGGCGCTGGCCGCGCTCAGCGGATTAAAGGAGCCGATCGAAGATTACTTTAATCACACGATGGTCAATGCGGACAATGAAGCATTAAAAACCAACCGTTTAGCGCAAATGACTGCACTTGCAGATGTGATCAAGTCTTTTGCTAATATGAATCATCTTATTGTAAAATAAAGAAAAAGACGGTTGCTGTGTGATCGGCAATCGTCTTTTCCCCTTTTACATAAACATCACAGAATGAAAAACATAGATAATGAAACCCTTCCATAAAGGTGGTGAGTACGATCGAATTAAATAAACGGCAAGAACAAATTTTACAAATTGTAAAGGAAAACGGCCCGATTACCGGAGAGCATATTGCAGAACAGCTCAATTTAACAAGAGCCACGCTGCGGCCGGACTTGGCCATACTCACCATGTCAGGCTTCTTAGAGGCCCGTCCCCGGGTCGGTTATTTTTATACCGGAAAAACGGGAAATCAGCTGCTTGCGGATAAACTGAAAAAGCTGCAAGTGAAAGATTTTCAATCGATCCCTGTCGTCATCAATGAAAACGTCTCGGTATACGATGCCATCTGCACCATGTTTTTAGAAGATGTCGGCACGTTATTTGTCGTAGATCGTGATGCTGTCTTAGTCGGTGTGCTGTCACGCAAAGATTTGCTGCGGGCGAGCATCGGCCAGCAGGAACTTGCCTCAATACCGGTTCATATTATTATGACCAGAATGCCGAATATCGCCGTCTGCCGGCGTGACGATTATGTGATGGACATCGCCAAATATTTGATTGAGAAACAAATCGATGCCCTGCCCGTTATTAAAGATACGGATAAAGGCTTTGAGGTCATCGGCCGCTTTACCAAAACGAATATGACCAAGATACTTGTCAGTTTATCAGAGAATGAAATCATATAAGCTTGAAAACTAACGGGGGGATAACATGGACAATCGCATCATTTATGTAGTATCAGACTCAGTCGGAGAAACCGCCGAACTCGTTGTAAAAGCCTCGCTCAGCCAGTTTAACGGCTCAGCCGATGATACGCATATCAGAAGAATACCTTATGTGGAAGATATCGGCACCATTAATGAAGTCGTGTCTCTCGCCAAAGCGGACGGCGGCATTATCTGTTTTACGCTCGTTGTTCCTGAAATGCGCAAATACTTAGTTGAACAAGCGGAAAAAGCGAATGTGATGTACTACGATATTATCGGTCCGCTCATCGACAAAATGGAAACAGCCTACGGTCTGACGGCGAAATATGAACCGGGCCGCGTCCGCCAGCTTGATGAAGATTATTTCAAAAAGGTCGAGGCGATCGAGTTTGCCGTTAAATATGACGACGGCAGGGACCCAAGAGGCATTTTAAAAGCCGATATCATCCTGCTTGGCGTATCAAGAACGTCTAAAACCCCATTATCTCAATATCTTGCCCATAAGCGCCTGAAAGTGGCCAACGTGCCGATCGTACCTGAAGTCGATCCGCCGGAAGAACTGTTCAGCGTTGATCCGAAAAAATGCATCGGGTTAAAAATCAGCCCTGATAAACTGAACCATATTCGAAAAGAACGGTTAAAATCTCTCGGATTAAATGACAAAGCCATTTACGCTAACATCAACAGAATTAAAGAAGAGCTGGAGTATTTTGAGAAAATCGTGGATCGGATCGGCTGCCAAGTCGTTGACGTTTCGAACAAAGCGGTCGAGGAAACAGCGAACATCATTCATCATCTGAAAACAAAGGGCCGATAACTCAGGACGCTTTATCCTGGGTTTTTGGGTATGCAAATAGGGAATAAACAAAAAGGATGGCATCTTCGCGAAGTTTGTATTATAATAAAAAATTGTGATAAAATGTTTATTTTTAGGTTTAAGCTTAGTGTGATACGAATAAACTATTACGGGTAAGATGTCAAGAATAACTCCCGGAAATTTTTCGACAAAGACTCAAAATAGATCCGCAGTCATGGAGCATATGCGATTTCGCTTGTTTTTATGCAGGAGATTGATGGAGGGATGGAGAATTAGTCTTCTAAATGAAAAAGAAAAGACGATTTTTGTCGATGCAGACGCATGCCCCGTAAAAGAGGAAATCTTGCTCATTGCATCGCAATTCAGCGTTCGTGTTATTTTCGTCGCATCATTTGAACACTACCAGCTTTCCAGAAGCAAAGACGAGAACTGGATATACGTTGATCCTCATAAAGAAGCGGCAGATTTATACATCGCAAACCATGTGAGATCGGGAGACGTCGTAGTCACGCAGGATATCGGTTTAGCATCTCTTCTGCTGAACAGAAATATCGCCGTCTTATCGGAAAGGGGCCGTTCTTATACTGAAGACACGATTGACTTCGCTCTGATGAGCCGTCATATGTCAGGCAAAATGAGAAGAAGCGGCATCTATTCCAAAGGACCTAAAAAATTAAATAAAGAAGATCGGAATCGATTTGTTACCCTGCTTAAAAAAATCCTGTCGAATGATGAAGGGATTTCAAATCAAAACATCGAATAATGTACGACGGAGTGTTATAAGATGGGAAACCGCATACCAGATGAAGTAGTTAATCAGGTGCAGCAGTCAGCAGACATTGTTGAAGTCATAGGTGATTATGTCCAATTGAAAAAGCAAGGCCGCAACTACTTTGGGCTCTGTCCGTTTCACGGTGAAAACACGCCCTCGTTTTCCGTCTCCAGTGATAAGCAGATCTTTCATTGCTTCGGATGCGGAGCGGGCGGGAACGTTTTCTCTTTCTTACGGCAGATGGAAGGCTATTCATTTACGGAAGCTGTTTCTCACCTTGCTGATAAATATCAGATTGATTTCCCTGATGATATAACGATTCACTCTGCATCCAGGCCGGAATCTTCCGGAGACCAGAAGATGGCGGAAGCTCACGAGCTTCTGAAGAAATTTTACCATCATTTGCTAATGAATACAAAGGAAGGCCAGGAAGCGTTAGATTACCTTTTATCAAGGGGTTTTACGAAAGAGCTCATAGATGAGTTTGAAATCGGCTACGCGCTGGATTCCTGGGATTTCATGACGAAATTCTTGAAAAAGCGCGGTTTTGAGGAAGAACTGATGGAGAAAGCGGGTCTGCTGATCAGAAGGGAAGACGGCAGCGGATATTTTGACCGTTTCAGAAACAGAATCATGTTTCCCATTCATGATCATCACGGAGCCGTGGCGGCTTTTTCAGGAAGGGCGCTCGGAAGCCAGCAGCCGAAATATATGAACAGTCCGGAAACGCCGCTGTTTCATAAATCTAAGCTGCTGTACAACTTCCATAAGGCCCGCCTGCCGATCAGGAAAGAGGAGAGAGCCGTTCTGTTTGAAGGCTTTGCGGATGTCATTTCCGCCGTCAGCTCAGGCGTAAAAGAAAGTATCGCCACAATGGGGACGTCGCTCACCGAAGAGCATGTGAAAATCCTGAGAAGAAATGTTCAGGAGGTCATTCTCTGCTACGATTCGGATAAAGCCGGGTACGAAGCTACGCTGAAAGCGGCCGACCTGCTTCAGAAAGCTGATTGTAAGGTAAGAGTAAGCATGATGCCTGACGGTCTTGATCCTGATGACTATGTCAGAACTCAGGGCGGAGAAAAATTCAAGACAGATATCATTGATGCAAGCGTTACGGTCATGGCTTTTAAAATGCAATATTTCCGCAAAGGGAAAAACTTATCTGACGAAGGAGACCGGCTCGCTTACATGAAAGAAGTGCTGAAAGAAATCAGCGCTCTTTCAGGGTCGCTTGAGCAGGAAATGTATGTGAAGCAGCTCGCCTCCGAATTTTCTCTTTCGGTAGAATCTTTGACTGAACAGCTTTCCATCTATGCCGCCCAAAACGCCCCTGGCGGCAAAAACGCCGAACCGCAGCCAAGACGGGCCCGGGTGACGACAAAAGCGAAACGGCGCCGTCTCCGTCCCGCCTATGAGAATGCGGAAAGACTTCTTCTCGCTCATATGCTGAGAGACCGAAACGTCATAAAGAAAGTGATTGAGCGTGTCGGCTTTGAATTTAACATTGACGGACATCGTGCGCTGGCAGCATATCTGTACGCTGTTTATGAAGAGGGCGCTGAAATGACGCCGCAGCATCTTATGGCGAGAATGCAGGATGATGAAATCAGCCAGCTGCTTTCAGATATAGGGATGCTCCAAATAAACGAGGAGCTCTCAGAGGCCGAGTTATCCGATTACGTAAAAAAAGTGTTGGATCACCGAAAATGGTCAATGATAAAGGAAAAAGAAGCAGAACGAGCGGATGCAGAGAGGCAGAAAGACTTTGTGAAAGCTGCGTCTCTGGCTCAAGAAATTGTCGCATTGAACCGATCATTAAAATAACATCCAAAAAGAGGCTTGCGTTCTCTTGGCAATGATTCCTTGCGGAGGAGCAAATAGATCGCTTAACCTCATCATGAATTGTCACTTATTATCCGCTGCCCTGCATGCTGAAAAAGAGAGAAGGCTCCCGGGACGGATAAGAAACATACCGCTTTTAGAATTCGTTGCAAGCTTTGGAAGGAGGGATCCATAATGGCTGATAAACAAACCCACGAGACAGAAACAGAACTTACACTGGATCAGGTAAAAGACCAGCTTACTGAAACCGGAAAAAAACGTGGCGTTTTAACATATGAAGAAATTGCTGAACGCATGTCCAGCTTTGAAATTGAATCAGACCAAATGGATGAGTATTATGAATTTTTAGGAGAACAAGGTGTTGAATTAATTAGTGAGAATGAAGAAACGGAAGATCCTAATATTCAACAGCTTGCCAAAGCCGAAGAAGAATTTGACCTTAATGACCTCAGCGTACCGCCTGGCGTAAAGATCAATGATCCAGTCCGCATGTACCTTAAGGAAATCGGACGGGTAAATCTTCTTTCTGCTAAAGAAGAAATCACCTATGCTCAAAAAATTGAAGAAGGTGACGAAGAATCTAAACGCAGATTGGCTGAAGCAAACCTTCGTTTAGTTGTCAGCATTGCTAAACGGTATGTCGGCCGCGGCATGCTTTTCTTAGACTTGATTCAAGAAGGAAACATGGGTCTCATGAAAGCCGTCGAAAAGTTTGACTACCGTAAAGGATATAAATTCAGTACGTATGCGACTTGGTGGATCAGACAGGCGATTACACGCGCCATCGCTGACCAGGCGAGAACGATCCGTATCCCGGTTCACATGGTGGAAACGATCAACAAATTAATCCGTGTGCAGCGTCAGCTTCTTCAGGATCTGGGCAGAGAGCCGTCACCGGAAGAGATTGCTGAAGACATGGATCTTACGCCTGAAAAAGTTCGTGAAATATTAAAAATTGCCCAAGAGCCTGTTTCTTTAGAAACGCCGATCGGTGAAGAAGACGATTCACATCTCGGTGATTTCATTGAAGACCAGGAAGCGACGTCTCCGTCGGATCATGCAGCATATGAGCTTTTGAAAGAACAGCTGGAAGATGTGCTGGATACGTTGACGGATCGTGAAGAAAACGTGCTGCGTCTCCGTTTCGGTCTGGATGACGGACGCACAAGAACGCTTGAAGAAGTCGGCAAAGTGTTTGGAGTAACGAGAGAGCGTATTCGCCAAATTGAAGCAAAAGCGCTTCGTAAATTGAGACATCCTAGCAGAAGCAAACGTCTGAAGGATTTTCTCGAATAGAATGGAACGGGTCTGTTGATCCGTTCTTTTTTACGTATAAGATATATGGATAATATACCTTTATTTTACTGGATAAGCATGTGTTTTGCAAATGGGTTCGGAAAAATGCGGCATGTCCTGAATAGAGGGAAAGCGGGATAAGTTAATTTATATTCCTTATTGTAAGCGTATACAATTCATTATACAATAGAATAAAGACAATTTTGGGTGAACAAAACAGTTATTTTTGTTTATGTATAAATTGTGAAATCAATGAAATTGCTTAATGAGACCATTTACATTTTGTAAAAATAAGTTAGAATTAGAAGTGTTTACATAGGGGGAGAATGAAAAAGGGGGATGGAGATATGAAGTGGAATCCGCTGATTCCTTTTTTGCTCATCGCAGTTCTGGGAATAGGGCTGACTTTCTTTCTGTCAGTAAAAGGAAATGGAGATGCGCATCAGATCGCAAGCGGCGGTGAAAGCAAAAATGCCGAAAAGGAAACTGCAAACGCTTCACCTGAAGAGATTTATAAAGCGAACTGCATCACCTGTCACGGGGAAAACTATGAAGGTGTCTCAGGTCCGAGCTTAAAAGGCGTCGGCAAAAGAAAAGATGTCGCTGCGATTAAAACGAGAATTGAAAAAGGCGGCAACGGGATGCCAGCCGGCCTTGTCCCGGCCGAAAAGCTGGATGACATGGCAAAATGGGTTTCTGAGATTAAATAAAGCTTTACCTGTCCCTATATAAAAGACATATGAAAAACTCTATCCGCCGCTTGGATTCCGGGCGGTTTTTTTATATGATAGTAAAGGAAAAAGAACCTGAGAAAAGTTGTGATATTGTGAATGAAATGAAGTTATCTAAAAGATTGCAGTCTGTAGCGGAATATATCCCTCCGGGTGCCCTGGTGGCTGATATCGGGTCAGACCATGCGTATCTCCCCTGCTATGCTGTTTTAAATCATCTGGCAAACCGCGCAATCGCCGGTGAAATTACAGACGGGCCGTTTCTATCCGCCAAACAGCAGGTGGAAAAACTGGACTTAAGCGCTCTTATCTCCGTAAGGAAAGGTGACGGGCTGAGCGTCCTTGAAAAGGGAGAAGCGGACGCCATCACAATCGCGGGCATGGGCGGAGCGCTGATCGCTCATATTTTGGAGTCCGGAAAAACAAAACTGACGGGGCGTGAACGGCTGATTCTGCAGCCGAATATTCATGCCGTTCATATAAGAGAGTGGCTTTATCAGGAAGGCTATGAACTGATTGACGAAGTGATTCTCGAAGAAGACGGAAAGTGTTATGAAATACTCGTCGCGGAAACCGGCGACCGTGATGCGCCGTACCGGGACACCACGATGGCTGCCGGAATGCTTGCCGGTCCGTTTTTGTTAAAAGAAAAGAGTGAAGTGTTTCTTCGGAAATGGACCCAGGAACTTAAGCATACTGAACAAATTTATGAACAGATCAGCCGCAGCGCAAAGAATGAAAACCAGGAAAAATTAGTTGAACTGAAAGAGCGGATCTTACTGCTGAAGGAGGTAATCGGACATGCCTAAACATGTGAACGGACAGGAAATCATCCAGCTGTTTGAACAATTTTCACCGAAGGCTTTTGCGGTGGAAGGAGACAAAATCGGCCTGCAGATCGGCACATTGAATAAGCCGGTGAAAAACGTCATGGTCACGCTGGATGTTTTGGAACAGACGGTGGATGAAGCCATTGAAAAAAAGGTTGACTTAATTATCGCTCACCATCCGCCGATTTTTCGGCCGCTTAAACAGATCACCACTGATCAGCCTGGCGGAAGACTGATTGAGAAATGTATAAAGCATGATATTGCCGTATATGCGGCTCATACGAATCTTGATGTGGCGGACGGCGGTGTTAACGATCTGCTTGCGGAAGCTCTCGGCCTGACAGACACAGAAGTGCTCGTTCCGACATATTCGGATCCGCTGAAAAAGCTTGCCGTGTATGTGCCGAAAGACTATGAAGAAGCTGTAAGAACCGCACTCGGCAATGCCGGAGCGGGACATATCGGCAATTACAGCCATTGCGCATTCTCTTCTGAGGGAATCGGCAGCTTTAAACCGCTGGAGGGGGCAGACCCGTTTATCGGACAGACGGGAGAGCTGGAACTCGTCCATGAAGTGAGACTTGAGACCGTTTATCCGGCCAGTATGGAGAAAACCATCATAAAAGCGCTGAAAAAAAGCCATCCGTATGAAGAGGTGGCGTATGATATTTATCCGGTGGAGCAGTCCCCGCTTGAAAAAGGACTCGGCCGCATTGGAAAACTTCAGCAAGACATGACGCTTGAAGAGTTTGCGCTGTTTGTGAAAGAAAAATTTGACGTTAACGGAGTCCGGATGGTCGGAGAGCGAACCAGCAAGGTGAAAAAAGTCGCAGTGCTTGGCGGTGACGGAAATAAATATATTTACCAGGCTAAGAGGAAGGGTGCAGATGTTTACGTGACAGGCGACCTTTATTTCCATGTAGCGCATGATGCGATGATGATGGGGTTAAACGTCGTGGACCCGGGGCATTATGCTGAAAAGATCATGAGAAAAGGAACTGCTGAGAAGCTTACGGCAATGGCCGGGGAGAAAAATTACGACGTGCGTATTTTCGCTTCCGAAACAGACACAAATCCATTTACCTTCCTATAAAAAAACTGAGGCCCGGGGCCTCAGTTTTTTATTTTTACTTTCGGAAGGATTTTTTTGAGCGGCACATTGTGCTCAAGCTGCCATGTGGATTCATCGTTATGGTCAAACTGCTCTAAAAACCGGATGACTTCCTTTGTAATCGGTGTCGGTGTTGAAGCGCCCGCGGTAACGGCGACGGTATTGACGTCTTTGAGCCATTCGAGCTTCAATTCACTGATGTCTCCGATGCGGTAGGCTTTTGTTCCGGCGATTTCTTCTGACACTTGAGCCAGCCTGTTGGAGTTATTGCTTTTCGGATCGCCGACAACAATGGTTAAGTCCGCTTTCTTTGCCTGCTCTGAGACAGCTTCTTGACGAACCTGTGTAGCCAGGCAGATTTCCTGATGATATTCCACGTGCGGGTACTTTTCTTGGACTGATTCCATAATATCATGGACGTCCCACTGGGACATGGTCGTTTGGTTTGTAACGATTAATTTCTCAGCCTGAATATCGAGGTTTCTCACATCTTCCTCTGTTTCAACGAGATGAACGATTTCAGGGGCGACGCCGACGGCTCCTTCTGGCTCGGGGTGGCCTTTTTTGCCGATATAAATGACGTGGTAGCCCTCTGCTTTTACTTTTCGGATTAAGTCATGTGTTTTCGTGACGTCCGGGCATGTGGCGTCAATCGCAACAAGCCCTTTTTCCTCAGCGGCTTTTCTTACTTCCGGAGATACTCCGTGTGCGGTGAAAATAACGGTTCCTTTTTCCACCTGCTTTAAAATCTCCAGACGGTTAGTGCCGTCAAGCGTGTAAATTCCGTCTTCTTCAAACGCATCTGTGACATGCTTATTATGAACGATCATTCCGAGTATATATATAGGTCTTGGCAAATTTTTATCGAGTGCCGCGTTTTTGGCTATGACCATGGCATCAACAACGCCGTAACAATAGCCGCGCGGCGAGATTTTGATAACGTCCAATTAGATGTCCTCCTATCAAAAGTGAGTGTAGAGGCAATATAAAAAGCCGTAGTTAAACGGCTCAAATCTTGCATTCTTCTGATCTCATTATAGCTAATCTTTCGTGAGATATCAAAGAATGTTAAATATATAATTTCGGCTTTGATCTGCCCGATGTTCTTTTTGGACGCGGCTGTTCCGCTGATGTTGCTTCAGTTTCGTCTTTTTCTTGTGAAGCGGATGCTTTTTCAGATGTCTTCTTTGATGTTTTAGATGAGGCGTCTGATTTGTTTTCACCTTCAGTTTCGTCGGTTTTTTCATCTTCATCCTTTTTGTCCTGTTCGGCTGTTTCTTTTGTCTCGCCGGATTCACTATCTTCATTCTCATCATCGCTGCTGCTTAATTGACTGTAAAGCTTCATCATGGCTGGCAGATTCCGCACTAAAGGGCCGTACTGCTGGATCATCGGCGTAACCTGCTGCGCCACGCCGAGCACCTTCTGAACATTGCCGAGCATGCTCGACAGGGATGCCGGACTTGCCAGACTCTGAATTCCCTGCAATCCCTGCAGGCCTGCGCCTGCTCCTCCGCTGGCCGCTGCCGGTGCGGACCCGGCAGCGCTTCCTCCTGATCCGGGTAAAAAACGGGAAAGCATTCCTTTTAAGCCTCCTCCGCCTGTGCCTGCGTTTCTCAAACCTGCTCCGGCCATCTGCTGCTGAGGGAAAAACTGCCGGCCCTGCTGCATCATCTGCCGGCCCGGCAATGACGGTCTGCCTCTCATCATCATCCGCGGGTTCATCAACGGCCGGCCCTGCTGCGCCATATTTCTCATCGGCTGCTGTGGAAACATACTTGTACCTCCTTTCTGTCTCTCTGCTATTACAATATGCATCGGAGGGGGCATTTGCTTTTCTGTCCAGAAAACAGGATTCCCCCAAGACATGGTGTTTTTAAGTAAAATCGGTTATAATGTGATGATGGACACAGAATGTGCCGCTTTAAGGAGCTGGGAAAAATGAAAGAAACTAAATTTGATGGATACAACTTAAAACCGTTTATTATAGATGCAGTTCACCGCCTTGGTTTTTATGAACCGACAGATATTCAAAAGCGGCTGATACCTGCTGTATTGAAAAACGAAAGCGTGATCGGGCAGTCCCAGACGGGGACGGGAAAAACCCACGCCTATTTATTGCCTATTCTGAATCGGATTGATTCGGATTCTGATACGGTGCAGGCTGTTATCACGGCGCCGACGAGAGAGCTTGCCAATCAGATTTATCAGGAAGCGCTCAAAATCACACAGGGTGCCGAGGACGGGCCGATCCGGACAAAATGCTTTATCGGCGGAACGGACAAGCAAAAATCAATTGATAAGCTGAAAACACAGCCACATCTCGTCGTCGGAACGCCGGGCCGGATTGCGGATCTGATTAAAGCGCAGGCATTGAACGTCTATAAAGCGCAGTCTCTCGTCATTGACGAAGCTGATCTGATGCTTGATATGGGCTTTTTAGAAGACGTTGATTACATCGGATCCCGTATGCCGGAACAACTGCAGATGCTTGTTTTCTCAGCTACGATTCCGGAAAAGCTGAAGCCGTTTTTGAAAAAGTATATGGAAAATCCGAAATACGCTCATGTTGAGCCGAAAAGGATCACAGCCGAAAAGATTGAACATGTTTTGGTTCCTTCTAAACAGCGTGATAAAGACAAACTGCTTTTTGATATGATGTCGAATCTGAATCCTTATCTGGGCATCGTGTTTGCCAATACGAAAAACACGGCTGACCATATTGCGAAATACCTGACCGAAAAAGGCATGAGAGTCGGCCTTCTGCACGGGGGATTAACACCGCGTGAACGCAAAAAGGTAATGAAGCAGATTAATGATCTGGAATTCACTTATGTCATTGCGACAGACCTTGCGGCAAGAGGAATTGACATTAAAGGCGTAAGCCATGTCATCAACTACGAGCTTCCGGACGATCTGGATTTTTATGTTCACCGCGTCGGAAGAACCGCACGCGCCGGTTCATCAGGCCAAGCACTGACTATATACGAGCTTTCTGACGAAGATGCGCTCGCAAGACTCGAAAAGATGGGCATTGTGTTTGACTATGCTGAGCTTGTAAACGGGGAATGGAAGCAAGGCGATGACCGCCACCGCCGTAAAAATCGCAAAAAGACGGCAAATGAAGCTGACCAAATGGCGAAACGTCTTGTGAAAAAGCCGAAAAAAGTAAAGCCGGGCTATAAAAAGAAAATGAGCTACGAAATGGAAAAAATCAGAAAGAAGCAGAGAAGAAACCAATCTAACAGAGGAAAGTAGGGGGAATCGGGTTGCTGAAAATAGGTTCACACGTCTCAATGAGCGGAAAACATATGCTCCTTGCCGCAAGCAAGGAAGCCGTTTCATACGGGGCGAACACATTTATGATATATACGGGCGCTCCCCAAAATACGCGCCGCAAAAAAATTGAAGACTTGAATATTGAAGCGGGCCGCGCCCATATGAAGGAAAACGGCATCGGTGACATTGTCGTGCATGCGCCGTACATCATTAACATCGGAAATACGACAAACCCGGCAACGTTTGAGCTGGGCGTTGATTTTCTGCGTTCTGAAATTGAAAGAACGGCAGCGATCGGCGCGAAACAGATCGTGCTTCATCCAGGAGCGCATGTCGGAGCCGGTGCTGAAACGGGCATCAAAAAGATCATTGAAGGATTAAACGAAGTGATTGATCCGGGCCAAAGCGTCCAGATTGCGCTGGAGACAATGGCGGGCAAAGGGTCAGAATGCGGAAGAAGTTTTGAAGAGCTTGCCGAGATCATTGCGGGCGTCACACATAATGAACATCTTTCCGTCTGCTTTGACACTTGTCACACCCATGATGCAGGATATGATGTTGCCAATGATTTTGACGGCGTTCTTAATGAGTTTGATAAAATCGTCGGCATCGACCGGATAAAAGTCCTTCATGTGAATGACAGCAAAAATATCAGGGGAGCCCGTAAAGACCGTCATGAAAACATCGGGTTCGGAGAGATCGGTTTTGACGCTCTGCAGTACATTGTTCATCACGAGCAGCTTGCCGATATTCCGAAAATCCTCGAAACACCTTATGTAGGCGAAGACAAGAAAAATAAGAAGCCGCCGTACCGTTTTGAAATTGAAATGCTGAAAGAAAAGCAGTTTGACAAGGAGCTTCTTGAAAAAATATCAGCTCAATAAAAAAGGAGGGGGAATTGCCCCTCCTTTTTTTACCCTGAAAATTGATTGAAAAGTTCGTTAACTTTCCGAGCCGTTTCTTTTGAAGTAATCGTTTCCACTTTTTTCAGCAGGCGAAGCCGCTCCTGTTCATCAAAAATATTGATGTTTTTTCCGTGCATCAGAGCCGCTACCTCAGCCGCTTGGCTTCTCGTAATGCTGATTCCGTATTGCTTTGAATATTTCAGCAGGTCGTCCGCAGTGGCTTGATTGAGCCGCTGCAAAATGATTCTTTGTATTAAAATCATCGATACTTTCACCTCTTTAGACATAATGTATTGAGCAAATTATTAAAATGTTACAGCTTTTAATGGTAAAATGAAGTTGCTTACTGTTTAAAATAGTTATTACAGGAAAGGAGATTTTATGACCCCAAATAAACAGCACAAAAAAGAATCATTTTTACACTTTATCTTCAGGGTCATCATGATTCTGATCGGGGCGGGTTCAGCCGCCGTAAGTATTGAATTGTTTCTGGTCCCTAATAATTTTATCGACGGAGGCATTATCGGTGTTTCATTAATTTTAGACCACCTCTTTATGTCCAATCCCCTCCTCAATTTCGCCTTATTCGTTGTGTTACTCAACATTCCATTTATGATTTTCGGATATAAATATATCGGAAAAACATTTCTCATCTCAACGGTTATCGGAATCGTCGGTTTAGCGCTGATTGAATCCTCCTTGCACCATGTGGAGGCCTTTACGACCCAGCCTATTTTGGCGACGGTATTCGGCGGGCTTTTGCTCGGTTTCGGGGTAGGCCTTGTCATCCGAAACGGAGGCTCGATGGACGGTACTGAAATACTCGGTATCCTTCTCACAAAAAAGCTGCCCTTTTCAGTCGGAGAATTCGTTATGCTCATCAATGTGTTTATTTTTATTTGGGCCGGTTTTGTGTTCGGTCCGGAGCAGGCAATGTATTCTTTCATGACTTATTATATTGCCATGAAAACGATTGACGCCGTCATTCAGGGTCTCGATGAAACAAAAGCGGTCATTATCGTGGCAGACCAGTATGCGGAAATTTCAGACGCGATCTTGCACCGGCTTGGAAGGGGAACCACCAAGCTTCAGGGAAAAGGCGGATATACGGATGAAACCAAAGAAGTCATTTACGCGGTCGTGACAAGGCTTGAAGTGACTAAATTGAAATCCATTGTGTTTGAAATTGATAAAAACGCATTTATTACGATCATGAATACCCATGAAACGAGGGGCGGTAAGTTCAAAACCGCGATTCACTAGGCTTTCGTTTACTTTTCGTCATTTTATAGGTATAATTTTATACAGCATAAGAAAATGGCCTGCTGTTCAGTCAGCTGCCATTTTCTTTTTGGAGCGATACCGTGTTGTAAAGGGGAGGTCCTCATGAACGTCCAAGAAGCGTTGAACCTGCTGAAAGAAAAAGGGTATAAATATACGAGTAAGCGAGAAGACATGCTGCAGCTTTTTGCTGATTCTGATAAATATCTGACGGCCAAAAACGTGCTTGCCGCATTAAACGACGACTATCCGGGTTTGAGCTTTGATACCATATACAGAAATCTTTCGTTATATGAAGAACTCGGTATTTTAGAAACGACGGAGCTGTCCGGGGAAAAACTGTTCCGTTTTACATGCTCTTATACCCATCACCACCACCATTTTATCTGTTTAACCTGCGGGAAAACGAAGGAAATTGAGTCCTGTCCGATGGATAAGCTTCACGATGATTTGGAAGGGTATGACATCAGCGGTCATAAATTTGAAATTTACGGCACCTGTCCGGCGTGCCGATAAAAAACCTCCTGTATAAGCAGGAGGTTTTTTCAGCTTCTGACATGCTGAAGGCTGTGTTTGTTTTTATTGATCCAGGCGACGGCTTCAAGCCAATTCTGCACCCTGATAATATTGGAATCGGTGGGGAGCTGGTTATAAGGGGAATCAAAAAGGATAACCGGAATGCCTGCTTCTTTTGCGATCATTGTCGCGTTGCCGTGGTGATCTTCGAAAAACAGGTCAATGCCGTGTTTTTTGACGGCCTCCACTTTGTGATGACTCCCGACAAGCTCAATGTGATCGTAATGAACGTCCCGGTTTGCAAACCAGTCCAGCGTGACATCTTCTAAGTGGCTGCGTCTTGCCGTAATGTAAATGAGGCGATGCTCTTCTTTCAGTCCGTCCAGCGCCTGCTTCGCAAATTCCGCGAGCTGCGCTTCTTTATATATGGCTGCTTCATGAACATTCATCCATTCCCAAAATTCCTCAGCT
Organism: Bacillus sp. 01N42_2; assembly: GCF_056399565.1. Lineage (NCBI taxonomy): Bacteria > Bacillati > Bacillota > Bacilli > Caryophanales > Bacillaceae > Bacillus > Bacillus sp. 01N42_2. The sequence goes on along the minus strand of NZ_JBFTRO010000003.1, from coordinate 126,653 downwards.
GTAATGTTCAAAAGCTTGGTCAGATCATAATCAGTCATATCATCCAAGGTAATGGAAAGATGAAATGAGCGGTTTAAATAAGGGACAAATGTATCCTGTGCCGTAACCGTGCCGTCAATATCTATACCTAACCGTAACATGTCCACACTCCTATATTTTCATCCCTTCAAGTGTAACATAAACAATTGACAATACCAGCAAAGTTTAGCAAACATGATTCCGTGAAAAACGCGGAAACTAAAAAAGCTCCTTTCATAAAAGAAAAAGGGGGAATTGAAGGTGGCATACGATTACGAAAATCGAAAAGGCAACGACTACTATGTGGATCATGGATCGGAAGGAACGGATATCACGCGTGATGTTTATTCAGAAGAGACAGCGGCCGAAATTTCAGAGCCATATCGTGCTTCTGACCGGGCAGCAGACCGCGATGATAACCGGGACGGAGTAAGCGAAGGCCGGGGTATAGGGTATGCAGCATTGGCTATTTCTATCATCTCCCTGTTCGTGCTCCCAGTTTTATTAGGGGCATGCGGCATTATCGTCGGCTATATCGCCAGAAGAAGAGGAGCGGGCGCTCTAGGCGGCTGGGCGATGGGAATCGGTATTGTTTCCCTTGTGCTGGGCATCTTCATTACACCGTTTTTCTAACACGCAAAAAAAAGCTTGGCGGATTATCCGTCAAGCTTTTTGTGTTTCTTGTTCTGCTTTTGCTTTTTCTGCTTCAAGCTTTGCGTAGTGTTCTTCTGCCAGCTTGTCGATTTCTTTTTTCAGCTCTTCGACCATTGTTTCTTCAGGGACTTTGCGGACGATTTGGCCTTTGCGGAAAAGAAGTCCTTCGCCGCGGGCGCCGGCAATACCGATATCGGCTTCTCTTGCTTCGCCCGGTCCGTTAACGGCGCACCCGAGAACGGCTACTTTAATCGGCGCTTTGACTTTAGAAATGTATTCTTCGACTTCATTTGCGATGCTGATGAGATCAATTTCGATCCGTCCGCATGTCGGGCAAGAAATAAGCGTAGCTGCGTTTGAAGCGAGACCGAATGATTTCAGCAGCTCTCTGGCTACTTTTACTTCTTCAACAGGGTCGGCGCTCAGGGAGATCCGGAGCGTGTTTCCGATTCCTTTGCTTAATATCGCTCCGAGTCCGGCCGCGCTTTTTACCGTTCCTGCAAACAGCGTGCCTGATTCTGTAATTCCAAGGTGGAGCGGATAATCAAATGCTTTTGACGCTTTTTCATATGCTTCTATGGCGAGATTGACGTCAGACGCTTTCATGCTGACGATGATGTCATGAAAATCAAGGTCTTCCAGAATTTTTATATGATGAAGCGCACTCTCAACCATGCCGTCAGCAGTCGGATAGCCGTACTTTTCAAGAATTCGTTTTTCCAATGATCCCGCGTTTACGCCGATCCGGATTGGAATTCCTTTTTCTTTAGCCGCTTTTACGACCGCTTCCACTTTTTCACGGCGGCCGATATTACCGGGGTTGATTCTGATTTTGTCGGCGCCGCCCTCAATTGCTTTTAATGCGAGCTTGTAATCAAAATGAATATCGACAACGAGAGGGATGGAAATTCGTTTTTTGATGTCGGCAATTGCGTTCGCCGCGCGTTCGTCAGGGCATGCCACCCGGACAATTTGGCAGCCGGCTTCGGCTAAACGGTTGATTTCCGCCACTGTTGCTTCTACGTCGTGTGTTTTGGTCGTCGTCATACTTTGGATGACGACTTCGTTATTTCCGCCTATTGTTAAAGGTCCCACTTTGACGGGACGCGTTTTTGTACGATGTGTGATTTCACTCACTTGTCAATCGCTCCTTAATTGTAGTTACCGCTTCTGCAGGCTGAGCCTTTTACATGTCAGGCAACTTCTATTTACATATTATATTGTAACAGTGTATTTGCCGAACTGACAAGAAATTAACGTTTAATTACGGTAGACGGGGAATTTATAAGCGGTGCCCGCCTGAATGGCGTTTGCTTTCACATTCGGATTCAGCGCTTCAAAATCTTGTACAATATCATCCGGCGCTTTATGTGCGCCGACGATCGACATTACCGTATCACCTTTTTTGACCGTAACCGTTCTGTATGATGTTTCCTGATTTGCAGGCTGAGCCGCCGCAGCGTATGCAGGAAGGCCTTGAGAAGGGATCGTGCCGATTTTAAGATCATAAAAGATAATAAATATCACAAATAAACTGCCGAATACAAAAGTAAGCCGCTTCATTCCAACCGCCTCCCGCATACATGTTTACTTCATTGTATGCTTGTCCCATTTTGTTCATGACAAAAAAAGAAGACCGCCGGGGCGGTCTTTGTTACACAGCAGTCTTTCTTGGCGGTATCTCTTTTAAGACGAGGAAAAGGATGATAAAGTTTACAAACCAATTCACTAAAAATTCGCTCGGCACCGTAATGACAAGCGCGCGCATAATCGTAAAGAATATGGTGGAGAGCGTAATGGAATAAGCTGAAAGCTTCCAAAGCTGCTGATAATTCAATGTCTTTCTTTGCGCATTTTTTATAATCAGGCCGATGACGGCGAGAAATGAGACTTCAATGAATTTGCCGGCCGCCGTCATAATGAACAGCAAAACGGAAAGGACGGTGACGATCATCGTTTTATTTTGGTTTAAAGCTGATATGATTTCACTTTTAGTGATATCAGCAGGCATTAATGAATAATTCATTTCTGTCGCCTGTCCGTCTACTGCAAGCACCATTTTATTCTTCAAAATGCCGATCGCATTTTGTTTCGCCGCTATTTGTTTAGCGCCGTACGCATCAGTGGGATCAAACACGATGACAAAACCGTTCGCTTCCGTTTCCTTAGAGGCGGAAGCTTTCGTCTGCAATTCACCGTTTGAAATTTTGAAATCAGGGAAATCTTTTTCTAACACGGTTTTGAAACCGTTCATTGAGTTTACGGTGCCTGAGCAAAGGTAATAAGCGCTCGGCAGCGTAAAAAGGACAGACAGCAAAAATACATAAAGGATCGCTTTTCCTATCCCCTGAAACCGTGTTTTTGCAATATCTGCCGGAGAGTATGTACTTTTCAATAAAGCCGTAAATATGTTCAACATCTTCACTTCCTAGCCTAAACTGGTATATGTTGCTTATTGTATCGTTCACCGGAGATGAACACAAGTGAGAGTATTTAAAGCGGCGGTAAGGAATCATACATATTAAGACAAAACGGAAGCAGTAATGCTCCGTAAAACAAAGGAGGGTGTTTAAATCATGAGTGTTTTGTATTGGCTGATTATTATTGCGGTCTTCGTCATTGCTTTCATCGGTCTTGTCTATCCGGTGATCCCAAGCGTTATATTTATCGTGGCCGGTTTTCTCCTCTACGGATTTCTGTTTTCTTTCAGTCCTTATTCTTACCTCTTTTGGCTCATTGAGGCGGTATTTGCGGCCGTTTTATTCGCAGCTGACTATGTGTCAAACTTACTTGGCATCAAAAGGTACGGAGGAAGCAGGGCGGCGATCTGGGGGAGCACGATCGGATTATTGATCGGGCCCTTCGTTATTCCCGTGGCAGGCATTATATTAGGCCCGTTTATCGGTGCTGTCTGCGCTGAGATATTTGTTCATCAAAAGGATATCAAGTCTGCGGCAAAAGTGGGACTGGGCTCGTTAATCGGCTTTTTAACAAGCGTCGCGGCCAAAGGAGTCATTCAGCTCTTTATGATTGGATACTTCTTATGGACGGTGCTTTAGAAGGTTTAATTTCGGCCGTGAACGGATAAAGTGTAATATGTTTGCTGGAATCGCCGGATTGTGAGCTTTTTCATTGATTACCATGCTTTCTTTTGTTACATTGAGATTAGAAAAGTTCGCTAAAAGCGGCATTTCAGTACATATATTTAAAGGAGGAAAAAATTATGGCTTACAAACTTCCAGAACTGCCTTACGCTTATGATGCTTTAGAACCGCATATCGATAAGGAAACGATGACGATTCACCACACGAAGCACCATAACACATACGTTACAAACCTGAACAAAGCGATCGAAGGATCAGCTCTTGCAGAGAAATCTGTAGAAGAGCTTGTCGCAGATTTAAACGCAGTGCCGGAGGATATCCGCACAGCTGTCCGAAACAATGGCGGCGGACATGCAAACCACTCTTTATTCTGGACTCTTTTATCTCCAAACGGCGGAGGCGAACCGACTGGTGAGCTTGCTGAAGAGATCAAAAGCACGTTCGGAAGCTTCGATCAATTTAAAGAAAAATTCGCTGCAGCGGCTGCCGGCCGTTTCGGTTCCGGTTGGGCTTGGCTTGTTGTAAACAACGGCAAACTTGAAATTACAAGCACGCCAAACCAAGATTCACCGCTTTCAGAGGGTAAAACGCCTATCCTCGGTCTTGATGTTTGGGAGCACGCTTACTACCTGAACTACCAAAACCGCCGTCCTGATTACATTTCAGCTTTCTGGAATGTTGTAAATTGGGATGAAGTTGCCCGTCTTTACAGCGAAGCAAAATAAATCGTTCTGATCAAACAAGGTCTCCCGAGGGAGGCCTTGTTTTTTTATTGACTTTGATTCCTTTTTACATATCTCAGTTTGAGTGAGACAGACTAATGTGTAGTAAAGGGGAGTCAATGATGAGCAAAATAAAAAAAATTATCGGCGACATCGAAGTAAATAAAGGTCTGCTGCTGTTATTGACGATTGGCGGCCTTTACTCATTAGGCATCGCGCTGTCAAATACATTTGTCAATGTGTATTTATGGAAACAGTCAGGGAAATTCATTGATTTGGCCATATACAATTTATCGGTCGTGACGATGCAGCCGATTACCTTTCTTCTGGCGGGCCGGCTGGCTAAAAAAATTGACAGGGTATTTATTCTCAGGTTCGGTGTTATCTTTTTGGCGGCTTTTTATTTAAGTGTGCTCCTTGCCGGGGAAAATGCGGCTTCCCGCCTCATTTTGATCGGTGCCGTGCTCGGAGTGGGATACGGTTTTTACTGGCTGGCCTTTAATGTGCTGACTTTCGAAATTACGGAACCTGAAACGAGAGATTTTTTCAACGGATTTTTAGGCATTTTATCTTCGTCGGCAGGGATGATCGGCCCGATTGTGGCCGGGTTTGTCATCTCAAGACTTCAAAACAATACGGGTTATACAGTCATTTTCAGCCTGTCGCTCGGCTTATTTGCCCTTGCCGTGGTCATGAGCTTTTTTCTCAAGCGGAGAGAGTCGAAAGGCCGGTTTATGCTGAAAAAAGTTTATGATGAGCGTCACACGAATCTGAATTGGCGCCGGATTACAAACGCGCACTTTTTTCAAGGGTTGAGAGAAGGGATTTTTGTTTTTTTAATCAGCGTATTTGTGTTCATTGCGACAAACAGTGAGCTGGCGCTCGGGACATTCGGTCTCGTCAATTCCGCTGTTTCTTTTTTTGCTTACTATTTTGCATCAAGGCTCATCAAAAAAAGATCGCGTAAAAAGGCGATTCTTATCGGCGGATTAATTGTGTACGGCGCCCTGTTTCTCATTATTTTTCATATGAGCTTTACGACGCTTCTTATATACGGAGTGTTTATTGCGATCGGCTATCCTGTTCTGCTCGTGCCGTATGTCTCGCTTACATATGATGTAATAGGCCGGGCGCGGCTTGCCAGAAAGGCCAGAATTGAGTACATCGTGCTCAGGGAATTGTTTTTAAATGCAGGCCGGATCGTTTCCATCCTGTGCTTTCTTTTGATCGTTACATTGCTGAAGGAAAAAGTGGGAATACCGGCGGCGCTCGTGTTGCTCGGAGCCGGCCATCCGCTGATTTATTACTTTATTAAAGACGTCAAACTGGATACAGAAACTTCTGATGAAACAGTGGAAGAGGACCGACAAAAACAGCCGGGTGAACCGAATTTTATAAAAGGAGAAAGATAAAAGGGTTATCTGTAGAAAATTATCGAAAAAACCTTTAGAATGAAAAATGGCACCTGAACAAAAGGTGTCATTTCTTTCTGTAAATAAGAAAAGGTGATGTCATGAGGAGAAATAAAAAGAAAATAGCAGTAAGCAAAGAAAAGAAAAAATCATTGCCGATCCGGCTTAATTTTTTGTTTTTGGCCGCGTTTCTTATTTTCACGTGGATTATCGTCGAGCTTGGCATCAAGCAGATCGTTCAGGGTGATGACTATAAAAACGCCGCCAATAAGCAAGAAGAGTCTGATGTCAGCACGGCTGTTCCGAGAGGGAAAATATACGACCGGAACCTTAATCCCATCGTAACGAATAAAGCATTAAATGCGATTACATATACACGTTCAGCCTCAACCACCCAGGCACAGCGTTTGAAAATCGCAAAAAAACTGTCGGGTATGATTAAGGTAAGCACCAAAAAGGTGACTGAACGCGATAAAAAAGACTATTGGATGTTAACGAGGCCTGATGAAGCGAAAAAACTGATTACGGCCAAAGAAAAGCAAAAAGCTGAAGACAAAAAACTGTCTGATGATGATTTATACCAGCTCCAGCTGAAACGCATTACGGACAAACAGCTGAATGAACTCACTTCAAAAGATATGCAGATCCTCGCGATCAAAAGGCAGATGGATTCAGGCTACTCACTGACGCCTCAATACATCAAAAATGAAGGAGTGTCAGCAAAAGAAATGGCCGTCGTCAGCGAACATTTAGATGAGCTTCCGGGGGTTGACGTGACGTCTGACTGGGAACGGTCTTATCCTTACAAAAGTCTGATCCGGACATTGCTCGGCAGTGTATCCAGTTCGAACGAAGGTCTTCCGTCCAACCTGCTGGATCACTATCTGTCACTCGGATACAGCCGGAATGACAGGGTCGGAAAAAGCTATTTAGAATATCAATATGAAAGCCTGCTGCAGGGGCAAAAAGAGAAAGTGCAGAACTTAACCGACTCATCCGGAAATGTCACGGGCAGCAAAGTGATTTCAAAAGGACAGGCAGGCAAAGACCTTGTGTTATCCATTGATATGGACCTGCAGAAGTCCGTTGAAAAAATCATTGAGAAAAATTTAAGAGCGGCCAAAGCGAGACCGAGCACGAAGCTTCTTGATCGGGCCTTTGTCGTCATGATGAACCCGAAAAACGGCGAAGTTCTGACGATGGCCGGCAAACAGATTACGAATGACCATGGAAAGTACAAAATTAATGATTACGCCCTTGGCGCAATGACGTCCTCCTATGCAATGGGATCGGCGGTCAAAGGAGCAACAGTATTGACGGGACTCCAGACGGGCGCGATTAATTTGAACACCGTTTTTCAGGATGAGCCTTTGTATTTCAAAGGTAGTAAAAACCCGAAAAAATCATGGACGAATTTAGGTCCTGTTGATATCCAAAAAGCGCTTCAGGAGTCATCAAACGTGTTCATGTTTAAAACGGCGATCGCCGTCGGTAAAGGGGAATACAAAAAAGGCCAGTCCCTGCCGCTTGATATGAAGGCATTTGATACTTTCAGATACTACTTCAGTCAGTTCGGTCTAGGAGTGAAGACGGGAATTGATCTCCCGAATGAAGCGACCGGGTATCAAGGGACACAGCGGATTTCCGGTCTTCTGTTAGACTTTGCCATCGGACAGTATGATACGTTCACACCGCTTCAAATGGCACAGTATGTATCAACAATCGCCAATGGAGGCTATCGTTTAAAACCTCAGCTTGTAAAAGAGGTCAGACAGCCTGATTCGAAAAAAGGAATCGGAGCCGTTGTAGAGTCTGTTCAGCCTCAAGTACTGAACAAGATTGATATGAATAATGCTGACATTAAAGAAGTGCAGGCAGGCTTCAGACGCGTCATGACAAAAGGGACAGCCGCAACTGATTTTGCGACGGCGAAATACCGTCCTGCCGGTAAAACGGGTACGGCGCAATCTTTCTATGACGGTCCGGACAAATCAGAGACGGGTGAAGGAACGTATAATACGACTCTTGTCGCTTATGCACCTGCTGATAATCCGGAAGTGGCTATTTCTGTAGTCGTTCCTTGGGCCTATATTGATTACAGCGATCGATATTCGATTACGAATGAAATAGGAAGAGCAGCTCTGGATAAATACTTCGAGCTGAAAAAGAAACAAGAAGATAATAATACGAAGCAGAAAAACGAAGATAAAATTCAGGAAGACGCTGCTAACGGCAATACAAATAACTGATAGAAGAAACGCTCACAGTCTGTGGGCGTTTTTTTTTATACAAAAAAACATCCGGATTTACAAAACCTTAACATTCGATTTATACGCATTTTACACGAACCCTTTACTCTATACGTGTAGGACAAATTACACATTAAACGCAGGGGGAATTCAGGAAATGAAAAAAAACAAATGGATGCTTATGCTTCTGATGGCTGCTGTTATGATCGTCGCTGCAGCATGCGGAAATGCAAAGGAAAGCGGCAAGACGGACGGCCAATCTGCAAGTGAGGATAAAAAAGCATCAGGTTCTTTAACCATTTCTGGTTCATCAGCCATGCAGCCGTTAGTACTGGCAGCGGCGGAAAAGTTTATGGAAAAACATCCGGATGCTGATGTGCAGGTGCAAGCGGGAGGTTCAGGAACAGGTCTTTCACAAGTGTCTGAAGGCGCAGTGCAAATCGGCAACTCAGACGTCTTTGCTGAAGAAAAGGAAGGCATTGATGCGAAAGCCCTGAATGATCACCGTGTAGCGGTAGTTGCGATGGCGGCTGCGGTCAACCCGGGTGCGGGCGTAAAGGATATAACCAAAAAACAGCTGGCAGACGTCTTTACAGGCAAAATCAAAAACTGGAAAGAGCTTGGCGGCAAAGATCAAAAGATTACACTCGTCAACCGTCCTGATTCATCAGGCACACGCGCTACGTTCGTCAAATACGCGCTTGACGGAGCGGAACCTGCAGAGGGCATCACAGAGGATTCCTCCAATACAGTCAAAAAAATCATTGCGGAAACACCGGGAGCAATCGGTTATCTGGCTTTCTCTTATATAAAGGATGACAAAGTAACGCCTTTATCAATCGGCGGCATCAAACCTGAAGAGAAAAATGTCGTCACAGGGGAATATCCGATTTGGGCTTACGAGCACTCTTATACGAAAGGTGAAGCATCTGGCCTGACCAAAACATTTCTTGACTATTTGAACAGCGATGAAGTACAGAAAAGTATCGTAAAAGATCAGGGCTACATTCCGATCTCTGATATGAAAGTCACACGTGACGCAAAAGGCAAGCAAAGCTGAGGGGAGGGCGGGCTCCCCGTCCTTCTTCTTTATAGGAGTGTAAACAAATGATAAATCACAGAGAAAAAGAGTCTGTAAGCGAACGCTTAATAAGCTCAAAACAAAACAGGCAATTGGATGAAGTCCGCGGAAGAGTGATTGTGTCTGTATGTGCGGCGATTATCATTGCGGCATCAGCGGCAATCACAATCTTTCTCGGCATAAAGGGGCTGCAATCTTTTTTTGAAAATGGTGTAAGCCCGATTGAATTCTTAACAAGTCTGAATTGGAACCCAACCCAGGCAAAGCCTGAGTTCGGCGCGCTGCCTTTTATTTTCGGATCATTCGCGGTCACGGTTCTATCTGCTCTGATCGCGGCGCCCCTCGGGATTGCGGGTGCCGTGTTTATGACGGAAATTGCGCCGACTTGGGGAAAAAAAGTGCTGCAGCCGGTAATTGAGCTGCTTGTCGGCATTCCGTCCGTCGTTTATGGATTCATAGGTCTTACAGTATTGGTTCCGTTTATCGGATCTTTTAAATCAAGTGGAACAGGTCACAGTCTTCTGGCGGGAACGATCGTTCTTTCGGTGATGATTCTGCCGACCATTACGTCGATTTCCGCTGATGCGCTTGCGTCATTACCGAAACATCTTCGTGACGGTTCATATGCGCTCGGTGCGACGAGATGGCAGACAATCAGGAAGGTGCTTATCCCGGCGGCGTTTCCGACATTGCTGACCGCTGTCGTGCTTGGAATGGCAAGAGCGTTCGGAGAAGCTCTCGCCGTACAGATGGTTATCGGAAATACAAAGCTTCTCCCGGAAAGCCTGCTTGATACGGCGGGGACATTAACGACGATTATCACGTTAAACATGGGCCATACCACATACGGAAGTATCGAAAATAATACGCTGTGGTCGATGGGGCTTGTTCTTCTTATCATGTCGTTTCTGTTTATACTGCTCATACGCTACTTGTCATCTAGGAGGAAAGTATAATGAACCGGAAAATAACGGATAAATTGGCCACCGGTGTATTCGGTTTATGCGCCGCTGTGATTGCGGCGATTTTAGCAGGATTGTTTTTGTATATTCTGATTCACGGCGTCTCGGAAATCACATTGCATTTTCTTACGTCAAAATCAAGCGCTATCGCGTCAGGCGGCGGGATACGGGATCAGCTTTTTAACTCCTTTTACATTCTGTTCATCACCGTGCTGATCACGATACCGCTTGGTGTGGGGGGCGGCGTCTTTATGGCCGAATATGCGCCGCAAAATAAAATCACTGATTTTATCAGAACATGTATTGAAGTTCTGTCGTCGCTTCCGTCGATTGTCATCGGGATGTTCGGCATGCTGATGTTTGTGAACCTGACGGGGTGGGGATACACGATTATCGGGGGCGCACTCGCCTTAACGGTCTTTAACCTTCCCGTAATGGTCCGGGTGACAGAAGGCGCGCTCACTGCAGTTCCTAAAGAACTGAAAGAAGCTTCTCTCGCTTTAGGCGTATCGAGATGGCATACCGTCAAAACGGTGCTGATTCCGAGCGCGATTCCTTCGATTTTAACCGGAGCCATTTTGGCATCAGGAAGAGTGTTCGGAGAAGCGGCGGCATTGTTATTTACAGCGGGGCTGACAACGCCGCGGCTGAATTTTACCGATTTAAACCCGTTTTCTGAAGCATCTCCATTAAATATTTTCAGGCCGGCTGAGACGCTGGCGGTTCATATATGGAGCGTCAATACCCAGGGGATCATTCCCGATGCAGAAGCAATAGCAAACGGCGGCTCGGCAGTGCTGGTGATTTCAGTGCTCTTGTTTAACCTTTGTGCAAGATGGCTCGGATCTGCCATTTATAAAAAGCTTACGGCAAATTAATCGGAAAGAGGCGAAAACATATGATTGATCACATCGTCAGGGAACAAGCGGAACAGACAGAGCGCTCGCCGGGGCCGTCGATTTTGGAAGTGAATCATTTGTCCATTTACTACGGAGACAAACAAGCGGTTAAGCGTGTGAATATGGATATTGAAAAACATGCGGTGACGGCTCTGATCGGCCCGTCCGGCTGCGGAAAATCAACATTTCTGAGGCAGATTAACAGAATGAACGATGCCATCCCTTCTGCAAGAAGCGAGGGGGAAATCCTTTATGAAGGACTGAATATTTTGGGGGAAGAGATTAATGTCGTGTCTCTCAGACGGGAGATCGGTATGGTGTTTCAAAAACCGAATCCGTTCCCCAAATCCATTTACAATAACATCACACATGCGCTGAAGTATGCGGGTGAACGAAGAAAAGCCGTTTTGGACGAAGCGGTAGAGGAAAGCTTAACGAAAGCTGCGCTTTGGGATGAAGTCAAAGACCGTCTTCATTCATCGGCTCTTTCATTATCAGGCGGCCAGCAGCAGCGCCTTTGCATCGCCCGGACGCTTGCGATGAAACCTGCCGTGCTTCTTTTAGATGAACCGGCCTCAGCTCTGGATCCCATCTCAAACGCCAGAATCGAGACGCTTTTGACAGAACTGAAAAAAGATTATTCGATTGTTATCGTTACGCATAACATGCAGCAGGCGCTGAGGGTGTCTGACCGCACGGCTTTCTTTTTAAACGGAGAAGTGGTGGAGTACGGACAGACAGAACAGATTTTTACTAGTCCTAAAGAGAAAAAGACGGATGACTATATTAACGGAAAGTTCGGATAGGGGGAAGGACCGTGAGCGTTGTAAAAGAAGCGGTGCACACACAGAATCTATTTGATATTCAAGGCATGAACGTATGGTACGGAGCTCATCAGGCCTTGAAAAATATTACGATCGGGTTTGAGGAGCGGAAGGTAACTGCCATCATCGGTCCGTCCGGCTGCGGGAAATCCACGTTTATTAAAACATTAAACTTAATGCTGCAAATGGCTCCGAATGTCAAAGTGACAGGCGATATGATTTATAACGGGCGCAATCTGCTGAAGGAAAAGACGGATGCGGCAGAATTAAGAAAGCAGATCGGTATGGTGTTTCAAAAAGGCAATCCGTTTCCGCAGTCCATATTTGAAAATGTCGTGTACGGACCGAGAATACATGGCGAAAAAAATAAAAAGAAACTGCATGAAATCGCCGAAGAATCATTAAAGGCAGCAGCGCTCTGGGATGAAGTGAAGGATCGTCTCCATCAGCAGGCGCTTTCCCTGTCAGGCGGACAGCAGCAGCGGCTGTGCATCGCAAGGGCGCTCGCCACAAAACCGGATGTCCTATTGATGGATGAACCGACGTCTGCTCTTGATCCCGTGTCCACCCGGAAAATAGAAGAGCTGATTCTGGCCTTAAAAGAGAAGTATACCATTGTCATTGTGACGCACAACATGCAGCAGGCTGCGAGAGTTTCTGATCAAACCGCGTTTTTCTATATGGGTGAACTTGTAGAGCGCGGCGATACGGGCAAAATCTTTTCCAAGCCGGATCATCAAAAAACACATGATTATATCACCGGAAAATTCGGATGAAAAAACGGCCCGGCCATTGACCGGGCCCGTTTTAAATTGCCTATTAAAAAAGCCTGCCGGCCGTATCCATGAATGGACGATGCCTGCAAGCTTTTTTAGCGGGTTAATGTTTTGACGATTTTTTTGAAGCTCATATCTGAATCGACTTTGAAATGGCCGGCGCGGATTTCTTTGTGGTAGCCTGCGTCGATGACGTAATCATTAAAGTCCTTCGCTGAAGGAATAATTCCTTCTTTTTCAAGGATGGATGACACATCAGCAGTGCTCATTCCGTCTTTGATCGTAAGTTTGTATGTGACCTTTTTCTTTTTGGCGTCCGTGTTTTGATCGTTGTTTAACGATTTTTCCTTAGCGTCAAGCAGTTTTTGATAGTCATCCCGTTTGACGGAGACTTTTTGCTGAGAGTCGAGGTAGCTGTTTACTTCTTTTTCTGTCAATGCTGTTTTTTCAGTTTTAACGGCAGCTGCCTGGTCATGGTCAGTCAAATAGAAGACAGCGGCGAGGACGGCCGTCGCTAAAATCATGCCTGCTGCAAAAGCCTGAATGCCCCGTTTTGTCATACGAGCACCTTCTCATTATCTTTAATAATGGTATTGACGTCCTCGACAGACACGTGTTCCGCTTTTGCGATGGCTTCGGCAGACATCCCGTTGTTATATTTTGAAATGATTTGTTTGGCGATTTTTTGGTTAATGCCGCTGCTTTTGGTTTTGCGGATGACGAGGTTGGTTTCCAGCAATTCTTCTTCAAGCACCGTCATTTTCTTTTTTAACTTGTAAATTTCCTGCATGGCGGAAAGCTGAAGCGTTTCAAGCTCCTGTTCCACGTCTTTCATCGGATCTCTTTGAGAATATGAGAATGCAATAAGCGCTATACTGACGATAAACAACGCAATAATAGCAATTTCCACGTTTCATCACCTTCTATTATTAATTTGCCCTTCTTTTTTATACCATAAAACGCCGCCATTCTAAAGGAAATAGAGAAAAAAACAGAATTTTGTCGGAAAATCTTTTTTATTCGGGGGGCAAACGGATATTTCTCTATAGATTTCGCATATGAAAGCCCTTTTTTGTCCTGTTTCGTCATTTTTTGTATGCGTCTTGCGCAAGGTCATTCAGAGGATCAGAAACATAAACTGATGTTTTCTGCACTTAAACAACATTTCATGTAAATCAGCTCTAGCATTCCGTGCATTATAGTGGTATTATGTATAAGTCTGAATAAGTAAATGATATTTAGTTTGGAGGGAAAATAATGCGCGTTAATATTACTTTGGCTTGCACTGAATGTGGTGAGCGTAACTATATTTCTAAAAAGAACAAACGCAACAATCCGGACCGCGTTGAATTTAAAAAATATTGCCCACGTGATAAAAAATCTACGTTACACCGTGAAACAAAATAAGCTGTTTAAAACGGCGGAAAAAGCTGGAGCTTTCAATAAAGTTCTGGCTTTTTTGTCTTTCAGGGAGGTTTGAGAAACGTGAAAGCACAAATCAGAACCGATATAAAAGCAAAGCTTTCCGGCATAACAGAAAGTGAATGGGAGGCAAAAAGCCGCAGCATGCATAAAACGCTGTTTTCTTTAAAAGAATGGAAACAAGCCCGCATGATTGCCGTCACCATCTCGAAACGCTTGGAAATTCCGACACGGCCGATTATTGAACAGGCTTGGAAAGAGGGAAAACAAGTCTGTATCCCGAAATGCTTCCCCCAGACGGGAGCGATGGAATTCCGTACATTTTCTGCGGATGATCAGCTGGAAACCGTATATGCCGGTCTCAGTGAACCGATCGAAAGCCTGACTGAAAAAGCGGCTCAAAAAGACATTGATCTTGTTATTGTGCCGGGTGTGGCTTTTGACCGGGAAGGCTTCAGAATCGGATACGGCGGCGGATATTATGATCGCTTTCTGACCGGTTATGAAGGACGTACCGTGTCGCTTCTCTTCGACTGCCAGCTGACAGACCGCATTCCCCGCATGCCCCACGATATTCCGGTCGATATGATCGTGACTGAATCTGAAACCATCGCATAAAAAACTTCTTGCATCCGAATAATTCTCGCTGTTTGACAAACGATAGGGGCAGGAGGGATAAAATGAAAAAATTGTTGATCTACTCATTATGCGCCGTCTCTGTTTTTGCCGTTTACCAAAACCGCTACCGTCTGATGAACACCGTGCTCAGCCAGCCGGGGATCAGACGGTCGTTTATTCATCTCTTTTTAAAAATACCGTTTATCAGAAATAAGTTCATTCAGCAGGCCTTTTAAACAAATCCCGTTTTCAGCGGGATTTTTTGCATGAAAAAACCTGCCTGTAATGACGGCAGGTTTTTCTCGTCATATCAGTTTTTTTTCAGGAAACCGAGAAGGATTGAAATGATCGGTGAAATGTACAGGAAAAAGGTAAACGGCAGGTAATCGATGACAGAAACCCCTAATGCGCTTGCCATGAAAGCGCCGCTTACTCCCCAAGGAATCAGCGGATTGATCAATGTTCCGCCGTCCTCAATCGATCGTGCAAGGTGAAGCCGCTTAATGCTGAGCCTGTCATATAAAGGTTTATAAGACTGACCCGGAATTAAGATCGACAAGTATTGCTCGCCTGTCGCAAGGTTTACGCCAATGCTTGAGAAGACGGTCGCCATGACAAGACGTCCTTTCGTATGCACGCCTTTTATCAATCCTTGAAGCAGCGCTGCGATCAGGCCTGTTTTTTCCATCAGGCCGCCGAGCGCAAAGGCGATCATGATCAGAGAGACTGACCCCATCATGGATTGGAGTCCGCCTCTGTTGATAATGCTGGCTACAGCCTGGTCGCCGGTTTTAAAAGCCGTGCCGCTTTGCAGGGCGGATATAAATCCTTGAATGCTGCTGTCAGGAATAAAAACGGCAGTCAGAAGCCCTGCGGAAATAATACCGGCGGTAAGCACCGGAATAACGGAAACCCGTCTGACCGCCAAAATGATTACCAAAAGAGGTGAAAGAAGCGACCAAGGCGTAACGTGCACGGCCTCTTTAATTCCGGAAATGACTGCCTCAATATTTTGCGTTGAAGCGGCATTTATTGAAACGGATGAACCGAGAATATAAAAAAGAACGATTGTGATCAAAAGTGCCGGAACGGTCGTGCCCATCATATGGCGGATATGCTTAAAAATCGGAATTTCGCCGATACCGGCGGCAAAATTCGTCGTGTCGGACATCGGTGACATTTTATCACCGAAACAGGCCCCGCAAATGACTGCTCCCGCCGTCCATTCGAGCGGAACTCCCGCCGCGCTTGCCACCCCTAACAGCGCGACGCCGATTGTACTGACAGTTGTCAGACTTGAGCCGACAAGCGTGCTGATGATCATGCATGAAAATAATGCGGTCAATAGCAGCTGACTCGGCTGTATTATTGATAAAGCGTAAACAGTGACGGCGGGAATGGCCCCGCTGTACATCCAGGCGCCGATCAGCATACCGATCAAAGCCAGCACGATAATCGGCTGTACACCGTTTTTCAATCCGCTTACAATTCCTTTTTCAAGACTGCCCCACGAGAAACCGAGCCGCAAACCTGCCAGAGACAGAATAATGACACAAAAAAACAGCGGCATATGCGGCTCCGTATGAAAGAAAAACAGGCAGGAAATAATGACTGCTAACATTAAAACAAATAAACCGATGGCTGAAATGAACGTCAGCCTTTTTTCTTGTTTCAAAACAACACCCCATCAAACTTTAATCCTTTTGTGCTTTTGGGCACGAAAGTATTGTAACAGAAAAACGCATAAATGAGTGTTTTTTTACAATTATGAATATAGATTTTACCAAAAAGACACAAGTGAATTTTATCCAATTGTTTTTTACTTGACGCCTGCTTTAGAGATGAAATACGCTTATACTGAGAAGAAAAGAAATGGTGAAGAAGATGAATTCATTTTATGACGTACAGCAGCTGTTTAAGTCATTCGGACATATCGTGTATTTCGGTGACAGACAAGCTGAAATTGACTTTATGAAAGATGAATTAAAGGAAATGTACTTGTCAAACGTGATTGAAAGAGACATATGGCTGAAGGCCTCCGGAGTTCTACAGCAGGAATCTGAGAGGATCAAAAGAAGAGACAACAGCAGGATTTAATAAGAAAAGGAGATCATTATGGAAGAGACATGGTTTGCGGGGATTGATCTTGGGGGAACAACTATCAAGCTGGCCTTTATCAATATGTACGGTGAAATCCAGCATAAATGGGAGGTTCCGACCGATAAGACAGGAAACACTATAACGGTCACGATTGCAAAAGCGCTTGACCAGAAGCTGGAAGAATTGAACAAGCCGAAACGAATCTTGAAATGGATCGGCATGGGAGCGCCCGGACCCGTGGAAATAGCGACAGGGATGGTTTATGAGACGACTAATATGGGGTGGAAAAACTATCCGTTGAAAGACCATCTGGAGGCGGAAACGGGTATTCCGGCCGTTATTGAAAACGATGCCAATATCGCGGCGCTCGGAGAAATGTGGAAAGGCGCAGGTGACGGAGCCAAAGATGTCATTTTAGTGACGCTCGGAACCGGTGTCGGCGGAGGCATCATCGTCAACGGCGAAATCGTTCACGGTAAAAACGGGGCCGGCGGAGAAATCGGTCATATTTGCAGCATTCCGGAAGGGGGAGCTCCGTGCAACTGCGGAAAATCCGGCTGTATCGAAACGATTGCGTCCGCAACCGGCATCGTCCGCATCGCAAAAGAAAAACTTGCGTCGGTTTCCGACTCTTCGCTCTTGCAGGTGCGTGATCTGACGGCACGTGACGTGTTCGATGCAGCAAAACAGCAGGATAAAACTGCGCTTGAAGTCGTTGATTATGTCGCAAAACATTTAGGCCTCGTGCTCGGAAATCTGGCAAGCGCCATGAACCCGACGAAAATCGTGCTCGGCGGAGGCGTGTCTAAAGCAGGCGAAATACTGCGGTCAAAAGTGGAAGAGACCTTCAAAATCACCGCGTTCCCGCGTTCTGCGGAAGCAGCCGATATTTCGATTGCGGCACTGGGAAATGACGCCGGAGTCATCGGCGGAGCATGGATTGCCAAAAATGAATGGCTTAAATATCAAAACTGCTAGAGAAAGTCTGCCTGCCCATATAGCGGGCGGCTTTCTTTTTTTATCTCCCCTGTCATATAGTTTTAAAAAAGGGGGATGAACATGGCGGGAATTCGTGTCAAACCTGAAATAAAACGGCATATGAAAGATGTTGCACAGGTGCTTTCAATTGATAAAAAACTGTTGGAAGACGCCAATAAAACGGCGGAAAGCGATGAATTATTTTGTCCCGGCTTCCTCGTGAGCGGTCAGCCAGAATGTCCGATAGAAACGCTTAGCGGGCTTTCGCAATACATCCGGCACTATGAAAGCGTTCTTTCCGCTGATCAATGGGTGAAGGAAGAAAAGGTGTACGGCTCTCAATCGGTTTATGAAGAAATTGAGAAAATAACGGAGGTCTTTCCGTTTGTCACGTGCCGTAAAATCGGCAGTTCCGTTTTGGGAAAACCGCTCTATGAGCTGAGAATAGGCGCGGATACGGCCGAGAGAAACGTGCATGTAAACGCCTCTTTTCATGCCAATGAATGGATTACCACGTCGGTTGCGATTAAATGGTGCAAAGAATATTGCGCGGCATTATGCGAAAATAAAACGGTTTTCGGACATTCCGCTATTGATATATTCAGCCGGACATCCTTATCATTCGTTCCGCTCGTAAATCCTGACGGTGTGGATCTCGTACTTTACGGATGTGAAGATTTATCAGAAAAAAATGAATTTCTCAATGAATTAAATGAGCACCGCCCGGATTTCCGCGAATGGAAGGCGAATATAAACGGCGTTGATTTAAATAAACATTTCCCATCGAATTGGGAGATTGAACAGAGGCGCAAACCGAAGGCTCCCTCGTACCGTGATTTTCCGGGCACGGCGCCGCTCACTGAACCGGAGGCGCAGGCGATGCACCGGCTGATAACGGAGCAGCCGCCTGACAGGCTGATCGCGCTTCATACACAGGGAGAAGAGATTTATTGGGGGTACGAAGGATGTGAACCGGAGCAATCATGTGAGGTCATCCGGGAGTTCGAAGCGATAAGCGGAAACCGCTATCAAGGTGTAAAAACCATTGACAGCCATGCCGGTTTCAGGGATTGGTTTATACAGCAATACGGAAAAGAGGGCTATACCGTTGAGCTCGGGAAGGGGAAAAATCCTTTGCCTTTTCATCAGTTTTCGGATATTTATCAAGCGACGGAAGGAATATTGTGGAGGGCGCTTGTTTTTTGAGACATCTGTGAAATTTCTCATTTGTTTATATTAACAAATATGGGACAATAGAAAAGAATGGAGGGAAGGCTGGTGAGATACTTGTGTTGTGTTCTGCTGTCCGCGTTCGTTCTGTGTTTAGCGGCCTGTGAACCATCTCATCAGCAGCCTGACACAGACGTCTCAGCAAAAGCAGCAGAACAAAAAATCGTTCCGCTCAGTAAAAATGAAGCGGAGAAAACGGAAGGATGGCTGGATAACAGGACCATTCTGTATACAGCACATAATCAGCTGATGAAATATGACCTTTTCAGCGGAAAATCCGAACGGCTCTACGAAACAAAGGGCCATATTGTCAATGTAAAGATCAGCCTGAAAAAAAAGCTGATTCTCGTTCAGGTGACAAACCGCGGACAGACTGAGCTTGTGCTCATGAACAAGCAGGGGAAAAGACTTTATCACAAAGCCTTTAACTCTTATGAGCTGGAGACGGCTTGGAATCCATATGACCCGTACCAAATGATGATTACCGTTTTTTCTGAAACATGGGACTTCACAGCCTATACGGCCGATATGAAACGCGGCATTTTAAAACTGAGTCCCGTTCAGGCCCCCTTTGTCCATTGGACGTCCTCTGATGAATTTCAATATATTAAGCAAGGAAAAACGGAGGAAGAGGGCCCTTTATATTCTTATGATCTGCAGACGGCAAAAGAAAAAAGAGTGCTTCAACATGTCATCTGGGCAGATTCCCGCCCGGGTATGACGCTTGCCGTCAGACAAACGGATAAACCGGACGGCGACGGCGAGTTCCTTTTCCAAAAGCCGGCATCCGTGACACACCGCTTTCCTCTTCAAAAAAAGTATGAGAGCTTTGCGCCGATGGAATATGATTACGATCAGATCCACAAGCGGTTTTACACGTTTAAGCCGGAGGGCCGGTTATACAGGCTGATCAGCTTTGACTTGGGGGACAAACGGGAGCGGACGGTGCTTAACAATACGGAAATGGAACCGATTCAGATCTCTCCGAACGGGGAATACGCTTTATACGGCTTTACGTATGATCGTCTGATTTCACTGAAAACAGGCATGACAGAACCAATCATAACAAATGAAAAAGGAGTTTGAATCAAATGGCAATCGCAGATGTGACAATTATTCCGATCGGAACAAAAACACCGAGCGTCAGTGAGTATGTAGCGGACGTGCAAAAGATTTTGGAAGGCTACAAAGCAGCCGGCAAAATCAAATTTCAGCTCACACCGATGAACACTTTGATTGAAGGGGAGCTGAGCGACTTGTTCGCGGTCATTCAGGAGATCCACGAAGCCCCGTTCCAAAAAGGGCTGCACAGAGTGGCGACCAATATCCGCATTGATGACAGGCGTGATAAAGAAACGACGCTGGAGAGCAAAATCAAAAGTGTCAGCAAACATTTGCAGCAATAAAAAATAAGCCTGTATCCTAATGGATACAGGCTTTTAATGTGCAGTCGGATATCCGCTTGTAACAACGGTCATTACGGTAAACCAGCCGAACACGCCCAGTGTGGCGGCGGCTAACAAAAATCCCAGGATATTTCTCTGTCTGACAGCCCGCAGGACTCCTAACACAGCTAATAATGCGACAAGGCCGAAGATTACAACAAGTAACATCATGCTCCCCCTTTGTCATTGGAACCTGAAAATCTTTCCATTTTATTTTAACCGTTTTCATTTTGTTTGTCGATAGTGTTTTCCCAGCCGCATTCATTGAATCTTCGGCAGAAAACCTTCATAATAAGGGCATATACATAAAGAGGTGATGAAAGTGAAATGGAGACGAATGCCGGCCGGTCCGATTCAGGCAAACGCCTATTTTCTCGTCAGCGAGGATCAATCTTGTCTAATTTTCGATCCGGGCGGGGAAGCGGACAAACTCAACAATTACATAAAAGAAAACAATTTGAAGCCGCTTGCGATCTTGCTGACGCACGCCCATTTTGACCATATCGGCGCGCTTGACGAGGTAAGAGACAGGTGGGATGTTCCCGTATATCTTCACAAAAATGAAGAAAAGTGGCTGGAGGACTCTTCCTTAAACGGATCAGGCATATTGCGCGGCATCGCTGTCACGGCACGGCCCGCCGATCGGCTGATTGAAGGCGACGGCATATTGGACATCGGCCCTTTCCATTTGGAGACGCTGTTTACGCCGGGACATTCACCTGGAAGCGTTTCTTATTATGTGAAGGACGCTGATTTGGTGATTTCAGGCGATGTGCTCTTTCAGGGAGGCATCGGCCGGACGGATTTACATGGAGGAAATCAGGACGTATTGCTTGATTCCATCCATCAAAAACTGCTCACGCTTCCCGGACATACACTTGTGTTAAGCGGTCATGGCGCGGAAACGGACATCCAGACAGAGCAGGAGCGAAATCCGTTTATTAATGGATTTTCATTGTAAACGAAAAAAGACAGACCGTAATCGGTCTGTCTTTTTCAGTCAGTGGGTTCCGCCGCCCGGTGTCATAATAAAAATAGAGTAATATGTAAATCCGGCGAAAAATACGGTTAAGTACGCTCCGAAAATATAAATATACATCCGCTCAGTCAGATTCAAATAAGAAAGAAATACAAAAAAGATCGTCTGTCCAAAAAACAAAAGAGATGCGTCTTTCATGCCGCCTAAAAAAAACATGACTGCAAAAATCCCCGTCCAAAATCCTAACACCCGGAACATGCGATTCATTCCTTATCCCCTCCCGAGAGTCTATCTGAAGTTTATTATAATAGATCGGCAGTTAAAATGTAAACATTTTCATGATTATATTTATTGTGGAATTTATGTCTTTCCCTGTGTTTTATATCTTATGCCGTTCTCTAAAAAAGATCCGAAAAATCTTTTTGAAATACGTTTAGCGAAAAAAAGTTCAGGGTACTTATGTTAACAAAGAGACGGATAATCCGAGGGAGGAATTTTTAAAAATGAAAGATCTTATTTTTTATTCATACCCGAGCTGCACATCATGCCGAAAAACGAAACATTGGTTAAAAGCCCACAATATTGACTTTCAAGAGCGCCACCTATTCAGGGAGACACCGTCAATTGATGAATTGAAGCAAATCTTATCCTTAACAACCGAAGGAATTGATGAAATATTAGCGACGAGGAGCCAAACATTTAAAAACCTCAACCTGAACATTGAAGAAATGACTGTAAATGAAGTGCTGAAGCTTTTGACTGAAAAGCCGAAGCTGCTGCGGCGTCCGATCCTGATTGATCGCAAAAAGCTTGTTGTCGGATATAATCCAGGAGAATTGATGAAGCTGACGAAGAAAAAAACGGTACATCAATCTGTATCATAAGAAAAAAACGAAGATCCGCTGATCAAACATTATCAGCTAATCTTCGTTTTTTGCGGTTCCAGGACTGGGCTAGCTGGATTCGAACCAACGATCACGGAGTCAAAGTCCATTGCCTTACCGCTTGGCTATAGCCCATCGAATGCTAATTACAGTATGTGCATCCGGCGCCGGTTTATACATACAAGTCAGATTTGAATGGAGGAAACCCGTGAAACATTTAAATGAAGTATTATCTCAAGTATTAATGGAAGAATCAGGCGAAATCATACGTCAATGGCTGCTCATCCCCGAACCGGGGCGGCCTTCAGATGATCAGAAAGCGGAAACGCAGCACCGCCTGTTAATTGAAATCGTTGCCGGCATTTTATCGGGGAAAGACGGCGGAGAAGAGGAGCTGACAAAGTGGGCGCTGCAGTTCGCAAGAGACAGGGCTGTGCATGAAGTCCCGGTCTATGAAAGCGTCGCAAGCTTTAAAGAATTCCGGAGATTGGTCTGGAACCGCATACAGACATGCAGTGAAACGATGTCTGAGAAGCCTGATACAAATGCGGTATTTACATGGGGAGAAAAGCTGAACCAAGCAATTGACCATATGATTGAAGTATTTACAGAGGAATATCATAAAGTGACGATAACGCAATTAAACGCCCAAAAAGAAATGATTAACGAACTAAGTGCGCCGATTATGCCGATTGCCGACGGTATTGGAATTTTGCCGCTTGTCGGCGAAATTGACACTTACCGGGCAAAAATGATTTTGGAATCGGTGCTTGACCAATGTTCTTCGCTCCGGCTTTCTTATTTATTTCTCGATATATCAGGTGTGCCGATTGTGGATACGATGGTCGCTTATCAAATTTTTAAAGTGATTGACAGCACAAAACTTCTTGGCATAGAAACGACAATCTCAGGCATCCGGCCGGAAATCGCGCAAACCGTCGTGAAGCTCGGCATCGACTTTTCTCAGGTGAAAACGGAGCAGAGTCTGGCGAAGGCGCTGGCAAAAAACGGTTTTGTCGTAAAAGAATCATTAAGATGATATAAAGCTGAATGGCCGAGAGGGATTCCCCCCTCAGCTATTCAGCTTTGTCAGCTTTGTCAGCTTCAATCGTAATGATATGATGGCTGTCGATTTCTTTTACTGTAAATGTGTACCCTTCAAAATCAATGGTGCTTCCGGGTTTTGCATCAATATGCTGAGTAAGGAACCAGCCCCCGAGTGTATCGACTTGATCGGCCGTAATCTCAGTTCCGAGTACGTCATTGACGTCACTTATCAGCAATTTGGCGTTGAGAAGATAACGGCTGTCTCCAAGCTTTTGAACGGAAGGTGTCTCATCCGTATCAAATTCGTCCCGGATCTCGCCGACGATCTCTTCAATGATGTCTTCCACGGTTACTAATCCCGCGGTTCCGCCGTACTCATCAATGAGAATGGCCATATGGGCGTGTTCTCGCTGCATTTTAACGAACAATTGATAAATCGGGATCGTCTCAATCACGTGGATGGCCGGCTGAATGTAAGGGCTGAGCTCGTGTTTTGTAAACGATGCCCCTTCAGACAGGAATCTGAATAAAACTTCTTTTATATTGATGATGCCGACAACATGATCTTTATCTCCCTTTACGACAGGATACCGGGTATATTTATTTGTTTTGATAATGTCGCGGAGCTTATGTCCTGATCCGCTGTCTAACGGCAGGCTCACCATTTCATTCCGGGGCACCATGATTTCTTTCGCAGTGCGCTTATCAAATGTGAAAATGTTATTTACGTAATGCAGCTCGCTTTTTTTAATCATGCCGCTTCGGTAGCTTTCAGCAAGCAGCACCCGCAATTCTTCTTCCGTATAAGCCATTTCATGTTCTGAAGCCGGCTTCAAGCCGAACAGGGCTGTAATCAGGCGGGCGGAATGGTTAAGCAGCCAGATGAACGGAAACATTAACTTATAAAACAAAATGATCGGTCTGGCAAACAAAAGCGTAATCCGCTCGGCTTTTTGAATGGCAAAACTTTTCGGGGCGAGTTCACCGATGACAACATTCACATATGTAACAAGCAAAAATGCGATAATCAGCGACAGTACATGGGAAACCGCTTCATGAAGCCCGGTTTTTAAAAATAACGGCTGAAGCATTGCTTTGACTGTCGGTTCACCAAGCCAGCCGAGTCCCAAGGCGGTTACGGTGATGCCCAATTGGCACGCCGATAAATATTCATCAAGGTGTGTAATGACATGCTTGGCTGCTTTTGCCCCTTTCACACCTTCCTGAATGAGCTGATTGATGCGGGAGCGCCTTGCTTTAACGATTGAAAACTCGATGGCGACAAAACACGCCGTTAATAAAATAAATAGTACGATGGCAGTCAGTTTGATGATATACAATGTAACGCCTTCCGCGAAGGAAGGCTTGCACCTCCCTTTTTTCGGAATAATACCACTCTGGAAAGCTGCTCAAACATCAAACCTGGTTTAGCCAACTTCATTTACGGTAATTAAAAACAAGAAAGCGAAACTGGAGGCTGACAAGAGATGAAGATACATTCGGGGACGGACTGGTTTTGGTACCAGCTCGGTCCGCATGAAAAAGCGGAAGCAAAAAAAATGATCCACCACAATCACTGGCCGCAATGCGAAAAGTGGTTTGAACATGAAAATCATATAAACTTTCTGCGTGCAGATACAAATGATCAAAATAATGAAGCAGTTTTCGGATCTTTAATCTATCATCAAGGATTAGATGATGAAAAAAACCATACCGTATTTCACTTTTATATTACGAGAGACTTCTTTTTTACGATTAATTTTGATTTTTCGCTGCTGCGCGGTGTAAAAGAAAAGCATGCCACACAGCAGATTCAAACCTGTGAAAATCCGATTGAAGGCTTTTTTGTTCTGCTGGGAGAGCTGATGAATTCCTATCTGATCGGACTGGATGAATTTGAAGTCAAGCAGCGGACGCTCAAATGGCAGATTCATGATGACAACAGCAAAGGAATCTTGGAAAACGTGCATAAGCTGCGCCATGAGCTGTTCATTTGGAAAGGCCTGATACTGGGGGCTAAAAAAGTGGAAATGGCTTTAAAAGAAGCGTTTCTTCCGAAAAATGACAGGCAGAAAGATTACCTCAGGGCTCATCAAAAGATGGAAAGAGGGATTACATATATCAATGAGTTCGATCAGGAGCTGAGCAATCTGCTGCATGCCGAGGAAGTCATTACCTCTCAAAGAGGAAATGAAATTGTAAAAGCATTGACGATCTTTACAACTCTCTTTACACCGATGACGGCGCTTGGCGCTCTCTGGGGAATGAACTTTGATAATATGCCGGAGCTTCATTGGAAATATTCGTATATTTGTTCCATCGTGCTTATTATCGTATCAACCCTGCTGATTTACATTTATCTGCGGCAGAAGGGCTGGACAGGGGATATTCTGCGGGAGAATCAAAAGAAATATTTGCGGAAAGAGAAGAAACGCTAAGAAGAGCAGGCACATGCCTGCTTTTTTGGCGGCCGAAAATGACTGAATGGTTCCGGATTTCATTCAGTAAATCAATATCATGCAGCTGATTTTTGATCTTTTTACGTTTTACACTGTGTAAAAAATATTATTTCTCTTTTGCCGGCTCTTGTCTATTTGATTTACAATACGTGTCGGAAGGAGGGAAATCTTATGGAGAATATAGAAACATACAGCAGGAATATTATAAACGAGGCCTATACGGCAAGAGCTTCAGATATACACATTGTGCCGCGTGAAAGGGATGCTTTCATTCATTTTCGCATTGGTCATGCTCTTGTGAAAAAAAGAGTTTTAAAAAAAGAGGAATGCGTAAGGCTTATTTCTCATTTTAAGTTTTTATCGGCGATGGATATAGGAGAAAGACGAAAGCCGCAAAACGGATCATTGTCTCTGCCGCTTCCATCTGAAACCGTTCATTTAAGGATGTCAACCTTACCGACAATGAATGATGAAAGTCTTGTCATCAGGCTGTTGCCTAAGCGGCAGATTCCCCCTCTGGATAAACTGTCCTTATTTCCGGGGGCAGGCGCCGCACTATTGTCCTTTCTGAAGCATTCCCACGGCTTGATTCTTTTTACCGGTCCGACCGGATCTGGAAAAACGACCACTCTCTACTCACTTGTCAATTATGCAAAACGGCATTTTAACCGGCGGATTGTCACGCTTGAAGATCCCGTAGAAACGAGAGATGAAGATGTTTTACAAGTTCAGGTGAATGAAAAAGCCGGAGTCACATACTCCGCCGGTTTAAAAGCGATTTTAAGACATGACCCCGATATGATCATCTTAGGGGAAATCAGGGATGCCGAGACGGCTGAAATCGCAGTCCGCGCGGCTATGACGGGGCATCTTGTTCTTTCAAGCCTGCATACAAGAGATGCTAAAGGCGCTATATACAGGCTGCTGGAGTTTGGGGTGAACATGACGGAAATTGAACAAACCGTTATTGCCATTGCCGCTCAGCGTCTGGTTGATTTAACGTGTCCGTTTTGCAAAGCGGAAAACTGCTCCGTGTACTGCCGGCTTTATACGCAGACGCGCCGTGCGGGAATCTATGAACTGCTTTACGGGAAAAATCTCACTCAATGCTTTCAGGAAGCAAAAGGAGAGCACGCCAATTTTCAATATCAGACGCTCCGCAGGCTGATCCGAAAAGGAATCGCGCTCGGCTATGTCACGACTGACAACTACGATCGGTGGGTGTATCATGAAGCGGATTAAAAGAACCTGGCCGTTGAAGGATCAAGCGGCTTTCTTGAAAAGGCTCGGTGAAATGACCGAAAAAGGGTACAGTCTGATCGAAGGGCTCAGACTGCTGAAACTCCAGCTTCATAAACGCCAGCTTGCAGAGCTGACGGACGGAATCCGCCGGCTGAGGGAAGGCGATGCGTTTTACGAAGTGCTTGAGGCATTGTCTTTTCATAAAGAAGCTGTCTCTATCTGCTATTTCGCGGAAAAACACGGAGAATTGCCCGGAGCGATGAAACAAAGCGGCGAATTGTTACAGAGAAAGCTCATGCAGACGAATCAAGTCAAAAAAATGCTCCGGTATCCGATGTTTTTAATCTGCTCCGTCTTTGTCATGTTTTATATTCTGCAAAGTATGATCATCCCGCAATTTTCAGGGATTTATCAATCAATGAATATGAATACTTCCGGTTGCGTCAGTTTCATTTTTTCGTTTTTTCAGCATTTTCACGAAGCTTGCGCACTGGTGCTGTCAGCCGCTCTCAGCTTGTTTTTGTTCGTTTGGTTTTTATGTAAGAAAAAATCCCCGCAAGACAAAATGCTTATCGTTGTGAAAATCCCCTTAATAGGAAAAGCAGCCGTTCTTTTTAACAGCTACTTTTTCTCTTTACAGCTCAGCAGCCTTCTGAAATCCGGTCTTTCTATCTATGACAGCTTAACGGCTTTTAAGGAACAATCTTTTCTGCCTTTTTATCGTGAAGAAGCGGATATGCTCATTACACGTTTGAAAGCAGGTGAGACAATAGAATCCGCTCTTTCCGGGCATCCGTGTTATGAAAAAGATCTAGCGGCTGCAGTCAGCCACGGACAGGCAAACGGCAGGCTTCATCGCGAGCTTTATACGTACAGTCAGTTTATGATGGAGCGCCTTGAACAAAACGCGGAGAAGTATACAGGCATTCTCCAGCCTGTCATTTACGGCGTGGTGGCCGGTATGATTCTGATTGTCTATATGTCAATGCTGATGCCGATGTACCAGATGATGAACCAAATGTAAGGGAGTGCTTCGTCTGAAAAATCAAGATGGATTTACTTTAATTGAAATGCTGATCGTATTATTTATCGTTTCAATTCTGCTTTTAATAACGATTCCTAACGTTACAAAACATAATCAAAGCATACAGCATAAAGGCTGTGAAGGACTGCAGAATATGGTGAAAGCCCAAGTGACGGCGTACGAAATAGACCATGAAGGAAGAATGCCGGATATGAAAGACTTACAGTCAGAGGGATATATCAAAAAGAATACAGCCTGTCCGAATGGAAAACAGATCTTAATTAGCGGCGGGGAAGTTACAGTTGAACAATAACAGGCTGACAGAAAGCGGATTCACCCTTCTTGAAAGCCTGATTGTGTTAAGCCTGGCGTCCGTTCTGCTGACGGTCTTGTTCACGGCGCTTCCGCCGGTTTATACCCATCTGGCCGTTCGGCAAAAAACGGAACAGCTCCAAAAAGATATCCAGCTTGTTCAGGAAACGGCTGTCGCAGAGCATAAAAGAACAAAAATCATTTTTCTCCCAAAAGAGCATAAATACAAGTTCCAGTCAGCCGGAAAGGCTGTCGAGCGTTCATTTGATTCGCTTCATATTACACTTATGACCTTGCCGGAGAGTCTTGAATTTAATGAAAAAGGCCATCCGAATTCCGGCGGAAAGATTCAATTGAACCACGCAGGGGTCACTTATGAAATAACAGTTTACCTAGGGAGCGGAAATGTCCATGCAGAACGGAAATAAAGGGTTCTCTACTATTGAAACACTATCAGCAATGGCCATTTGGCTGTTTCTTATGATTTCTATCGTTCCGGTCTGGACGGACATGCTGACGGATAATTTGAAAACAGAGGAACGTCAAAAAGCGCGCCAGCTTCTCCAGGAACGTATCAGCGCTTATATGATGTCCGGAAAAAAGCAGCCGTCTTCCGGTGTGACGTGGAAGGAGGATGGTGATTATTATAAAGTTTGTACGGCTGTCCGCGGCGAAAAAGAAATGTGTCTCAGCATTCTCAAAACAGACTGGCTTTACGCTTCTTAATGTTTTGTTTTCCTTGGCAGTCTGTCTCTTCTTATCAAGCACCCTGAGCCCGATTTTACATTTGTTTTTATCAGGCCAAAGCGATAACGGCGGAATAGACAGCCGGGAGTATCATATTGCCGTTCAGCAGATTATGAATGAATGTAAACAGGCAGAGACTGTAAAGCCGGCGGACAGCGGACGGGCATTAAGCTGCCGGAAAGCAGGAGGCGAAGAAGTGCGTTTTGAAATCTACCATATGATGATAAGGAAAAGAGTGAACGGAAAAGGCCACGTGCCGATCCTGCATCATGCGGCATCTTTAACGGCTGGTGTGAAAAACGGCCTGCTTTTATTAGAGATCTCAAGCGATACAGGTAAAAAGAATCAGGCAGCCATTCCGGTTTACAGCTCTTTAAAAGGTGATTAAATGTACAAATCTGACGGGTTTATATATCCCGCGGTTCTGTTTGTTTCTGCCGCGGTTTTACTTGTCATCAGCTATACTTCATCTGATTTCATCACCCGAAAAACCTTTGCAAAAGAGGCCGGGGAGTACTGGATCGGTGAGAACCTGCTTCAAAACGGCGCGCTGCTGTCAAGCCGTCATGTGATAAAGGGACAAAAGGACCGAACCGATACACATCGTTTTCCGTACGGAACCGTTTCCTTTCAGATCACCGAAAGCGGTAACCCGGAAGCGGTTCAGGTTACAATTCAGGCGGAAACAGCGTCAGGGACGAGACGGGAGGTTCACCTTTTGTTCAATCAGAAGAAGAAACAGCTGATTCGATGGACAGAAGTATAAAAAAGAGGCAGCGGGACAACACTTCATAGTAAAGACAGCAATATGAGGTGAGAGCCGTGAAAACAAACGATTATGTAAAATATATGACTGAGCAATTCGTTAAATATTTCGATACGCCGAAACAGGAACGGAAAGAGCGAAAAGAAGTGCGGAAAGAAAAGAAAGTGCCGGCTTCCCAGCACTGGTTCGGAATATTGCCGTATGGTTTTAAGCTGTGGATGCAGCGGAAAAAATAAAGTGTAACACACGAAGGTCCTCCTGATACAGGAGGCCCTTTATTGGTATTCCTCAATGACGGCAATTTTATTTACTTTTTGGCTGTAGGGATTAAAAGAAATCGTAACAAACACACCAAATTCTTTAGCGCCTTCCCGCAATGTCAGGTGGTATTGTTTTACCGCTTCATCTGTTCTTTTACGGTCCCACACCTTTTGAATAAATAACGTTTGAGCGAGCGGATATCTTTTTTTAGCTTCTTTTTCCGCGATTTTTTCCCATTTTGATTTATGGTGAACAGCATAGTAAGGCGCCGCTTCCGCCTGATCCATTCCTGAAACCCCGAAAACAAGAAGAGAAAGGCAAATCAGACTTTGTTTGATCATCATTCTTCGTCCTTTCGCTGTATATGATTTCCAATTTGTTCTGAACACTTCATTATTTTCTCACATTTTATTAGAAAAAATTCCAAAAAGGTGTGTAATTTGGAGCAAAACGATGTTTTTAAAAGATTATATTCTTAAAAACGAACAATTTGACCGTTTTTGACATTTTTCAAGACGATAAACCTTGATTATACTTTGTTTGTGCAGTTCTTTAAAAAGAACGATTGTTATATTTATTAACAGTTTTACAGGGGGTAAGGCATGTTCCGATTGTGGCGAATGGAGAAAAGGGGTAAGGGGAGATGGAGGATAATGCTGTTTTTGCGGCTTACGTTCATTTTCTGCCTGTCCGTGACGATATGTGCTCAGTTTACGGGTGACACGAGTTCCTCCTTTAATGATGTGAAAAGCTTCAGTCTTCCGGTTCAAACGTGCGGAGATTTTCGATATTCAGATGACAATTGCCGTTATGACGAACGCTGGGATCAAAGTGATTTACATATAACAAATCAAACTGATACGTCGGGCGCCGTGTGTGCGCCGCTTCAACTCTATGCCGAGCTGGAGAATAAGGGAAAAGAGCGGACTGTTTCTGACTGGAGGTGGGAACTCCATAAAATCGCCTCTCAGCAACAGCCTCTGCAAAACGGAAATGTTGTGGATAAAGGGCTTATTACTGATAAAAAAAGCAAAACGATTTATAAAATTGAGTCAAAGCGGGCCCTGCAGCCAGGCATATACGCATTCAAGGTTTACAAGCCTGAAGGGTATCCTGCGAATGATGAAAAGTATGAGTGGTCAAAACCGATGAAGCTTGTCAAATGCCAGGAAAAGGCGACGGCTTCCGATCAGAAGAAAACAGAAAAACAACCGGCTGAGCCGGTAAAAGAAAGCGGGGAAGAACATGAAAAGAACGCTGAAACTGATCAGTAATATTTTGTATGCCGTCATTTTCAGTTTGATTATTGTGCTGACGTTAACGGTGATCTCGACCCGGGCTTCCGGCGGTGAGCCGGCCATCTTCGGCTATACGCTGAAATCCGTGCTGTCGGGTTCAATGGACCCGGAATTTAAGACGGGTTCGCTCATAGCGGTAAAGAAAATTTCTGACGTGAATGATTTAAAAAAAGGCGATGTCATCACTTTTACACAAAATGACGGATCAGCCGTAACACACAGAATTATCGGGATCACAAAAAAGGGCGGGCACCTGATGTTTGAGACAAAAGGAGACCATAATGCCGCTCCGGATGCCGCTCCTGTTCAAGCTGAAAACGTGGCGGCTCAGTATACGGGATATCAGCTTCCGTATGCGGGATATGTCATACATTTGGCAAGCCAGCCGATCGGAACGGCGATTCTGCTAATCGTTCCCGGCGTCATGCTTTTGATTTACTCAATAACAGTTATTGTCAGCGCTCTCCGCGATATCGAGCGGAAGACGAAAGCGCTGGAAGAACATGCGAAAAACGGGACGATGTCCACATGAATACAGTTGCAACCTGGCGACAGGATTTGATAACAAAAAAGAAAAACTAGGGGGAATACAAACATGGGTATGAAAAAGAAATTAAGCTTGGGCGTTGCCTCAGCCGCACTTGGTTTAGCATTAGTTGGAGGAGGCACATGGGCCGCATTTAATGATGTGAAGTCGACGGACGCCACATTTGCGTCAGGAACGCTTGATTTATCAGCTAAAGAACAATCAGCCAATGTCAATTTGTCAAACTTAAAACCAGGTGATAAATTGACGAAAGATTTTGAATTCAGAAATAATGGTTCGCTTGCCATTAAAGAAGTGCTGATGGCTTTGAATTTTACTGACTTCAAAGGAGCGAAAAAAGGAAACGAATCTGCGGAAGATTTCCTCAGCCAGTTTGAGATTACGGTTCTGACAGTCGGCAAAGAAGGCGGCAACGGCTATCCTAAAAATATCATTTTGAAGGCAGCCAGCCTGAAAGACTTATACTTAATGTCAACAAAACAGGATAAAGCAGCTGCCGAAGCGATCAGCAAACACATTGATCCGAAATTCCTGAGCGAGAGCGGAAAAGTCAATGTGGCAACCATTAACGGCAAGACGGCGCCTGAGTATGACGGAGTTCCGAAAACGCCTGTTGATTATGATCAGGTGCGGATGGAAATCCAATTTAAAAATGATACCGCAAAAGGTGCGGACGGACTGAGTGTCCAAAACAAATTCCAAGGCAATGCGATTTCTCTTCAATTCTCTTTTGAAGCGACGCAATGGAACGGCTTGACCATTACAAAAGATCATACGGATAAAGACGGTTACGTGAAGGAAAACGAAAAGGCTCACAGTGAGGATAAAAACTAATCCGAACGTCGGGCAGATAAAAGAGGAGTTGTGCACATATGGCGGCACTACTCCTCTTTTTGCGATTTTCTCCATTTTTGATAATCTAAAAATTCACGAAATTGTTTTTTTGATACCCCGGATGTCATCGCATCACGAACTAATTTCTCCCATTCACTATCTAATTGACCATCGTATTCGGTTTCATGTTTTTCATCAAGTAAAGTATGAACCGAGACGTCCAGAACAGCGGAGACTTTTTCTAGAAATTGAATGGAGGGGTTCGTCTGTAAATTTCGTTCTATTGAGCTTAAATAAGACTTCGCTACCCCAGCTTTTTCAGCTAGTTCTGATAGTGAGTAGCCTTTTTCTTTTCGGTATTGTTTAATACGCTGGCCAATCAATGTCATCACCTTCCTTGTGATATTATAGCACATTCAGAAAGGATTTACGGTATGACTTCTGGCGGCCTGGATATGTTGAGAAGACTTTTTATGCGAATGCAGGTATTTGCGTATTTCTTCCAGGCTGATATTTGCTTTTTGAGCTTCTAATATCAGCTCAACCCATTCCTTATCTAATTGCGAAAATTCCATTTTTGCATTTTTCATGCATTTTCTCCTCCTAAAATACTTGTTTATGTATTTCAGCCAATCCGCCCATGACCTTATCTTTACATGTCTGGAAGTGATTCATCGCATGCGAAACGCCAGAAATTTTTTCTATATACTTTTATTATAATATAGAATTTCCAGAAAAAACGGGAAAGGTGTCGAATGGATAACGCTTATCCAGAAAAATTACTTTGCAGGAAAAATAAACCGCCGTTTTCAATCTGAATATGAATTTTCGGCTGATATAAGGCTTTCAGCGCTTGTTTTTCCAAATGGTATTCCTCAGGTTTTTCTTCTGTCTGCTCATAAAACTGATCGAGCAGCCTGAGGTCCTTTTTCCATCTGGCGATCGCGCTGTCAGCCCAGTCTGACGGCTCTTTGGCGGCAGCGTCTTTTAAGTAATGCTCCATCCTTTTAATTCCGCTTTCCGGCTTAATCATCGGCGATATGGTAAAGCAATAGTCTGATATTTGTGATGTCATCGGCAGAGGTGCAAGCTTCTGCTGAAATCCCTCAACGATTGTTCCAGAAACAAGATGCAGGCCTAAAGACAAAAGTCTGTCTTTTTTCATGTCGGATTGGTATGAAATCACTACATTTAATCCAAGCCAGGGCTGAAGCGGCACTCTGGCTCCGGCTGATACAATTTTCTCATATATTCTTGTAAATCTCCCATTTTGTTTAACTGCTTGAAAGATTTGAAAGAGGCGCGGGGCTCCAAAGTAAATAAACTCGCCGTCCATATCCTCCGGAGCCGTTTCTTTATCAGTGATGAACGTAATCTTCATCGGGTTCGGTTCGCCGCCCGTTTTTTCACGCCAATGCCAATAAAACGGGCGGTTCATAATTTGTTTGTCCATCTCGACCGTCAACTGAACCGTCATAAAACCCGGCCCGTGTTCAGTAATCGGGCAGTGGTTCGCTTCAAAAAAGCGCAGTAAAAATTGGTGAACCTCCTGCTGTCTCATGTCGCGCTTCCTCCTTTTAGATTAAGAGCCTTTTTTTCTGGCGGGTTTTTCCGTACCGTACGATAAGAAAGAGGTAAGGTTGTCCATTTTGATCCGCATTTCTTCCTCTGTCAGCGAGTGGCATAAAATATCATGTAAATGATCTTCAAAATTGCTCACTTTGATTTTTGTTAAAATGTCATCTAGTTCTCCGACGACATTTTCAAATAAATGAATTTTGTCATACAAGAGTTTTAAGATATGCTCTTCCACCGTATGTTTTGTCGCCATATTGTAGATGTGGACATCTCTTTCCTGACCGAGTCTGTGAATCCTTCCGATTCTTTGTTCAAGCCGCATCGGGTTCCACGGGAGGTCATAGTTGATAATATGGTTGCAAAATTGCAGGTTGATTCCTTCCCCTCCGGCTTCTGTAGCGATCAGGACCTGCACTTTGCCGCGGAAGAGA
The DNA here is from genome assembly GCF_056399565.1 of Bacillus sp. 01N42_2. Lineage (NCBI taxonomy): Bacteria > Bacillati > Bacillota > Bacilli > Caryophanales > Bacillaceae > Bacillus > Bacillus sp. 01N42_2. Next base: position 91,750 of record NZ_JBFTRO010000003.1, on the reverse strand, counting down.
TCCTTCATCCAGTCTTTTTTTCCGCGCTTAAATCCGCCTCTGAACGGAACGGAGCTTATGCCGTTCTGCTGAAGGAACCACTGCAAGTAGATCTGTGTCGCCCGATACTCAGTAAAAATAATGACCTTGTCATTAATCTTTTTAATCAAGTCAACAACTTGAATCGCTTTTGAGTTTTGCGTGACTTGATTGATGCGGTCCATTAAATTGGCGATCGTCTGTTCATCGAAAGCGGGCGCTTGTTTGTCTTTTTGATCAAGCATTTTTTTAAGCGTCATATACACGGCTTCCCTGCTTGAACAGCACTCCCGTTGCAGCGTCATAATGGAAAATGCGCTTGCGGGCTTTTCTGTGCCGTTTTTCAGTGCGTTAATGTCATCGTAGAGCGCCTGTTCCGTCGGTGAAAAGGTGATCGGCACTGTTTCCACGTGGCGCTTCGTCCATGTAAGGCCGGTGTCGCTCCGCGTGTTGCGGATCATCACTTTATTGACGAGCTCTTTCAAATGCTCATGAGCGTCAATCCCGTCCTTTTGATTGAACGTTTCTTGAAATCCGCTTTCATTTCCTAAGTGGCCGGGTTTTAACAGTGACACTAAATTGAAAATTTCTTCGATCCGGTTTTGAATCGGGGTCGCCGTCAGAAGCAGGCAGTATTTCTTCACAAGACTTCTCGCAAATTCATAATTTTTCGTTTTGCTGTTTTTGAGCTTATGCGCTTCGTCAATAATGACGAGATCATACGGAATCGAAAGCACAATCTCCTTGTGAGGCGAACGCTTGGCCGTATCAATAGAAGAAACGACGATATCGCACTGTTCCCACACATAGCTTTTTTTCTGTTCAACAGCGGGTATTAAAAACTTCTCCTGAAGCTCTTTCACCCACTGGGACACGAGTGATGCCGGCACAAGAATCAGGATTTTTTTGGCCAGCCCGCGAATCATGTATTCTTTTAAAATCAGTCCCGCTTCGACCGTTTTTCCGAGCCCCACTTCATCAGCCAAAATCGCTTTGCCGTTCATTTTTTCAACGACTTTCTGCGCGACTTCAAGCTGATGGGGAAGCGGAGTGAAATCGGGCAGGTATAAAGGAGCCCTCAACCCTTCGAATTCAGGAATGGCAAGGGTCTGCTGGACTTCAGCCGACAGTTTGTACATCTCCCAATTTGACCAGGGACCGTCCGTTTTCAGCCGCTCAGAAAACTCTCCCGGCCAGTTTGCATCAAATATGATCTCTGCTGTCATATGTAACAAAACCGCCTTTCTTTTAAAAAACTGATTTATCATCATTTTTGTTGCCGGACGTAAGTGAGGGTGGTAGGATATAAGTAATCATTTCACTAAAAGATATTGCTTTAGTATGTCCATAACAATTGGTAAATATGAGCGAATGACAGCAAGGGGAGAGACTCGGACGAAAAATGTGCATCCGGGCGCCGAAGGAGCAAACTGCGGAGTGAATCTCTCAGGCAAAAGAACTCTTGCTCGACGCAACTCTGGAGAGTGTCTGCGATTTGAAGCAGCAGACCACCAAAGGGGACGTCTTTATGATGTTTTCATAAAGTAAACTTTCAGGTGCCGGGACAGAGAAACCTTCATTTTCATGAGGTGTTTCTCTGTCCTTTTTTATATGTCTTTACAATGCGCCAATGACTGAAGGGGGAAGATGATGCTGAAACGAACACCGCTTTATGACGTGTATAAAGAATACGGCGGAAAAACGATTGATTTTGGAGGATGGGAGCTGCCGGTTCAATTTTCTTCTATTAAAGAGGAGCATGAAGCCGTCCGCACAAAGGCGGGTCTGTTTGATGTATCCCATATGGGAGAAGTCGAAGTCTCCGGTAAAGACGCCCTGTCTTTTCTGCAAAAAATGATGACAAATGACGTTGCCGATTTAAATCCGGGAAGCGCCCTCTATACCGCCATGTGTTATCCTGACGGCGGTACGGTCGATGATTTGCTGATCTATCAGAAAAGCGAGAGCTGCTATCTGCTTGTGATTAACGCGTCCAATATTGAAAAAGACATCGCTTGGCTGACAGAACACGCGGAAGGGGATGTCACGCTGACCAATCAGTCTGACGGGCTTTCACTGCTAGCCGTTCAGGGGCCGAATGCTCAGGCGGTTCTTGCGAAGCTGACTGAACGTGATTTGTCTTCCTTAAAACCGTTTACGTTTATTGATGGAGCTGACGTTGCCGGCCGCCAAGTCCTGCTTTCAAGAACAGGCTATACCGGTGAAGACGGGTTTGAACTCTATTGTAAAAATGAAGATGCGGTTCATCTGTTTAAGGAGATTCTTACAGCGGGAGAGAATGAAGGAATCGTTCCGTGCGGCCTCGGCGCGCGTGATACGCTGAGATTTGAAGCGAAGCTCGCTTTATACGGTCAGGAATTGACGAAAGACATTACGCCGATTGAAGCCGGGATCGGATTTGCCGTAAAACCCAAGAAAGATTCCGACTTTTTCGGGAAGTCTGTATTGAGTGAACAGAAAGAAAAAGGAGCTCCGCGTAAGCTGGTCGGGCTTGAGATGATTGAAAAGGGGATTCCGAGACACGGTTATGCCGTAAAAAAAGACGGTGCTCTGATCGGGGAAGTCACGACAGGCACACAATCCCCGACGTTAAAGAAAAATATCGGCCTTGCCTTAATCAAAACGGAATTCAGTGGAATCGGAACGGAAGTCGAAGTGGAAATCCGCAAAAAAACGGTAAAAGCAAAGATTGTCCGCACACCGTTTTATAAACGCCCAAAACAGAGCTGAAAAAGGAGAGTCATATGAAGCATCGATATTTGCCCGCGACAGAACAGGATAAAAAAGAAATGCTGAAAGCCATCGGCGCAGATTCAATTGATGAACTGTTTGCCGATATTCCGGAAGATGTGAGGTTTCAAAAAGACTACCAAATTAAAAAAGCAAAATCAGAAACAGAGCTGACAAGAGAGCTGACAAAGCTTGCGGCGAAAAATAAGGACGCTGTTACATATGCATCTTTTCTGGGGGCAGGAGTGTACGATCACTATCAGCCGGTTATCGTCGATCATGTGATTTCCCGGTCAGAGTTCTACACGGCATATACGCCTTACCAGCCTGAAATTTCACAAGGAGAGCTGCAGGCGATTTTTGAATTTCAAACGATGATTTGCGAGTTAACAGGTATGGATATTGCAAACTCCTCCATGTACGACGGGGGAACGGCGCTGGCAGAAGCGGCGATGCTTGCGTCAGGACATAACAAAAAGAAAAAAATCGTCATTTCCGCCGCCGTGCATCCGGAATCACGGGATGTCCTGAAAACATACGCAAAAGGCCAATATATTGAAGTTGTAGAGGTGCCTGCAAAAAACGGCGTCACAGACCTTGACGCATTAGAACATGCCGTCTGTGATGAAACGGCCGCTGTAATCGTCCAGTATCCGAACTTCTTCGGACAAATTGAGCCGTTAAAGGACATTGAGCCGCTCGCACATAAAGGGAACAGCCAGCTGATTGTTTCTTCTAACCCGCTCGCCCTCGGTATTTTGACTCCGCCCGGAGCATACGGAGCTGATATCGTCGTCGGGGACGCGCAGCCTTTCGGTATACCTGCGGCGTTCGGCGGCCCGCACTGCGGCTATTTTGCAGTAACGAAAAAACTGATGAGAAAGGTGCCGGGCCGGCTTGTCGGCCAGACGGAGGATGAAAACGGGCGGAGAGGTTTTGTTCTCACCCTTCAGGCGCGCGAGCAGCATATCAGAAGAGACAAGGCCACCTCTAACATCTGCTCAAACCAGGCGCTGAATGCGTTAGCAGCTTCAGTCGCGATGACTGCGCTCGGAAAAAACGGCGTCAAAGACATGGCCCGCCAAAATATACTGAAAGCCGATTACGCGAGACGCCAAGCGAAAAAAGCCGGCTTGCACGTAGCATTTGACGGCCCGATGTTTAATGAATTTGCCGTCAGGCTGAACCTCCCCGTCAAGGAAGCAAACCGGCGGCTCCTCAAAGACGGCATCATCGGCGGATATGACTTAGGCCTTGCGTATCCGGAATTGAATCAGCATATGCTCATTGCCGTCACAGAGCTGAGAACAAAAGAAGAGATCGATTCGCTTATTGCGGGATTGGGGGATCAACATGAATAATCAAGATCAGGCGCTTATTTTTGAAATGTCCCGCGAAGGGCGTATCGGTTACAGCCTTCCGGAGCTTGATGTGCCGGAAACAGAGCTTGAAAGCCTTCTTCCCGGTGACTACATCCGCGATGAAGACGCAAAGCTGCCGGAAGTATCAGAGCTTGATATTATGCGGCATTATACCGCTCTTTCCAGAAGAAACCACGGAGTTGATTCAGGTTTTTATCCGCTCGGCTCCTGTACGATGAAATACAATCCGAAATTAAATGAAAAAATTGCCCGGTTCCCTGGCTTTTCCGCCATTCACCCGCTTCAGGACGAGGACACGGTTCAGGGGGCGCTTGAGCTTTTATACGATTTAAGCGGACATTTGGAGGAAATTACGGGCATGGACGAGGTGACGCTTCAGCCTGCCGCGGGCGCTCACGGCGAATGGACCGGCCTGATGATGATCCGCGCCTATCATGAAGCGCGCGGGGACTTCGGACGGACGAAGGTCATTGTCCCTGATTCAGCCCACGGCACGAATCCGGCATCCGCTACGGTCGCCGGTTTTGAAACAATTACCGTCAAGTCGAATGAACACGGACTGGTTGACATTGAAGATCTGAAAAGAGCGGTAAATGAAGAAACAGCGGCGCTGATGCTGACGAATCCGAACACCCTCGGATTATTTGAGGAAAACATTACGGAAATGGCTGAAATCGTCCATCAGGCCGGCGGAAAACTTTACTATGACGGAGCGAATTTAAATGCCGTTTTAAGTAAAGCAAGACCGGGAGATATGGGATTTGACGTCGTTCACCTTAATCTGCATAAAACATTTACCGGGCCGCACGGCGGGGGAGGACCGGGTTCGGGGCCGGTCGGAGTAAAAAAAGAATTCATTCCGTATCTGCCGAAACCCGTTCTCACGAAAAAAGAGGGCCGTTTGACTTTTGACGATGACCGCCCGCAATCGATCGGGCGCGTAAAGCCTTATTACGGCAACTTCGGCATTAATGTCAGAGCCTACACGTATATCCGTTCCATGGGGCCTGACGGCTTAAAAGCAGTGACCGAAAACGCGGTTTTAAATGCAAATTATATGATGAGAAGACTCGCGCCTTATTATGATCTCCCGTATGATCGTCATTGCAAGCATGAATTTGTGTTATCGGGAAGAAGGCAGAAAAAGCTCGGCGTAAGAACGCTTGATATCGCTAAACGGCTTTTAGATTTCGGTTATCACCCGCCGACTGTGTATTTCCCGCTGAATGTTGAAGAAAGCATCATGATCGAACCGACGGAAACGGAATCCAAGGAAACGCTTGATGCGTTTATAGATGCGATGATTCAAATTGCGCGGGAGGCGGAGGAATCGCCTGAAATCGTTCAGGAGGCGCCGCATACCACGGTAGTCAAAAGAATGGATGAAACCAAGGCCGCAAGAAAGCCGGTTTTAAAATACGAACATACATCTGACGGGGTGTAAAAAAAAGAGCTTCCGTATAAACGGAAAGCTCTTTTTCATTATTGGTTCTTTGCTTTAATTTTTCCGCCCCATTTTTTAAATCCGCCTTTCAGGTTGTAAATATCCTTGCAGCCGTGTTTGCGGAGCGTCTGTGCCGCGCGGCCGCTGCGGACATTGTTTTGGCAGTACAGATAAACGGGTTTATCAGGACGGATTTCGCTTTTGCGCTGTTTCAGCTGTGACAGCGGAATGTTGCGCGCGCCGAGAATATGGCCGCCTTCAAATTCATTCGGTTCACGGACGTCAATCAGCTGCGCTTTTCTGTAGCCCGCGCGGAATTCCTCTTCCGTAAGTGTTTTCATTAAACGTTGTTGGTAAAAATACGACACGATCATATAAACGATAAACGCCGCAACAATAATTAAAGCAATCATATTAGACAATGCGATTCTACTCCTTTAGCTTATAAAATCAAAACCCTGCTTCCTGAAAACAAGGCTTACCGGACGTTTTGGGACAAATACTATTATAGTAAAGCATGGAGCGATTGTCATCCTTAATGAAACGAAATATTTTTCATTTTTACGGCAGTTTGATAAACTGATTTTATTAAAATGATAAAGAAGGGTTCAATGTATGGAAAAAGAAACATGGCGGTTTATTGACTCAGGGAACGAAAGCCCAGCATTTAACATGGCGCTGGATGAAGCGCTTTTATATTGGCACAGCCAAAAGAAAATTCCCCCGGTGATCCGTTTTTACGGGTGGAATCCGGCAACATTGTCTGTCGGATATTTTCAAAATATTAAGAAGGAAATTAACTTTGACGCAGTACATAAACACGGTCTCGGGTTTGTCAGAAGACCGACAGGCGGACGGGGTGTTCTGCATGATAAAGAATTGACATACAGCGTCATCGTTTCAGAGGATCACCCGGAAATGCCGGCCACGGTGACAGAGGCGTACCGGGTCATTTCAGAAGGCATTCTGCAGGGATTCAGAAACCTTGGGCTTGATGCCTACTTTGCGATTCCGCGCACGGAGAAAGAAAAAGAAAGCCTGAAAAATCCGCGCTCGTCCGTTTGCTTTGATGCGCCTTCGTGGTATGAGCTGGTCGTCGAAGGACGGAAAGTTGCGGGAAGCGCCCAGACACGCCAAAAAGGCGTTATTCTTCAGCACGGCTCCATCCTGCTTGACATTGATGAGGACAAGCTGTTTGATCTGTTTTTATATCCGAGCGACAGAGTCCGTGAGCGCATGCAGCGGAATTTCAAAAACAAAGCGGTAGCCATCAACGCCTTAGCCCAAAAACCGGTAACGATGGATGAAGCCAGAACCGCTTTTAAAGCCGGTTTTGAGGAAGGCCTGAACATTCATCTTGAACCTTACACGCTCACTCCTGAAGAGCTTGCGTTTGTCAATGAGCTGGCCGAGACGAAATACGCGTCTGACGAATGGAATTATAAGCGCTGATTAAGGCTTGACAGGCCGGAAGCATCCTTGTTTTTTCATAACCGTTAGTGTAAACTTGTAATGGTTTATTAAGTTAAGGTGCTTTTTGGGAGGGGTACGATGACAACACCAAGTATGGAAGATTATATTGAACAGATTTATATGCTGATAGAAGAAAAAGGATATGCGCGGGTTTCTGATATCGCGGAAGCTTTGGCAGTCCATCCCTCCTCTGTAACGAAAATGGTTCAAAAACTAGATAAAGACGAGTATTTGATTTATGAAAAATATCGCGGGCTCGTATTGACGTCAAAAGGCAAAAAGATCGGCAAACGGCTCGTATACAGACACGAATTGCTTGAGCAGTTTTTACGAATCATTGGTGTTGATGAAGAGAAGATTTACAATGATGTAGAAGGAATCGAACATCATCTGAGCTGGAACAGCATTGACCGCATCGGCGATCTCGTCCAGTATTTTGAAGATGACGACAGCCGGAAAAAAGAATTGAAATCCGTACAGAAAAAAACCGAAACTCCCGGTGAATAAAAGGGCGGCCCAAATAGGGCGCCCTTTTTTTAATGTCTTCATTCTTTGGTCTATTTCCCCAAGCCGTTTCTTAAAATAATAATACACCTTGGATGGAAGGGAGAGGGCGCGCTATGCAGATTGACGGCGTATTTTCGGGCGGGGGAATAAAAGGGGTGGCGCTTGCCGGCGCTTATGAAGCGCTGGAAGAAAAGGGCTTTCGCTTTGAAAGGCTCGCCGGAACAAGCGCCGGCGCGATTATTGCCGCATTGATCGCTGCGGGCTACACGAGCAGAGAGGTTCATGCGATCATCGATGATGTCGACGGAAGGCAATTGCTTGATCAGAGATGCTCATTCCTCCCGCTGAAAATCCTGCAGTGGGTGTCGATATATTGGCGCCTCGGATTATACAGAGGCGATGTGCTGGAAAAGTGGATTGCGGATAAATTAAAAGCGAAGGGCATCATCGCGTTCGGCGATATGAAAAAAGGATCGCTCCGTCTGATCGCTTCAGATCTGACGAACGGAACGATGATCGTGCTTCCCGACGACCTTCCCCGCTACGGATTAAATCCGGAGGTGTTCCCGGTTGCCAGAGCTGTCAGAATGAGCTGCAGCATCCCTTATTTTTTTGAACCGATTAAACTGAAGACCGAAAAAGGCATTTCAACGGTTGTTGACGGCGGCGTGTTAAGCAATTTTCCGATTTGGCTGTTTTCAAAAGAGCGCAAACGGCCGGTCATCGGAATTTCACTTTCCCCTAATGAAAAAGAGCGTCCGAAGAAATCAATCCGGAACGCTTTTGAGCTGTTCGGCGCTTTGTTTGAAACGATGAAAGACGCTCATGATGCCAGACATATCGCGACAAAGTACGAACAGAATATTATTTTTATTCCCGTGGAACATGTGATGGCGACGGAGTTTCACCTCACACCGCAAAAAAAACTAGCTCTCATTGAGCTAGGAAAAAGCAAAACAGAGCAATTTTTGAAGAAATGGAGCTATTAAAAAAGCGCTCTGTTTTTCTTTTTATTCTTTTTACCTTCTATGACGGTAAGCTGGGTCTGGCTTTTTTTCTTAAGAATCATCGGCTTCGGTCTGCTGCTGCTCGGCACGCTCCGCAAATGGCTGACCCGCCCCCTGTGGCCGGCGCGGTGCTTCGCTTTTTGCTCCTTCATTCGGAGCCGCGATTGTTTGGCCGCTTTTCTGAAAGCGGTTCCGTCACGTCCGGCGCGGCGGTTCAGGACCGATCTCACGATAAAATAAATAATGATGCCTGCGATAATGACGGTGATCGCTCTTGAGATCATCTGTCCGGGGTTTGTGACCGCCGCATAAATGAAACCGAATGCGCCAAGCGCTATTAATACAGCAAAAAAAGGTTGTACACGATGATTCATAACTGCCCACCTCCGAAAATAATAACAGGTAACGGTTCAGATTGCGTTGTGAGACGGCTTTTCGCTCTGTTCTGAAATGTCTTCCAGTCTGAGAAGCTCGTTAAAGCTTTCTATGGCAACCTCGACCTGGTCATCTTCCGGTTCCTTTGTCGTTAAAAGCTGCAGCCACAGGCCGGGATAACCGAGCACCTTCAAAACGGGGATATTCCGAACCCTGTTCGTCAGCTGAAGCACTTCAAAGGAGATGCCGAGGACGGCCGGTATAAGCGCAATCCTGTCTAAAATCCGCACCCAAAGCGGATCTGTCGGAACGAGTAAATAGACAAACATGCCGACAATGATCGTAAATAAGATAAAGCTTGAACCGCATCGGTAATGCAGCCGCGACTGTTTCTGAACATTTTCTATCGTAATTGGTAAATTCTGTTCATAACAGTTTATGACCTTATGTTCGGCTCCATGATATTGAAACACTCTTTTAATTAACGGCGTCATTGATAAAAAATAAATGTAGCCGAGAAGCAGGATAAGCTTAAACAGGCTTTCGATGCCGATCTGCGCTGCGTCTGAGGAAAAAACGGGCCTTACAAGCTCAGCTAAAAAGACCGGGACGAGCGTAAAAACGAATTTGCTGAACAAAAACGATAGAACGCCGATCACCGCCAGGCTGAAAAACATCGATAAGCCCGAACCCTTCTTATCTTCCTGTTCCAGCTTGGCGTCATCTTGGGGGTCAAGCCCGTAACGTTCGCTGGAGAAGTTTAAATGCTTTGTGCCGTTGGCGCTTGCCTCGATAATTGCGACGATTCCCCGCAAAAAAGGAATCTTTTTTAAAACCGAAAGCTTGGGGTTCGGCACTCTCGGAAGCTTGAAAAAATCAATGCTTCCGTCATTCCTGCGGATGGCGGTAACATAATTTTTTCTGCCGCCGAACATTACCCCTTCAACGACAGCCTGACCGCCGTATGCGGGCGGCGTTTTGTGTTTGGACATTGTTTATCAACCTGCCTGTTTTCTTAGGATTTACTAACCATTTCCTTTCACTCTATTGTACAGGAAACAGCGGTAAACCTCTAGTTTGACAGCCGGAAAATCAATGCTTTTTCTACAAGCAGTATACCCGGTTTCCTTAGAATTTACTCATTAAATGAAAATATGGCGGAACTTTTTATGACTTTTCAATTTTGGGGCATTCTATGACTGGAGGTGCCATGATGACCAGCGAAAAACATTCAGAACAGGAAGAAAAAAAGAAGCAGGGTGATGATCAGCAGCCTGTTTCATTTACCGGCAGAATTTGCGGTATCGGATTTGCCGGCGGTGTATTTTGGAGTTTGATCGGCTATCTCGGATATATCTTTCATTTTTCAGAGATCAGTCCCAACATGATTCTTCAGCCGTTTATGATCGGAGAATGGAAAAAACAATGGCTCGGCACGATGGTCAGCATCGTTGTCATCGGATTCATTTCGATTGCCGGGGCATTTATATATTTCGTCTGTCTGAAGCGTTTTAAAACGATGTGGCCGGGGATGGTATACGGTGTCATTTTATGGTGTGCGGTTTTTTTCTTATTCAATCCGATTTTCGAAGACGTGAAATCTGTCACTGAATTGAAATCAGATACAATCGTGACGACGATTTGCCTTTACATTCTGTATGGTTTGTTTGTCGGCTACTCGATTTCTTTCAACTACAATGAGCTTACGTCAGACAAGCTTGCAAGGGCGCTCGGCAACAAGTGAATAAGTGTATAATCCCTGTCCGGTATGGTAAAATGTTCACGAGAAGTGAACATTTTTTATGCTGAAAACCGGATGGGGATGCTCCCGCGGTGTCAGGCGGCAGTCAAGAATCGGCGAGGAGGAGAAAAGGAATGAAACTTGAGAAATTGCGAAATCTGTTCGGTCAGCTGGATATAGACGGAATGTTGGTGACAAGCTCCGCCAATCTGCAGTATATGACGGGATTTACGGGTTCGTCAGGTCTTGCGGTCATATCGAAAGAACGCGCGGCATTTATCACGGATTTCCGTTACACCGAGCAGGCGAAGGCGCAAGTGAAGGGCTTTGATATTATCGAGCACGGCGGAAGCTTAATCCAAACCGCTGCGGATACGATTCTTGAGTACGGCATTAAAAAACTCGGCTTTGAACAAAACAGCATGACGTACGGAACATATGCATCCTACCAAGCGGTGCTGCAGGAAGCGGAGATGGTTCCCGTCGCGGATTCCGTTGAAAAGTTGCGCTTGATTAAGTCAAGTGAAGAGATTAAGATATTAGAGGAAGCTGCGAAGATTGCGGATGATGCGTTTGAACATATTCTGACGTTTATCAAACCGGGCATCTCAGAGATTTCAGTTGCGAATGAGCTTGAATTTTATATGAGACGTCAGGGAGCAGACGGTTCTTCCTTTGATATGATCGTCGCCTCGGGAGTGAGATCCAGCCTTCCGCACGGAGTGGCAAGCGGCAAATTGATTGAAAAGGGAGACTTGGTCACGCTCGATTTCGGCGCGTATTATAAAGGCTATTGTTCTGATATCACACGCACCGTCGCGGTCGGAGAGCCAAGTGATAAACTGAAAGAAATTTATCAGGTCGTATACGATGCCCAGGCGCTTGGCGTTTTGCATATTAAACCCGGCATGACGGGAAAAGAAGCGGATGCCCTGACGAGGGATCACATCACCGCAAAAGGCTACGGACAGTATTTCGGCCATTCAACAGGACACGGATTCGGAATGGAGGTCCATGAATCACCGGGGCTGTCTTTCAGGTCATCGGCCGTTCTTGAGCCGGGCATGGCGGTAACGGTTGAGCCGGGCATATACATACCGGAAGTTGGGGGCGCAAGAATCGAAGATGATATCATCATCACAGAGGACGGCAACCGGACAATTACGCATTCCCCTAAAGAATTAATTATTTTGTGATTGGAATATAGGAGGACATCAAACATGATTTCAGTTAACGATTTTCGTACAGGATTAACGATTGAAGTAGACGGCGGCATTTGGCGCGTCGTTGACTTCCAGCACGTAAAGCCGGGAAAAGGCGCGGCATTTGTCCGTTCTAAACTTCGCAATCTGCGTACGGGCGCTATTCAGGAGAAAACATTCCGTGCTGGTGAAAAAGTGGCGAAAGCGCAAATCGAAACAAAAACGATGCAGTATCTTTATGCCAACGGAGATCAGCACGTGTTCATGGATACAAGCTCATATGAACAGCTTGAATTGAACGAAAACCAAATCGAAGAAGAATTAAAATATCTTTTGGAAAATATGTCTGTGCACATCATGATGTATCAATCTGAAACGCTCGGTATTGAACTGCCGAACACAGTTGAACTGAAAGTTGTTGAAACAGAGCCGGGAATTAAAGGCGACACGGCGTCAGGCGGCACAAAACCTGCCAAAACGGAAACAGGTCTTGTCGTAAACGTACCGTTCTTCGTGAACGAAGGCGATACGCTTGTTGTAAATACATCAGACGGCTCTTACGTGTCAAGAGCGTAGTCAAAGACATACGAAGTCTGCTCCTTTTACGGGGCAGGCTTTTTTTGCGTTCTGAAACAGAATCTTTCTTCTATATGAAAATAGTGAGACTACTTCCGTCAGCTAGAGCATATAGTGTAACAAAATGCTTGAAGTTGGGGGATTGCAATGAAATTTTTGTTTGGTTCAATCAATTCTACTGTTTTAACGATGGCCGGTTTACGAGTTTTGTCCTCTCTCATTGAATTATCGGCGGCCATTATCATGCTTGTTACAAACGACATCAGAAAAGCGGTTGTGGTGAATAGTATTTTGGCAATCGTCGGCCCGCTGATCTTTATCATCACGATGACGATCGGCATTTATCAGATTGCCGGACAGCTTTCATATGCAAAATTGATTTTGATTTTCGCGGGGGTTGTGCTGATTCTAGCCGGTGTTCACAAATAGGGGTCCGGGTGTCATAAAGTCTGTCCCGGATCATACAGTTTAAAGAAGCCAATCGGTAAAAAAGGAGGAGACTCTATTGAATGAAATTACAGAGGTTCTCCCTGAATTATTGAGACATGCCATCTCCGCCGTGTCTGAAGAAGCGTGGCGGGATACAGAGGAAATCAGAATCCGCGTCGGCAGGCCGGTTGAACTGATCCGAAAAGGACAACCTTTGTTTTTGTCATATATCTGTACGGCCGGCGACGCACAGCTGATCCTCAGCCGGCTCAGCAATTACAGCATGTACACGCTGGAAGAAGAGCTGAAAAAAGGATATATCACAATCAGAGGAGGCCACCGTGTGGGGCTCGCCGGAAGAGTCATCGTCGAAAACGGAGCCGTCAAAGGACTCCGGGATATTACTTCCTTTAATATTCGAATCGCCCGGGAGAAGCTAGGCATTGCAGAACCGCTCATTCCTTTCTTATGGAAAGAAAACTGGCTGAATACGCTGATCATCGGCCCTCCGCAAACGGGGAAAACGACCTTGCTTCGTGATTTGGCCCGGCTTTCAAGCACCGGATCGAAACGCATTCCGGCGAAAAAGACCGCTATCGTAGATGAACGCTCAGAAATTGCCGGCTGCCTGCGGGGCATTCCCCAGCACAGTTTCGGCCGCAGAGTGGATGTTCTTGACGCCTGTCCGAAGGCGGAAGGGCTGATGATGATGATCCGCTCTATGAGTCCCGATGTCATGATCGCAGATGAGATCGGGAGAATGGAAGACTCAAAAGCGCTGATGGAGGCGCTCCATGCCGGCGTAACCGTTATCGTATCCGCGCACGGATGGAATATGAAAGACTTGATCAAGAGGCCGTCGCTGAAAATGCTTTGGGAGGAAAAAGTGTTTGACCGGTATGTTGAGCTGTCACGACGCCGCGGTCCGGGAACGATCAGCAGGATGTACGGAAAGGACGGGGAACCGGTTCCGCATGCTGAAAGCGTGATGACATGCTGAAGCTTTTGGGTGCCGTGTTCATTCTGACGGCGACGACATGGACGGGATTTGAGATCGCCAAAATCTATATTGAAAGGCCGAGACAGATCCGTCAGCTGCGCGCGGCGCTGCAATCGCTTGAAGCGGAAATTATGTTCGGGCATACGCCGCTGCACATTGCTTCGGGACAAATCGCCGCACAGCTTTCCAAGCCTGTATCATCATTGTTCCAAGCTTTCAGCAGGAGGCTTGAGCAGGGAAGCGATTCCGCCAAAACAGCCTGGGAACAGAGCTTGAAACATAACTGGCCCTCCATGGCGATGAAAAAAAGCGAATACGATGTGCTGAAGCAATTCGGAGAGACGCTCGGGCTCCATGACCGCGTTTCTCAGCAGAAACATATCAAGCTTGCGCTTACACATTTGGAAGCGGCGGAAGCGGATGCCGGACGGGCGCAGGCGAAAAATGAAAAAATGGTGAAAAGTTTAGGGTTTTTAGCCGGACTGTTACTCATTCTTCTATTGATGTAAACATGAGGGGAGCAAACATAAAATGGGAGTCGACGTAAATGTCATTTTTCAAATCGCCGGAGTCGGTATCGTGGTTGCGTTTCTGCACACCATACTTGACCAAATGGGAAAAAAAGAATACGCCCAATGGGTGACGCTGCTTGGCTTTATCTATATTTTATTTATGGTGGCGACGATTGTCGATGACCTGTTCAAAAAGATCAAAGCTGTGTTTCTATTCCAAGGATAGGGGGGCTTACAGATTGAGATTGTTCAAATTGTAGGTTTAGGCCTGATCGCCACGTTTCTCTCCCTGATCGTAAAAGAACAGAAACCGACTTTCGCGTTTATGATTGTCGTCTTCAGCGGCTGCGTGATCTTTCTTTATCTCGTCGACCAGATTTACGACATTATCAGAATGATAGAAAAAATAGCCGTCAATGCAAATGTCAATATGGTCTATGTGGAAACCATTTTAAAAATTATCGGCATCGCCTACATCGCTGAATTCGGAGCACAGCTGACAAAAGATGCTGGCCAGGGAGCGATTGCTTCGAAAATAGAGCTGGCCGGGAAGATTTTGATCCTCGTGATGGCCGTGCCGATACTGACTGTTATTATTGAAACGATTCTCGGACTTATTCCTTCTTAATCATAAAGGGAAAGGGGGCGCAAACAATGAAGCGCTTTCGGTGGGCGGGGGCTTTTTTGTTCATCCTCCTCTTAATTTTTCAGACTGAATGTGTACAAGCTGCCGGAACAGACGGTGCGGCGCAGGAAACCGCAGTTCACCAAGAAACGGCTGATGAAGTGGCGAAAAAGCAGGCCGAAGCGCTGAAAACAGAAGGCATCGGAAAGTTCTGGGACGACATTATGACAGAATACGGCGGCCTTCTGCCGGAAAGCCAAAAGGGAAGCATCATCGACTTTATTAACGGAGAAAAAACGTTCTCGCCTGAGGCGTGGCTGAAGGCCTTATTTTCCTATCTGTTTCATGAAGTGCTCGCAAACGGAAAACTTCTGGGAACTTTGATCCTTCTCACCATTTTTTGCGTCATTCTGCAGCTGCTGCAAAATGCGTTCCAGCAGAGCACCGTCAGCAAAGTGGCTTATGCGATTGTTTATATGGTACTGATTATTCTCGCTTTAAACAGCTTTCATGTCGCCGTCAATTATGCCAGTGAAGCGATTCAGACGATGACAAGCTTCATTCTCGCGCTGATCCCGCTTTTGCTCGCGCTTTTGGCATCTTCCGGTGGAGCCGTTTCCGCTGCCTTTTTTCACCCCGTTATTTTATTTCTGATGAATACGAGCGGCCTGCTTATTCAAAACATCGTTATGCCGCTTATTTTCCTGTCAGCGATTTTAAGCATCGTCAGCACAATGACAGATCAATATAAAGTCACACAGCTTGCCAATCTCCTCAGAAATATCGCGATCGGCGCGCTTGCCGTATTCCTCACCGTGTTTCTCGGTGTCATCTCCGTTCAGGGGGCTTCGGCTGCCGTGACAGACGGGATCACCCTCAGGACTGCAAAATTTATAACGGGCAATTTTATTCCCGTGCTCGGCCGAATGTTTACGGATGCGACCGATACGGTCATCAGCGCCTCACTCTTATTAAAAAACACTGTGGGAATCCTCGGTGTCGGAATTTTGATCTGCATCTCCGCATTTCCAGCAATCAAAGTGCTTTCTCTCGCTTTTATTTATAAGCTCGCGGCTGCCATTCTGCAGCCGCTCGGAGGCGGGCCCGTCATTACGTGTCTCGGCGTCATCAGCAGAAGCGTGCTCTATATTTTCGCGGCGCTCGCCATTGTCTCTCTCATGTTTTTCCTCAGCATCACAGTCATTATTACAGCAGGCAATCTCACCATGATGATGAAATAAAGGAGGCCCATTGGATATGAGCTTTTTAACAGAATGGCTGACAAGCATTATTTTGTTTATCTTATTTGCCATCGTCATCGACATGCTGCTGCCCAGCTCCAGTATGCAAAAATACGCAAAGATGGTTGTCAGCCTGCTGTTAATCATTGTCATGCTCAACCCGATATTCAAACTTTTCAAAACAGACCCGGAGATCATCTTCGATTATTTGACAAAACAAGAGCAATCTCAATCCGCGGACATAAAAAATCAAATCAAATCAGAAAAAAAAGAAATACAAGCATCAAACCGCGCATATGTTTTAGAAGAAATGGCTGTCCAACTAAAAAAGAAAGCGGAGGAGATGTTCAGTCATGACGAATACAAAATAGACGACATCCGCCTTACAGCGGAAGAACAGGTTCGTTCAGAAGAAGATGTAAAAACGATCAGCGTGTATATGGCCCCATCTTCTGAAAAAACCGTGCAAACCGTCGCACCGATCGACATCCGCACAGACCGCAAATACGAACCCGAAGGCGCAGCCGGCAAAAAGGAGGCTGCAAACATCAAAGAAAAACTTGCGGATATATGGGAAATCGGCAGTGAGAAAATTACGGTTTATATGGAAGGCGGGGAGAAAAACGGCCATGAATAAAAACGGACTATGGGCCATACTCAAAAAACAGCTGATGATCGGACAGGCGAAAGACGGAGAAAAACCAAAACTGACAAAATATCATTACTTTCTGTTCGTGTTTGTGCTCGGCGTATCTTTTATGCTGGTCAGCCAGATGTTCTCTTCACCGGAAAAAACCGGGAAGGGCGAAACGGCGCAGACCGTCATGTCCGGCCGTACGGACGATAAGAGCGGGCAAAAAAGCGCACCCGTTTTTAAAGCATCAAAAGACAGCAGCGCCAAAAACACGATTGATGATTACGAGAGAGACTATGAAAACCAGCTGAAAGAGATCCTTGAAACAATTATCGGCGTAGAGGATGTATCAATAGTCGTAAACGTAGACGCCACATCTTTAAAAGTATTTGAGAAAAATAAAACGAAAAAAGACACCACCACTGAAGAAACCGATAAAGAAGGCGGCAAAAGAAGCGTAACCGATCAAACCTCTGAAGAACAAATTGTCATGATTCGAAACGGGGATCAGGAAACCCCGGTCGTCGTCCAGACGAAAAAACCCGATATCCGCGGTGTACTCGTTGTCGCTCAAGGAGTGGACAACGTTCAAATAAAAAAAACCATCATTGATGCCGTCACAAGGGTGCTTGATGTCCCGAGCTACCGTGTAGCGGTTGCCCCTAAAAAAATCAAGGAGGATTCATAAATCATGCTGAAAAAACAAACGGTTTGGCTTTTAACAATGCTCAGTCTCGTCGTGGTATTAAGTGTTTATTATATTATGTCGCCGGAAAGCAAAAATGCCGTGCAGATGAAAACCGAAAAAAGCAGCGGGGAAATCGCCACAGAAAAAACGCCGGCTCCTAAAACGGAAGAAAAGAGCGAAGGCGGCACAGAAAAAGAAGACGGAACAAAAGGCACAAAAGATTCTAAAGGCACAAAAGAGGATAAAGAAACGTCAGCCGAAGCATCGGAAAAAGACGGATCGGTCGCCACAGAAACAGCTGATGAAAATTTATTTACCGCATACCGCATGGAACTTGAAGACGCGAGAAGCAAAGAAAGAGAACAGTTAAACAGCATCGTTTCAAGCGATGATGCGACAGCAAAAGAAAAAAGCGAAGCCTACGATAAAATGACGGCGCTGAGCAATGCGGAAGGGACAGAAAAACAGCTGGAAACGCTCATTAAAACGCAAGGCTACAAAGATGCGCTCGTGGATGCCGAAGGTGACAAAATCAACATTACGGTCATGTCTGACAAACATTCCAACGCAAAAGCTTCCGCCATCATTGACCTGGTGGAAAAAGAAATCAAGAATATGAAAGACGTCGCCGTAACGTTTGAACCGACAAAATAAGATGCCTGAACCGCCCGCACCCGCTGCGGGCTTTTTTGCTGTCATTTTAGATCAGTGTTGAATTTACACAACCGCTCCTGTAAGATAAACATAGTATGTACTTTTAGTAGCAACCCATAAATTTCTATTTTTTATACATAGGAGTGGAACTGATGTTAAAAATCAACGAAATTCATGAATTGATAAAAAGAATCGATGAATCTTCCATTGACGAATTTGTTTACGAGATGGAAGGCGTAAGTCTGAAGCTGAAAAAAAATGAAGCGCCGGCAGTGAATATAACGGGACAAGCTCCAGCTGTTCCCGCCGCTTACGCACCTGCTCCGCAGGCTGCAAAACCGGAAGCGCGCGAAGCCGATCCTGTTCAGGAAGCGCCGAAACAAGATGAAAACCTGCACAAAATTACGTCTCCGATGGTCGGAACGTTTTATGCTTCTTCATCGCCGGAAGCCGGCCCTTACGTAAACCAAGGTTCAAAAGTGAACGAAAATACAGTGGTGTGTATCGTAGAAGCAATGAAACTCTTTAACGAGATTGAAGCGGAAGTAAAAGGAGAAATCGTTGAAGTGTTAGTTGAAAACGGCCAGCTGGTCGAATACGGACAACCTCTATTTCTTGTAAAAGCTGAGTAAGGAGACCTGCTATTATGATTAAAAAGCTATTGATCGCCAACCGAGGAGAAATTGCCGTCAGAATCATCCGGGCCTGCAAAGAGCTTGGCATTGAAACTGTAGCCGTTTATTCTGAGGCAGATAAAGAGGCCCTGCATGTTCAAATGGCCGATGAGGCTTTTTGTATCGGGCCGAAAACATCAAAAGACAGCTATTTAAATGTAACGAACATCGTCAGCGTCGCAAAGCTGACCGGTACGGATGCGATTCATCCGGGATACGGATTCTTAGCTGAAAATGCCGATTTTGCCGAGCTGTGCGAGGAATTAAACGTGACGTTTGTCGGCCCTTCGGCTGACGCCATTTCGAAGATGGGGACAAAAGATATCGCACGTGACACGATGCAGCAGGCGGGCGTGCCGATTGTGCCCGGTTCAAAAGGAATCATAAAAAATACCGAAGAAGCGGTTTCGCTTGCGGGTGAAATTGGGTATCCTGTGATTATAAAAGCCACTGCGGGCGGAGGCGGAAAAGGCATCCGGGTCGCACGCACAGAAGAAGAGATGATTAAAGGCATCGAAATCACCCAGCAGGAGGCCGCTACGGCATTCGGAAATCCGGGTGTGTACATCGAGAAGTACATAGAAGATTTCCGCCATGTTGAAATTCAGGTGCTTGCCGATAATTACGGAAACACGATCCATCTTGGAGAGCGTGACTGTTCTATCCAAAGACGTCTGCAAAAACTTCTTGAAGAGTCGCCGTCACCTGCGCTTGATTCTGAAATCAGAGAGCAGATGGGTGAAGCAGCGGTAAAAGCAGCGAAGGCCGTCGGTTACACGGGAGCCGGTACAGTAGAGTTCATTTATGACTACAGAGAACAGCGCTATTACTTCATGGAGATGAACACGCGTATTCAAGTAGAGCACCCTGTCACAGAAATGGTGACGGGAACCGATCTGATCAAAGAACAGATCAAAGTGGCATCCGGACAGGAGCTCTCGCTCAGACAGGAAGACGTTGAATTTAACGGCTGGGCGATTGAATGCCGCATCAACGCTGAAAATCCTGCGAAAAACTTCATGCCTTCACCTGGTAAGATTAACATGTACCTGCCGCCGGGCGGACTCGGCGTGCGCGTGGATTCAGCCGCATATCCTGGCTATTCGATCCCGCCGTACTATGACAGCATGATTGCCAAAGTCATCACATACGGAACAACGCGTGATGAGGCGGTCGCACGGATGAAACGCGCGCTGAGCGAATTTGTGATTGAAGGTATTGAAACAACGATTCCGTTCCATCTGAAACTGCTTGAACATGAAACATTTGTCAGCGGAGAGTTTAATACAAAGTTTTTAGAAACATATGATGTAATGGGCTCATAATTTTTGCGGGAGGTGAATTGAATGGAAGACAACAGTGTGCTTAAAATGGATCATGATGAGGGTCATTTAGGCAAAGTTGAAATTGCTCCTGAAGTCATTGAAGTCATTGCCGGCATCGCCGCTTCCGAGGTTGAAGGAATAGCTGAAATGCGCGGCAATTTCGCCACGGGCGTCGTAGAACGCTTCGGCAAAATCAATCACGGCAAAGGCGTAAAGGTCGATTTAGCCGATGACGGGATTACCATTGACGTCTATTGCGTCGTTCAATTCGGGATTTCGATCCCGAAAGTGGCGGCAAGCGTTCAGGAGAATATCCGCCAAACCTTATTAAATATGACGTCTCTGACCATCAATGAAATCAATATTCATATCGTCGGCATTCAATTTGACACGAAAGCCCAAGAAGTCGAAATCGACGAAGAAATGTAATGAGCGTATAAAAACCAAGGGGATGGGCAGCCCTTTGGTTTTTTATACGTTTCCCTTCTTTTCAGGCATGAAGAAAGCCGGCTTACAAACGGCAGCCGAGTTTCTTCATGCTGTGAAATCCGAATGAAATTCAAAGGGTTTGTGAAAACATTCGGCATTAGGGTGAAAAAACCTAAATTTCGACATGCGATTGGGAAAAAAATATGTTATGATCTCTTTAGGCTTAACGACAAGCGGATAAAGAGGATCTGAAGGAGAAAGAAAATGAAAAGAAGAACAGCTAGAGAAAAAGCTTTGCAGGCACTTTTTCAGATTGATGTCAGCGATATTGCACCGAACGAGGCCATCGAGCACGCGCTTGATGGCGGAAAAACAGATGACTTCTTTGAACAGCTGGTGTACGGAGTGCTTGAACATCAGGTGCAGCTTGATGAAATGATTTCCGGCCATCTCGTCAATTGGAAGCTTGACCGGATTGCAAATGTAGACCGCGCGATCCTCCGTCTGGCGGTGTATGAAATGGTTTATACTGACGACATTCCTGCTAACGTGTCATTAAACGAAGCCATCGAGCTGGCAAAACGGTTCGGCGACGATAAAGCTGCAAAATTCGTAAACGGGGTTCTTTCTAACATCAAAACTGATATTGAATCATAGGAGGAAAGAAAATGACTGCAACAATCATCGACGGAAAAGAAACGGCTAAAGAAAAACGCGAACAATTGGCAAAAGAAGTAGAAGAGCTGAAAGCACAAGGCGTAGTGCCGGGCTTGGCGGTCATTTTAATCGGCGACGATCCCGCCTCTGTTTCATATGTGACAGGCAAGAAAAAAGCCGCTGAAACAATGGGAATGAAGTTTAAGCTTGACCGCTTTGACTCAAGCTTAACCGAAGCGGAGCTTTTAACAGTGATTGACGAGTACAATCAAAATCCGGAATTTCACGGCATTCTCGTCCAGCTGCCGCTCCCGGATCATATTTCTGAAAAAGCCGTCATCGAGCGGATCTCCCCTGATAAGGATGTTGATGGTTTCCACCCTCTCAACGTCGGGAAAATGCTGCTTGGAGAAGATACATTTCTTCCTTGCACACCGCACGGAATTGTCGAGTTATTGAAAAAGACGAACGTAGATCTTTCCGGCAAAGAAGTTGTTGTAGTCGGACGAAGCAATATTGTCGGTAAACCGGTCGGCCAGCTGCTGCTGAACGAAAATGCGACCGTCACATATTGCCATTCCCGTACAAAAAATATGTCTGAGCATACGAAAAAAGCAGATATTCTTGTGGTTGCGGTCGGTAAAGCGAACTTCATCACAGCTGATCAAATCAAAGAGGGCGCCATTGTCATTGATGTCGGCGTCAACCGCCTCGAAAGCGGAAAACTCTGCGGAGACGTTCAGTTTGATGAAGCGAAAGAAAAAGCATCTTTCATTACGCCGGTCCCGGGCGGAGTAGGTCCGATGACCATCACGATGCTTGCGCATAATACTGTTAAATCTGCCAGACGTACGTTATCATAGATAACCGGAGACAGTCACAAAAAGTGTGACAATGAGCACGATACCCGCTTCTTAAGGCTCCTTTCAGCCAGAGCGGGTTTTTTTCTTAGTTCAGGGCAAAAAGCCTTTATGAAAGGAGTGCAGGATGTGAGTGAAGCGGCATATGTCACGGTTTCCGCACTGACCAAATATATTAAACGAAAATTCGATGTAGACCCTCATCTTGAAGACATTTGGATTAAAGGTGAGCTGTCCAACGTTAAAATCCATACAAGAGGCCACATCTATTTTACTTTAAAAGATGAGCATGCCCGCATGCAGGCCGTCATGTTTCAAAGGCAAAGTTCAAGGCTTGCGTTTAAGCCTGAGGACGGAATGAAGGTCATCGTAAGAGGCGGCATCTCCGTCTATGAACCGAGCGGAAGCTATCAGCTGTACGCGAAAGAAATGCAGCCGGACGGTGTTGGGGCGCTTTACTTAGCCTATGAAGAATTAAAGAAAAAACTTGCCGGCGAAGGGTTGTTTGATGACCGGCATAAGCAGGCCATCCCCGCTTTTCCAGCCACGATCGGGGTTGTCACCTCACCGACGGGAGCGGCCGTCAGAGACGTCATTACCACACTCAAAAGAAGATATCCCCTGGTGAAAGTCATTGTGCTTCCCGCGCTCGTTCAGGGTGAAAACGCCAGCAGATCGATTGTGAAGCGCATTGAAGAAGCCAATTCGCAAAAGATGTGTGACGTTCTGATCGTCGGAAGGGGAGGGGGCTCGATCGAAGAATTGTGGGCGTTTAACGAAGAAATCGTCGCCCGGGCGATTTTTGCTTCCGCCATTCCGGTTATATCGGCCGTCGGACATGAAACAGATTTTACAATCAGTGATTTCGTCGCGGATATCCGGGCTGCAACGCCGACGGGAGCGGCAGAAATCGCCGTTCCTCACACGACGGACTTAATGGAACGGACAAAAACGGCGGAAGTCCGCCTGACAAGAGCGATGCAGCAGCATATCGGCAAGAAAAAAGAACGGGTTCAATCGCTTCAGTCATCTTACGCATTCCGTTTTCCGAAACGATTGTATACCCAAAAAGAACAGCAGTTTGACCTTTTGTATCAGCAATTCCAAGCACAGCTCACAGGGCTTACGGAGCGGAAAGAAAGGCAGCTGGAGCGGAATACGTACAGATTAACGGCGCTTCACCCTGAAACCCAGCTGAAACAGGCGAAAAAACGGTTCGAAGAGCGCTCAAATCAGCTGACGCGGAGCATGAATGTCCAGCTGAAGCAGCTTCATTCGCAGTTTCAGACGGTTCTTGGTAAACTGAATGCATTAAGTCCCCTTCAAGTTATGGAGAGAGGATACAGTCTGGCCTATAAAGACAAAGAGCTGATCAAAAGCGTTGATCAAGTGGAACAACATGATACGCTTGAAGTAAAGATGACAGACGGCGTTTTGACGTGTGAAGTATTGCAAAAGAGAGGCGAACGATAATGACAGAAACCAAAAAAAGTGAAGAGCTGACATTTGAAGAGGCGATGAAAGGCCTTGAAGGCATTGTCGCAAAGCTTGAAGAAGGAGACGTGCCGCTGGAGCAGGCGATTAATTATTTTCAGGAAGGAATGGCCCTTTCAAAAATGTGCCATGAAAAGCTTCAGCATGTCGAAAAACAAATGGACTTTATTTTAAAAGATAACGGAGAACTTGCACCTTTCAGCGTTCAGGAGGAAGACGAAGGTGACAAATAAACTGGACGCATTTTTAGCATCGCGCAAACAACTGATTGAGCGGAATCTTTCCTTGTATACAGAACGGCTCGCCATGCCGGAAACCCTCAAAAAATCTATGCTGTATTCTTTGGAAGCGGGCGGAAAGAGGCTGCGCCCCCTCGTAGTCTTAGCCGTTTTGAATGCTTACGGAAAAGATGAAAAAGACGGGATTCCGGTCGGATGCGCTGTTGAAATGATTCATACGTATTCTTTAATCCATGATGATCTGCCTTGCATGGACGATGATGATTTGCGCCGGGGAAAGCCGACAAACCATAAAGTCTTCGGAGAAGCGGCAGCCGTATTGGCCGGAGACGGGCTTCTGACAGAAAGCTTTAAATTAATCACATCTCACGTGTCTGACGCGGTTTCAGCGGAAAAACGGCTCCGTCTCGTCGAGGAACTGATTAAAGCGGCAGGAACGGAAGGAATGGTCGGCGGGCAGGCTGCCGACATGGAAGCGGAACAAAAGCAGGTAACGCTTGAGGAGCTGGAATCCATCCATGAGCGGAAAACGGCCAAGCTCCTCGGCTTTTCCGTGACGGCAGGCGCTATTTTGGCAGATGCGCCGGAGGATGAAATCGAAAAGCTGCGTCTGTTCAGCAGCCATATCGGCATCGGATTTCAAATCAGAGACGACATCCTTGATATTGAAGGGCATGAGGAGAAGATCGGCAAACCGGTCGGTTCAGACACGACGAATGAAAAATCAACGTATCCGTCGCTTTTAACGCTTGAAGGTGCGAAAGAGAAACTTTCGTATCATATCAGCGAGGCGAAACGGATCATCAGCGGCTTGTCTCTTCAGAAAGAACTGCTGCATGACCTCTGCGATTTAATAGCGGCGAGAGATCATTAAAACGATCCTGATTTGAAGGGGCTGCCGCTCCTATGGTAAAATGTAAGCAGTTTCGATGAAAATAAAAAGAGAGTCTTTTTCTTTTTTCAAAAAGACACTGTTTAATTTGCAGAAATTCATGCTGAAAGTGAGTTGATCCGCTTTGGATCTTTTATCAATACAGGACCCGTCATTTCTTAAAAAGATGTCAATTGAACAGCTGGAAGAGCTGGGTGAGGAAATCCGCAATTTTCTCATCACATCGCTGTCTGCCTCAGGCGGCCATATCGGGCCGAACCTTGGGGTTGTCGAGCTGACGATTGCGCTTCACAAAGAATTTGACAGTCCGAAAGATAAATTTTTATGGGATGTCGGACATCAGTCCTATGTTCATAAACTGTTAACCGGACGCGGCAAGGAGTTTGAAACCTTGCGCCAATATAAAGGGCTTTGCGGTTTCCCGAAACGCAGCGAAAGCGAACATGACGTATGGGAAACAGGCCACAGCTCAACATCGCTCTCAGGCGCGATGGGAATGGCTGCCGCCCGCGATATTAAAGGGACGAAAGAATATATCATCCCGATTATCGGGGATGGCGCTTTAACCGGAGGAATGGCGCTTGAAGCACTGAACCATATCGGTGATGAGAAAAAAGATATGATCGTCATCCTGAATGATAATGAGATGAGCATTGCGCCGAATGTCGGGGCGATTCATTCTATGCTCGGCCGGCTTCGCACGGCCGGCAAATATCAATGGGTAAAAGACGAGCTTGAATATTTATTTAAGCGCATCCCGGCCGTCGGCGGAAAATTGGCCGCCACTGCTGAGCGGATAAAAGACAGCTTAAAATATATGCTTGTGTCAGGCATGTTTTTTGAAGAGCTGGGTTTTACGTATTTAGGCCCGGTAGACGGTCATTCCTACCACGAGCTGTTTGAAAACCTGCAATATGCCAAAAAAACAAAAGGTCCTGTCCTTTTACATGTCATCACAAAAAAGGGCAAAGGCTATAAACCGGCAGAGACCGACACAATCGGGACATGGCACGGGACTGGCCCGTACAAAATCAATACGGGTGATTTCGTCAAGCCGAAAGCCGCGGCGCCTTCATGGAGCGGACTCGTCAGCGGGACCGTGCAGGAGCTGGCGCGCGAGGATGACAGAATTGTCGCGATTACACCGGCCATGCCGGTCGGTTCTAAGCTGGAAGGGTTTGCGAAAGAATTTCCGGAGCGCATGTTTGATGTCGGAATCGCAGAACAGCATGCGGCGACGATGGCCGCGGGAATGGCGCTTCAAGGCATGAAGCCGTTTCTCGCGATCTATTCGACCTTTTTGCAGCGGGCGTATGATCAGGTCGTCCATGACATCTGCCGTCAAAACGCGAATGTATTTATCGGCATTGACCGCGCGGGTTTGGTCGGCGCTGACGGGGAGACCCATCAAGGCGTCTTTGACATTGCCTTTTTGCGTCATATACCGAACCTCGTTTTAATGATGCCGAAGGATGAAAATGAAGGCCGCCATATGGTCAATACAGCTCTTGCTTATGAGGAAGGTCCGATCGCGATGCGCTTCCCGCGCGGAAACGGGCTCGGTGTAAAGATGGATAAAGAGCTGAAAACCATTCCGATCGGAACATGGGAAGTGCTCCGTCCCGGAAAAGACGCGGTGATTTTAACGTTCGGAACGACCATTGAAATGGCGCTCGAAGCGGCTGAAGAACTGCAAAAAGAAGGCCTGTCTGTGCGTGTCGTCAATGCGCGGTTCATAAAACCGATTGATAAACAAATGATGAAGGCGATTCTTAATGAAGGTCTGCCGATTTTAACGATTGAAGAAGCCGTGCTTGAAGGCGGATTCGGAAGCACGATTCTTGAATTCGCTCATGACCTCGGCATGTATCATACGCCGATTGACAGAATGGGCATTCCTGACCGGTTCATTGAGCACGGAAGCGTAACCGCCCTGCTTGAAGAAATCGGTCTCACAAAGGCTGAGGTTATGAACCGGATTAAATTGCTGATGCCGCCGAAGACACATAAAGGAATTGGATCATGACAGCAAAAAAAGAACGATTAGATGTACTTCTTGTAGAAAAAGGCCTTGCGGAAACGCGGGAAAAAGCGAAACGCGCCATTATGGCGGGCATCGTATACTCAAATGAAAACCGATTGGACAAACCGGGTGAAAAAATCGCCCGGGATCTTCCGTTAACGGTAAAAGGAAACCCTCTTAAATACGTCAGCAGAGGCGGATTAAAGCTTGAGAAAGCTCTTGAGGTGTTTCCCGTCTCAGTAAAAGGCAAAACGATGATTGATATCGGCTCGTCTACTGGAGGATTTACAGATTGCGCCCTCCAAAACGGCGCCGAACGGTCCTATGCAGTAGACGTCGGCTATAATCAGCTCGCTTGGAAGCTGAGACAGGACGAGAGGGTCGTCGTCATGGAACGGACGAATTTCCGCTATTCCGAGCCTTCCGATTTCACAGAGGGTCTGCCGGAATTCGCGACGATCGATGTTTCTTTCATCTCACTCCGTCTTATTCTGCCGGTTTTAAAAACGCTGCTTGTGCCGGGAAGCGATTGTATCGCACTGGTGAAGCCGCAATTTGAAGCCGGACGTGAATCAGTCGGAAAAAAAGGCATTGTCAGAGATCCCGGCGTTCATGCTGACGTTCTCCGCCGTATGAATCAGTTTGCCGCTTCTGAAGGATATACAGTGAAAGGACTGTCCTTCTCACCGATTACAGGGGGAGACGGCAATATCGAGTTTCTGCTTCATTTGAAGTGGGAGGGAGAAGACGGAAGCGGCGCTGAACTGCCGGAAGAAGATATTCTCCGTACCGTCCGCGAAGCACATGAAACATTAAAAGCCAAAAAGACAGATGTACCGGAATAATAGGGGGCTATTATTCCTTTTTTCTGCCATCATGTACTTTTTATCAAGAAGCGGTTAACATAATGACAAGAACAGCTTGAAAACAGAGGTGCTTACATGACAAAAGGCCAAAGGCATATAAAAATCAGAGAGCTTATTACAAGCCATGAGATTGAAACGCAGGATGACTTAGTTGACATGCTGAGAGAAGAAGGGTATAAGGTAACCCAGGCGACTGTTTCCAGGGACATTAAAGAACTGCATCTCGTAAAGGTGCCGACCAATAACGGTTCCTACAAATACAGCCTGCCGGCGGATCAGCGGTTCAACCCGCTGTCAAAACTGAAGCGTTCATTAATGGATGCGTTCGTAAAAATTGACTCAGCAAGCCACATGATCGTATTAAAAACGATGCCGGGGAATGCGCAGGCAATCGGCGCTTTGATGGATAATCTCGAATGGGAAGAAATCATGGGCACGATCTGCGGAGATGACACAATTTTAATCATCTGCAGGACGCCTGAAGATACGGAGGGCGTTCAAAGCCGTCTTTTGGAGCTGCTGTAGCGTAATTATCAGATAAAAGGTGGAATGCTGTTTGTTAGCTGAACTATCAATAAAAAACTTTGCCATTATAGAGGAACTGACGATTTCGTTTGAACGGGGGCTCACCGTCCTGACGGGAGAAACAGGGGCCGGCAAGTCAATTATTATAGACGCCGTTTCCCTGTTGGTCGGCGGCCGCGGGTCGTCTGAATTTGTCCGTTACGGTGAAACAAAGGCCGAGCTTGAAGGACTGTTTCTTTTGGACAGCGGCCATCCCGTTTTTGAGGTGTGCCGTGAGCAGGGAATAGACGCATCTGACGACATGATTGTCATGAGAAGAGACATTAATGCCGGAGGAAAAAGCGTCTGCCGTGTCAACGGAAAATTAGTAACGATTGCAGCTTTGAGGGAGATCGGCAGACTTTTATTAGATATTCACGGGCAGCATGACAACCAGCTTTTAATGGAAGATGACAAACATTTAGAGCTTTTGGATAAATTTGCGGGCGCTGAGGCCGAATCAGCGCTTCAGGCATACCAAGAAGGCTACGACCGTTATATGAAGCTGCTCAAAAAAGTGAAGAAGCTGTCGGAAAGCGAACAGGAAATGGCGCATCGGTTAGATCTGATCCAATTTCAGCTTGAAGAAATCGAATCAGCGAAGCTTGAATTGAATGAAGACGAACTTCTTCAAGAAGAGCGGAAGCAGATATCCAACTTTGAAAAAATTTATGAATCATTGCAAAACGCCTATAATGCGCTTCGCAGCGAACAGGGGGGGCTTGACTGGGTAGGAATGGCCTCTGCCCAGCTTGAAGACATTTCGGATATCAATGAACCGCTGCAAAAGCTGTCAGAAAGTGTGTCAAGTTCCTATTATCTGCTGGAGGATGCAACCTTTCAAATGCGCAATCTGCTAGATGATCTGGAGTATGACCCGGAACGGCTGAATTTTATTGAAACCCGTTTAAACGAGATTAAACAGCTGAAGCGTAAATACGGAGCGACGGTCGAAGACATTCTGGAATACGGCTCCAAAATAGAAGAGGAAATTGATCAAATCGAAAACCGCGACAGCCACCTTGAAGCGCTGAAGAAGGAACTGGAGTCCGTCGGCAAAGATGTGGCCGTAGAAGCCGCCAATTTATCAAAAATCAGAAAAGCCTGGGCGAAAAAACTGGCGGAAGCAATTCATCAGGAATTAAAGAGCCTGTATATGGGCAAATCAACGTTTGATACGGAATTCCTCGTGAAAACCGATCCGTCTGCCAGTGAAGCGCCGGTTGTCAACGGACAGCCCGTGCAGCTTACCCAAAAGGGAATTGACCTTGTGAAATTTTTAATTTCAACGAACACAGGTGAGCCGTTAAAACCGCTGTCAAAGGTCGCATCCGGCGGCGAACTTTCAAGGGTGATGCTGGCGCTGAAGAGTATTTTTTCTTCTCAGCAGGATGTCACCTCCATCATATTTGATGAAGTGGACACTGGCGTAAGCGGGCGGGTTGCCCAAGCCATCGCGGAAAAAATCCATAAAGTATCGACCGGTTCACAGGTGCTCTGCATTACACACCTGCCGCAGGTTGCCGCTATGGCGGATACGCACCTTTTGATCGCAAAAGAATTCAAAGACGGACGGACGACAACGCATGTAACGCCGCTTTCAAAGCAGGATAAGGTAGCGGAAATCGGCCGTATGATTGCGGGTGTTGAAGTGACCGACCTGACAAAACGGCATGCGCAAGAGCTTTTAAAACAGGCCGGACAGGTAAAAACGACAGGATAAGCTGCTGATACAGGCAGCTTATTTTTTTGTTCCATTTCTCTAACAGTGTATCCAATGTTTTTCTTCGTATGCCGGTTATAAATCAAGCGCAGGAAGGCAAAAGTATAGAGGTAGCAGAAAAAGAAAGTGGTGTGGGATAGGAGCGAGGAGAGTGAAGGAATGAATGCACGATAACATGAGGAAAGCAATAGGTGTAATTCTCCTTGTTTCTTTACTAAGTGTAGGCTTTTTTAAGCCATTTAAAGAATATTTACTGATACCGTCAGAAATGAGCGTCTTTGAAAACCAGACACAAGCCGTTCCGGTCAATGCATCAATAAGTGCTGAAAAGGGTGAATTATCAGAAGCCTTTACGCTGAGAGAAGAGCACGGTCATGCAAGCATAACAGGGCAAAAACAAGGCCGGTCAGAAGTAGTATATGATCTTGCCGGGTTTCCCATTAAAAAAACGAAAGTGCGTGTCCTTCCTGAATTGAAGGTCATTCCGGGCGGACAGTCCATCGGTGTAAAACTGCATTCAGTCGGTGTTTTGGTCGTCGGCTTTCATCAGGTGATGACAAAGGATGGGAAAAAGTCTCCGGGAGAACAAGCGGGAATTGAATCTGGCGACATCATTATTAAAATGAACGGACAAAAAATTGAAAAAATGAGCGACATCGCCCCGTTTATTCAAAAAGCGGGTAAGACCGGGGAATCTTTGGATTTGTTGGTGAAACGCGATAAGCAAAAAATCAAGACAAAGCTGATTCCGACAAAGGACGAAGCTGAGGGAAAATATCGAATCGGCCTTTATATCCGTGATTCGGCAGCCGGTATCGGCACGATGACATTTTTTGAACCGAAAACAAAAAAATACGGCGCATTGGGCCACGTCATTTCTGATATGGATACGAAAAAACCGATTGTTGTGGAAGACGGCGAAATCGTCCGTTCAACTGTAACATCAATTGAAAAAGGAAAAGGCGGCAATCCCGGCGAAAAACTGGCAAGGTTTTCGTCAGAACGGAAAACGATCGGCGATATTAACCGCAACAGTCCGTTCGGCATTTTCGGGAAACTGCATCAGCCGATTAAAAACAACATTTCCGACAAAGCGCTTCCGATTGCTTTGTCAAATGAAGTAAAAAAAGGACCTGCGCAAATGCTGACGGTTATTGAAAATGATAAAGTAGAGAAATTTGATATTGAAATCGTCAGCACCACTCCGCAAAAATTCCCGGCGACTAAGGGAATGGTGTTAAAAGTGACCGATCCGAAACTGCTGAAAAAAACCGGCGGAATCGTTCAGGGAATGAGCGGAAGCCCGATCATCCAAAACGGGAAGGTCGTCGGAGCCGTAACCCACGTGTTTGTCAATGATCCGACAAGCGGCTACGGCGTTCATATCGAATGGATGCTTTCTGAAGCGGGTGTTGATGTTTATGGAAAAGACAAAGCAAGCTGACTGCCGGATCATCCGGCAGTTTTTTTATGTGCGCGTTCTTCACTTCTTTCCAGGATTCATGTAAAATAAGACATGAAGATTTTTCGACAAATTCACGTTTCCTGATTTGTCAAACTTAATTTTTAGTCGAAAAACCTAGAAAATGCTAGAAAAACAAAGATATTCCACTATTATTGGTAAATATGGATTTTTTAAAAGGGGAAGTAGTGGTTTTGTCGAATGTAACATGTAGCAGTCAAATAGGTTGTGTCCTGTTAATACATTGGGGGAGGAAGAAACGTGGAGAAAATTAAAGTTTGTGTTGCTGATGATAATCGAGAGCTTGTAAGCCTGTTGAGTGAATATATAGAGGGACAGGATGATATGGAAGTAATCGGCGTTGCTTATAACGGGCAGGAATGTCTTTCTTTGTTTAAAGATAAAAATCCCGATGTGCTCGTTTTAGATATTATTATGCCGCATCTGGACGGACTTGCGGTTTTAGAGCGGCTCCGTGAATCAGAGCTTGAGAAACAGCCGAACGTTATCATGCTGACGGCATTCGGTCAGGAAGACGTTACGAAAAAAGCCGTCGATTTAGGCGCGTCCTATTTCATCCTGAAGCCGTTTGATATGGAAAACCTTGTCGGCCATATCCGCCAGGTAAGCGGAAATGTCAGCAGCGTCACACACCGTGCGCCGTCTACACAAAGCAGCATCATCCGCAGCCAGCCGGAGCCGAAACGGAAAAATCTCGATGCCAGCATTACAAGCATTATCCATGAGATCGGTGTGCCTGCCCATATTAAAGGCTATCTTTATTTGCGGGAAGCCATTTCCATGGTGTACAACGATATTGAACTCCTCGGCAGCATCACAAAAGTCCTTTATCCCGACATCGCCAAAAAATTCAACACGACCGCAAGCCGTGTAGAACGGGCCATCCGCCACGCGATTGAAGTCGCTTGGAGCAGGGGAAATATTGATTCCATTTCTTCGCTGTTCGGGTATACCGTAAGCATGACAAAAGCAAAACCAACCAACTCAGAATTCATTGCGATGGTTGCTGACAAGCTGAGATTGGAGCATAAAGCTTCGTAACGCAAGCTTTATGGCAAGATGACGTTTTACGCCTTCTTTTCCGTGCATGAATGCGGAAGAGAAGGCGTTTTGAGTTTTTCTGACGAAGATCTCTCCGGCCCGAGGAATCTTAATGCTGCATAAAAGCGGGATTTACGGCATCTACACATATAACACGGGAGCTGATACTTTGATGATTTCGCCGTCTCTGATATAAAAGCGGGGGACGCGGCGGCTTAACACAGATACGACTTCGTAGTTAATCGTACCGAGCATTTCGGCAATTTCATCAACGGAAATCTCGGCTCCTTTTTGTTTGCCGTAAATGACGACTTCTTCTCCTTGTTTGCCCTCACTATCACCCAAACTGACCATAATCATATCCATCGTCACTCTCCCCGCCACCGGCACTCTTCTGCCGCGGTGAAGAATAAACCCGCGGTTGGAAAGGGCGCGCGAGTAGCCGTCAGCATAGCCGATCGGAATTGTCGCGATGATTTCACCCGGTTCGGCGATATATGTGGCGCCATAACTGACGGTCCGGGGCTCTGTCACCATGGCTTTCACATAAGCGATACGCGCCTTTAAGCTGAGTGCGGGCGTGAGATCTACGAGGTTGAGCTCCTTTATATAAGCGGACGGGTATAGTCCATATAAACCGATGCCTAAACGGATCATATCGGCGCTGAATTCGGGAAAAGCGATAGCGGCGGCTGTGTTGCACATATGGACAGTAGGCAGCGGGATGTCTTGATTTTTTAAAAAGCGGAGAAAGCTGATGAACTTTTCATGCTGCAGCATTGTCAATTCAGTATCAGGTTCATCCGCTGTTGAAAAATGGGTAAAGATCCCGTCCCATGACAGGTATGTACTCGACTTGAGCGCTTTTACAACTGCTAAAAGGTCTTCTTCTGTGCGTACACCCAGCCGGCCCATTCCGGTATCCACATTGATATGAATGGACAGCCGTTTCGAATCAGCTTCTTTTTCCAATATCTGATTTGCTTTTTTGACCCAGCTGACTTGAAACGCTGATAATGTTATATTCCACAAGGCAGATTTTTTTACACAGCTGAGAGCTGTAAAGCCGAGCACAAGGATAGGTGCCGTAATTCCCGCTCTCCGTAACACAATTCCCTCTTCAACGCTGGCAACCGCGAGCTCGCTCGCGCCGCTTTCCAGTGCCTGCCGCGCTACTTCCACAGAGCCGTGGCCATAAGCATTTGCTTTTACGACGGCCATAATCTTTGACTTCTTCGGAATATGGCGGCGGATCGCCCGTACATTCTTTTTTATCGCATCAAGGTCAACTTCAATCCAAACTTCCCGGCAAAGTTTTTTCATCGCGATTCCTTCTTTCCTTAATGAGATTCAGTACTGACGTGTTTTCATGCTTTCAATCTGCATTTTATTCACACTGAACTGAAATCATTCAAAACATGAGAAGGTGACCGCTGATGTTTAAAATCAAGTTTTCGGGAAATCAGTGCGCCTGCTTTATTTATGCAGTAAGGGCTGCATGGCAGCCCTTAAATTGACTTCACAATATTCTGATCTGAAAATTGGTGTTCAAACATTTTGGACTGGCTTACAGCATTGTTTTGAATGACAATGCCGATATTTCCCCCTCCGGAACCGAAAACGGTTTTTGATGCAGTCAGCGGACTGATGGATATGGCGCCGCCAACATTGACAACGCCGTTTCCTGATACGTTGTTTATCGTAATCGGGCAACCGCTCATTCTATTTTTTCTCCTTTCTCTCACAGTCTACTATCTATATGTACGCTGTAATATGAAATAAGATTAAACAAAACGGCAAAAAAAACCGGCTGCTGCGAGCCGGAAAGGGAGGGAAATACAGATATCATAGTGTTTTCGTTACATTTTGATCAGAGAATTGCGAGTTTAGAGATTGAGACGTGCTGAATTGGTTTAATTGCAGAACAATACCTATATTTCCTCCTCCTGAGCCGTAGACGGTTTTTGATACGGTTAAAGGGCTTATCGAAAACGCCCCGCCGACATTGACAACTCCGTTTCCGGAAAGACTGTTAATCGTAATAGGAAAACCAGCCATCATATACGGTCTCCTTTCTATTAATCTATTTACTATATGTACGCTGCGAATCAGTAATAGGAGTAAACAAAGCGGTAAAAAGTTATGAAACAAAAAAACTGCCGGACGTCCGGCAGTTTTTTGATTACTTTTCAAACGGCACCCAGCCGCCTGTATTCTGGATCATTTCCCATAACGGTTCAGGAAGTCGGTATTTCTCAATTTCAGATGCTTTAATGGCTTTTTCGATTTCCTGTTCGCGGCCTTCTTTGACCAGCACCGCCCATTCAGGGTTAATTAAAATGACACGTCCCAGAGCCACCAGCGGAATCCCGCTTTCTAATACGGCGAGCGCTTCGTCCGCGGTATAGATGGAACCGACCGCCATCAGCGGCACTTTGTGGCCGACGCGTTCGTTTAATAAATCCATCCGTGTCCGTGAAGTATCTGCGCCGCGGCGGGCTTTGGAATTGACATCCATCAGTGAAATATGCAGATAATCCAAGTTTTCTTCCGCAAGTGCATCAGCGAGCATGAATGTTTCTTTCATTGTAAGCCCCGGCGTTTCCGGCTCTTCAGGTGACAGACGGTAGCCGAGAACAAATGGATGTTCAGCGTGTGCATCAATTGCCTGTTTGACAGCGTCAACGACTGCAAGCGGGAACGCAAGGCGCTTTTCATCGCTCCCGCCCCAGCGGTCTGTGCGCCGGTTTGTTTTCGGAGAATAAAATTGTTGAATCAAGTATCCGTTTGCCCCGTGAATTTCTACACCGTCAAAGCCGGCTTCAATCGCTCTGCGTGTCGCTTCGCCGAATGCTTTTACAATGTGCTCAATCTCTTGTTCAGTGAGAGCCCGGGAAGTTTGTCTGCCGTCTTCTTCTGAACCGCTTGGGCTGACGACGTCGTTATTCGGTACGAGTTCAGGAGGGCATTCCAATCCGCCATGGTGAATCTGCACAACGGCTTTCGCTCCTTGAGACTGGATCGCTTGAGCGAGTTTTTTCAAGCCGGGAATGTGAGAATCATCATAGATGCCGGGCTGGCCGGGAAACGCTTTGCCGTCAGGTGTTACGTTTGCACATGCCGTAATGACCATGCCCATTTCTTTTGAACGGGGAGTAATGTAGCTCAATTCACGTTCAGAAATCGTTCCGTCATCGTTTGAGGAATAGTGTGTCATCGGTGCAACGGAAATACGGTTTGGTATGGTAACGCCGCTTTCGAACGTAAAAGGTTCAAACAGCGGTTTATATGTTTGCTTCATTATTTCGCCTTCTTCCTTAAAAGTTTAACTCGTCCGTATTCTAGCTTATGTTTTAATTGTGTGCAATTATTTTGCTTGTTCTTCTTCCTGAGGTTATGACCGGCCGAACCATTTAAACGACTGGAACGGTTTTCTCCGTTCCTTTTCAGGGTCTTTATACCCGCCTGAAATTTGATGGCCGATCGAGCTGAATATGACAGCGGCGGCGAATAGGAGAATGATTTTTTTCATATGCATATCTTCTTTCTTATCTTTTACAAGGTTATTTATAAGCATACGCTTGTGTGAAAAAACCGTCAAATTTGTTTTTATTCTTTTTTCCACTTTCCTGCGGCGAATATCGTTCCGATCTGAATCACAACACTTAACAGAGCGCACACTGCCACAACTGTGTTGCTGTCCATAGAAGACACCCTCCTTTTTGTTAGGTTAATGTATCATATGACAGCTGTCTCTGTTTTGACAAAACCGTAATGCGGTGTTTCATATTTTTCAACAAAAAAGGGCGCTTTTTAGGCGCCTTTACTTTTTTTTCAGCCGATGCAAAGCGATTTGAACGGCGATGGCGTCATCCAGATAGCCGATCGGAAACATGTAATCCGGAATCACGTCTGTCGCTAAAATATAATACAGGAGCGCACTCCCTAGAATCGGGCGGTCTTCAGCCGGTGTTGATTCATCCATATATTGATGATGCATGTTTTTCAAGTGATCAATAAAAGGGCCGACACTTTCTTCATTATTCATTTTCTTTTGAAACTCATCACAAATCAGGCGATGGCCCTGCTGGGTTTTGGCATATTGTTCATATCTGGTCAGTTCGCGTTCAATTTGTTCACGGGAAAAAGGCTGATCAAACATCTCCCCCATGTTCAGCATATCCTGAATCGCGTGCATCGGATCTTGCGGCGCAGTCTCTTTTTCATGGCCGATGTCTATTCCTGACGCTTCAAGCAATTCCTCCAGCGGGGTGCGGAGGTGCTTTGAAAATTCCTGAAGATGCTTTAAATTGGCCTTCTGCTTGCCGTTTATAATCCGGGAGATGGTGGCCGTATCAATGTTGGCTAATGCGCCGAGTTTTCTCATGGAGAGAGAGTGCTTATCAAGCAGTGATTTTAAAAGGGGGCCCAATGTCTTATGTTCATTTTCTGCCAAGGGTGTCACCTCGTTTCCGCCGGAATGATGATAATCAGTCAATAATTTTTGCAGAAAAGGTACCTTTTCTGTGCTGATGAATAGGATAGTGTAGATTCAACTGCACAACATGTTGAAAAGACATCAAAGAATGGGGAGAACATAACATGGCTTGGTTATTGATTTTAGGTTTGGCAGTGTCCTCGAGCATTGATAATTTAGGAGTGGGGATGTCATACGGCATCAGAAAGATCAAAATATCGCACGCATCAAATATAATGATCGCTTTTATCTGTTTTTTATTCAGTTATATCGGAATTTATTTCGGCAAATGGATTTCAGCCGTTTTACCGGGCTTTTTTCCCGTTTTGCTGGCGGCTTTTATTTTATCTGTGATCGGCATTCGCATCATCCTGCTGGCCGTGCCGAGAAAAAAAGAAAATACAGCGCCTGCTGACACATCTGGAAAAAAAGGCCGTTTCGCCGGTCTGCTGCAAAATCCGGAGACAGCGGATGCTGACGGTTCGGGAGAAATCGGTATATTGGAATCCATGGTTCTCGGGGTGGCCGTATCCGCAAATGCGCTGACCAACGGATTAAGCGCGGGCCTGATCGGGCTTTCTCCCGCTGCCATTTCCGTCACTGCGGCGATCGGAAGCTTTCTGACCATATGGATCGGCTGCCTGCTTGGGAAAAAAGCTGCGTCACTGCGCATCGGTTCTTTCCATGTCGGACAGTTCAGCACGGTGCTGAGCGGAGTGATTATTCTCATCATTGCCGTCAATACGCTGCTCTTTTAAGTTGTCCCGTTCATTTTATGAAAAGCTCAAAATAAATATGAATCATTCTGTTCGGGAGAGCGCATGACGGGCTCTCTTTTTTTGCCGATCTGTCATTTTTTCAAAATGAACAGAAAGTCGTCCCTTTCCGTTAAATTTTGCATATTCGGCCTTCAGACAGAACCTTTTTCATAGACGGATCAGCTCGCTTTCTTTCTAAGTTCAGGTAATCAGCGGGTCAGAAAGCCTTTATTCCAAATATGGAAAAACGCTGGAGGGACGAAGGCGCCCTTTACAAATCCGCCATTCTGTACAAAGATAAAGCCGAATGAGAAAACGTGAGGTGATCTGTGTGAAGTCTGTCATCCTTCTGATCTTCACTGCATGGCTGCTGTCAGGCTGCGAGTATACCGCTGAGGCGGATTCGGCGCCGTCATTTACACAGGAAGGAACATTTATAAAAGCGGCCGGAAACGATATGATCGCACTGGAAATTGACGGAGAGCGGCGCGAGGTGAAGGTGCCTTTTGCTAAGCGGCTTGAATGTCAGTTTCTGCCTGAACATACGGCGGTGCAAATCACCTATAAAAAAGAGAGCAACGGACAATTACGGCTTGAAGAACTGAAAAAAGAAACAGATATGTGAAAAACGGGGAGGAAAAAACGTGGGCCTACTGACAAAAAGCGCTGCTGCATTCGGTGCCGCCCTTCTTCTGCTTGCGCCGTCCGCTTATGCAGCCGAGCCTTTGCAAGGGAAGACCATCTATATTGATGCCGGACATGGCGGAGAAGACAGCGGGGCCGGGGGAAATGGACTGCTGGAGAAAAACATCAATTTAGCGGTGTCAAACAAGGTAGCTGCCAAATTGGAAGCAGAAGGTGCAATACCTGTTGCGTCAAGGACTGATGATACTTTTTTAAGTTTGGACGATCGGGTGGCGAAAGCAAGCGCCAGCCAATCCGATTTATTCGTCAGCCTTCATACGAACTCAGCCGTATCGACGGCATCGGGTACAGAAACGTATTTTAATTCAACATATGAAGGAGCAGACAGCGAAAGGCTTGCTTCTGATATCCAACAGCAGCTTGTCTCGTCTCTAGAGATGAGAGACAGAGGTGTAAAAGAAGCCCCTTTTTATGTCATTACATATTCAAAAATGCCTAGTGTGCTGGCTGAATTAGGCTTTATCACAAATCCTCAAGATGCGGACAAGCTGAAAAACGCTGACGGGCAAGAACACGCCGCCGACGCCATTGTAAATGGAATCGAAACCTATTACAGCGGCCAATAGTCGTAAAATATGTGTAAATAGCGCCCTCCTTATGTGCATAACGATTATAATAGAGAAAACCGATGACAAACACCTGAGGTGACACACATGACGACTATTTTTGCCCACCGGGGGGCGTCGGGTGACTATCCCGAAAATACGATGCCCGCGTTCACAAAAGCGATTGAGGACGGGGCGGACGGAATCGAACTTGACGTACAGATGACAAAAGACGGCCGTATCGTGGTCATTCACGATGAAACCCTTGACCGAACGACGTCTTTACAAGGATTTGTGAAAGATACGGCGTATGACAAAATCAGAACCGCCGATGCCGCCGGAAAATGGAAAGATTCTTTTAAAGGAGTCAGAATTCCGCTTTTGTCAGACGTGCTGCGTTTTGCGGAGCCCGCCGATTTTCTGATCAATATTGAGCTGAAAAACAGTGTATTCCGCTACGAGGGAATGGAAAAAGAAGTGATCAAAAAAGTCAGGTATTACGGATTGGAAAAGCGCGTTATTTTTTCTTCATTTAATCATGAGAGCCTCGCGCGTTGCCATGCCTTGGCGCCTGAGATTGAACGGGCGGTGCTGACGATGGATGTGCTGTACCGGCCTGAACAGTATCTCGCTTCAATTCCCGCTTCAGGTTATCATCCGAAGCTTGGTACGCCGGCGGTCAGCGCTGAAGCGATCAAACATCTTGTAAAACACCAAGTGAAGCTCCGTCCGTTCACCGTTAATCGTCCGGAAGATATGAAGCAGCTGATGAAAGCGGGAGCAGACGCATTTTTTACCGATTATCCAAAGCTGGCTGTTTCTATAAAAGAAGAATGCCGCCATTAAGAAGACTGTTCAGACAGTCTTTTTTTTATGGGCAGAAACCGGAGGGGCGATCATAACGTGATCAGGAGGTTCATATAGTGTAACAGGGCGTTTTATGTAAGCGTTATCTTTTATTTTACTGAAAGTGAGGCAAAAGTGTGGGGAAAACGGTTATCGTCAGTGCGGCAAGAACACCGTTCGGAAAATTCGGCGGTGCATTAAAAGAGGTAAAAGCAGCCGAGCTTGGCGGCATTGCCATAAAAGAAGCAATCAAGCGCGCCGGCATCGGTGAAAGCGAAGCAGAAGGAGCGGTGATGGGAATGGTTGTCCAAGCGGGTGCGGGGCAGATTCCGGCACGGCAGGCTGCAAGGTATGCCGGGCTTCCATGGTCCGTTCCGGCTGAAACCATTAATAAGGTTTGTGCATCGGGGCTTAGAGCCGTTACCTTCTGTGATCAAATCATCCGGGCAAATGATGCCGACGTGCTGATTGCAGGCGGAATGGAAAGCATGAGCAACATCCCGTACGCCATTCCGGCCGGCCGCTGGGGTATAAGAATGGGAGACGGGGTTTT
Organism: Bacillus sp. 01N42_2; assembly: GCF_056399565.1. Taxonomy (NCBI): domain Bacteria; kingdom Bacillati; phylum Bacillota; class Bacilli; order Caryophanales; family Bacillaceae; genus Bacillus; species Bacillus sp. 01N42_2. The sequence goes on along the minus strand of NZ_JBFTRO010000003.1, from coordinate 51,337 downwards.
TCAGGATTTAATGGTCCATGACGGGCTGACCTGTGCGTTCGATCAGGTGCATATGGCTGTCCACGGAAGCGCTGCGGCCGAAAAGTACGGCATTTCCCGAGATGAACAGGATAATTACGCTCTTTCAAGCCAAAAACGCGCGGCTGAGGCGGCTGAGACGGGCAAATTGCAAGAAGAAATCGTTCCGGTTACCTGGACCGATAAAAAGGGCAAACAGCATAATGTTACGCAGGATGAGGGGCTGCGCCCTGATACAAGCCTTGAGCAGCTCGCAAAGCTTAAGCCTATTTTTACAGCCGGCGGAACGGTTACAGCGGGAAACGCTCCCGGTGTAAATGACGGCGCCGGAGCATTTGTGCTGATGTCAGAGGAAAAGGCCGCGAAGCAGCATGTCAGACCGCTCGCTGCGATACTTGGCTTTGCGTCTGTCGGACTGGAAGCGTCTGAGCTTGCCAGCGCACCGGGAGAAGCGATCAGCCGGCTTTTGAAAAAAACCGGACTGTCCGTTGACGATATTGATTTGTTTGAAGTAAACGAAGCATTTGCGTCCGTCGTGCTCGTCAGCGAAAAGATTGCCGGATTCAGCCGGGAGAAAGTGAATGTAAACGGAGGGGCGATCGCGTTCGGCCATCCGATCGGCGCAAGCGGCGCCAGAATCATCATGAGTTTGATATACGAATTAAAGCGGCGCGGAGGAGGTTTAGGCATAGCGGCGATATGCAGCGGAGCGGCCCAAGGAGACGCCGTCCTGCTGGAGGTGTACTGATATAACGAGGGGAGCGTCAGATGAAGATGAAAACAATCATGGTCGCAGGTGCGGGTCAGATGGGAGCAGGCATCGCGCAGACGGCTGCAGAAGCTGGGTTTTCCGTCATGTTATACGATGTGGAGCCGGAATCGGTGACAAAAGGCCTTAACCGCATAAAGACAAATCTGGAGAAAGATCAGGCGAAAGGACGCAAGACACGGCATGAAACAGAATCCGTTTTCAGCCGCATCTCCCCGGCAGCGCTCACAGAAGCGGGAGATGCTGATTTTGTAATAGAAGCCATTGCCGAAAACAAAACAGCAAAAACTGAATTACTCGGCACACTTGACAAAATGTGTCCCCCTCATACCGTATTGGCAAGCAATACGTCTTCTCTTCCCATTACGGAGCTTGCCGCTGTCACAAAAAGGCCTGACAAAGTAATCGGCATGCATTTTATGAATCCGGTTCCTGTCATGGAGCTTGTCGAGGTCATCAGAGGGCTTGCTACGTCGGAAGAAACGGCTGAAACAGTAAAGAAGCTTGCCGTCCGGATGAAAAAAACGCCTGTCGAAGTCAATGATTTTCCAGGCTTTATATCTAACCGTATATTAATGCCGATGATTAACGAGGCCGTTTATTGCCTTTACGAAGGGGCGGCTTCAAAGGAAGCGATTGATGAAGTGATGAAGCTCGGCATGCGTCATCCGATGGGGCCTTTAACATTAGCCGACTTCATCGGATTGGATACATGCCTTTCCATAATGGAGGTTCTCTATGCGGGGTTCGGAGATTCGAAATACCGCCCATGCCCGCTGCTCAGAAAATATGTCAGCGCCGGCTGGCTCGGCAAAAAAAGCGGGCGCGGTTTTTATGAGTACAACAGATGACATAAAAATCATGGGGGAGGCCTGCAGCCGTGCATTTTACAGAAGAGCACATCATGATGAGAAAAATGGTGCGCGATTTTGCACGCAAGGAAATCGCACCGATGGTTGAAATCATGGAAACAACCGATGAATTTCCGGACCGGCTGATTAAAAAAATGGGAGAAGCGGGTTTAATGGGCATCCCCGTGCCGGAAGCATACGGCGGAGCGGGGGCTGATACAACATCTTACATTTTAGCGATTCATGAAATATCAAAAGTCAGCGCGGCTGTCGGCGTCATTTTATCCGTCCACACATCGGTAGGGACAAACCCGATTCTGCATTTCGGGACAGAAGCCCAAAAACAAAGGTATATTCCAAAGCTGGCAGCGGGCGAATACGTCGGGGCTTTTGCGCTTACTGAGCCTCAATCCGGATCTGATGCGGGAAGCCTGAAAACAACGGCTGTGCGAAAAGGCGGTTCATATATTCTGAACGGTTCAAAAATCTTTATTACAAACGGCGGAGCGGCAGATTTGTATCTGACATTTGCCTTAACGGACCCGGGAAAAGGGAGAAAGGGGATTTCCGCTTTTATCGTTGAAAAAAACACACCCGGCTTTTCTGTCGGAAAGAAAGAAAAAAAGCTCGGTTTGTTAGGTTCCAATACCGTCGAATTGCAATTTGACCAAGCGGAAATTCCAATTGAAAACCGGCTCGGCGAAGAGGGCGAGGGTTTTTCAATCGCCATGAAAAACCTAGATGTCGGACGGATCGGCATAGCGGCTCAGGCGCTCGGAATTATCGAAGCGGCGCTCGGCTGCTCGGCGGAATACGCCAAAACCCGCAGCCAGTTCGGCAGGCCCATTGCCTCGAATCAGGCTGTCTCTTTTAAACTTTCTGACATGGCGACGAATGCGGAAGCTGCCAAACTATTGGTCTATCATGCCGCTGATCTGTATCAGCGCGGGCTTCCGTGCGGAAAAGAAGCATCGATGGCAAAGCAATTCGCGTCTGATGCGGCGATGAAAGCGGCAGTGGAGGCTGTGCAGATTCACGGCGGCTACGGCTATATGAAAGAGTATCCCGCGGAGCGTTTATTTCGGGATGCGAAGGTCACGCAAATCTATGAGGGCACCAATGAGATTCAAAGGCTGATTATTTCTAAGTATCTTCTTCAATAAAAAGCGCGGAAAAGGAGCGAAACCATGGAATCTTATTCTCCCGGTTTAGATGGCGTCATTGCGGTGGAAACGGGGATTTCTTTTCTTGATACACAGCAGGGCAGGATTTTAATCAAAGGCCATGATCTGATCGAGCTTTCTAAAACGGCCGGCTATATGGATATTGTCCATCTCTTATTGGAAGACAGACTTCCTGATGCGAAAGAGAAGGCGGCGCTTGAAGATGACATCCGGCGCGGCGGAGACCTTCCCGAGGAAATCTTGCATATATGCCGTCTGCTGCCTGAACATACTCATCCGATGGACGGTCTGAGGACAGGCTTGTCCGCACTTGGCGGCTTTGACAAGAATATTGATGACCGCACCTCTTCTGTAAATCGGCACCGTGTACGCGGGCTGATAGGCAAAATGCCCAATCTGACCGTCAACAGCTATCGTGTCATAAACGGTCAGGAACCTTTAGCGCCTGTCGGAACCTTATCGTACAGCGCAAACTTTTTATATATGATTACCGGAAAAACGCCGTCCTCCTTGGAAGAAGAAATATTCGACAGGTCGCTTCTTTTATACAGTGAGCATGAATTGCCGAACTCAACATTTACAGCCCGTGTCATCGCTTCGACGCAATCGGATATTTACGGCGCTCTCACCGGAGCCGTCGCCTCGCTTAAGGGAAACCTTCACGGCGGAGCGAACGAAGCGGTGATGTACATGCTTGAAGAAGCGAAGGATACAGACGGGTTTATTCAATTGTTAACTCAGAAACTCGCAAACAAAGAAAAAATCATGGGCTTCGGACATCGTGTCTACATGAAAAAAATGGATCCGAGGGCGCTCATGATGAAAGAAGCATTGAAAAAGCTGTCTGATCTCTCGGGGGATTTCCGTCTCTATCACATGTGTGAAGCCGGCGAAACCGTCATGCGGGAGAAAAAAGGCCTTTATCCGAATTTAGATTACTACGCAGCGCCGGTCTATTACATGCTCGGCATTCCGATACCGCTGTACACGCCTATATTCTTCAGTGCACGAACCGTCGGCCTGTGCGCGCACGTCATTGAACAGCACAGCAGAAACCGGCTTTTCCGCCCGCGTGTCCGCTATACCGGAGCGCGCCTGTAAACAGATAAGAAAGGAAGATGAAAACATGACAGAAACCCGCCGAATGGACGCCGTGATCGAAGAGATTTCTGATTACGTGCTCCATCAGGAGATTGACAGTTCAGAAGCTTTCACTACGGCAGGACATGTGCTTCTTGATACGATAGGCTGCGGAATTTTGGCGCTCAGCTATCCCGAATGTACAAAGCTGCTCGGCCCGATTGTCCCGGGAACCACTGTACCGAACGGCAGCCGGGTCCCGGGCACGCCTTTTGTATTAGACCCCGTCACGGCCGCCTTTAATATCGGATGCATCAACAGGTGGCTCGATTATAATGATACGTGGCTTGCGGCGGAATGGGGTCATCCGTCTGACAATCTCGGAGGCATATTGGCTTGTGCGGACTATATTTCCAGAGTGAGAATGTCTGAAGGGAAAGAACCGCTTACCGTGCGCGATGTGCTTCGCGCAATGATCAAAGCGCACGAAATTCAAGGGATTCTCGCTTTAGAAAACAGTTTAAACAGAGTCGGGCTTGACCATGTGCTGTTTGTGAAAGTGGCGACTGCGGCTGTTTGCGCCCACATGCTGGGAGGCTCAAAAGCGGAAATCAATAACGCCGTATCTCACGCCTGGATTGATAATTCAAGCCTCAGAACGTACCGGCATGCGCCGAACACCGGGTCGCGCAAATCATGGGCGGCCGGTGACGCGACGAGCAGGGGCGTGTATTTGGCCCTGATGGCGCAAAAAGGTGAAATGGGGTACCCGACGGCGCTGACCGCACCGGTGTGGGGATTTCAAGACGTATTATTTAACCGGCAGGAAATAAAGCTTGCCCGCCCGCTTGGATCCTATGTGATGGAGAATGTATTGTTTAAAGTATCCTACCCGGCTGAATTCCACGCCCAGACAGCGGCGGAATGCGCGGTCCGGCTCCATCCGCAGGTGAAAGACCGCATCGGGGAAATCGACAGGATCACGATTATGACGCATGAATCAGCAATCCGGATTATCGATAAAAAAGGGCCGCTTCACAATCCGGCAGACCGGGATCATTGCCTGCAGTACATTACGGCAATTGGGCTTCTTTTCGGAGATATAAAGGCAGATCATTATGAAGAGGAAACGGCGTCTGACCCGCGAATTGATACATTGCGGGGCAAAATGGAGGTGACGGAACACAAAGCGTACTCAAAGGATTACCTAGACCCGCATAAGCGATCTATCTCAAATGCCGTACAGGTGCATTTTACAGACGGCACAGCTACGGAACGGATCGAATGTGAATACCCGCTCGGGCACCGGTTCCGCAGAAACGAAGCCGTACCGAATATTCTTGCCAAGTTTTCAGCAAACATCAGCACTCATTTTTCATTGAAGCAGCAGCGTAAAATAGAAGAAGCCTGCAGACATAGCGGACGGATGCAGCAGCTCAGCGTTATTGAATTTATGGACTTATTTCTCATATAAAATAGGAGGGTGACAAACATGACGTGGATCGTCAGCAGGCAGTCGTCTCAAGAGGAGCTTGCAGAGCGGTTCCGTACGCTGATGACAGCGCCGGATGTATTGCAGATCCCCGGTGCTCATGATGCGATGGCTGCTCTTATCGCCAAGAAAACGGGGTTTTCGGCTCTTTATTTATCAGGCGCGGCTTACACGGCGAGCAGGGGGCTGCCCGATTTAGGCATCATCACGTCGGCGGAAATGGCTGAACGGGTTAAAGATTTGGTCCGCTCCTCTGATCTGCCGGTCCTTGTGGATATTGATACGGGTTTCGGAGGTATCCTGAACGCTGCCCGGACGGCGAAAGAAATGTATGAAGCGCGCGCAGCCGCCGTGCAGATGGAGGATCAGCGCCTGCCGAAAAAATGCGGGCATCTGAATGGGAAGCAGCTCGTGCCGATTGAAGAAATGGCGCAGAAAATCAAAGCGGTCAAGCAGGCCGCGCCGACTCTTCTCGTTGTTGCAAGGACAGACGCCAGACAGCAGGAAGGGCTGGATGGCGCCGTAAAAAGAGCGGCCGCTTATATAAAAGCGGGTGCTGACGCTATTTTTCCGGAAGCGCTCCAATCCGAAAGCGAATTCAGAGCGTTTTCCAAACAAACCAGTGTGCCGGTTCTCGCAAATATGACCGAGTTCGGAAAAACGCCGTATTACAGTGCGGAAGAATTTTCCGATATGGGCTGTCACATGGTCATTTACCCGGTCACATCACTCAGAACGGCGGCCAAGGCTTTTGAGCGTATTTTCCGCCTTATAAAAGAAGAAGGCTCGCAAAAAGCGGGGCTTTCCGATATGCAGACGAGAAAAGAATTATATGAAACGATCGCTTACGATGACTATGAAGAACTGGATCAATCCATTGCTAAAACGATACTGCCGGACGACTGAAAAAGCCCTTTTTTACAAGGGCTTTTTTTACAGCTTTTTTTTCCTGAACCGCGGGCTGACTTGGTTGCGTTTCCGATCTCTGTACAGAATAAACCCGGCCAGAATATAAAGGCCGAATAAAAAAAACGCCAGTCCGGCAGCTCCCTGAAGAAAAAGGGACGGAAACGGGGCAAACACATGCCCGAATAATGCATCTCTCATCAGCTTAATGCCGAGCGCCGCGACAGCGCCGGGGAGGACGAGAATCAAAAGCGCAACAAGCCGGCTCATATTCAGAAAACCCCTTTACGATGTGATTTCCTTTATTGTCCAATCGAAAAAATATTTTGTCAAGAGATGAAAACATGGTAACATAGGGGTTGTGCAAATTATTGCAACGGAAAATACAGGTGTGCAAATTTTTTCATATAAAGGGGTATCGGGATGCAGAAGGTGCTGATTATAGGTGCTGGTAAAGGAGGCACGGCGCTCTTACAGATTTTGATGAAAACAAAGCTGATCCAAATTATTGCGGTGGTTGATCAAGATCCGGAGGCGCAAGGGCTGCAAGAAGCCCGGAAATATGGAATTGCAACCTCATCAGATTGGAAATCTTACATAACCGAAGATATAGATATCATCATCCATACAACGGGCGACAAGGCGGTCATGGATGAGCTTCTCCAACAGAAAAAAGAACAAACCATCGTCATGCCGGGAAAATTGGCGTACATGATGTTTCAGCTGATGGAGGAAAAACAGGAGCTTATTCAAATGCTGAAGTCCCAGACGTATAAGCATGACCGGATTTTTAATTCAACGCATGACGGCATGATTTTTATAGACGTCAATGAAACGATCATTTTATTTAATCAAATGGCTGAAAAAATGGTCGGTCAAAAACGGGAAGATGTCATCGGCCGCCAAATTAAAGACGTAGTGCCGAATACAAAACTGCCGCGGATTCTGGAAACGAGAGAGCCGGAGTATAACCAGAAGCAGCTCCTCGGAAAGCACCTTCAGATTGTCACGACAAGACTGCCGATCATTGATGAAGGCGGGAAGCTTCTCGGGGCGTTATGTGTGTTTAAAGACATCACGGACGCGGTTGAGCTGGCAGAAGAGGTCACGAACTTAAAACAAATCCGCACTATGCTTGAAGCGATTATTCAATCGTCAGACGAAGCCATTTCCGTCGTTGATGAAAACGGCATCGGAATGTTAATCAACAAAGCGTATACAAAAATGACCGGGCTGGCAGAAAGCGAAGTCATCGGAAAACCCGCCTCCACCGATATTTCGGAAGGGGAAAGCATGCATCTGAAAGTATTGGGGACAAGGCGGCCCGTACGGGGGGTAAGGATGAAAGTCGGCCCTAATAAAAAGGATGTCATCGTGAATGTTGCCCCTGTTATTGTCGACGGTATTTTAAAAGGCAGCGTCGGCGTCATTCACGATGTGTCAGAAATTAAAACGCTGACGGCTGAATTGAACCGGGCGCGCCAGATCATCCGCACGCTTGAAGCGAAATACACGTTTGATGACATTATCGGCACGAGTGAACAAATGCTGGTGGCCCTTGAACAGGCCAAGCTCGGGGCGAAAACGCCGGCGACGATTCTGCTGCGGGGAGAATCCGGCACCGGAAAAGAACTTTTCGCCCACGCCATCCATAACGAAAGCGACCGAAAATACAATAAATTCATCAGGGTCAATTGTGCAGCCCTGTCTGAATCCCTGCTTGAATCCGAGCTTTTCGGCTATGAGGAAGGCGCGTTTACGGGCGCTAGGCGCGGGGGCAAAAAAGGGCTTTTTGAAGAAGCGAATAACGGCAGCATTTTCTTAGATGAAATCGGGGAGCTGACCCAAAGCACCCAGGCGAAACTGCTCAGGGTTCTGCAGGAAAAAGAAATTATCAGAGTCGGAGGCACTAAAGCAATTCCTGTCAATGTCAGAATTATCGCAGCGACAAATGTCAACATCGAAAAAGCCATGGCGGAAGGGACGTTCCGGGAAGACCTGTATTACCGGATTAACCGTTATCCGATCTCCATCCCGCCGCTTCGGCAGCGTAAAGAAGATATTGAAGCGCTGAGCATTCGGCTCATTGAAAAAATCAATCAGGATTACGGACGCAATGTAAAGGGACTCTCGCCCAACGCGCTGCGTGCTTTATCAGCCTACAGCTGGCCTGGAAACGTACGAGAGCTCGAAAATGTGCTCGGCCGGGCGATGATATTTTTAGAGCCGAACATGGAGCGGATCGAACAGCAGCATCTGCCTGTTTTTGAAACAGAGCTGAATGAAAAAAACGGCGCTCAAAGTGATTTTCCGGATGTGGAAGGAGAAAAACTCTCTCAAGCCGTTGAAAAATTTGAAGCGCATGTCATTCAAAAAACACTTGAAAAGCACAAATTCAACCGAACCAAAACGGCAAAAGCGCTTGGCGTCAGCATTCGGAATCTGTACTACAAAATGGACAAGTACGGCCTTGCAAATGACGGCATGCAATAAATTGCAGAAACAGCGCAACCAGCTGCATGTTTTCTTGAAAAAAGGCCGGAATAACCCTCCCGCATATTTGGCACGGAACTTGCATTGATAAAAGCGGATTCGCACAAGGAAGGTGGTACAAAATGAAGCTAAGAGACCTAGTTGAAAAAGCCGCGGCAAAAAACGCAAAAACCATTGCAGTGGCCCACGCAGCAGATAAAGAAGTGATCCAAGCCCTCAAAATGGCGGCAGAACACTTATCGGCACGATTTTTACTGACGGGTGACAGTGAAAAGCTGAAAGAACTCCTGGCAAACGAGCCGAAGTTTAATGCTGAAATCGTCCACGCCGATTCACCTGAAGAATCTGCAGCAAAAGCAGTGCGGGCAGTGCGTGAACAAGAGGCGGATATTTTAATGAAAGGGAATCTGCCGAGCTCAACTCTTCTGAAATCGGTGTTAAACCGACAGGAAGGGCTGCGTTCAAAGAAGGTGTTATCACATGTATCCGTTTTTGAGGTGCCGGACTATGACCGGCTGATGTATGTAACGGATTCGGCGCTGAACATTGCCCCGTCTCTTGAAGAGCTTCGGCATATTCTGCAAAATGCGGTTCATGTCGCACATTCAGTAGGGAACCCTATGCCGAAAGCAGCAGTCCTTGCCGCAATTGAAACGGTCAACCCGAAAATGGAGGCGACGCTGAACGCCGCTGCAATCGTCCAAATGTGCAATAGAGGACAAATTACGGGCTGCATTGCGGACGGACCGCTTGCTTTGGATAATGCCGTATCCCAAGCGGCCGCGCTCCAAAAAGGAATTTCCGGAAGCGTTGCGGGCCAGGCGGATATTCTCTTGGTTCCTTCAATTGAGGCCGGAAATATGCTTTACAAGTCAATGATTTATTTTGCGAAAGCAAATGTTGCTGCCGTCATCGCCGGTGCGAAGGCGCCGATTGCATTAACGAGCAGAGCGGATACCGCAGAAAATAAACTGTATTCAATTGCGCTTGCGATTTGCGCATCACAAGAACAGTAGGAGGAACGAACCTATGGAAATTTTTAAATATATGGAGACTTATGATTACGAACAATTGGTATTCTGCCAAGATGAACAATCTGGATTAAAAGCGATCATCGCGATTCATGATACGACGCTCGGTCCTGCACTCGGCGGAACAAGAATGTGGACATATGACAGTGAAGAAGCTGCGATTGAAGATGCATTAAGACTCGCAAAAGGCATGACTTATAAAAATGCGGCTGCCGGACTAAACCTGGGCGGCGGGAAAACCGTTATTATCGGGGACCCGCGCAAGGATAAAAATGAAGAAATGTTCCGCGCGTTCGGCCGGTACATCCAAGGCTTAAACGGAAGATATATTACGGCGGAAGACGTCGGCACCACCGTTGAAGATATGGATATTATTCATGATGAAACAGACTATGTAACAGGGATTTCTCCTGCATTCGGTTCCTCAGGAAATCCGTCTCCGGTTACGGCGTACGGCGTATACAAAGGGATGAAAGCTGCTGCTAAAGCGGCGTTCGGCACTGATTCACTGGAAGGAAAAACAATTGCTGTGCAAGGCGTGGGAAATGTGGCTTATAATCTTTGCCGCCACCTTCACGAAGAAGGCGCTTCTTTAATCGTGACGGATATCAATAAAGAATCTGTTAAACGTGCCGTTGAGGACTTTGGCGCCCGTGCAGTCGATCCGGACGACATTTACTCACAGGCGTGCGATATTTATGCTCCGTGTGCTCTCGGCGCTGTCATTAACGATGACACGATTAAACAGCTGAAGGCGAAAGTCATTGCGGGAGCGGCCAATAACCAGCTGAAAGAGACACGTCACGGCGATACCATTCATGAGATGGGAATCGTATACGCACCGGACTATGTCATCAATGCCGGCGGCGTCATCAATGTAGCAGATGAGCTTTACGGCTACAATGCAGAGCGGGCTTTGAAAAAGGTTGAAGGCATCTATGCAAACATTGAACGGGTGCTCGATATTTCTGCGCGTGACGGCATTCCGACATACTTAGCGGCTGACCGTCTTGCTGAGGAACGAATTGAGCGCATGCGCCGTTCAAGAAGCCAGTTTCTGCAAAACGGCCAAAGCATATTAAGCAGACGGTAGGAAATTGATCTGGAGGTATGAAAATGTTCGAACAGGAAAAACGCATTCTCATTCTGAATCCAGGCTCAACATCAACGAAAATCGGCGTCTTTCACAATGAACGCTGTATATTTGAAAAGACGCTGCGGCACCCCGAAGAAGAGCTGAAAACATTTAACAGCATTATCGCCCAATACGAATTTCGAAAAATAAGCATACTTGAGTCTCTGCACGAACAGGGCATCAACATTTCAAAGTTTGATGCCGTTTGTGCCAGAGGCGGCCTGCTCAGACCGATTGAGGGCGGAACATATGAAGTGAATGACGCCATGATCACTGATTTGAAAAACGGCTACAACGGCCAGCATGCTTCCAATCTGGGCGGAATTATTGCCAGGGAAATTGCTGACGGGCTAAATATCCCGGCATACATCGTCGATCCGGTCGTAGTGGATGAGATGACTCCGCTCGCTAAAGTATCAGGGATGCCTGAAATCAAGCGGAAAAGCATTTTTCATGCTTTAAACCAAAAAGCCGTTGCCCGTCAGGCGGCGGCGTCCCTCGGCAAGCGGTATGAACAGATGAAGATGGTCGTCACCCACATGGGCGGAGGGATCACAGTCGGCGTTCATGACTGCGGAAGGGTGACGGATGTCAACAACGGGCTTCACGGTGAAGGACCTTTAAGTCCGGAACGTGCGGGAACCGTTCCGGCTGGAGATCTGGTGGAAATGTGTTTTTCCGGCAAATATTCAAAAGCCGATATGATGAAAAAACTTGTCGGCACCGGCGGACTGTCCGGCTACTTGGGAACAACGGACGCATTGAAAGTGGAAAAACGAATTCAGGACGGAGATGAGCATGCAAGGCTCATTTATGATGCCATGGCTTATCAAGTAGCAAAAGAAATCGGGGCGGCAAGCGCCGTTTTAAAAGGAAAAGTAGACATTATCGTCCTGACGGGCGGATTAGCGTACGGGAAACGTTTCGTATCCGCCATCAGATCGTACATAGATTGGATTTCGGATGTACTGGTGTATCCGGGAGAAAATGAACTGCAATCTCTCGCGCAAGGCGCGCTTCGGGTTTTAGCCGGTGAGGAGCAGGCAAAACAATATCAGATCGGCGAAGGAGTGAAAACAGATGGCGACTGAGTATGATGTGGTCATTCTGGGCGGCGGAACAGGCGGTTATGTCGCCGCCATCAGAGCGGCCCAGCTCGGCTTAAAAACGGCCGTTGTAGAAAAAGAAAAACTCGGCGGAACATGCCTGCATAAAGGATGTATTCCGAGTAAAGCACTGTTAAGAAGCGCGGAAGTGTATCGAACCGCAAAGGAAGCGGCATCGTTCGGCATTGAAACGGAAGGTGTCTCCCTCCGTTTTGACAGTGTGCAAAAACGAAAGCAGGGAATCGTTGACCGGCTGGCCGGCGGTGTCGCCCACCTGATGAAAAAGGGGAAGATTGATGTATTCAACGGGTACGGACGTATGCTCGGCCCTTCCATCTTCTCACCTCTTCCAGGTACGGTTTCCGTTGAATACGCAAATGGCGAAGAAAACGACATGCTGATACCGAAACAATTGATTATCGCAACCGGTTCGAGACCGAAAATGCTGCCGGGTTTAGAAGCTGACGGTACATATATTCTGACGTCAGATGAAGCGCTTGAGCTTGAACGTCTGCCCCAATCCATGATGATCGTCGGCGGCGGTGTCATCGGTATTGAATGGGCATCCATGCTGAACGATTTCGGCGTCGATATCACTGTGATCGAATATGCGGACCGCATTTTGCCGACTGAGGACCGTGATATTTCAAGCGAAATGGAAAAACTGTTAATGAAAAAAGGAATTAAGATCGTGACGGGAGCGAAAGTGCTTCCGGATACATTGAAAAAAGCGGACGGTGTTTCAATTGACGCTGAAAAGAATGGAAAAAGCGAAACGTATCATGCAGAAAAAATGCTTGTTTCCATCGGCCGCCAGCCCAACATTGAAGGAATCGGCCTTGAAAACACGGACATTGTAACGGAAAACGGTTCTGTCGTCGTAAATGAAGCCGGACAGACGAAGGAATCGCACATTTATGCGATCGGTGATGTTGTCGGCGGACTGCAGCTTGCACATGTCGCATCCCGTGAAGGCATCATTGCCGTTGAACATATGGCGGGTCTTAATCCGGCGCCTCTTGATGCCGTTCTTGTGCCAAAATGCATTTATTCAAATCCGGAAGCGGCGAGTGTCGGTTTGACAGAAGAAGCAGCCGAACGCAAAGGACACGAACTTAAGGTCGGAAAGTTTCCGTTCATGGCGATCGGAAAAGCTCTTGTTTACGGGGAAAGCGACGGCTTTGTCAAAATCGTCGCCGACCGGAACACAGATGATATTCTCGGTGTTCATATGATCGGTCCGCACGTCACCGATATGATCTCTGAAGCGGGGCTTGCCAAGGTGCTCGATGCGACGCCGTGGGAAATCGGCCAGTCCATACACCCGCACCCGTCGCTTTCAGAGGCGATTGGAGAAGCTGCACTAGCCGCAGACGGAAACGCGATTCATTTTTAAAAGGAAAGAAGGAGGGGTTTGAATGACTACAAACCGCCATCAAGCATTAGGGCTTTCTGACGCGGAAGCCGTTGAAATGTATAGAACCATGCTGTTAGCCAGAAAAATCGACGAAAGAATGTGGCTGTTAAACCGCTCGGGCAAAATTCCGTTCGTTATTTCATGTCAAGGGCAGGAAGCGGCCCAAGTAGGCGCGGCCTATGCTTTAAACCGCGATACCGACTATGTGCTTCCTTACTACAGAGATATGGGAGTTGTTCTTGCATTCGGTATGACTGCAAAGGATTTGATGATGTCCGGTTTTGCGAAAGCGGCTGACCCGAACTCAGGCGGAAGGCAGATGCCGGGACACTTTGGTCAAAAGAAAAACAGAATCGTAACGGGCTCCTCTCCTGTTACGACGCAGGTCCCTCACGCAGTGGGGATCGCGCTTGCGGGACGCATGGATAAAAAGGATATCGTTTCTTTCGTGACCTTTGGAGAAGGATCTTCCAATCAGGGAGATTTTCACGAAGGGGCGAACTTTGCCGCCGTGCATAAATTGCCGGTCATTTTCATGTGTGAAAACAATAAGTATGCCATTTCTGTCCCGTATGACAAACAGGTGGCCTGCGAGAATATCTCCGACCGGGCGGTAGGCTACGGCATGCCGGGCATCACTGTTGACGGAAACGATCTGCTTGAAGTTTATCGGGTCGTGAAAGAAGCGCGCGAACGTGCGTCTAAAGGCGAAGGCCCTACATTAATCGAAACGGTTTCCTACCGTTTGACGCCGCATTCGAGTGACGATGACGACAGCAGCTACAGAGAACGCAAAGAAGTAGAAGAAGCAAAGAAACAAGATCCGCTTCTTATATACAAAACATACCTTCAAGAAGCCGGGCTTCTTAGTGAAGAAGAAGAAAAGACCATGCTGGATGACATCATGGCGATCGTAAACGAAGCGACAGACGAAGCGGAGAAAGCGCCATATGCATCTCCTGAATCAACGCTTGATCACGTTTATGCGAAGTAGGGAGGAATACTTATGTCTGTAATGTCTTATATTGACAGTATTAATGCAGCAATGAAAGAAGAAATGGAAAGAGATCCGCGCGTTTTTGTTCTCGGGGAAGACGTCGGGAGAAAAGGCGGCGTGTTTAAAGCCACGGCAGGTCTCTATGAGCAGTTCGGAGAAGAGCGGGTGATGGATACGCCGCTTGCGGAATCAGCGATTGCGGGTGTCGGCATCGGCGCCGCCATGTACGGCATGCGTCCGATCGCGGAGATGCAGTTTGCCGATTTCATTCTTCCTGCGGTCAACCAAATCATTTCAGAAGCGGCAAAAATCCGCTACCGTTCAAACAATGATTGGAGCTGTCCGATGGTCATTAGAGCGCCTTATGGCGGCGGCGTGCACGGGGCGTTGTATCATTCCCAATCTATGGAGGCCATCTTTGCCAACCAGCCGGGCCTTAAAATTGTCATGCCTTCAACTCCTTATGATGCAAAAGGGCTGTTAAAAGCTGCTGTCCGTGACGAAGACCCCGTACTGTTTTTCGAGCATAAGCGGGCGTACCGCCTGATTAAAGGCGAAGTCCCTGCTGACGATTACGTCCTTCCGATCGGTAAGGCGGATGTAAAACGCGAAGGCAGCGACATTACTGTCATTACGTACGGTTTATGCGTCCATTTCGCTCTGCAGGCTGCCGAGCGTCTTGAAAAAGACGGAATTTCCGCGCACATATTAGATTTGCGTACGGTCTATCCGTTAGATAAAGAAGCCATCATTGAAGCCGCATCTAAAACGGGTAAAGTATTGCTGATCACAGAAGATACGAAAGAAGGCGGCATTATGAGCGAAGTCGCCGCCATTATTTCTGAGAACTGCTTATTTGATTTAGACGCACCGATCAAGCGGCTTGCGGGTCCTGACGTTCCGGCGATGCCTTATGCGCCGGCAATGGAAAAATACTTCATGATGAATCCTGACAAAGCAGAAGCCGCGATGAGAGAATTAGCGGAGTTTTAAAGACGTAAGGAGGTTTTTGACATGGCGATTGAACAAATGGCTATGCCTCAGCTCGGAGAGAGCGTGACGGAAGGGACGATCAGCAAATGGCTGGTATCCCCGGGTGATCAAGTGAATAAATATGACCCCATCGCGGAGGTCATGACAGATAAAGTGAATGCGGAGGTGCCGTCTTCTTTTACCGGTACGATTACAGAACTAGTAGGGGAAGAAGGGCAGACTCTTGCAGTAGGCGAGATCATCTGCAAAATTGAAACAGAAGAAACGGCAGCCGAAGAGGCGCCGAAGCGGGAAGAAGTGCAGAATCCCCCTGCAGACACCGATTCAAACCGTGCAGGTAAAGATCAGTCAAATAAAGCGCGATATTCGCCGGCCGTGCTCAGATTAGCGGGAGAACACGGCATTCAGCTTGAAGAAGTGGAAGGAACGGGTGCAGGCGGAAGAATTACGCGAAAAGACATTCAAAAGATCATTGATTCGGGAATGCAGCAGAAGACGGAAGCACCGGCACCGGCTGCCGTCCAAACAACACAACAAGCACCGAAACAGGAGCAAAAACAAGCGCCGGCACCAGCTCTGTCAGCCGGTGATATTGAAATTCCGGTTACAGGCGTCAGAAAAGCCATCGCAGCCAATATGCATAAAAGCAAAACAGAAATTCCGCACGCCTGGACGATGATGGAAGTTGACGTCACAAACATGACGGCGTACAGAAACAGCATGAAAGACTCGTTTAAACAAAAAGAAGGCTTCAATTTAACATTCTTCGCTTTCTTTGTAAAAGCGGCGGCGCAGGCTCTTAAAGAGTTCCCGCAAATGAACAGCATGTGGGCGGGGGACAAAATCGTCCAAAAGAAAGACATCAACATCTCCATTGCCGTTGCCACAGAAGATTCGCTGTTTGTTCCGGTTATTAAGCATGCTGATGAAAAAACGATTAAAGGCATAGCCAGAGAAATAACGGATCTTGCGAAAAAAGTGAGAGACGGAAGACTTGCCGCCGATGATATGCAGGGCGGCACCTTTACCGTCAATAACACGGGATCTTTCGGCTCTGTTCAGTCTATGGGCATTATCAATCATCCGCAGGCAGCCATTCTTCAGGTAGAATCAATCGTCAAACGTCCGGTTGTCATGAATAACGGGATGATTGCCGTGCGTGATATGGTTAATCTTTGCCTGTCTTTAGATCACAGAGTGCTTGACGGGCTCGTATGCGGCCGTTTCCTCGGACGCGTCAAAGAGATCTTAGAAAACATTGACGAAAATACTTCAGTCTATTAAAAAAAACTCCCTTTTGCCCTGGCGGCAAAGGGAGTTTTTTTCAGTTTCATTCTGAATCTTCGGGAACGAGCATGGTGAGATGATGTTTTTTTACTTCGATCGTGCAAGGCGCCTTTCCATATACCTCGCCGTCCGTATCCGCGTCCATTTCACGTCCGGTTTCGATTTCAATCTTGGAAGCCTGAATATACGAAAGCTCCCCTTTAAAATCATCAAATGAACCCTGCTCCATCGTCATCAGCTCCCGCAAAGCGGCAAGGCTTGTACTGCGGCAGATTAACACATCGGCTAACCCGTCCTGAAGGCTGGCATCAGGCAGGGGTACTCTGTTTGTCCCGATAAAATGCCCGTTCATTACAAGCACCATAACGGCCTCGTCTTCTTTCACCTCACCGTCGATCGTCAATCTGACGGGAAAAGGGTTCGCGCTTGTCATCGTCCGCAAGGCGCTCGTGAAATAGCTGATTTTCCCGAGCAATGCTTTTTCTTTTTCATTAATATGGCTCGATGCTTCAGTGATCAGCCCGATCCCCCAGAAGTTTAAAAAATAGCCGTCATCCGATTTACAGACGTCTATCATTCGTTTATGCCCGGCTGCGAGCGCTTCAGCGGCCTTTTGAAGGTTTTGCGGGATGCCGAGCGCCCGTGAAAAATCGTTGCACGTTCCCCCCGGCAAAATGCCGACAGCGGGTCTGTGATCAAGCTTGCTGATGCTGTTGATGCATTGATGCACCGTGCCGTCTCCGCCTAAAATGTATAAATGGTCAACCGAGCTGTCGAGATTTTCACAAAACTGACTGGCATCATCCTGATGTTTGGTCGGTTTAATCAAAAGCTCGTCAGCTGACTGGGCCAAAATGGGGACGACCGTGCCGAGGGTTTTATCAATCTGTTTTTGACCGGCGTTTCCGTTATAAATTAATACTGCTTTCCGTTGGCTCATACGACTGCTCCTTTATTTCAGACAATCTCTTTAACAAGTTTCCCGTTTTTAAAAGGTCATAAACTTACATCGAAAACATAAAAGGGACAAAAAACAATCAGAGATGAGCGGTGTCATTTGCCGATAGGGCAGGTTCCTTGCTATCATAAGAGAAGATGATCAAAAAGGAGAGGTCCCAGTTGAATATGGATTTTAATTTATTTATGAATGATGTCGTGCGTCAAGCCCGCCAGGAAATCACAGCCGCCGGTTATACGGAGCTGAAAACCGCCGAGGAAGTGGACGAAGCGCTTTCGAAAAAAGGAACGACACTTGTTATGGTCAATTCTGTGTGCGGATGCGCAGGCGGAATTGCAAGACCTGCGGCGTACCATTCCGTACATTATGATAAACGCCCGGATCAGCTTGTGACGGTTTTTGCCGGACAGGACAAAGAAGCGACAGCAAAAGCGAGAGAATACTTTGAAGGCTATCCGCCGTCCTCTCCGTCCTTTGCGATTTTAAAAGACGGGAAAATCATGAAAATGGTGGAACGCCATGAAATTGAAGGACATGAGCCTATGGCCGTCGTCACAAAACTGCAGGAAGCATTTGAAGAATATTGTGAAGAAGTATAAGTAAAAAGGAAAACCCCGGAGCCGAGCGCTTGCGGGGTTTTTTTTATATGGTGTTTGTATAAATATAAATATTTATGCACCGGCAATCAGCTGTCACTCATTCGAAAAACAATGACTATAATAAATAAAGAAAGGGAATTATATTTTTTGAAAATAGTATTGCATAACTAGTAAAAAGTGTTTAAAATACAGATTAACGAATAAATATTCAAGTTTAAGAGATAAGCAGATATGGGGGAAAATAATCATGAAGAAATGGCTGTTGGTATTGACTGCCGCATGTATCACCTTTGCGCTGTCCGCCTGCGGATCAGGCAATTCAGGCTCAGAAGGCGGAAAGAACAAACTGATTATGGGTACATCGGCTGATTATAAACCGTTTGAATATAAAGACGGCGATCAGATCGTCGGATTTGACGTTGATCTTGCAAAAGCTCTGGGCAAAAAGACCGGCTATGACGTTGAGGTGCAGGACATGGACTTCAACAGTCTGATTACATCGCTGAAGTCTAAGCAGGTTGATATGATTTTATCAGGAATGACACCTACGCCGGACCGGAAAAAGCAAGTAGATTTCTCAGATATTTATTATACTGCTAACAATATGATCGTTACGAAAAAGGGAAGCAGCATTAAATCTCTGAATGATCTGAAAGGCAAAACCGTCGGTGTTCAGCTCGGCTCCATTCAAGAAGAAAAAGGCAAGAAGCTTGCTTCAAAATACGGTTTTCAGCTCGAAGACCGCAACCGCATTTCAGACTTAACGGAAGAGATTAAATCCGGACGTTTTGATGCCGCGATTATTGAAGACATCGTGGCACAGGGCTATTTCAGTTCAAATCATGATCTGCAGGGCTTTGTCTCAGCAGATGCGAAATCAGACGAATCGGGCTCCGCGATTGCGTTCCGCAAAGACAGTGATCTGACAGCGAAGTTTAACAAAGCGCTGAAAGAAATGGAGAAAAACGGAGAAATCGAAAAACTGAAGAAAAAATGGTTCACCAACGAGAAATAAAAGAAAGCTCAACTTTTCGTTGAGCTTTTTATCTTGAATAAAGGTAAAGGAGATCACACGTATGAATTTGGATTTCTCAGCGACAATACCCCAAATTCCTTTTATATTGGAAGGCCTTGCCGTCACATTAAAAATTGTGCTCGTTTCAGCGGTCATCGGCCTTGTATTAGGCATCATTCTCAGTCTGTTTAAAATCAGCACGATCAGTCCGCTGAAATGGATTGCGGATTTTTATACTTCAATTTTTCGCGGCACGCCGCTCGTGCTGCAGCTGATGATCATTTATTTCGGTATGCCGCAGCTCCTCGGCTTTCAGATCGACCAATTTTGGGCTGCGGTCACCGCCTTATCGCTCAATTCTGCCGCTTACGTCTCTGAAATTATCAGAGCGGGAATCAACGCGATTGACAAAGGACAAAAAGAGGCTGCCGTCGCTCTCGGCGTGCCGTACGGAAAAATGATGAAAGATCTGCTTCTGCCGCAGGCATTCAAAAACATTTCTCCGGCCATTATAAACGAATTAATCACTTTGACGAAAGAATCGGCTATCGTCACGGTTATCGGTCTCGGCGATATTATGAGACGGGCCTACCAGTCCGGCGCCGCAACATACAACTATTTAGAGCCTCTTATTGTGGCGGGCTTAATCTATTACGTGCTCGTTTTGATTTTAGCATTCATCGGAAAAGGCGTAGAAAGGAAGCTGAAAGCCAATGATTAAGGTCGACAACCTTTCAAAATCATTCGGGAAACATGAAGTATTGAAAAACATTTCAACACAGATCCAAGAAGGTGAAGTCGTCGCCGTCATCGGGCCTTCCGGCTCGGGCAAATCAACGTTTCTGCGCTGCTTAAATCTGCTGGAAACCCCGAGCGGCGGAACGATTGCCATTAAGGAAAAAGAAATCACCGCCGCTAAAACGAATAAACTGAAAGTGCGGGAAAATATCGGCATGGTATTTCAGCATTTTCATCTGTTTCCTCATAAAACGGTGCTTGATAATATCACATACGCGCCGGTCAGTGTGAAGAAAGAGTCCAAAAAGGCGGCGGAAGAAAAGGCGTGCGCGCTCCTCGAAAAAGTCGGGCTGCTTGAAAAACGGAACGACTATCCGAACCGCTTGTCAGGCGGGCAGAAGCAGCGCGTCGCCATCGCGCGGGCGCTTGCTATGAATCCTGACATCATGCTGTTTGATGAACCGACCTCAGCCCTTGACCCGGAAATGGTCAAAGAAGTCCTTGAGGTGATGAAAGAGCTCGCGCAGACGGGCATGACGATGGTGATCGTCACGCACGAAATGGGGTTTGCCAAGGAAGTCGCAGACCGCGTATTATTCATGGATGATGGCACAATAGTGGAAGACGGGCCGCCGGAAGAATTTTTTCTTTCTCCGAAGTCAAAAAGAGCACAGGACTTTTTAGAAAAAATATTATAAAATATAACTGTAAGAAAAGAAGAAGAATGCTCTTCTTCTTTTTTTTGAGAACGAAACAAACAGAATGGAGCAAGCAATGTTTAAAATCGGTTACCGCACACTAAAGACCGCACTTGGAACGGCGCTGGCCATTTATTTAGCCCAGCTGTTGCATCTGCAAAACTTCGCATCCGCAGGAATCATCACCATATTGTGCATCCAAATTACGCAAAAGCGGTCGCTTCAGGCCTCGTGGGCCCGATTTGCCGCCTGTTTATTGGCGATCGTCTTTTCATATGTCTTTTTCGGACTGATCGGCTATTATCCGTTTGTGATCGGAATATTGCTCGTGCTGTTCATTCCGACTACAGTCGTTTTAAAAATAAACGAGGGGATCGTCACCAGCTCAGTTATCATTCTTCATTTATATATGTCCGGCGGTATTACGCCGGCGTTTATCTGGAATGAGTTCCAGCTGATCACCGTAGGTATCGGCGTCGCGCTGTTAATGAATCTGTATATGCCGAGCCTGGACAGAAAACTTGCGGCGTACCGGAAAAAAATCGAGGACAACTTTGCCGTCATCTTCGCCGAAATCGAACGATATTTGTTAACAGGTGAGCAAGATTGGACGGGGAAAGAAATACCGGAGACGCATCAGATGATTCAAGAGGCGAAAAACCTCGCGTACCGGGACGTGCAGAATCATATTTTGCGCCATGAAAATCTCTACTATCATTATTTTAAAATGAGACAGAAACAATTTGAAATTATCGAAAGGCTGCTGCCGAAGATTACCTCTGTTTCAATAACGGTGGAGCAGGGAAAAATGATTGCCCATTTTATCCATGAATTAAGGGAAGCCATCCATCCCGGCAATACCGCCCATAAATTTTTAAAAAGACTGGCGGAAATGAGAACGGAATTTGAAGAAATGCCGCTCCCGGCAACACGCGAGGAATTTGAAGCGCGGGCGGCTTTATTTCACCTGCTCGGTGAGATGGAACAATATCTCGTGATTAAAAGTTATTTCAAAGGCATCAAGCTGTAAAAACATCGCATGAGTCCCCCTTTCATTGGTCATTCTAATGAAAAAAGGAGGGGAGCCCATGCGATTTTTTTTATTGTCAGCAATCCTGCTGCTGTCTCCGCTTTGGCCGCTTGGCGCGAATCCTTTGCCGGGTGACCCTTACATTATCGTCAATAAAACCACAAATGCGCTTGCGGTTGTGAAGGATAATCGAATAGAAGGCATTTATCAGGTGGCGACGGGAAAAACAGATGATCTGACGCCTGAAGGAGAATTTACGGTAACGGTCAAGGCTGTAAATCCGTATTACCGGAAGAAAAATGTGGAGGGAGGCGCGCCGGAAAATCCGCTCGGCGTCCGCTGGATCGGTTTTGATGCGAAAGGAACCGACGGCAGGATATACGGCATTCACGGAACAAACAGAGAAGAGCTGATCGGAGGGTTTGTATCAAACGGCTGCATCCGCATGAAAAACCGGGATGTCATCCATATTTTTCGGATTATCCCTCCCGGAACAAAAGTATTGATTACAAAAGAAAACCGCTCATTTGAGGACATTGCAAAAGAGCGGAAAGCCCTCATAAAAAAGCAGGAAACCCCCGTGCAATGAGGCGCCCGCTTTTTTATCGCAAATACATCATAATGCCTGAGAGGACTGTTGACAGTATAAATACGCCTAAAATGACGATGACTGCGCTTTTCATGAATTTCTGAGACATCGTTTCACTCCTTAAGATTACTGTCTATCATTTTAACGTGTTTTGCTTGTATGAACAAGCCATATCCTATGACAGAAAGCAGGTGCCCGCGCGATGAAAAAACTTGATCATATCGGTATTGCCGTCAGCTCTATTGATGCCGCAAGAGGATTTTATGAACGGATGCTGGGGCTTACGTATATGGGAGACGAGCTGGTAAACGGCCAAAATGTGAAAGTTGCTTTTTTAGAAGCGGGAAGCACAAAACTTGAACTGATTGAGCCGCTGTCAGAAGCGTCTCCCGTCAGCTCTTTTTTACAGAAAAGAGGCGAAGGGCTGCATCATTTGGCGTTCAGGTGCGCCGATCTTAAGGAAACGATCAAGGAGCTTGAATCAAGCCGCATGACTTTGATCCATCAGGAACCGCAAAGCGGAGCGGGCGGGAAGAAGGTCGCATTTCTCTCCCCGAAAGAGGCGAACGGGGTTTTGATTGAGCTTTGTGAAACAATTGAAAAAGGAGAAACTCAAGATGAGCATGAGTGACCATATCAGACACTTAAACGAAAGACGTTCCTTTTTAACAAACGGCGGCGGTGCGGAAAGAAATGAAAAACAGCACAAAAAAGGCAAGCTGACGGCAAGAGAAAGAATTTCCTATTTATTGGATGAAGACAGTTTTTCAGAGCTTCAGCCGTTTGCCAAAAGCCGCATGCCCGAATGCCAGAATGCTCCGGGAGACGGCGTCGTTACCGGATACGGGACAATTGACGGACGGCCCGTGTATTTATTTGCTCATGACTTTACCGTTCTCGGCGGGACGCTCGGTGAGACACATGCCGAAAAAATCGCGGCGGTGATGGATCTGGCGGCTAAAAATAAAACCCCGATCATCGGACTGAACGACTCAGGTGGTGCGAGAATTCAGGAGGGTGTGGTATCATTAAATGGATACGGTCATATTTTTAGGCGGAACGTCCTTTACTCGGGAGTGATTCCGCAAATTTCTGTTATCCTCGGGCCATGTGCCGGCGGTGCTGTTTATTCACCCGCTCTGACGGATTTTGTGATTATGGCGGAACAGACGTCGCACATGTTTATTACAGGCCCTAAAGTCATTGAACAGGTGACGGGTGAACGGATTGACGCGGAAAGTTTAGGCGGTGCGGGAATACATAATGTGATAAGCGGAAATGCCCACTATTCCGCACGAACGGAAAAAGAGGCTCTTTCCGCGGTGAAAACCCTGCTTTCTTATCTCCCGCACGGCAGACAGACGTCAGTGCCCGTTAAAAAGGAAGACGTCAGACCGTTATTAAACACCCTCGTTCCCGCGGACAGTTCGAAACCTTACGATGTGTTACAGGTGATAAAAGAACTGGCGGATGACGGAACGTTTTTTGACATTCAGCCGTATTTTGCCAAAAACATTGCTGTCGGTTTTCTGAAGCTCGGACGTCGCACGGTCGGTTTTGTCGCAAACCAGCCGAAACATTTGGCGGGGAGCCTCACGATTGATGCCGCTGACAAAGCGTCGAGATTCATCCGTTTTTGCGACGCATTTCATATTCCGCTGTTAACGATCGCTGATGTTCCCGGATTTCTGCCGGGCCTTCAGCAGGAGCATGCGGGAATCATCCGTCACGGAGCAAAATTGCTGTATGCTTTTGCCGAAGCGGCGGTGCCGAAAGTGACGCTCATCATCAGAAAAGCTTACGGAGGCGCTTATGTCGCCATGAATTCGAAAGGGCTCGGAGCTGATCTTGTATTTGCCTGGCCCAATGCGGAAATTGCCGTGATGGGAGCAGAAGGCGCGGCATCGATTTTATACCGCAGAGACATACAAGCTTCTGACGATCCGGAAAAAACGAAGCGCGAAAAAAAAGCCATATATGAAAAGGAAAACGCCGGTCCGTATAAAGCGGCTGCCTGCGGTATGGTGGATGACATCATCCGGCCGGAAGACTCGAGGAAAAAATTGATTCAGGCATTTGACATGCTTGCGCATAAGGAAGAGGAAAGACCGAAAAAAAAGCACGGTAATATACCGCTTTAAACGGAGGAACTGAAAATGGTAAACGAAAAACGCCTGCTTGAAGAATTTCTGGAACTTGTTCAAATTGATTCAGAAACAAAACACGAAGCGGAAATCAGCAAGGTGCTCAAACAAAAATTTACTGATTTAGGATTGAGCGTAAAAGAAGACGATACAAAAGAAGTGACGGGGCATGGGGCCGGCAACTTAATTTGCACCTTAAAGGGCACAAAAGATGCGGATACGATTTATTTCACATCGCATATGGACACTGTTGTCCCGGGAAAAGGCGTTAAGCCGATTGTGGAAGACGGCTATGTCAAAACCGACGGCACGACGATTCTAGGCGCTGATGATAAGACGGGCCTTGCCGCAATGTTTGAAGCCATTAAAGTGCTGAAAGAACAAAACATCGAGCACGGAACGATTGAATTCATCATCATGGCCGGAGAAGAATCAGGATTAGTCGGAGCAAAAGCAATGGATCGTTCAGACATTACCGCGAAATACGGTTTTGCGCTTGATTCAGACGGAAAAGTCGGCAACATTATTGTAGCCGCGCCGACACAAGCGAAAGTGAGAGCAACCATTTTCGGAGAAACGGCTCATGCGGGAGTAGAACCGGAAAAAGGCATCTCCGCGATTACAATCGCATCAAAAGCAATCTCAAAAATGCCGCTCGGCCGTATTGATAAAGAAACAACGGCTAATATCGGACGTTTTGAAGGAGGCACGCAAACCAATATCGTCTGCGATCAAGTTGATATTCTGGCTGAAGCGCGTTCGTTAGTGCCTGAAAAAATGGAAGCGCAAGTGCAGAAAATGAAGGAAGCTTTCGAATCTGCGGCAGCTGAGATGGGAGGCCGCGCAGAAGTGGACATTGCAGTCATGTATCCGGGTTTCAAATACCAGGACGGCGATCAGGTTGTGGAAGTCGCGAAAAAAGCGGCGGCAAAAATCGGCCGGCCGAGCGAACTTCAGACGAGCGGCGGCGGAAGTGACGCGAACATCATTGCCGGACACGGCATTCCGACAGTCAACCTGTCAGTAGGTTATGAACAAATCCATACGAAAAATGAAAAAATGCCGATTGAAGAGCTCGTCAAAACGGCGGAAATGGTCGTTGCCATTATCGAAACAGCAGCCAACTAAAAACGAAGCACCCAATGAATTGGGTGCTTTTTTTTCGTAAGGTACACATGAAAAAACCTGCCGGAATTCACACGGCAGGTTCAAGATTATGATTTTGCGGGCTCCGCCTGAGCCGCAGCTTGTTTCTTTTTATGATGCGTCTGCTGTAAAAGCACGTTCTGCACTGTTAAAAACAGCCCGCTTGTAAACCAGTAAAGCGGAAGCGCAGCCGGTACGTTAAGTGAAAAAATGGTCATCATGACAGGGAAAATAAAGACCATGATTTTTGCTGACTGCATCGCGGCCGGATTTTGAGCGGCCGGTGAATATTTCTCGTTTAACTTTTGGGAAATATAAGCCTGTAAGAAATACATGGCGCCCGCGCACAGTGATACAAGAATATCAGAATGCCCTAAGCTGAACCACAGAAACGAGTGTGAAGCGATTTCCGGCGTTGAGCGGATGGCGTAATAAAAACCGATCAAAATCGGGAATTGCACCAGCATCGGAAGGCATCCCATTGCCATCGGATTCAGATTGTGCTCACGGTAAAGCTTCATCATTTCCATTTGCAGTTCTTTTTGTTTCTCCGCATCTTTCGTTTGTTTCATTTTAGCCTGGATGCTGTCGATCTGCGGTTTGATCACAGCCATTTTTTCCTGGAACACCCGCTGTTTCTTAAATTGGTTCACAAACAAAGGCAATACAACGATCCGGACGATAATCGTCACCAGAATAATAGACAGTCCGTACTCACCGTGGAACAGGCCCGCCACACCTTTTAAAAGTGCCGAAAACGGCTCGATCAGGTAATCGTGGAAAAAACCGATATTCCCGAGGCCTCCCGTCTGAGTCTGAGATGTCGCCGCAAAAGCCGAGCGGCCTGTGCACAGTACGATAAAAAATAATCCGAATGCTATCCATTTTTGATATGTTTTAGACAATTATGTCTCCTCCTTTTTATCTTCACTTGCCGTTATAAAAGGAGGAAGCTGACATCTTCATCATCATTCGCCGGTGAATTCATGCGGATGACTTTACGTATCCAAGTTGTAATGCGATGATATATAATAATAAGAAAGTCTGTTCGGTTCAGCTGAACGACTGCTTGATGTTCATCTATTCGTTTCGTTCTCCAATGCTCGCCTGCGCGGCGCTCACGCAATAGAAAAGCGATGCCGATCGCGGTCAGAGCGGGAAGAATAATTGTGAAAAAATCGACTAAAAATAAAAAGTCATTCATTGACTCAAGAATCATTTTATCACATCCATTCAGCTCTTATTTTACTACATATATATAAGGTTGTCTATGAAAGGAAAGGAGGCGCCGGGAGTGGCCGGAAAAGGGAGAATTATATTTCATATCGATATGAACAGTTTTTATGCCTCTGTGGAAATGGCGTATGATTCGACTTTAAAGGGAAAACCTCTCGCCGTTGCCGGAAACGTGAAGGAACGGAGGGGAATCATCGTCACCTGCAGCTATGAAGCGAGAGCGCGGGGCGTAAAGACCACCATGCCGGTGTGGCAGGCGAAACGCCTCTGTCCGGAACTTATCGTTGTTCCTCCGAATTTTGACCGCTACCGGAGTTCGTCAAAAGAAATGTTCAGCATTCTGAGGGAGTATACGGATTTGGTCGAGCCTGTTTCTATTGATGAAGGATACATGGATATTACGGACACACCGCACGGACACAGGGCGTATGAGACAGCCGCAGACATTCAGGCAAGGCTGCAAAAAGAGCTTTTGCTTCCGTCAAGCATCGGCATCGCTCCGAATAAGTTTCTCGCCAAGATGGCGTCTGATATGAAAAAACCGCTCGGCATCACCATTTTAAGAAAAAGAGAGCTGCCGGACATATTGTGGCCTCTCCCGATCGAAGAGATGCACGGTATAGGAACGAAAACTGCGGAAAAAATAAAAACGCTCGGCATCAAAACGATCGGTGATTTGGCAAAAGGAGATGAACGGGCGCTGAAAATGCTGCTCGGCATAAACGGGCCGAGGCTGAAGGATAAGGCGAACGGCATCCACCGCGCAGAAGTCGATCCCGAACGGATTTATGAATTTAAAAGCGTCGGCAACTCATCCACCCTTTCGCATGATTCGGCTGACTGGGATGAATTAACCGGCGTGTTTGACCGCCTCGCGCTGTCTGTAAGCGAACGGCTCCAGCGTAAGGAGGTCATGGCCTGCCGGCTGTTCATCATGATCCGCTATGCGGATTGGAAAACGGTCACAAGAAGCATGACCCTCAGCAATCCGGCTGATCAGAAAAAAGACATCATGAATGCGGCGATGGAACTGTTTGACAAGCACTGGAACCAAAACCCGGTGAGGCTTCTCGGCATCACCGGAACGGAACTGGTCGAAAAACAGCAGGCGTATAAACAGCTTGACCTGTTTTCATTCAAAGAGGATGCAAAGGAAGAGCCGATTGTTCAGATGATGAACGAGCTGAATGAAAAATACGGCCGGCACATGATCCGAAAAGGCGCCGTCATGAAAAAAGAAGAAAGCAAAACAAGGGGAACGAGCTTTAACAGAGACTTTTTTCAGGATGAAAAGAAAAGGTGAATAACTTGAAAAAAGGGGTTATGTATGATAATTTCTTTAGTATAAATATCATTTTATTTTAATTTAAATTTTAAAATGGTTAAACGTTTGAAGAAGGGACGTTAGAATATGTCAAAACAACAAATCGGAGTTATCGGTCTTGCGGTAATGGGTAAAAATCTGGCTCTTAACATTGAAAGCCGGGGATTTTCTGTGTCTGTATACAACAGATCAAGCAGCAAAACGGAAGAGTTTTTAGAAGAGGCAAAAGGCAAAAATGTTGTCGGTACATACAGCATTGAGGAGTTTGTCCAGTCTCTTGAAACACCCCGCAAAATTTTATTAATGGTTAAAGCGGGAACTGCAACGGATGCGACGATTCAATCTCTTCTTCCTCATCTGGAAAAAGACGATATTTTGATTGACGGCGGAAATACATACTTCAAAGATACACAGCGCCGGAACAAAGAGCTTGCCGAAAGCGGCATTCACTTTATCGGGACGGGTGTATCAGGCGGTGAAGAGGGAGCGCTTAAGGGGCCTTCTATTATGCCGGGCGGCCAAAAGGAAGCGCACGAACTCGTGAAGCCGATTTTGGAAGCCATTTCTGCTAAAGTGGACGGAGAAGCTTGTACGACATACATCGGCCCGGACGGAGCGGGGCACTATGTGAAAATGGTGCACAACGGTATCGAATACGGTGACATGCAGCTGATCTCTGAGTCTTATTTCATTTTGAAACAGGTGCTTGGACTGTCTGCCGAAGAGCTTCACGAAGTATTCGCTGAGTGGAACAAAGGTGAGCTTGACAGCTATCTGATCGAAATCACGGCTGACATTTTCACTAAAAAAGATGAAGAAACGGGCAAACCGCTTGTTGATGTCATCCTTGATAAAGCAGGCCAAAAAGGAACGGGTAAATGGACAAGCCAAAGCGCTCTTGACTTAGGCGTGCCGCTTCCGATTATCACTGAATCTGTTTTTGCGCGTTTCATTTCCGCAATGAAAGAAGAGCGTGTGAAAGCAAGCAGCCTGTTGTCCGGACCTGACGTTAAGCCGGTCACTGAAAACAAAGAAGAGCTGATTGAAGCGGTCAGAAAAGCGCTCTTCATGAGTAAAATCTGTTCTTACGCACAAGGTTTCGCCCAAATGAAAGCTGCATCTGAAGAATACAACTGGGATCTGAAATACGGTGAAATCGCGATGATCTTCCGCGGCGGCTGTATCATCCGCGCGGCGTTCCTGCAAAAGATCAAAGATGCGTATGACCGTGAACCGGAGCTTGACAACCTGCTGTTAGACAGCTATTTCAAAAACATTGCAGAAAGCTACCAAGGCGCCCTTCGCCAAGTGATTTCACTTGCCGTAGCCCAAGGCGTGCCGGTACCTTCGTTCTCAAGCGCACTTGCATATTACGACAGCTACCGTACGGCAGTGCTTCCTGCAAACTTGATTCAAGCGCAGCGTGACTACTTCGGCGCGCATACGTACGAACGCACGGATAAAGAAGGCATTTTCCATACTGAATGGATGAAGTAATGAAGAAGCCCCCGCAATAACTGCGGGGGCTTTTCTGATATGTAAAAACCGCGGGCCTTATGAACAGCGCCGCGGTTTTTTAATTTCTTCTTATATATTCCACCAGTGAAGTCCGTCTTTTTCTAAGAGGTCGTCTGAAGCCTTAGGTCCCATTGATCCGGCTTCATAATTCGGGGAAAGGGTTTTGTCGGCTGCCCATGTTTCGGAAATCGCGTCGACGAAATTCCAAGAAAGCGCCACTTCGTCCCAATGGGCAAAGTTCGTTGCATCGCCGAGCAGACAGTCGTGAATCAATTTTTCATAAGCTTCCGGTGTGTTCATTTCGTCACTGCAGTTGCTGCAGTAGTCCAGCTTAATCGGCTGAGCATGTGCGGCCCCGCCTAGTTTTTTAGCATTCAGATATAAAGTGATGCCTTCATCCGGCTGGATGTGGATGACAAGCAGGTTCGGGTTTACATTCGTTTCATTGCCGTAATATAGGTTCATCGGAATGTCTTTAAATTGAACGACGATTTTCGTTGATTTTTCTTTCATCCGTTTCCCTGTTCGGATATAAAACGGAACGCCGGCCCAGCGGAAGTTGTCGATTAACAGCTTTCCGGATACGAATGTTTCTGTATTGGAATCCGGTGCTACGTTTTGCTCATCTGTATAGCTCGGTACAGAGTTTCCATTGATCGTTCCCGCTTGGTATTGTCCGCGGACGAAGTAATCGCTCACTTCATTTGGAGCGACAGGGCGGAGAGCTCTCAGCACCTTCACTTTTTCGCTGCGGATTTCTTCCGTGTTCAGTTTAATAGGCGGTTCCATCGCTAACAGAGCGACCATTTGTAAAATGTGGTTTTGAACCATATCGCGGAGTGCGCCTGATTTTTCATAATATCTCGCGCGATCCTCAACGCCGAGATCTTCACTTGACGTAATCTGGATGTTTGAGATGTAGCGGTTATTCCAAAGCGGTTCAAAAAGCGCATTCGCAAAACGGATGACTTCGATGTTTTGAACCATTTGCTTGCCCAAGTAATGGTCGATCCGATAAATTTGATCTTCTGTGAAAGCTTCCCGTATTTCTTTGTTAAGCTCTTTCGCACTCGGCAGGTCATGGCCGAACGGCTTTTCAATTACGAGACGGGACCAGCCTTTTGTCGCTGTGACACCTTCATTTTTAAGCGATTTTGCGATTGTGCCGAAAAACTCAGGGGCCATTGCCAAGTAAAACATTCGGTTATTCGGGATTTCATATGTATGTTCAAGCTGATCAAGCAGGACATTCAGCTCCTGATAGGAACCCGGATTCGTTACATCAAACGGATGGTAATAAAAATGAGATGTGAAATCATCTATGTCTTTTTGCCCAGCCGAAGAAACAGACGTTTTAACGGTTTCACGGAGGTCCTCGTTTGACCAAGGTCTTCTTCCAACACCTACAACTGCAAACTCTTCACCAATCTGACCATTTTTATATAAACGGTGAATGGATGGGTAAAGTTTTCGTTTTGCCAAATCCCCTGTGGCACCAAATATTACAATTACTGCTTTTGGTTTGTCGTTTGTTTTCACTTAGAGTACCTCACTTTATCTGAAGCATGGTTTAAAACCCCGCATATTTCCTTCATTTTAAATCTAAAATTCATTGAAAGCAAATGTTTCAGCCTGTTTTTTGAGGTTTGCGGAAAAAAATTAATCAGGCCGGAGAAGCCCCGGGTGAATTCACATTTTCAGCCTGATCCTGTATCCTTAGTAGTACAAAGATCTAGGAGGAAGCATTGTGGAATTATTATTTTTAGGGACGGGGGCCGGCATGCCGGCAAAGGCGAGAAACGTAACGTCCGTCGCGCTGAAGCTTCTTGAAGAAAGGCGTTCCGTATGGCTGTTTGATTGCGGAGAAGCCACTCAGCATCAGATATTACATACAACACTCAAACCGAGGAAAATTGAAAAGATTTTTATCACCCATCTTCACGGTGACCATGTTTACGGTCTTCCGGGTCTGTTGGGAAGCCGGTCATTTCAGGGCGGTGAAGAAGAGCTGACGATTTACGGGCCAAAAGGCATAAAAGCATTTATCGAAACAAGCCTGAATGTGACGGCGACCCATTTGACGTATCCTCTTACCGTACATGAAATTGAAGAGGGAACGGTTTTTGAAGATGAGCAATTCATCGTTACCGCAGCATCCGTCATTCACGGTGTAGAAGCGTTCGGCTACCGTGTACAGGAAAAAGATATTCCCGGTGCATTGCAGGCCGGCAGACTGAAGGAAATGAATATTCCGCCCGGCCCCGTCTATCAGAAGATCAAAAAAGGCGAAACAGTCACGCTTGATGATGGAAGAATAATTGATGGACAGGATTTTTTGGAGCCGCCGAAAAAGGGGAGGATCGTCGCTTTTTCAGGGGATACCCGGGCATCAGAGCGGGTAACCGAGCTTGCGCGCAATGCCGATGTACTTGTTCATGAAGCGACGTTTGCCAAAGAAGATGCAAAGCTTGCGCATAATTACTATCATGCGACGAC
This sequence comes from Bacillus sp. 01N42_2, assembly GCF_056399565.1. Classification (NCBI taxonomy): domain Bacteria; kingdom Bacillati; phylum Bacillota; class Bacilli; order Caryophanales; family Bacillaceae; genus Bacillus; species Bacillus sp. 01N42_2. The sequence goes on along the minus strand of NZ_JBFTRO010000003.1, from coordinate 19,087 downwards.
AGAACAGGCTGCACAAACGGCAAAAAAAGCAGGCGCCAAACAGCTGATCTTAACTCACATTAGCGCAAGGTATCAAGGCGAATCGCCGATAGAGCGTCTGGAACATGAGGCGAAAGCGGTATTTGAAAACAGCAGGATCGCATTTGACTTCATGGAAGTCACAGTGGAACGCTCTTAAAAAATGGACGCTTGACATATTGATTTGAGGGTATATAATAAAACGTAATAATTACGATTTGATCGAGAGGTGAAAAGGATGCGTGTGAATGTAACATTGGCCTGCACAGAGACAGGGGACAGAAACTATATCACGACGAAGAACAAACGGACGAATCCGGATCGATTGGAAATGAAAAAGTATTCACCCCGGTTGAAAAAGTATACTTTACATCGTGAGACGAAGTAGATCACGATAAAAAAGCCATTGTGCTCCGGCACAATGGCTTTTGTTTTATGAGTTTACCGCCTGATAGGCCGGAGCATTCATTTGCTGGCGCGCCGCACACCAAACATCATAAATGGCAAGGTGGACGATATGCGGTTCATCGTGATGAATGGCGTGAGAACTGTTTTTGGCCTGAATCCATCCGCTTTGATAAGAGACATCAAGCATGCTTCTGTGCAGTTTCATCCATTCTTCATGAGCGTGCTTTAAGCGCTTATCACGCTCTCCGGATGATAAAATCAACAGCGGCATATCGTTAAAATGAATCTGCTGGTGCTTGATCTGCCGAAGGCTCGTCAAAAATTCCGCGTGTGATCCTTCTAATCTGAACTGCTTCAGGTAGGCCGCTTTCATTTCTTCGGGAAGAAGCGGAAGCACTTTCGTCTCCTGATCTTCAGAAACCGGGTCAAGGAGCACCATTCCGAGAATATCCCGTCGGTTTCGGCTCGCCCAAAGTCTGCTGATAATCGTGCCGTATGAATGCGAGACGACAAGGTAAGGAGGCTTGACGCCCGCCTTCAGCAGAAGGGCGTTTAATTCCTGTACCATGTGATCTGCCGTTCGCTTGTTTCTGCTTTGGCCGCTTTTGCCGATTCCGGCTCTGTCATATGTGAAAACCCCAAATTCTTCATCTATGTCAGTGAGTAATGGTGTCCATGTTTCAGAAGAAGTGCCGCAGCCGGCTTCAAAGACGATCGTCACTTCGCCGGCACCTTTACGGTGTTTTGTATAAAACGGACAGCCGTCAATCAGGTATGTCCTTTCCATCCATGCTGCTTTCATTGGAGTCATCCCCTCTAATTGGTTCTATAAGGAAGACGGAGATGCTTCGGCGATCGTTTCTCAAAAAATAAAAAAAGAGACAGCCGATGATAAAAATTCCGGCTGTCTCTTCTGTCACCATGCTCTGTCGTATTGAACCGGCGACGGTATTTCTGTATTCAGCTGCTTCGCTGCACTTCTTGCAAAATGCGGATCGCGCAGAAGTTCTCTCGCGACAAAAATAAGGTCAGCGCGGTTGTTTTGCAGAATTTCTTCGGCCATTGTTCCTGTCGTTATCAAACCGACGGCGCCTGTTGCGATTTCGGCCTGCTCACGGATTTTCTCCGCAAAGCTCACTTGATAGCCGGGGAAGACGTTAATATCAGCTTGAACGAGTGCGCCTGAGCTGCAATCAATCAAGTCGACTCCCTGCTCCTTCATCCACTTCGCAAAGCCGATATGATCGGCAATGTCCAGACCCTTATCAGTATAATCAGATGCGGAAACACGGACAAATAGCGGTCCGTCCCAGACTTCCTTGACGGCTTCAATGGTCTCGCCTAGGAAGCGGTAGCGGTTTTCATGTGAGCCGCCGTATTCATCTGTACGGTGATTGGACAGCGGTGACAAAAATTCGTGCATTAAGTAGCCGTGTGCCGCATGAAGCTCGATAATGTCAAAGCCGGCTTTTTTCGCACGCGCCGCGGCCTGTTTGAATTCCTGAATGGTTTCTTTAATTTGTTCTATCGTCATTTCAGCCGGTGTTTTGGACTGCTCATCGAACGGAATGGCTGAAGGAGCGTAAATTTCTCCGTCAAGCTCTGCTTTACGTCCCGCGTGCGCGAGCTGAATGCCGATTTTAGACCCTTGCGCTTTCACCTGTTCTGTCAGTTTGGCAAAGCCTTCGATATGATCGTCGCTCCAAATGCCCAAATCCTGATCGGTAATACGTCCCTGCGGATTAACGGCTGTCGCTTCAACGATAATCAGACCGACCTGACCGATTGCACGCGATATGTAGTGCGCCATATGAAAAGGCTGCAGTTTTCCGTCCTTCTCATGTGAGGAATACATGCACATCGGTGCCATAACAATACGGTTTTTGATCGTTACATCTTTAACGGTCCATGGTGTAAATAATTTTCTGGCCATTTATTTCGCCTCCCGGAATGTTTTTAGACATTGATTATAACAACTCATGATCATCCAGTCATATAAACTGCTCACAGCTGAACACATCGTTCTTATTGTTCTGAACGGGCATTTTTCTTATACACATCGGGGCCGTATCTTCATAACAGGCATTTACAGCCGATCATTTAGCAAATATAGATGAGAAACGCACCGATGACTGCGTGGCGTCCTTTGAACCAGATTGTCAGGATGAAAATACTGCCTTGAAAACAAAAAGTCTGACCGTGACGGTGGTGAGCGGGGTTATTTTGATGTCGGGCTTTCGTCTGTTTATATAAAAAGGGCATCAACGGCACATGCTGTTGATGCTTTTTTTGAAATGCTAGGGTTTGGAGAGCACTTCAATTCCGACGTTGACCATTTTGTCCAGTCCCATAAAAGACAGGCAGATTTTGGCGCGTCTTTTTCTTTTATCGATCTTTTTAATAATGCCTTCCATTCCTTTAAGAGGCCCTGAGGCAACGGTTACTTTTGAATTTTCAATATAGACTTTTGAATAATCTACAGTGTCTCCTTCTCCGATCAGCCTGATAATAGGGAGGATTTCTTCATCATTAATTGTCGTGAAATAGGTTTTACGCTCTTTGGAATAATATGCGCCGTTATTTACGATTCTGCATGAAATGGGGAGTTCTTTGATTTTATGAAATGTCCGCTCTGTCATCTTTGTTTTAAACAGCACATATCCCGGAAACATTTTTTTGAGTGCCTCGTATTTGATTCCGGCTTTTCGTTCTGTGACTTTTTTCTTGGGTATGATTGAGTAGAGAGCCTGCTCATCAAACTGCAGACGCAGAAATTTTTGCACTGCTTCTTCTTTTCCCGACTCTACAAAAAGTGCGTACCATTTCATGACTGATCCTCCTTAGAATAATAAGAAATTATTATACAAAGAAAGTATTTAATGGATAATATTTAAAATGATTAAAAAATTTTCTATTTCGTCTTTTTTTTACATAATATATGAAAATGAAAAATAAGTATAGACCCAATTGACAGAGAAGCGATGAATTTTCTTTGACATGAAAAGGGTTCAGAGAATTATCTGACATTTTATCCACCGAACATAAAACTGTGAAATAAATGTCAGAAAATAAAGAAAAAACCCCTTGACATTATTAACTATAAATTGATATTATTCTCTTTAAATAGCAACTATTTGTTAAATTTATTAAATTAAAGTAAAGCACCTATTAAATTTCAATCGCTGTTTCGGCACGTTGAAGAGGAAATAGGGATTATAAAAATGATTGTAGTGTATATATCTACATATACATGATAAGGGAGAAGTGTGCCGTCACGGCTGTTTTCGGGCATATTGGCACTGCAGCTTGTCATGAGAAACATTCAGTAAACAAGCAATATGTTTTTATATAAATTATGTTAGAAAAGGAAAACACAATGCGTTTGCGATTTTTAAACCTGTGCTGAATCGCAAACGCGTTTGTGTTTTTATTTTTATGCCGGTGTTTACACCAGTCAATATATGAGATAAGAGACGTTTTTGTATTGAGAACCACATGTGGTGTGCAAAATTGACGATGCGGAAAGGATGGGGATAAGATGCTTACGTTTGTTTTCCCGGGGCAGGGTTCTCAATTTAAAGGAATGGGAGCCGGACTGTTTGATGAATTTCAAGATCTGACACGTCAGGCTGATGACATATTAGGCTACTCTATAGAAGAATTGTGCCTGGAGGATCCGAATCACCAGCTGGGGAAAACGCAATTTACCCAGCCGGCGTTATATACGGTGAGTGCACTCAGTTATTTAAAGAAAATGAAAGAGTCCGGCAGAGAGCCAGATTACGCCGCAGGGCACAGTTTAGGAGAATATAATGCGTTATTTGCGGCCGGCTGCTTTGATTTTAAGACCGGTTTGCAGCTTGTGAAAAAAAGAGGGGAGCTCATGAGCAAGGCAGCTCCCGGAGGCATGGCGGCGGTTTTGGGGTTTACGGCTGAACAAGTAAAAGATGTTTTATCCGATTATCATCTGACCGGCATTGATATCGCTAACCATAATTCACCTTTACAAATTGTGATCGCCGGAACGAAACAAGACATTGAAAAAGCGCGCCCCGTCTTTGAAAAAGCCGGCGTGAGAATGTACCTTCCTTTAAATGTGAGCGGCGCTTTCCATTCCCGCTATATGAAAGATGCTGAAAAAGAGTTTGCGGATTATTTAGAAGAAACGGCGTTTTTGCCTCTTCGTTTTCCGGTGATCTCAAATCTTCATGCCGCACCTTATAAGAATGATGAAATCAAAACAAATCTGACTTTGCAAATGACCAATCAGGTAAAGTGGACGGACACGATACGCCGTCTGATGGGACTTGAAAATAATGAAATTACAGAAGTCGGGCCCGGGGAAGTGCTGACAAAACTGACGCGGCAGATTAAAAAAGATGCCGTCCCATTACCTATGCCGAAAGAAGAGTCTGATATTGCTGATGTTACAAGTGCGGCAGCTGATTCACAAAAAACGGCGGGAATGAGATTAGGGAACGAAGATTTTAAAAAAGATCATAACATCCAATATGCTTACATGACGGGCTCCATGTACAGGGGAATTGCTTCGGAACAGATGGTCATTAAAGCGGCAAAAGCGGGAATGCTGGGCTTTTACGGAACAGGCGGATTGAGTATCGAACGGATCGGACAGGCCATCGGAACCATCCGGTCTGCACTGCGGCAAGGGGAAACATTCGGAATGAACCTTCTTCATCATATGATGTCACCTGACAAGGAAGTCAGAATGATAGATTTATATTTGAAAAACGGCATTCATCTTATTGAAGCATCGGCATTTATGGGCATAACCCCCGCTCTCGTTATATACAGGGCAAAGGGATTAAGCAGGAATCATGACGGATCGGTGTCAGTTCAAAACAGAATCATCGCGAAAGTATCTCGGCCTGAAGTCGCTGAGGCCTTTCTGAATCCGGCTCCGGCTCATATGCTGGAAAGACTTGTGTCTGACAATCGGCTGACAGCCGGGGAAGCGGCGCTTGCAAAAGAAATTCCGATGGCTGATGACATTTGCGTTGAAGCGGATTCAGGAGGGCATACCGACCAAGGGATTCCGTATACTTTAATGCCTGCCATGATCAGACTCAGAGACCGCATGATGGAGAAGCACGGTTATGCGAAAAAAGTAAGAATCGGCGCAGCCGGCGGCATCGGCACTCCGGAAGCTGCTGCTGCCGCGTTTCTGCTCGGCGCCGAATTTATCGGAACCGGTTCTATTAATCAATGCACGGTCGAAGCCGGGACAAGCGATTCAGTGAAAGATCTGCTTCAGGAAGCGAACGTGCAGGATACGTCATATGCTCCCGCGGGAGATATGTTTGAAGCGGGAGCAAGGGTGCAGGTGCTGAAAAAAGGCCTGTTTTTCCCGGCCAGAGCCAATAAACTCTTTGACTTGTACAGACAATACAATTCTTTAGATGAAATAGATGAAAAAACGAAAACATTAATTGAAGATAAGTATTTCCAGCGCAGTTTTGAAGAAGTGTATGAGCAGTTGAAACATGATAAATCTCCTGAACAGATCGCCAAAGCCGAACAGAATCCGAAACACAAAATGGCGATGGTATTTAAATGGTATTTTTCCCATACGACGAGGCTCGCTCTGGAAGGAAAAAGCGAAAGTAAAATAGATTACCAAATTCATTGCGGCCCTGCACTCGGCGCATTTAATCAATGGGTGAAAGGAACCCCGCTTGAAAATTGGAGAAACAGGCATGTCGATCTGATCGGCAAACAGCTAATGGAAGAAACAGCCGGCCTTCTTGCGCAAAGGCTGGTATCGATTACAGGCTGAGTATGACCGGACATTACATTTTTTCTGCGGAGGACTACCATGCTGATTGAAAATCATGAATTAACGATGAGCCATGTCGGGTTAGGGAATTTGAATGAGTACGCGCTGCTGCTGTTATTCGGCAACGCACACAGTCACCATTTAACGGACGGAACGGGATTCCGGCCTGATCAGATGGCCGATCACCAAGGGCTGATTTTGTATCCGGCTTATTTTATGACACATCTCAAAGTTCCTTCAGATAAGCCTCTTGATCAGTACCGATTATGGGACGAGGTTTCCGTCGGAGTCGATATCTCCCGGTTTGGAGAAACCATATTAGAATCTGATTATTTGTTTGGGCCGAAAGGAGCGGTCAGCACTGATAAAAGCGAGTGGGACCGCGGGCGGTTTCCTTCTATGAAAGCCAATAGTTTAATTGTCGTCGACGTCACACAAACAGAAGGTTCGACCCGCAAAGTCTCAGCGCCTAAGGCTGAATGCATTGCGGAACTTTCTAAGCTAGCCAAGCCGCCTTACGCGCTGATGCGGTCAAAGAAAATCAGAACGGATGCTTTCGGTATGAAGCCGGGCAACCTCAAAACAGCAGACCCCGTTTCATATCGGGTTCCTGTTGATCAGGATGCTGCGCCGGGGCATGCCATGGTGTTTGCGAAATTCAGCAAGATAATGGATGCGGCGGAATTTGAATGGATGACGCGCCGGTCGAAGCCGGGTTTTCCGGTTTCAATCGCGCGGCATTTATTTTTGCTTGAGAGAGAGACGTATTATTACGGAAATTGTTTTGCAGATGAAGAGCTTGATATTTATATGACGGGACACATTGAAGAATGCGATCCCGACTTTCACGGTGATTCCCTCGGTATGATCTCAGTGGCGAAAATCAGCTATCAGATTGAAGTCTATATGAAAAGAAATCATACATTGCTGGCCATTTCCAAGGTGGATAAGCTGCTGGCGGTGCCGACCTCTTCACAAGATCATATTCCGGATTATAAACGGGTCATCAGAAGTTTATAAAATGAAGAATGGAGCTGAAAGCAAATGGAACAAACCAAGGAAATGAAGCAGATCATCGCTCAAATCATCCAGGACATTCAAGAACAGCAGTCATATCGGGCCGTCGAAGCGGGAGATGATGTGAGAGTCATAGAGGATCTGGGCTTCTCATCACTGGATATCGCTCAATTAGTCGCACAGATGGAGATGGAAACCGGAGTAGATCCTTTTTCCCAAGGAGAAACAATTTCCAGCATTACAACCGTCGGCAGCATTTGTGATATTTATCAAAAATATATGGACAGTGCTCAATCATGATAACAGAAAGCGGGGGAGATATCAGCTGGGTGACTGATAAGCTTAGGGAAACGCAAGACAGTGAGTTTCTCATTTTTAAAGGGCAGACTTTTACGTATGATGATTTGCTGACACGAATCAGCTTTTTTCAGAAAGAACTTGAACAAAACGGAATACGTGAAGGAGAATGTGTGGCGCTTATCGGGGATTATTCCCCGAACGCCATTTTTTTGCTGATGGCGCTTCTGTTAAACCGAAATATCGTTGTCCCTCTCAGCAATGAATCAAGGGAAAAGCATCTCGATATGTTTGAAGACGCGAAAGTGAATCAAATCATTGAAATAAATGAAAATGACAGCTGGACGCTTCGTGAAGGTTCTAAAAGCGCCTCTCACCCTCTGCTTGATGACCTGCGAGAGAGAGGAGAGTCAGGCATTATTATTTTCACATCGGGAACCTCCGGCAAAAGCAAAGCATCCGTGTTAAGCGCCGGCCGGCTGCTTGAAAAATACAAAACGGCGAAAAGAAAACCGCTGCGTACACTCATTTTTCTGAAATTGGATCATATAGGCGGCATTAATACGCTGTTTGCGATTCTGTTTAACGGGGGAACAATCGTCACATCAGACAGCAGAACGCCGGAGTCCGTTTATCGGGCGGTCGACAAACATGCTGTCCAAGTACTCCCCGCCACCCCGACCTTTTTAAACATGCTGCTGATGTCCAAGGCGGATGCCGGCTATAACCTCTCTTCACTCCAGCTGATCACTTACGGCACAGAACCGATGCCCCTATCAACGCTGCGCGGCATTCACCGGCTGTTTCCGGGTGTACGGCTGAAACAAACATACGGATTAACTGAACTGGGTATATTCTCAACGAAATCAAAAGACAGCCAATCCACTTGGATGAAAGTAGGCGGTGCCGGAACAGAGACCAAAATTACCGGAGGCACGCTTTGGGTCCGTTCTGAGTCGGCGATGCTCGGCTATTTAAATGCACCGTCACCTTTCGATGAAGACGGATGGTACGACACCGGTGACCAGGTGGAAACAGACGGCGAATATATAAGAATTCTCGGAAGAAAGAGTGAAATTATTAATGTGGGCGGAGAGAAAGTTTTTCCGGCAGAGGTGGAAAGCGTTTTTCTGGAGATACCGAATGTCCGGGATGTTCTCATAACGGGCAGAAAAAATCCGATTACGGGCGAGATTGTCGCGGCAGAGGCCGTACTTGAAAAAGAGGAAGATATCAAATCTTTCAGAAAGCGGGCCGTAGCTCATTGCAGACAGAAGCTGCAGCCGTATCAGATACCGCAGATCATCTCTGTTACAGATCGGAAACTGTCTAATGACCGATTTAAAAAAATAAGAAACGTGTAAAACAGGAGGTACATATGAATAACGGAAAAGTAGCGGTCGTCAGCGGAGGAAGCCGGGGGCTCGGAAAAGCGATTGTTCAGGCGCTTTTGGATGAGGATTACAAAGTAGCCGCTTTCAGCCGCAGTGAATCTGATTTTATTAACACATTGAGAGAGAGTGAAAAGTACCGCGGCCGTTTTTATTGGGAAGCGGCGGATGCGGCGGATGATGCCGCCATGAAACAGTTTGTTCTTCAAGTATACCGCAAGTTTTCCAGAATAGACGGCTTGGTCAATAACGCCGGTTTGAACCTTGATCAGCTGCTGCCCCTGACAAATGATGATGACATTGACCGCATCCTCAATCTGAATATCGGTTCAGTCATCAAGCTGACCCGAAACGTTTCCCGGGTCATGCTGAAACAAAATTCCGGATCAATCGTTAACATAAGCTCCATTATCGGCTCAAGAGGATTTAAAGGCACTTCTGTCTACAGCGCATCCAAAGCGGCTCTTGACGGCTTGACGCGAAGCCTGGCCAGGGAGCTCGGGTCCAAAGGAATCCGTGTCAATTCACTTGCGCCCGGTTTTGTGGACACCGATATGACGAAAAATATGCCGGAAAAACAAAAATCGCAGATTATCAGAAGGACGCCGATGGGACGTTTAGGCGAAACAGACGATATGACCGGACTCGTTCGTTTCCTGCTTTCTCCTGAATCGTCCTTTATGACCGGACAGACAATGGCAATAGACGGCGGATTAACTTGTTAAAGCACAGAAAAATTCTTTTGTACAAGGGATGGTATCCTCATGAAATGTATTAACGAATTTTTAAGAACGGTAATAGCGCAAAAGCTGGGTGCCGAGGTGACCGAAGCAGAAGATAAAACCGCTTTTTTTACTCTTGGCGTGACGTCTCTCATCAGTGAAGAAATCATGACCATATTGCATAAAGAATTTACCGGCCTTTCTGAAACGCTGCTGTTTGAATATCCGAACATTGAGAAATTGAGTGAGTTTTTAAGTGCGCAGAAACGAAATCCCGAAAGCGTTCTTGAATTCAAAGAAACGGAGCCTGATACGGGAAGCCGGCTGGAAGAAGAATTGCTTCCTGTACAGGCGGCTGAAAAGGTGCCTGAACCGGGAACGGACAGGAGTTCTGATATTGCGGTTATCGGAATGAGCGGGATGTTTCCGAAAGCGGAAAACCAGCATGATTTTTGGAACAACTTAATGGAAAATAAAGATTGTGTCTCCGAAATCCCTGAGGACAGATGGGACAGCTCTTATTACTCGGAAGAGAAAACGGCAGAATACGCGTCATACAGTAAATGGGGAGGTTTTATTGATCGTCCGGATCGATTTGACCCGCTGTTTTTTTCTGTTTCCCCGTGGGAAGCTGATTTAATGGACCCTCAGCAAAAATTGTATGTCACGTGCTGCTGGGAAGCGATGGAGGATGCCGGTTACGGGAACCCGGCGGCGAGGCCGACGGATCAAATCGGTGTATTCGCCGGAGTGACCTGGAATGAATATTCATTAATTGCACACGAAGAAGGTTTCCTCAAAGATCAGTATAAAGGCCCCGGCTCCTTATATTGGGGCATTCCGAACCGGGTTTCTTATTTTCTTGATCTCCATGGGCCGAGCATCGCTGTTGATACGGCGTGTTCTTCATCGCTTGTCGCCATCCATCAGGCTTGTCAGGCCATTATGTCGGGCGACTGTGAAATGGCGCTTGCCGGAGGCGTCAACCTCAGCTTACACCCGCAAAAATACATGTTTTTAAGCCAATCGCATTTTCTGTCTTCTGAAGGAAAATGCCGCAGCTTCGGTGAAGGCGGAGACGGTTACGTGCCCGGTGAAGGCGCGGGAGCCGTTTTGTTAAAACCATTGAAAAAAGCGATTGCGGACAACGACCACATCTACGGTGTCATTAAGGGGTCCGCCACTAATCACGGCGGCAAAACGACCGGGTATACGGTGCCGAATCCGGAAGCGCACCGGGACCTGATTTTATCCGCTATAAACAGAGCCGCGGTAAGTCCGGCGGATATCAGCTACATTGAAGCTCACGGTACCGGCACGGCACTCGGCGATCCGATTGAGATACGCGGTCTGTCTATGGCATTTGAGAAACAGACCGATGAGAAAAATGACTGCGGAATCGGCTCGGTGAAATCCAATATCGGACATTTGGAAGCGGCTGCAGGGATCGCCGGTTTAATCAAGGTGCTTTTAAGCATGAAACATGAAACGCTTCCCGCCAGTCTGCACGCCGAGGAACTGAACCGCAAGATTTCTTTTTCTGATTCGCCATTTTATGTCGTCCGAAACAACCGGCCGTGGCCGGCTGAAGGAGATAAACCGAGAATCGCCGCAATCAGTTCATTCGGCGCAGGAGGCTCTAATGCTCATCTGATCGTAGGTGCTTATCAGCCAAAACGGCAAGCGGACGGGAATACTGAGCAAAAACCGCATGCGGTCGTACTAAGCGCACATTCCGAACAGCAGCTGAAAGAATATGCCGGGAAATTAAGCTCTTTTCTTACCCGATTGGAAAACCCGCCTTCTGCCGGCGGATACAGCCTGGAAAATATCGCTGCCACCCTATTGTCAGGCAGAGAGCCTTTCTCCTTCCGGCTTGCTGTCATTGCATCATCCCTTTCAGAGCTGAAACAGCGATTGAACGGATTTGTAAGCGGTCACAGAGACGGAAGGCATATTTACTTCGGAAAAGCGTCACCTGGGCGGCCGGACGTTTCAGGCCAATCCGTTTCAGATCCTGAGAAATTTGCCGCGCTGTGGGTGAAAGGCTTTCAAGATTGCAAAAAGCCGGAAACGCCGTATCAGAAAGTTCCGCTTCCTACGTATCCGTTTTTAAAGGAAACGTCCTGGCTGACCGATCAAAAAAAGCGGTATACAAAAAAGCCTCAAAATACCAAAAGTCGTGAAGCGCTGCATCCTCTGCTTGATGAGAATGTTTCATCCGCCCGGAAAGGGACGTTTCAAAAGATATTTTCCAAGGATGAATATTTCTTTAAAGATCATTTAGTGAACGAAAAATATGTGCTTCCCGGAGTCTGTCATCTGGAAATGGCGGCATACGGCGCGGGATTGTGGGGAGAACGCCCGGTCGTCTCTCTTCAAAGTGTGTGGTACATGGAGCCGATTGTGACAGGGACAGACCCAACATCCGTCATGATAGAGTTTGAAGCAGAAAAAGAGCGTATAAGCTATGTCATTAAAGAAAAAGGAGCGGACGGCACCCTCTTTTCGCAAGGAGAAGTGATTTGTAAAGAAAAAGGAGCGCTTTTTGAGGCCCCGGTCTTTCAGCTCCCGGCGCCATTTACGCAGAGAACGGAGCCGAAAGGCATCTATCACTCGTTCTCTAAGGCGGGAATCGTGCAAAAGGACAGTTTTCAGGTCATCCGCGAATTCTCTTATACAGAAAGGAAAGCACTGGCCAAATTAACGCTCCCGTCACACTTGGAAGCCGATTTTAAACAGTACATCCTGCATCCGTCCTTAATGGATGGCGCTGTTCAAACTGCAATGGCGCATGTGCTGCAATTTCAAAAAGAGCCTGCGCTTATCGTACCGTTTTCCTTCGGAGAAATACAGCTGCTTGAACCGTTAGCGAAAACCGTATTTGTGCATGCGGAGGTAAAAGCGGCCTCCGTTCACCAATTTGATCTGCATATTTGTGATGAGCGCGGCGTGCTGTTGGCGGCAGTGAAAGATTTTATCATAAAAGAGGTGCAGGAAAGCGCCGGGTTTAACCAAAAAGCCGGCGCCACGCCGAAGAAAAGCCGTGAAACAGAATTGCTTATGACACCGGTTTGGAACACCGTCACCATTCCGGAAACCGGCATGTCTTTCATGCGTGAAGAAAAAATAATCGTCATCGGGGCCGGGCCGGATTTTCAGCAGGCTTTGAAAGAGATGTATTCCGATGTCAGTTTTCCGGACATCACTTCTTTGGACAGCGCGGAACAAATGGCTGAAACACTGAAAGCGCAAGGCTCTTTTCAACACATGATATGGGCGGCACCGGATCATCCCATTCCATCCGTTTATGATGCGGATACGGCCGGCGGACAGGAGCACGGGGTCATGCAGCTTTTCCGGCTGGTAAAAGCGCTTCTGCTTCTGAATTTTGACACGGAACCACTATCATTGACAATCTGCACGTTTCAAGCACAGCCGATTCATGAACATGATGAGGTCAATCCGCTTCATGCAAGCATACACGGATTAGCGGGATCGCTCGCAAAAGAATACACCAATTGGAGCATCCGGCCTCTTGATTTGGAATCTCAAAGGGGAGACCGGCATCTTCCCGATGTCTTTTCTTTACCGGCGGACCCCGAGGGAAATCCGTGGGTCTTTCGTGCAGGTCAGTGGCACCGCCAGCAATTGGCCGTCTGCCAGCCTCATGCAGATGAGCCTTCGTTATACCGGCACGGCGGGGTTTATGTGATAATCGGCGGAGCAGGCGGAATAGGAGAAGTATGGACTGAATATATGATTCAGACCTATCAGGCGAAAATTGTCTGGATCGGGAGACGGAAAAAAGATACACAGATTGAAAGAAAGCTGAAAAGACTTGCGGCTTTAGGTCCCGCACCGCAATATTTCAGCGCGGATGCTGCGGATTATGATTCTCTCAAGCGGGCGTATGACACCATTGTGAAGGAAAATGGACAGGTCCTCGGAATCGTTCATTCCGCCATCGTGTTATCAGACAGAAGCTTTGCCAATATGGAAGAGGATCAGTTCCGCGCTTCACTTTCTGCAAAAACTGATGTCAGCTTGCAGATTGCCCGGGTAGCTGAAGGGGAACCGCTGGATTTCTTGTTGTTTTTCTCTTCGATGATGTCGTTTCAAAAAGCGCCGGGACAGAGCAATTATGCCGCCGGGTGCACGTTTAAAGACGCTTTTGCTAAGCGGATCTCACAAAAAGCGCCGTATGCCGTAAAAGTTGTCAATTGGGGTTTTTGGGGAAGTGTCGGCGTCGTGGCTTCAGAACAATACCGGAAACGGATGGAGCGGGACGGCGTCGCTTCTATTGAGGCGCCCGAAGCGATGAAAACGCTGGAAACCCTGCTTTCCGGACCTCATGACCAGTTGGCGCTGATCAAAATGACAGATCCGGTTTTTATGAAAGACGATCTGAAAGAACAAGTAACGGTTTATCCGGAAAAGATTCCTCCCGCACTCGGACAATTAGCAGTTAACATCATGCAGAATGACGAAGCTGAGCGGTTAAAAGCATCAAGTGTAATGAGCTGCATGAGAGAGATGGAGTCCCTCATCGAAAAAATGCTTGTATCAACCCTTTATGAGATGGGCGCAAGGCTTGATGAGACTTTGCCGTTATTTCAATCAGCTGCCGGCATAACGGAACAATACAGCAGATGGCTGAAAGAGAGCTTTGTCTTCCTGACTGAATTAGCGCAAACGGATCTAGGGCAAATGTGGGAGGAATGGGAGCGGAAAAAAGAGACTTGGCTGCGCCAGAAAGACATGAGGGCGCATGTCAGATTGGCAGAAGAGACATTGCGTGTGCTTCCAGACATTTTAACCGGTAAGCTTCCGGCAACGGAAGTGATGTTCCCTGACTCCTCCTTCCGTCTTGTGGAAGGCATTTACCGCAATAATATCATTTCTGATTTTTTCAATGACAAGCTTGCTGACACATTGATTGCAGTGCTGCGGGAACGTCTGGAAAAAGACCCGCAGGCGAAAATCCGCATTTTAGAAATCGGGGCCGGAACGGGCGGGACGAGCGCCGCGGTCATGAGAAAATTGAAACCGTATGAAGCGCATATTGCCGAATATTGTTTCACGGATATTTCTAAAGCATTTCTTTTACATGCAGAAGACATATTCGGTCCGGAATATCCTTATGTCACTTATAAAATATTCAACGCTGAGGAGCCGGTATCAACAGAAGCGCCGGACATCGGCACGTATGACGCAGTGATCGCGACCAATGTGCTTCATGCGACAAAAAATATACGCTCTGCGCTGCGCCATGCGAAAGCAATGCTGCAAAAAAACGGCCAGCTGTTTATAAATGAGATCAACAGCCGTACCATATTCAACCATGTGACGTTCGGCCTTCTTGAAGGCTGGTGGCTGTATGAGGATCATGATTTACGGATTCCGGGCTGTCCGGGGGTTGAGCCGGCCGGCTGGGCGGAAGCGCTTTCGCTTGAAGGATTCGTCCATCCTCTGTTTCCGGCTGAAGCCGCACACGACTTAGGCCAGCAGATTATAGCGGCTGAAAGTGACGGAATAGTCAGGCTTGCCCTCCCGCAGGCATCAGAAGAAAAACCGGAGCGCCGTCCGTATGACGCAGATGGTCTTTCGGATAATACCTTGCATTTCAGCTTGAGAGAAAAAAGCGTTGAACTGATGAAGAAGTTAATCGGTGAAGCGCTTAAAGTGCCGGCGCATCGCCTTTTATCCCATGAACCTTTAACCGCATACGGATTGGATTCCATACTGGTCGTCAGACTGACCAACGCGTTAAAAGACGTCTTCGGTTCTGTCAGCAGCACTTTGTTTTTTGAATATCAAACCATTGATGAGCTTGCTGATTACTTTCTGTCTTCCCGTAAAGAAGCGCTCGAGCGGCAATTCGGGAATGGACGGGCTCATCTCGAAAACGCCGGACGGGTGCAGGCTCCCGCAGAAAGCGCCGCGCCGATTCCAAACGTAAGAGAACGGGGCATCACATATCTGACGGAATTAATAGGAAAAACGCTGAAGATTCCGAGCGGGAGAATGGATGCGTCGGTTTCCTTAACCGCATACGGTTTGGATTCTATTCTGGTCGTCAGGCTCACAAATGCTTTTCGTAACGTGTTTGACCAAATGACCAGCACCCTCTTTTTTGAATATCAGACGATAGAAGAAATCGCGGATTACCTGCTTCTTTCTCAGCGGGGAGCATTTATGAAAGCGATGGGTGTGCGTGAGGAGCAGCTGTCTGATCACACAGATAACCTGAATGTAAAACAAAACAAGATTCCTCAAAACGAGGAAGGCAGCAGGACAAACGGAGATCCCTATATCCAGGATATCGCTGTCATCGGTCTGTCAGGCCGGTATCCGGGCGCCGATCACGTTGATGAGCTGTGGGAAAATGTAAAAACCGGCAGGCATTCTATTACTGAAGTGCCGAAAGATCGCTGGGACTGGAAAACGTTTTATAACGAGGAACGCGGAAAATGGGGGTCCATTTATTCGAAATGGGGCGGTTTCCTCGATGACATTGATAAATTTGATCCGCTGTTTTTCCGTATATCTCCCGCGGAAGCTGAAAGGATGGATCCGCAGGAAAGGTTGTTTCTGCAGACTGCTTATTCAAGCATTGAAGATGCGGGGTACACCCCGGCCGCGCTTTGTGACAGCCGGAAAATCGGAGTCTTTGTCGGTGTGATGAACAGCAATTACCCGACAGTTCCCAGCGACTGGTCTATCGCAAACAGAGTATCGTTTTTGTTCAATTTTCAAGGGCCGAGTATGGCTGTGGATACAGCATGCTCTTCTTCTTTAACAGCTGTTCATCTCGCTGCAGAAAGCCTGCGGAGCGGAATGAGTGAAACAGCGATTGCCGGCGGAGTCAATCTTATCGTTGATCCGGCCCACTATGAGCGGCTGTCCGCTTTTTCAATGCTGTCTCCCGGTGATAAATGCAAATCTTTCGGAGACAGTGCGGACGGTTTTGTTGACGGTGAAGGAGTAGGGGCGATTGTGTTAAAGCCGCTTGCTCAAGCGGAGAAAGACGGCGATCATATTTACGGCGTTATCAAAGGAAGCATGCTGAACGCAGCAGGCAGGACAAACGCTTATATGGTGCCGAATCCGAAAGCGCAGTTTGATCTGATCGCAGAGACGTTGAAACGGACAGACATTCACCCGAGAACGGTCAGTTACTTGGAGGCCCACGGAACGGGCACTGCGCTCGGTGATCCGATTGAAATCGACGGGTTAACAAAAGCTTTTCGCCTGACAACAGAAGACAGGCAGTTTTGTTCCATCGGTTCAATTAAATCAAATATCGGACATTTAGAAAGCGCTGCCGGGATTGCGGGGATCACCAAACTGCTTTTGCAATTGAAACATAAGAAGATTGCCCCTTCATTGCATGCGGCGGAATTGAATCCGAATATTGAGTTTGAGCACACTCCGTTTTTCGTACAGCAAAAAGAAACGGAATGGAAACGACCTGTCTTGAATATCACGGGTGAAATGAAGGAATACCCGAGAATTGCCGGCATTTCCTCGTTTGGAGCAGGAGGTTCAAACGCACATGTCATCATTCAGGAATATGTGCCGTCTGACAGCTTGAAACCAATGGAAAACGCGTCTGTTTCTCCGCAAAAACCGGCTGTTATTATTTTATCAGCGCGAAATGAGCAGCAATTGACAGAGCGCGCCCGCCAGCTTCTGGATGATGTCATAAGAAAAAAACGTTCTGACGGAGATTTGACCAAGATCGCTTATACGCTTCAGGCAGGAAGAGAACCGATGGCTGAGCGGCTTGCATTTACGGCCGAGTCGATAGAAGAACTGAAAATGAAGCTTATGAGTTTCTCAAACGATCATAATATCGAACATGCTCATATCTGGCGGGGCAGAACTGCCAAACATCATTCATTGGCGGCTTCGCTCACTTCTGATGAAGATATGGCGCTTACCATAAATGCCTGGCTGAAAAAAGGGAAATACGGAAAGCTGCTTGACCTTTGGGTTAAAGGACTTGACGTCGATTGGTCAGCTCTTTATCAGCGCAACCCGGGCCGCATCAGTCTCCCGGCTTATCCTTTTGCCAAAGACCGATATTGGGTCACAAAAGCTGATGTGTCACTTGACAAAACAGGCTCAGCGGAAAGTGAGAAAGCAGCCAGACTTCACCCGCTGCTCCACGCGAATACATCGACCTTTACCGCCCAGCGCTTTACTTCTGTTTTTTCAGGGCGTGAACCGTTTTTTGCCGATCACATCGTCAATGGAAAACCGGTGCTTCCGGGCGCGGCTGCTTTAGAAATGGCCCGGGCCGCCGTTACACTTGCCGCTGAGGGCTTGCCGGGCGGGAAAGCGGGTGTCCGGCTCAAACAGATCGTTTGGCTCCGTCCGGTGACGGCGCTTTCTGAAGGCGTGACGCTTCATGTAAAGCTTCAGCCGGAAGAAAACGGAGACATCGCTTTTGAAGCGTATGCCGAAGGAGAAGAGCCGCTTGTCTTTTTCCAGGGAAAGGCCGTGCTCGAAGAGACGGAGCGTGCTCCTGTACTCAATGTGGAAGCGGTTCAGGCGCGCTGCGGCGGCCGGCGTATGTCAAAGGCTGAGTGCTATGAAGCATTCGACAGCCTCGGCATTTCCTACGGACCGTCTCATCAGGCGCTTGACGCCGTCTATGCCGGGAGCGGAGAAGTGCTCGCAAAGCTCACTCTTCCGCCGTCCGCCCGTGAAGAAAAGGAGCTGTTCATTCTGCATCCGAGCATGCTGGACGCCGCCCTTCAGGCTTCTATCGGTCTCGTGCTCTCAGACGGTTCCGCGTCCGGACGGCCGTTTCTGCCGTTTGCCCTCCAGGATATGCAGGTGTTTTCTGCGTGCCGGGAGACGATGTGGGCGGTGCTCTCCTCAGCGGACGGCGCCTATCATCTTGAGCTGTGTGATGAAAACGGCGAGGTATGTGTCCGATTGACGGGGCTCACCGCCCGTTTTCTGGAAGAGGAAACGGAGGGAAAACCGCTCTTGCTTCAGCCAAAGTGGCAGGAATCACCGCCGGGTGAAGGCGGACAAGAAGAGTCTTTCAGATACGTGACGCTGTATGGCGGAATGAATGCTGAGGACATAAACGGCGCCGTATGTGCGGCTGACGGCGAAGGTCCGCTTGAAGACCGTTATGACGCCTGCGCGGCGGAGCTGTCAGCGATCGTCACCCGTCTTATCAAAGAAAAACAGAAGAAAAAAACGCTGATCCAGCTTCTTGTCCCCGACAGGGGGGAAGACAATGTATTGGCGGGGCTGGCCGCTTTTCTGAAAACGGCTCACCTTGAACATCCGAAGCTGTACGGCCAAGTCATCCAAGCCGATCCGGACGAGCCAGCATCATCGCTTTTTGCCAAACTGAAAGAAAACCGGGTGCATCCTGAACAAGCGGAAATCCGTTATGAAGACGGCAAACG